>NZ_JBHLSW010000005.1:0-336572 GCF_042434805.1 Brevundimonas balnearis | reverse complement strand
GGCGGCGTCATCTCCCTCGACGGCCGCGGCGAAACCCAACTCGCCCGTCCCACCGCCGACGGCGTGCGCGAACCCCTCAACCGCCGCGCCACCATCGACATCAACTTCTAAAGCAAGAGCGCGGGCTTCGGCCCGCTCTCCGACACGACCTGGAGCCCCCGGATCACCGATCCGGGGGCTTTTCCTTTCCGCTTCGATCAATCAGGCGACGTCAGGCGGGCGATCGGGCCGGGACGCCCACGACCCGCGCTCCAGGATCAACGTCCCGGGTGACCACGGCGCCCGCCCCGATCACCGCGCCGTCGCCCAGCCGCAGGCCCGGCAAGACGACGGCGCGTGCGCCGACCATCACCCCGTCGCCCACGCTCACGCCGCCCAGCAGCACCGATCCTGGAGCGACATGGCTGAAGGCGCCGACGACCACGTCGTGCTCGACCACAGCCCCGGTGTTGACGATCGCATGCCGCCCGATACGGGCGCGCGCCTGAATCAGGGCGCCCATGGCCACGAAGGCGCCCGCATCGATCGTCACCCCATCGCTGACGACGGCGCGCGGATCGATCACCGACCCCCAGCGGATCGAGACCAGAGTCCCCGCCGCCTCGCGACGGCGCTGAAGCTCGCCGAAGCCGAGATGATGCAGGCCGTGCTCGCCGGGCGTGGTCTCCGACCACGGCGCCGGCAGCGCGGCGGTCGGGGGCTGGGGCGAGACGAATGCGGCCACAACGCCGCCCGCCGCCATCCAGGCCTGGGCCACCACGGCCGCATGGCCGCCGGCGCCGTGAATGACGAGCGGTTCCTCGGGGATCACGGGGCCGAGGGCCTCATCGCCCCAGCCACACCTCGACCACAGCCCCGTCGGATGCGGGGCGGGACGCCTGCGACAGTCCGATCACGGCGCCGGCGGTGACGACGGCGCACAAAACCGCGATCGCCGTCAGCTTCAGCCCCTCGACCATGTCGCCCGATTCGTCGTGCATCCGTTCCCCCGCGAGGGGAAACGAAGCACGACGAACGGCGGTCTGGCAAGGCGGATCAGCCCGTGAACGGACGGATCAGGATCTCGACCCGACGGTTCAGCTGACGACCCTCGGCCGTATCGTTGGAGGCCACCGGATTGCGCGAGCTGACGCCGGCGACATAGAGCCGCTCGCGCATGACGCCGTAGTTGATCAGCGTCTGGGCCACCGAGGCGGCGCGACGCTCGGAAAGCGGCTGGTTGATCGCGTCGCCGCCGGTGGAGTCGGTGTGCCCCACGATATCGACCAGCGACCGGTCGTACTCCTGAAGCACGCCCGCCACGTCGCGCAGGGTCGCGTCGAAGCGCGGATCGATGCTGGAGGAGTTGGTGGCGAAGGTGACATCCGCCGGCATGCGCAGGATCAGATTGTCGCCCTGGCGCGCGACGCCGACGCCAGTGCCGGACAGCTCCGCCTCGAGCGCGCGCTGCTGACGGTCCATGTAGGCCCCGACGCCCGCGCCGGCGAGCGCGCCCACGCCGGCCCCGATGAGGGCGTTGCGGCGACCCTGCTCGCCGTCCGAGGTGTTGGTGAGATAGCCCAGCAGCGCGCCGATGCCGGCGCCGGCCAGGGCGCCGGTCGCGGTGTTGTTGCGGCGCGGCGTGGAGCTGTAGGGATCGGTGGTGGTGCAGGCGGCGAGCAGCGCCGCGATGGCGACGCCGGTGGTCATGAGCTTCAGGCGCATCTGGAGGTCCCCTCGCTAGGTTGTCGGGCGGGCAACGCGACACATACCGCCAAGGTTCCATTTGCCGCGCGTGGCGACCCCCGCGCAAGGGGCCGCGATCTGGCGTCATGGGAACCGGGAGACTATGAGGACGTCGTTCGAGAGGTAGCCCGATGACCGCCCAACCCGCCCCGCATCCCGTGCAAAGCGCCATCGCCCCCGTGTCCATGGCCGACTACGCCGCCGATCCGGCCGGCCTCGCCGCCGCCCTTGGCGCGTCCTTCGCCCGATACGGTTTCGCGGTGGTGGCCGATCACGGCCTGGACATGACCGCCATCCAGGCGGCGGTGGACGACGCCAAGGCCTTTTTCGCCCTGCCCGCCGACACCAAGATGAAGTACCACGAGCCGGGCACGGGCGGCGCGCGCGGCTACACGCCCTTCGGCCAGGAGGCGGCCAAGGACGCCGATGTGGTCGATCTGAAGGAGTTCTGGCACACCGGGCGCGACCTGCCGAAGGGCCATCCCTATCGCGCCATGATGCGCGACAACCTTTGGCCTGACGAGGTTCCGTCCTTCAAGCCGCACGTCCAGGCCATGTTCCAGGCCATGGATCGCCTCGGCGCCGATCTGCTGCGGGCCATCGCCCTTTATCTAGATCTCCCGGCCGACTGGTTCGCCGACAAGGTCGACATGGGCAACAGCGTGCTCCGTCTGCTGCATTATCCGCCGATCCCGGCGGACGCCCCCGGCGTGCGAGCCGGCGCGCACGAGGACATCAACGTCATCACCCTGCTGCTCGGCGCCGAGGAGGCGGGACTGCAGCTGAAGGACAAGGGCGGCCGCTGGCTGGACATCGCGCCGCCGCCGGGCGCGCTGGTGGTCAACATCGGCGACATGCTGCAGCGGCTGACGAACCACGTCCTGCCGTCGACGACGCACCGGGTCGTCAATCCCGCGCCCGAGCGGCGAGGCTTCGCCCGTTATTCGACGCCCTTCTTCCTGCACTTCAACCCGGACTTCGAGATCGCGACCCTGCCGTCCTGCGTCAGCACCGACCGGCCGAACCGCTATCCGGAGCCGATCACGGCGCAGGACTACCTGTTGCAGCGGCTGCGCGAGATCCGACTGCTCTGATCAGCGGGTGATCCTGAGGTTCTCGATCGAGCCGGCGATGCGGTCGAAGGCGTCGCCGATCGCCGAGGCGCTGTTGACGTTGAAGTAGTGGTCGTCGGAGGTCGCGCAGCGACGCATCAAGGCCTGGGCCTGGGAGTCCACCTGCACCGCGACGGTGTAGATGATGATGCCCTGGGCCTTCATGTTGCCGCACAGGTCCTCGCGCCCGGCGGTCGGGTGATCGAGCCGATTGTCCAAAGCCGTTCGGCGCTGGGCATTGCTGCCGCCGGTGATCCCAAGCCGTCCCTGCCAGACGTAGCCCTGGGCGTTGTATGTGGAATCGTTCGGGTTGCTGGTGTCGCTAAGGACGTTCTCGCCGTCGGTCATCAGGATCATGATCTTCAGCAGCCGCTCCTCGCCATAGGGGCGGCCGTCGCTGAAGGGCGCGTTCGGCGACAGGGTGTGCCAGCCCCACATGGCGCCCAGCGGCACCTGGGTGTTGCCGGTCGCGGTCATGTTGTTCACGGCGGTGCGCAGCGCCGCGTAATCGTCCGTCAGACGGATCAGCGGCTGTAGATCGCAGCCCCGATTGGGGCCGAACGAGGTGGTCAGGGCCCCCCTCGGCGAGTTGTCGTACTTGTGGTGGTATTTCAGCCGGTTGAACCAGGCTTCCGTCCTGGCCGTGCTGTTGTTGAACTTGTCAGATCCGTTGTTGCTGACGCCGTCGTCGACATAGTCGTTGGCCTCGACGTTGCGCCAGTTCTTCCAGGTGTTGTCCTTGGAGTAGTCGTTGTCGGGAATGTCCGGCGCGAAGTACGGCACGAACATCGTGGCGAGGTTCGCCGTCGAGGGAGCCGTGTCGCGGATGTCGAAGGGCTGGGCCCGCGCCTCCACACAGCCGCCCCATCGGGTGCCCAGGTCGTCGAAAAGGTCGAACCGGCCGACCGCCCCGTTGAAGATGCCGTACTGACCATGCCCGCCGGTGTGGTTCCCGTCGTTGGTCATCCAGCTGGGCCGCGCGCCGTTATTTGTCGGCACACGGACGGTCATCGAAAAGGGTACGAGCGAGATGCGCACCGCGTCGTCCTCGACGGTGCGGGCGTCCGCCGCGGCCAGGCGATCGATCAGGTCGATCGCGGCGGCCTTGGTGTTGGTGAGCTTGGTGCCGGCCATGGAGCCGGTGTTGTCCAGCACCAGCGCCACCTCGACGCGGTTGTTGGACCTCATGACCTCGCTGCTCGCGGTGACCGGCAACTGGTCGTCCAGCACCTGGCCGTAGGGCGGCAGGACGATGTCGGCGATCACGGCGTCCACGTTGGCCTTGGCGCGGGCGGTGACCACCCCCTCTTCCGACAGGGTGAAGCTGGTCGCCGTCTCTTCGAGCGTCACACCCTCGAAATTCTGCATGTTGGCGCGCAACGAGGCCATCCCGACGCGGGTCACCCCTTCGGCGTCGATATACTGGGACCGCGCCGCCGCCAGGGCCGCCGCATCCAGGGCGTCCTGCAGACTGGCGCGAACGGTCGCGGCGCGGTGGATGTCCACGCCCGCGACGGTCATCATCATCAGCGGCGGCAGCGCCAGCCCGAACATCATGGCCACGCCGCCGTCCCGCGCCTTCGCCAGACGTCCTAGCAGGCCGCCGCGTCCGGCCCGATCCTTCGCCCTGCGAACCATCGTCCTCGTCCCCTTGAGCCGTCGGTGACGGGCGCACGACCACGCGCGCTCCGGCCCGGAGGAGGAGTTTGCCGACCCCACGCTTAAGGAATGACCAGCGAGGCGGGTTAATCCGGGTTTACCCCGGCGCGCCCTTACCGGAGCACGCAGGCGTCCAGGCCGTCGCGCGCCACAGTGTTCGCCGCCGCCTGGATCCGCCCGGCGCGGCGACGGACGTAGGGCCCCGGCCGGGCGGCGTCATAGCGGCGGGGGCTGGGCAGCACCGCGGCGAGCCGCGCGGCCTCGCGGGCGGTGAGTTCGTCGGCTGATTTGCCGAACCAGTGCCGGGCCGCCGCCTCGGCGCCGTAGACCCCCGGCGCGAACTCGGCGACGTTGAGATAGACCTCCATGATCCGCCGCTTCGGCCAGAAGGCCTCGATCAGCACCGTGTAGCCGGCCTCGAGCCCCTTTCGGACCCAGTCGCGGCCGGGCCACAGAAACAGGTTCTTGGCGGTCTGCTGGCTGATGGTGGAGCCGCCTCGCATCCGCCGACCGTCGGCGTTGGCGTCCAGCGCCTCGCGGATCGCCTCGAAGTCGAAGCCTTCATGGCGACAGAAGTTGGCGTCTTCGGCGGCGATGGCGGCGCGGACCAGACGGGGCGAGATCCGGTCCAGCGATCGCCAGCGATAATCCTGGGGACGCCCCTTGAAGGTCTGCTCGACCATCAGCACCGTCGTGAGGGGAGGCACGAAGCGGTGAACGACGACGCCCCCGAGCGGCAGGAAGACGGCCGCGGCCAGGGCGATCGACAGCCACCGCCGCAGGCCTGGGCGGCGGCGCGCGGGCGGTGGCGTTTCAGGACGCGGCTCGGGACGAACGTCGGGCGCTTCGGGCGCGGTCATGGTCAAGCTTTGGCGCGGCGACGCGCGCGAGGCAAGTCGGCCGCTATTCCGGCTTGATCGAGAACTGGAAGGCCAGCAGACCTTCGCTGACGTCCTTGTCGAAGCCCTCGCCGCGAAGCTCCGAGGCGTCGATCTCGCGATAGACCACGCCGACCGAGCTCTGCACCGCGCCTCGCCGCCAGGCCATGCCGATCGATGCGTCGCCGAGGAAGGCGCCCGAGTCGTGGCTGACGCCGGAGCGGGCGTAGTCGCCGTCGCGCGTGCGGGCCCAGTTGTAGCCCACGGCGCGGCCCGAGCCGGCGGCGTACAGATACCAGCGCGAGCGGTCCCCGAACGCCTCGCCGCCGTCGCGCACCATGTCGTCCAGGTTCTCGCCGATGCGCAGCGTGGCCCCGGCTTCCAGCGCGCCCTGCCCGTCGCTGAAGTCCACCCCGGCGTGGGGCGTCAGCGTCACCTCCAGGCCGGATGGGGTCTCGCCGCGCGCGGCGTCCCAGCCGCGACGATAGTTCAGCGCCACCCGCTCATCATCGATCGCGCCCGCGAATTGCGGCGTCGGCGGCAGGGGCGACCCGTCGGCCCGGCGGAAGGCGCCCTGGCTGGTCAGGCGCAGGCGATCGGTGAAGCCGTCGCCGCCCAGGAACACCTCGCGCGTGCGGGTCGCGGTCGCCAGGCCGTCCGATCGGGGGGTCATGGGCGACAGGGGTTCGATCGGGGCCCCGAACGGCGCTCCGGCGCGGGCGATGTAGGTCGGTTCGACGTCCAGCCGCACGATCAGGTCCGCGACCGGGTCGCCCGACGGGCGGGCCGGGCGGCGCGGCGCCCCGTCGTCGAAATCATTGCTGATCCGGGCCGCGCTTCCGAAATAAGGCCGTGCGCCGTCCGCGGACTGAGCCGCGGCGCCCGTCGCCGCCAGGGCGACGACCCCTCCCAGAACTGCCGTCCACACGGCGCGCATGCGGCCTCCCCAGTCCGATGGCGTCAGGTGATCCTAACCCGTTAATGGGCCGCCGTCATCTGACGCTTTCACGACAAGCTTTCACCGCATTCCGAACGTCGCGCCCGGCGGGGAGGTTCCGCGCGCGTCAAAACGGATCGGCCTACTGACAGGCGAGGCACTCGTCATAGTCGGTGCGGGCGACCGAGAAGAGGTCCGGCTGGTTCGGATCGACCTCGGGCTCGTCGCCCTTGGCGTCCGCGCCGGCGAAGGCCGCGCGCTGCACCGACTTGGACCGCAGGTAGTAGAGCGACTTCACGCCCTTCTCCCAGGCCGACCAGTGCAGCATGTGCAGATCCCACTTGTCGATGTCGCCCGGCAGGAAGACGTTGATCGACTGGGCCTGGCAGATCTCAGGCGTGCGATCCGCGGCGAGCTCGATGATCCAGCGCTGGTCCAGCTCGAAAGCGGTCTTGAAGAGCGCCTTCTCCTCGTCGTTGAGGAAGTCCAGGTGCTGGACCGACCCCTCGTGCTCCAGGATCGAGGACCAGACCACGTCGGTGTTCTGTCCCTTCTCGTCGAGCAGGCGCTCCAGATAGGGGTTCTTGACCGCGAAGGAGCCCGACAGGGTCTTGTGGGTGTAGATGTTGGCCGGGATCGGCTCGATGCCCGCCGAGGTGCCGCCGCAGATGATCGAGATCGAGGCCGTCGGCGCGATGGCCAGCTTGTGGCTGAACCGCTCCATGACGCCGCGCTCCTTGGCGTCCAGGCACGGCCCCTTCTCCTCGGCCAGCAGGCGGCTCGCCTTGTCGGCCTCGCGGCGCAGGTGCTTGAACAGGCGCATGTTCCAGCTCTTGGCCATGGCGCTCTCGAAGGCCACGCCCTGCTGCTGCAGGAACGAGTGGAAGCCCATCAGCCCCAGACCCACCGAACGCTCCCGCTGGGCCGAATAGACGGCGGCGCGCATCTCCGGCGGCGCCCGGCGGATGAAGTCCTCGAGCACATTGTCGAGGAAGCGCATCACGTCCTCGATGAAGCGCGGCTCCTCGCGCCACTCCAGGAAGGTCTCGGCGTTGACCGACGACAGGCAGCAGACGGCGGTGCGGTCGATGCCCAGGTGGTCGCGTCCGGTGTGCAGCATGATCTCCGAGCAGAGATTCGACTGCTTGACGCTGAGCCCCAGCTCGCGCTGGTGGGCGGGCATCTGGCGGTTCACCGTGTCGGAGAAGATCAGGTAGGGCTCGCCGGTCTGGAGGCGGATCTCGAGGATCTTCTGCCACAGGGTGCGGGCGTCCACGGTCTTCATCGTCTCGCCGGTCTTGGGCGAGACCAGCGCGAAGGGCTTGCCGTCGCGAACCGCCTCCATGAAGGCGTCGGTGATGTTGATGCCGTGGTGCAGGTTCAGGGACTTGCGGTTGAAGTCGCCCGAGGGCTTCCGGATCTCCAGGAACTCCTCGATCTCCGGATGGTGGACGTCCAGGTAGACCGCCGCCGAGCCCCGGCGCAGCGAGCCCTGGCTGATCGCCAGCGTCAGGGAGTCCATCACCCGGATGAAGGGGATGATGCCCGAGGTCTGGCCCGCGCCCTTGACCTTCTCGCCGATGGAGCGGACCCCGCCCCAGTAGGTGCCGATGCCGCCGCCGTTCGACGCCAGCGCCACGTTCTCGTTCCAGACCGACTGGATGCCTTCCAGGCTGTCGCCCACCGCGTTCAGGAAGCACGAGATCGGCAGGCCGCGGTTGGCGCCGCCGTTCGACAGCACCGGCGTCGCCGGCATGAACCACAGACGCGAGATATAGTCGTAGATCCGCTGCGCGTGGTCGGCGTCGTCCGAGAAGGCGGTGGCCACCCGGGCGAACATGTCCTGATAGCTCTCGCCCGGCAGCAGGTAGCGGTCCTCAAGCGTCTTCTTGCCGAAGTCCGTCAACAGCGCGTCGCGGCTGCGGTCGATCTGCACCGACCGAACCACCGCCAGATGCGGCCTTTCGGGGGCGAGCGCCTCGCGCTCCGTCCCGAATTCCACCGACTTCAAAGCCTCGCCGCCAGCCATGTTCGTCCCGATTCCTGAACTCAATCCGGTGATGATCCCCGCGCCGAAACCACATCATCTAGTGGCCGAAGCGCTGCCCGAGCCCACATATGGGGCGCAGATGGTGAACGGGGCGTCAACGGCTTGACGTTCGTTTTCCGGGCGAATCATCGTCGCGGCGGGGGATGAGCCTGTGGACAGGCCGTGACGGCCGCGCGACGCCCGATCTCACGAAGGCGTGATCCGCGACGACGGGGCAGCGGCGGGACGGCGGGGGACCGCCTATCCTCTCCGCCATGCTGGCCTCCGTGCGCCGCCGCCTGGCGGCCGAGATCGTCGCCGTCTTCAACGACTCCTCGCGGGGCGAGCGGCCTGTGGCGCGCCGGACCGACGGTCTGTTCGGCCCGGACTCCGTCGCCTGGAGGGTGCACGGCGACGTGGTCGCCATGTTGGCCGGCGGGGTCGCGGGCCTGTTGCTGCAGATGCTGCATCCGCAGGTGCTGGCCGGCGTGTGGGACCACTCCAACTTCCGCGAGGATCTGGCCGGACGACTGAGGCGCACCGCCCGCTTCATCGCCCTGACCACCTATGGCGGTCCGGAGGAGGCCGAGGCCGCGATCGCCCGGGTGCGGTCTATCCACGGGCGGGTGCGGGGTACGCTGCCGGACGGGAGCGCCTACGCCGCCGACCGGCCGGACCTGCTGGCCTGGGTGCACGTGACGGAGACGACCAGCTTTCTCGCCGCCTACCGCCGCCTGGTCGACCCGCGGCTCAGCGCCAACGATCAGGATCGCTATTTCGCCGAGATGGCGGAGGTGGGGCGCGGCTGGGCGCCGATCCCGTCCCTCGGTCCACAAGCGAGGCGCGGGCGCTGATCGCGACCCTGAAGCCGGCCCTGAGGGTGGACGAGCGTACCCGGGAGGTGGCGCGGCTGATCCTCGACCCGCCGCCCATGAAGCCCGCGCTGCGGCCCTTCCAGCGCCTGACGCTGGACGCGGGCGTGGACCTGCTGCCCGACTGGGCGCGGCGGATGCACGGGATCGCGCCGCCGGCGCTGACGCGACCAGGCACGCGGGCGGCGGCCATGGCCTTGGGAGGCGTGGTGCGCTGGGCTTTCGAACGACCCGACGCGGCCTGACCGTCAGGGCCTGATCGGCCTATGTGAGTCGCTTTGCGATTCCGCTTGAGGCGTGAATCAGGCTCTCGCTTGAAACTGGACCGAAATCCGAGCCCAGTTGGACCTGCGTCCAACTGAACCGATTTCGGTCTAGGGTCGCGCCGGCGCCTCCGGCGCGCGGGGGGCGACGCGCCAGACGGTGTTGGACAGGTCGTCCGCGACCAGCAGGATGCGCCGCTCCGGATCGAACAGCACGCCCACGGGGCGGCCGCGCGCCTGCCCGTCGTCCGTCAGGAATCCGGTCAGGAAATCGACCGGGTCGCCGTTCGGGCGGCCGGCCGAGAAGGGGACCCACGTCACCTTGTAGCCGGACAGATTCCGGCGGTTCCAGCTGCCATGCTCGCCGATGAAGGCGCCCTCGGCGAAGCGGCCGCCGAAGCCGCCGTCCCTTGCGAACGACAGGCCGAGCGCGGCGACGTGCGAGCCCAGGGCGTAGTCCGGCGTGATCGCGCGGGCGACCAGATCGGGTCTCCGGGGCCGGACGCGCGGGTCGACGTTCCGGCCCCAGTAGCTGTAGGGCCAGCCGTAGAAGCCGCCTTCGCGCACCGTGGTCAGGTAGTCGGGCGAGGCCTGCGGTCCGATCTCGTCGCGTTCGTTGACCACCGCCCACAGGGCGCTGGTCTGAGGCTCGATGGCCAGGGCGGTGGGATTGCGCAGCCCGCGCGCCACCGTGCGGTGGGCGCCCGTCGTCGGATCGACGGCCCAGACCACCGCGCGCTCCTCCTCAGCCGCCATGCCGCGCTCGCCCACATTGCTGTTCGAGCCGATGCCGACATAGAGCGTCAGCCCGTCGGCCGAGCGGGTCATGGCTTTAGTCCAGTGGTGATTGATCTCGGCGGGAAGCTTCGTGACCTCCTCGGCCGCCGCCGTGATGCGGGTCTGGCCGTCCTGGTACGGAAAGCGGACCACCGCGTCCTGATTGGCGACGTAGACATAGCCGTCGATGAAGGCGAGGCCGTAGGGCGCGTTCAGATTGTCGATGAAGACGGTGCGCACCTCCGGCCGACCGTCGTTGTTCGCGTCACGCAGCAGGGTGATGCGGTCCCCGCTCTCGACCTGGGTGGTCCCCCGCTTCTTGATCAGCCCGGCCAGAACGTCCTTGGGGCGGAGCGCGGGCGCATTCCCGCCGCGCCCCTCGGCGATCAGGATGTCGCCGTTGGGCAGCACCAGCATCTGGCGGGGGATCCGAAGATCCGTGGCCATGGCCGTGACGGTGAAGCCCTCCGGCGCGACGGGGGTCTGGTCGCCCCAGCCCGCCGGCCGGGCGATGTTCATCGACGGGACCAGACTTTCCCGGATGTCGGGGATGGTCGGGTTCGGCCCGGTCTCCACCAGCCTTTCCTCGCCGCCGCAGCCGGCAAGCATCAGGACCGCGCAGGCCGCCGGGATCATCGCCGCGCGGATCATCGGCCCGGCTCCCGCGCGCCGGGCGCCCAGAAGGCCAGAACCCCGGCGACGAGGGCCAGGAGCGCCGACAGGATGGACAGCATCAGGCCGAAGGCCTCGACCGAGCTCCAAGCGTCCTGGCTGTGCTTGAAGGCGTTGATCAGGCCGATCACGAACAGCAGAAGCAGCACGGCGGCGTAGACCAGACGCGCCCGACGCTCGGCTCCGCGCCAGCCTGCCGCCGCGGCGAGAAGCGCCCACGCCAGCGTCAGGCCGGTGAACAGCAGGCCGCCCGCGATCAGCCAGGACGAGAAGTTCGTCCACTGCACCTCGGCCGTCCGGAGATAGGCGATGTCCGTGGCGACCGCGCTGGTGAACAGGGCGATCGGAAAGGCGAGCAGGACGGCGTGGGCCGGATGGGGGCCGCGCGCGGTCACCACGTCCCGCAACGAGGCGGTGGCTGTCTGGAAGCTTGGCATGAGGGCCCAATCCGCTGGAGACGGATTGGTTGCCAGGGCGAAGCCTGCCCAGGTCCAGTGCGCACCTTGAGCTCGCCGCCGCTGGACCAGGCCCGACGCGTGGGGTCCTTCATCGGCGCCGTCCCGATGATCGAGACGATGAAATCGACCGGGTCGTTCTATCCCGCTTGCGTCGGCGCGCTTAAGCTGGTCGTGGTCATCCCCGAACTCTCGCTCCGGCCGCCCACGCTCCTGAAATGACCCTCTCGCTCCGCCCCGCAGACCTTTGCCGCTTCGACTGCGCGGCCCTGGGGGAGGTCATGCTCCGTCTTGACCCGGGCGAGGGCCGGATCCGTACGGCCCGGTCCTTCGAGGTCTGGGAGGGCGGCGGCGAGTACAATGTGGCGCGCGGGCTGAGGAAGACGTTCGGACGTCGCACAACCGTGGTCACGGCCCTGCCCCGGACTGAACTCGGGGCGCTCGCCGAAGACCTGATCCTGGCCGGCGGCGTCGATATCTCGAACATCCTGTGGCGCGAGGCGGACCCCATCGGCCGAGACGCGCGCATGGGACTGAACTTCACCGAGCGCGGCTTCGGCGTGCGCGGGGCGCTGGGCGTCTCGGACCGGGCGCGCTCGGCCGCCGCGCAGCTGGCGCCCGGGGAGGTCGACTGGGACCGGCTGTTCGACGAGGTCGGGGTCCGCTGGCTCCACACCGGCGGCATCTTCGCGGCCCTGTCGGAAGAGACGGCCGCGACGACCCTGGAGGCCGTCCGCGCCGCCAAACGACACGGCGTGGTCGTCAGTTATGACCTCAACTATCGCCACAGCCTGTGGGCCGCCCACCCGGATCCCGACGCCGGGCGTCGGGTCAACCGCGAGATCGCGGGCCTCGTCGACGTCCTGATCGGCGACGAGTACGCCTACGCCTCCTGCCTGGGACTGGACGCCGGCCCGGCGCGGACCCACCCGGCGGACCCGGCGCCCTTCGACGCCCTGGTGAAGCGGTTGACGGGTGAGCTTCCGAACATCTCAATCTTCGCGGCCACGATGCGCGATCCCCTGTCGGCCTCGCGAAACCGTTGGGGCGCGGTGGCGTGGAGCGACGGCGAGCGGGCCGAGGTCGAGGCGCGCGAGATCGACATCCTGGACCGCGTCGGCGGCGGCGACGGTTTCGCCGCGGGCCTGATCGAGGGCCTGATTGCGGGCTGGGACATCCATGCCGCCGTCCGTCTGGGCTGGGCCCACGGCGCGCTGGCCATGACCACGCCCGGCGACAACGCCATGACCACGGCCGCCGAGGTCCGCGCCCTCGCCGACGGCGGCTCGGCGGCGGCGATCCGCTGAACTCAGAACGGGAAGAAGACGGGGATCGCCAGGCCCGCCGCCACCCAGCTGATCAGGTTCAGCGGCACGCCGATCCTGAGGAAGTCCATGTAGGTGTAGCCGCCGGTCTCGTAGACCAGCACGTTCGTCTGATAGCCGAAGGGCGTGGCGAAGGCGGCGCTGGCCGCCATCATGATCGCGACCAGGAAGGGGCGGGGGTCGACCCCCAAACTCTCCGCCAAGGCCACCGCGATCGGCGTCAGCAGCACCGCCACCGCGGCGTTCGACAGGATCTCCGTGGCGAACAGGGTCACGCCGTAGAGGATGATCAGGGCCCCCAGCGGCCCCAGCGGCCGGATCACCTCGATCAGCGCCGAGGCTCCGGACTCCGCCAGCCCCGTCAGCTCGATCGACAGGCCCACAACCACCATGCCGGCGATCAGCAGAAGCACCTCCGGCCTCAGGCCCGCATAGGCCTCGTCCGGGGTGATGACCCCCACCAGGATCAACAGGACCGCGCCCGCGAAGGCGGCCGCCGCGATCGGCGCCCAGCCCATGGCGGCGGCGGTCACCACGGCGATGAACACCCCGACCGAGACCAGCGCCTTTCGCCGATCGAGCGGCTTGTCGACCTTGAACAGCTTCAGGTCGCCCAGAAGACCGTCTCCGGTCTGGACCCGGTTCGGCGTGGGGTGGGCGTCCTCGCTCGCCCGCGCCAGAAGTCGCCCGCCGAAGACGTAGAGATAAATCCCGCCGAACACGGCGATCACCAGCCCGACCGGGGTGATCTCGAACATGCCGAACACCGGCTGGCCCGCGCTTCTGGCCATGTCGTTGACCAGCAGGTTGGTCGAGGTGCCGATCAGGGTGCAGGCGCCGCCCATGATCGTGACGTAGGACAGCGGTATCAGGAACCGCTTCGGGTCCAGGTTCAGCGAGCTCGCCACATCCTTCACCACCGGCGCGGCCAGCACCACGATCGGGGTGTTGTTGAGGAACGCCGAGGCCCCGCCCGACAGGCCGATGACAAGCCACAGCCCCGCCGCGCCGATGCGCGCGCACAGCCGAGCTCCCATGCGGATCAGCAGGCCCAGAAACCCCGACAACTCGATGGCGTAGGCCAGGACGAAGAGGGATGCGAGGGCCACGATGGCCGGCGAGGCGAAGGCCTCCTGCACCTCCACCGGGCGCACCACGCCGGTCACCAGCAGCACGGCGGCGCCGGTCAGGGCCACGACGTCGGAGCGCAGCCGCCCCTGGATCAGCCCGAAGACCACCGCCGTGAGAACGCCAAGCGCAGCCATTTGCTCGAAAGTCATGCCCGATAGTCCGCGCGCCCGCGTCTTCGTCAACCGGTTCACACGAGGGCGCCACGTGTTAGGCTGGCGCATGCTCGCCTCACGGACCTCCGCCACGGCCGCTGTCGCCCTCGTTTCCACGCTCTCGCTCGCCGCCTGCGACCGGACGCCCGAAACCCCGCCCGAGCCCGAGCCCGTACCGGTCGAAACGCCGGAGCCGGCGCCCGCGCCGATCGTCCAGATCGCCCCAATGTCGCGCGCCGACCTCATTCGGGCCTTCGACCAGGCGGCGTCCGACTTCGCCGAGGGCCGGACCGAGGCCCCTTCCCCGCGCCTGGCCGGGCGACAGTTCACCCTGGTTCAGGCCTTCGGCTGCGGCGCGCCCGCCAGCGCGGCGTCGGCGCCTGGGCTGCCCGGCGTCACCCGCGCGGCCGACGGCGCCCTGACCCTGGCCCTCACCCCGGCCGATTGGGCCGAGACCGCGTTGATCCGTCAGGCGGCTCCGGACGCGGAGGCGGTGGAAGGCGTCTGGCTGACCCGGCCCTGGCTGCGGACGCCGGCCTGCCCGTCCGTGCGCCCCGATCCGCTGGCTCCGGCCGGCGCCAGTCCCCAGACCTACGGCCTGGCGGTGGTGTTTCCCGAGGGCGGATCGCGGGTGAACCGGCGCGAGGGCCGGGCCTACTCCCACGTCATCCGCGCCGAGGACGAGGACGCCGCGGCCCCGACCATCCCGGCGGCGGGTTATCGGCTGGTGGTGGCGGGCCGCCTGGCGAGCTTCGCCGACGGCCGGGCCATTCGCTGCTCGGCCTCGGGCCCCGACCAGCGGCCGACGTGCGTGGCGGCGGTGGAGATCGATCGCGTCGCCTTCACCGACGCCGCCGGCGCCACCCTCAGCGAGTGGCGGAGCTGACCGGCTCGACCGGCGGCGGCGCCATCAGCATCGCCACCCGGCTGACGGCCTCGGCCAGCGCCTGACGCTCGCCTTCGGGCAGGGCGCGGAAAGCCGCCATGAATCCCGGCTGAAGAAGGTCCGGCGCGGCCGCCAGCGCCTCTTCACCCGCCGCCGTCAGCCGCGCGTGCACGACCCGGCGGTCCTTCGTCGAGCGATAGCGCGCGATCAGCGCCTTGGCCTCCAGCTTGTCCAGCACCGCCACCACCGTGGGCGCCGACATCGCCGCCTCGCGCGAGATCTGCTGGGTCGTGACCTCGCCCAGGGTGCGGATCGCCTGCAGCACGATCAGCTGCGGCAGGGTCAGCCCGGTCAGCCGGGCGATCTCGCGTGAGCGCACGTCGATCGCCTGGGCGACCCGGCGCAGCGAGCGCAGCAGCGTCACCGAGGGATCGATCTGCACGGGCGTCCGTTCAGTTTCGGCGTGTTTTTCCACGGCGGCGGGCGAACCAGGCGCGACCATTCGGGTTGTAATCCTTAGTGTGCAAACTATTTGTGCACGCAACTTCCACAACACAAGGATGGCCTATGTGCGGCTTGAGCGGCGAGATCAATTTCGACGGCCGCGCGGCGGACGCCGGCGCGCTGCAACGTATGACGGATGCGCTCTCGCCGCGGGGACCTGACGGATCGGGCGTGGTGCTGCGCGGCCCCGTGGGCCTGGGTCACCGCCGCCTCAAGATCATCGACCTGTCGGAAAAGGCGCAGCAGCCCATGGTCGACGCCGACCTGGGTCTGACGGTCGCCTTCAACGGCTGCATCTACAACTATCCGGAGCTGCGCGAGGAGCTTCAGGCGCTCGGCCACCGCTTCTTCTCGCACGGCGACACCGAGGTGATCCTGAAGGCCTGGGCCCAGTGGGGCGACCGCTGCGTCGACCGCTTCATGGGCATGTTCGTTTTCGTCATCCACGAGCGCGACACCGGCCGCGTCGTGATCGCGCGCGACCGCTTCGGCATCAAGCCGCTCTACATGGCCGCGCAGGGCAAGCGGCTGCGCTTCGCCTCCAGCCTGCCGGCGCTGGTGAAGGCCGGCGACGTCGACACCTCGATCGATCCGATCGCGCTTCACCACTACATGAGCTTCCACGCCGTCGTGCCGCCGCCGCGCACGATCCTGAAGGGCGTGACCAAGTTCCCGCCGGCGACAATCCGCGTCTATGAGCCCGACGGTGCGTTCAAGGACCGGCTGTACTGGTCGCCGCCGCATGCGCGGGGGCCGGGCGATGCGCAGACCTCCTTCGAGGACTGGCGCGACCAGGTGCTGGACAGCCTGCGCATAGCGGTGAAGCGGCGCATGGTGGCCGACGTGCCGGTGGGCGTGCTCCTGTCCGGCGGCGTCGACTCCAGCCTGATCGTCGGCCTGCTGGCCGAACTGGGCCAGCACGAGCTGATGACCTTCTCCGTCGGCTTCGAGGCGGCCAACGGCGAGAAGGGGGACGAGTTCGTCTATTCGGACCTGATCGCCAAGCACTACGGCACGCGGCACCACCAGATCTTCGTGCCCCACGACAGGCTGATGGAGGCCCTGCCCGGGACCATCGCGGCCATGTCCGAGCCGATGGTCTCCTATGACAACGTCGGCTTCTACCTGCTCAGCCAGGAAGTCTCGAAGCACATCAAGGTGGTGCAGTCCGGCCAGGGCGCCGACGAGGTGTTCGCCGGCTATCACTGGTACCCGCCCATGCAGGGCGCGAACGACGCGACCGAGACCTATTCGAAGGCTTTCTTCGACCGCTCGCACGCCACCCTGGCGACCCAGCTGAACCCCCGCTGGCTGGCCGACCACGACGCCAGCCGTGCGCTGGTCGAGGCCCATTTCGCCCGCCCCGGCGCCGAGACGCCGGTCGACAAGGCGCTGCGTCTCGACAGTCAGGTGATGCTGGTCGATGACCCGGTGAAGCGGGTCGACAACATGACCATGGCCTGGGGTCTGGAGGCCCGTGTGCCGTTCCTGGACCACGAGCTGGTCGAGTTGGCCGCCCGCATCCCGCCCGAGCACAAGCTGGCCCACGGCGGCAAGGGCGTGCTGAAGGAGGCGGCCCGCAAGGTCATCCCCGCCGAGGTCATCGACCGGCCCAAGGGCTACTTCCCCGTGCCGGCGCTGAAGCACATCGAGGGCCCTTACCTGGAGATGGCGCGCGACGCCCTGACCAGCCGGGCGGCCAAGGAGCGCGGCCTGTTCCAGGACGCTTGGCTGGACCGGCTGTTCGCCGACCCGAAGGCCCACATCACCCCCTTGCGCGGGTCGGAGCTTTGGCAGGTCGCGCTTCTCGAGATGTGGCTGCAGACCCATGGCCTCTGACGTCCGCCTCGGCCGGTCCAAGGCCCACCGCCTGAAACGCCTGCGCCACGAGGGGCTGAAGCCCGTCTTCGGCGGCGCCCCGAGGGTGGAGAACGCCACGCTCGACTGCGGCTGGGGGCGGCTGCTGTTCGCCCAGACCTTCCCCAAGGCCGAGCCCTTGATCGACGCCTTGCGCGCCGAGGGACCGGACCGGCGCGACATCGCCTTCTACGTCCGCAACCCGCACGTGCTTCTGGCGGGCGCGCCGCAGGAGGTGTTCCTCGATCCGTCCCACACCTTCCGGCTGGACCTCGCGACCTATCGCGCCAGCCGGCGCCAGCCGCGCGGCTTCCTGGTGCGGCGTCTGGTGTCGGAGGCCGACGCCCAGGCCATCAACGAGATCTACGCCAAGCGGCGCATGGTGCAGGCGCCGCCGGACTTCGTCTGGACCCACCGCGACGACCGCAGCCTCGTCTATCTGGTGGCCGAGGACTCAGCGACCGGCCGCATCATCGGGACCGTCACCGGCGTGAACCACGGCCGCGCCTTCGAGGACCCGGAACAGGGCTCCTCGCTCTGGTGTCTCGCCGTCGACCCCCAGGCCACCCAGCCGGGCGTCGGCGAAGCCCTGGTCCGGCGCCTGGCCGAACACTTCAAGACCCACGGGCTGGCGTTCATGGACCTGTCGGTCATGCACGACAACGACCAGGCCATCGCGCTCTATGAAAAGCTCGGCTTCCGGCGGGTCAGCTTCTTCGCGGTCAAGCGCAAGAACCCGATCAACGAGGCGCTGTTCGTCGGTCCGGCCGACGACGCAGGCCTGAACCCCTATGCCCGCATCATCGTCGACGAGGCGCGCCGGCGCGGCATCCACACCGAGATCATCGACGCCGAGGGCGGCCTGTTCCGCCTAAGCTGGGGCGGCCGTTCGATCCGCTGCCGCGAGAGCCTGTCGGAGCTGACCTCGGCCGTGGCCCTTTCGATCTGCGACGACAAGCGCATGACCCGCCGCATGGTCGAGGCGGCGGGCGTGGCCGTGCCCGAGCGCATCGACCCGGAGGACGAGGGGGCGCTGAAGGCCGCGCTCGACCGCCACGGCGCCCTGGTGGTCAAGCCCGCGCGCGGGGAGCAGGGCAAGGGCGTCTTCGTCGGCCTCACCACGCTCGAGGCCGTCGCCGACGCCATCGACGCCGCCCGCGCCCTGTGCCCCGAGGTGCTGGTCGAACAGCAGGTGAAGGGCGACGACCTGCGTCTGGTCGTCATCGACTTCAAGGTGGTCGCGGCCGCGCTGCGTCGTCCGCCCCGCGTGATCGGCGACGGCCGCTCCACGCTCCGCGCCCTGATCGAGCACCAGAGCCGCCGCCGCGCCGCCGCGACCGGCGGCGAATCCCGCATCCCCGTCGACGCCGAGACCGAACGCACCCTCGCCGAGGCGGGCTACACGCTGGACGACGTCGCGCCCGAGGGCGAGGAGATCCAGGTCAGGAAGGCCGCCAACCTGCACCTCGGCGGCACCATCCACGACGTGACGGACGAAGTTCATCCCGCCCTGATCCGCGCCGCCGTCGCCGCCGCCCGCGCCATCGACATCTCCGTCACCGGCATCGACCTGATGGTCAGGCACCCGCGGGAGCCCGACTACGCCTTCATCGAGGCCAACGAGCGCCCAGGCCTCGCCAACCACGAGCCGCAGCCCACGGCCGAGCGCTTCATCGACCTGTTGTTTCCCCTGTCCATACCCACCTCGGCCCGCGCCGCCGTCCAGAACCGCGACACCTGACGAGACATATGCCGCTGCCCCCGATCGACCCCGACTACCTGACCGACCAGCTGAAGGCGCTGCTCGCGATCGCCAGTCCCACCGGCTACACCGACGAGGCCGTCTGGAGCCTGTGCCGGGAGCTGAACGCGCTCGGCGTGGACTATGAGCTGACCCGTCGGGGCGCCATCCGTGCACGGATCAAAGGAGAGACCCAGGGCTCCGCCCGCGCGCTCGTGGCCCACGTCGACACCCTCGGCGCCCAGGTCAAGCGCATCAAGCAAACCGGGCGACTTGAGCTCGTGCCCATCGGCCACTGGTCGTCCCGCTTCGCCGAGGGCGCCCGCGTCACCGTCTTCGGCGAGGAGACGCGGGTGCGCGGCACCATCCTGCCTCTCAAGGCGTCCGGCCACACCTTCAACGAGGAGGTGGACGCCCAGCCCGTCGCCTGGACCCAGGTCGAGCTGCGCCTGGACGCCCCCGTCTTCAGCCGCGACGACGTGCTCAAGCTCGGCCTCGACGTCGGCGACATCGTCGCGATCGACCCCCAGCCGGAGTTCATCGACAACGGCTTCATCGTCTCGCGCCACCTGGACGACAAGGCGGGCGTCGCCAGCCTGATGGCCGCGCTCAAGGCGCTGAAGACCCATGAGGTCAACGGCCGCCCGCCGGTCGATCTCTATTTCCTCATCACCATCGCCGAGGAAGTGGGCCTGGGCGCCTCGTCGGTGCTCGTGCCCGACGTCGCCTCGATGGTGACCATCGACAACGGCACGACCGCGCCCGGCCAGAACTCGTCGGAGTTCGGCGTCACCCTGGCCATGGCCGACCAGACGGGTCCCTTCGACTGGCACCTGACGAACAAGCTCGCGCGGCTGGCGCGCGAGCAAGACATCCCGTTCCAGAAGGACGTGTTCCGCTACTACCGCTCCGACTCCGCCTCGGCGCTGGAAGCCGGAGCGGACATCCGCACGGCCCTGATCACCTTCGGCGTCGACGCCAGCCACGGCTATGAGCGCGTTCACCTCGACGCCCTGGTCTCGGTGGCCCGTCTCGCCGTCGCCTACGCCCTCAGCCCGGTCGAGATCGAACGGGACCGCGAACCCGTCTCCGGCCCCGAGGGCTTCACTCACCAGCCCCTGGACGACAGCGGCCCCGAGTGACCATCCCGCCCGACCGGCCGGCGGCCGCGGGAACGGTCCTCCGCGCCGATCAGGCGACCGGCGGAAGCGTTAGCGTGTCCCCGGCTCACGCCGCCCACCGTGGAGGCGGTCAGCTCGTTCAGGGCGTTGAAGCCGTGGATCGCGCCGCGCCGCTGACGGCCGCCCCGCAATCCGGCCCCCGTCATGGACATGGGTCCCGCCGGCCGTGCCGGTCGTAGCGTAGAGCCGGCTCAGCGGATCATGGGCGAGAGTGATTGGTCGCCCGGCCGAGAGCGGACCCGACCCCCTCCCGAGCCGGGAGCTCCGCTGAGGGGACGGGACTGGCGGAGAGAAGATAGATGGCGCGCCCGGAACGATTCGAACGTCCGACCCTCAGATTCGTAGTCTGATGCTCTATCCAGCTGAGCTACGGGCGCGCACTGGCCTTGACGGCGAGGGCGGGTGCATAGCGGAGGGCGGCGGCGGGGGCAAGCCCCGAAAGCGGCGCGCTCGGCGTCATTGCGGAAGCAGGCCCGCGGGGGCCTCGCCGCCCGGCGGGATGGACGCCCAGGTTATGGCGATGACCCAGAACCGCCGACCGTCGTCATAAAGGTGGATGGCGTTGACGCCGCGATCGAACGGTTCGCCGTCCTCGGTCGCGCGGCTCTCGTAGCCGGACAGCAGCGCCACCACCGGGCCGATCCGCTCGCCGCGCCGCCCGGTCTCGGTCTCGAAGAAGCCCCGCTCGGTCAGGACCGGCCCATTGCGGGCGATATAGTCCTCCACCGTCATCGTCCGCGCGCGCGCCACGCCGTCCGGACCTCGTCCCGTGCCGGTGAGGACGGCCCCGGGGCGGAACAGGGAGCGGAAGCGATCCCAGTCCCGAACCTCGCCCGCCGGACCGGAGATGACGTCGTAGAGCGCCGCGATGATGGCGTCCTCGGAGCCGACGTCCGCGGGCGCCGCCTGTGGGGCCTCCGCGACGGGCGTCTGGGCCCGGGCGCCGCCGGGGGCGGCGGCGACGGCGGCGAGGCACAAGACGGCGAGGCATGGGGTCACGAGGCAGGGGGCCGCGAGAAGAGCGGACGGACGGCGAGCGCGCATGACATCTCCCTGGACGGTCCGCACAGCTTGTCGCGTCCCGGACCTTTCGTCGAGCGGCGCCAGCGTCCACATTGCCGGGTCCCGGTCCCTATTGCCGGGTCCCGGTCCCTCCCCCAAGGTCGATCCATGTCGAAGTTCGCCTCCGTGCGCCGCTGGGCGGCGCTCCCGTCGCTGATGATGACGCTGGCCCTGGCGGGCTGCGCCGCCCTCGGCATGACCGGCTCGGGCGGCGCCGTCCCGAGCCAGGCGGCGGCCCCCGCGCCGACGCCCGTGGCGCG
This sequence comes from Brevundimonas balnearis, assembly GCF_042434805.1. NCBI lineage: Bacteria > Pseudomonadati > Pseudomonadota > Alphaproteobacteria > Caulobacterales > Caulobacteraceae > Brevundimonas > Brevundimonas balnearis. Next base: position 315,094 of record NZ_JBHLSW010000005.1, on the reverse strand, counting down.
GGGGCCGCTGGTCGCCGCCGCCAATCCCCTGGCGGTGGAGGCCGGGATGGAGGTGCTGCGTCGCGGAGGTTCGGCGGTCGACGCCGCCGTCGCGATCCAGGCGGTGCTGGGCCTGGTCGAGCCGCAGTCCTCGGGCCTCGGCGGCGGCGCCTTCATGATGCATTACGACGCCTCCACCGGAGAGGTGACCGCCTATGACGGGCGCGAGACCGCGCCGGCCGCCGCGTCCGCCGAACTGTTCTTCGAGGACGGGCGCCCGCTGGACTTCGCCGCCGCCGTGCTGTCGGGCCGGTCCACCGGCGCGCCGGGCGCCGTGCCGATGCTGGCGCTGGCGCAGGGCGAGCACGGCGAGCTGCCCTGGTCCGAGCTGTTCGGCGCGGCGGAACGGCTGGCCGAGGAGGGTTTCGTCGTCAGCCCGCGCCTGGCCGGCATGATCGCCGGCCGTTTCCCGCAGACGTCGACGCCGGACGCCCGCGCCTATTTCACCAAGGCCGACGGCGAGCGGCATCAGGCGGGCGACGTGCTCAGGAACCCCGCCTACGCCGAGACGGTGCGGCGCATCGCCGAGGGCGGCTCTGAAGCCTTCCAGACCGGGGCCATAGCCGAAGCCGTGGTGGCGGCGGTGCGGCGGGAGCCTCGCCCCGGCGCGCTGACGCTTGAGGACCTGGCCGCCTACGAGCCGATCGAGCGCGGGGCGCTGTGCCGGCCCTACCGGATCTATGTCGTGTGCGTGCCGCCGCCGCCGTCCAGCGGCGTGGCGGTGCTGCAGCTGCTGGCCATGGCGGAGCGGACCCCCGCGGTGCTGGAGGGGCCCGATGACGCGGACGCCTGGGTCGCCTTCGCCCAGCTGCAACGGCTGATGTACGCCGACCGCGACCGCTACGTCGGCGACCCGGCCTTCGTCGGCGTGCCCGTGCAGGGACTTCTGGACGAGGACTATGTGGCCGAGCGCGCGGCCCTGGCGCCCGGCCTGACCGGCGCCGCGGAGCCGGGCGCGCCGCCCGGCGGCCGCTTCACCGCGCCGGACGCCACCGCCGAGCCCGGCGGCACCTCGCACTTCGTGGTCGTGGACGCCGAGGGGAACGCGGTCAGCATGACCACCACGGTGGAGAGCATCTTCGGCTCCGGGCGTATGGCGGCGGGCTTCTTCCTGAACAACCAGCTGACCGACTTTTCGCGCAACGGCGAGGGCGCTAACGCGCCGGCGCCCGGCAAGCGGCCCCGCTCCTCGATGTCGCCGGTCCTGGTGCTGGACCGCGAGGGCCGCTTCATCGGCGCCTTCGGCTCGCCGGGCGGACCGTCGATCCTGGCCTACAACGCCAAGGCCCTGATCGCGGTTCTGGACTGGGGTCTGCCGGTCCAGACGGCGTTCGACCTGCCCAATCTGGTGGCGCGGGGCGACGGCTTCGGCGCGGACACCGAGCGCTTCTCGCCGGAGCTGCGCGAGGCGCTGGCGGCGCGCGGAGTCGCACTGGCCCCGAACGCGTCGGAGACCTCGGGCCTGCACGGCGCGATCTGGCGGAACGGGAGATGGGACGCCGGCGCCGACGACCGCCGCGAGGGCGTCGTGGCGACGCGATAGCTCAGTCCGGCAGACGCAGCTCGAAGGTCGCGCCCGGCCCGTCGGCGTCGAGCAGCCTGAGCTCCCCGCCGTGGGCCTCGGCCAGCTCGCGGGCGATGGCCAGGCCCAGGCCGGTGCCGTCCTTGGCGCCGGTGACGAACGGCTGGAACAGACGCTCGCGCAGGCGCGGCGGGATTCCCGGCCCGTCGTCGGCGAGGGTGACGACGCAGGTCTCCCCCTCCCTGCGGACCGAAACCTCCACCCGCCCGCGCCCGTCGCGCTCCGGGTCGTTCAGGATCGCCTGGCGGGCGTTGCGCATCAGGTTGACCAGGATGCGGTGCAGCTGGTCGGGGTCGGCCTGGACGGCAGCCCTGGCGGGGATGGTCGTGGCCAGCCGCACGCCGGCGGGGTCGAGATCGGCGTCCTCGCCCGCCGCCAGCACGGCGGCCTTGAGCGGCACACGACGCCGCTCCGGAGCCGGCTCCTCGCTCTTGCCGTAGTCCAGCACATTGGTCGCCAGCGTCGAGGCGCGGCTGAGCGCCCGCTCCAGCCGCGGCAGGGCGCGCGCCACCTGGGGATCGGCCGACGACGCCAGCCGGTCCGACGCCATCTGGGCCGAGGTCAGCATGTTCCTGAGGTCATGGTTGATCCGCGCCACCGCCTCGCCCAGCGCCACCAGCCTCTGGCGCGACTGCAGCGACTGTCGCACCTCGGTCTGCATGCGGGCGAGCTCGCGCTCCACCCGGCCGATCGCGTCCGCCCGGTCGCTGGGCGGTTCGGTGGGGCCGTGCGGATCCTCGGCGAAGCGCTCGATCGAGCGGGTCACCCGGCCCAGCGGGCGCAGCACCAGCATGGCGAGGGCGGCGTAGAGCAGACCGCCCGCCGCCGCGGAGATGACCAGCGAGAGCAGCAAGGTGTTCAGAAGATAGGTCCGCAGCTCCGCCTTCAGCGGTTCGGCCGAGGCCACGATCTCTATGTAGTCGCCCGAGCGGTAGCGAGGCGCCGCCCGCACGCGGATCGATCGGTCGGGATGGCCGACGAGGGTGCGCCAGGGGTCCAGCAGGCGCGCGCCGACACCCTGATTCCTCAGGTCGATGAAGTCCGGCGTGCGGGGCAGCTGCGGCGCCTGCAGCAGCAGGCGCAGCACGCCCTGGTCGCTGACCGCGACCGCCTGCACGCCGCCGATGGCCAGAAGCTGTTCGGCGGTCTCGGGCTCCACGGCGGAGTACGGCAGGGCCTCCACCCCGACCGAGGCCAGCTCAGCCGACTGGATGCGGTCGCGCAGCCAACGCTCGTGGAACGAGGCGGCGCTGGGCGCCAGGATCAGGATCTCCACCGCCGCGGTGAAGGCCACCGTCAGCATCAGCAGGCGCGTGGCGAGAAGGTCTGGCCCCTTCGCCGGCCGGGCCCCAGCGAGCCACGCGCGGAGCCGCGCCACGCCGTCACGGGCCCTTTCGACCGGACTCATGTCGACGACCGCCGGACCAGCGCCCGCTGGCCCCAGCGCATCAGGAAGGGCAGCACGACGGCCAGCACGAACACCCCCGCCATAGGGGCCCAGAACTGGTTGAAGAGCGCCTGCACGTCGGGCGTCGGATCGCTCTGCAACAACTCATCCAGCCGCGAACCGATCCAGCAGTAGATGATGTGCGCCGGCAGCAGGCCGATCACCGTGGCGAGGAGATAGGGCGGCAGCCTGACCGCCATGACGCCGGCCGCCACATTGATCATGTGGAACGGTACGACCACCGCCAGCCGGCTGGCCAGCACGTACCAGAAGGTGTCCCGGTCGATCGCCTCGCAGACCCTGGCGAGCAGACCCTGGTCGCGCGCCGCCCTGGCCCTGAGCGCCTCCCCCAGGGCGGTGCGCGCGACGCCGTAAACGGCCAGAGCGCCCAGCGTCGCCGCGATGGACGTGACGACGCCGCCCACCCAGGGGCCGAACAGATACCCCGCCGTGATCGTGACGAAGAAGACCCCCGGTACGACGCTGGCGGTCAGCAGCGCGAACACCGCCGCCAGGATCAGCAGCGCCAGCAGGGAGTTGGCCTGGGCGAAGGCCTGCAACGCCTCGCCGTGCCGCTGCAGCGTCTCCAGCGACAGATAACGGTTGAGGCCGGTCGCGAAGACGAGCACGAGGCCCCCCAGGACGAGGATCAGCGGCCAGACGCGCTTTAGTCGGTCCATTCTCGCTCCAGCGGCGGCTCCGCCCTTGACGGCGCGGGCCCTCGCCCGTATAGGCCCGCCCTTCCTGAGCGCCGGACCCGTCCGTCGCCTTAACGCCTAGCCAATCGGAGCCGACCGTGAAGCGGACCTATCAGCCGTCGCGACTCGTGCGCAAGCGCCGTCACGGCTTCCGCGCGCGCATGGCCACCAAGAACGGCCAGAAGATCGTCGCGCGTCGCCGCGCCAAGGGCCGTAAGAAGCTCACGGCCTGACGCCGTCTTCGCCTGCCCCTCGCGGGGAGGACAATGACGGACCCTGTCGATATTCAACGCCTGAAACGGCGGCCCCAGTTCCTGGCGGCCGCCAAAGGCCGTTCCGAGGCCCGGGGCGCGGTGGTCGTCCAGCGTCTGGAGCGCGGCGACGGCTCAGGCCACGTCGGCGCGGGCTTCACCGCCACGAGGAAGATCGGCGGGGCGGTGGTGCGGAACCGCGCCAAACGCCGCCTGCGCGAAGCCGCCAGGGCGCTGCTGCCGAGGCTGGGGCAGCCGGGCAGCGACTATGTCTTCGTGGCGCGCATGGGCACGGCGGATCGGCCGTGGGCGCGCTTGCTTGACGATGTCGCCTCGGCCCTTACAAGGCTCGCGACCCCCAGGGACCCGGCCTCTACGCCGCGCCGTCCCGACCCGGCCAGGACACCCGACGCCCCATGAACAAGAAGAACAACCGCAACACGATCTTCTTCGTGGTGATCACGGCGGCGATCCTGATCCTGTATCAGATTTTCTATCTCGGTCCCCAGGCGGAGCTTCGTCAAGCGGCCGAGGCCGAGCGCGCCAACCAGGCGGTGGCGGCGGGGCTGGCCAATCCCGAGGACGCCCCGGTCCAGGGCCGCGCCCCGATCGAGGACCGCACCGAGGCCCTGGCCGCGTCCGAACGCGTGCCGATCCAGACGCCGACGCTGAGCGGCTCGCTCTCGCTCCTCGGCGGCCGGATCGACGATCTTTTCCTGACCAACTACCGCCAGACGCTGGACCCGGACTCCCCGCCGGTCGAGCTGTTCCGGCCGCAGGGCATGGAGCACGCCTACTTCGCCCAGTTCGGCTGGACGGCCGAGAACATCCCCGGCGGCGTGCCCGGCCCGAACACCGTCTGGCGGCTGACCTCGGGCCAGCGCCTGACGCCGCAAACGCCGATCACCCTGACCTGGGACAACGGGGCGGGCCTGCGCTTCACCCGCGTGATCAGCGTGGACGACCAGTACGTCTTCACGGTCGCGGACACCGTGGCCAATCTGTCTGGCCAGGCCATCACGCTCGCCCCCTACGGCATGGTCGAGCGGGACGGCATCCCGGAGGACCTGGGACGGCAGTTCATCCTGCACGAGGGCGCGATCGGCACCTTCGTGGACGGCGGCGCCACCACGCGCCAGATCAAGTACGGCGACTGGGCCAAGCGCCCGCGCGAGGAATTCGAGTCCACAGGCGGCTGGCTCGGCATCACCGACAAATACTGGCTGGCGGCGGTGCTGCCGGAACAGTCCGAACAGGTCACCGGCCTGCTCACCGTGCGGGGCGAGGGCGCGGAGGCGATCTACCGCGCCCGCATGCAGGCCGAGGCCGTCACCATCAACCCCGGCCGCCAGATCACCGAGACCCAGCGCCTGTTCGCCGGGGCCAAGCGCGAGGAGATCCTCGCCGGCTATGAGGACGCGCTGGGCCTGCCGCGCTTCGTCTACGCCATCGACTGGGGGATGTTCTGGTTCCTGACCCGGCCGATCTTCCTGACGACGGAATTCTTCTTCGGCATCCTGGGCAACTTCGGCCTGGCGATCCTGGCCCTGACCGTGGTGGTCAAGCTGATCATGTTCCCGTTGGCCAACAAGGCCTACGAGAGCATGTCCAAGATGCGGACCCTCTCGCCCAAGCTCGAGGAGATCAAGAAGAAGCACGGGGCCGACCCGCAGAAGCAGCAGCAGGAGATGATGGCGCTGTATCAGCGGGAGAAGATCAATCCGCTGGCGGGCTGCCTGCCCATCCTGGTGCAGATCCCGGTCTTCTACGCCCTCTACAAGGTGCTGTTCGTCACCATCGAGATGCGGCACGCGCCCTTCTTCGGCTGGATCCAGGACCTGTCGGCGCGCGATCCGTCCAACATCTGGAACCTGTTCGGCCTGATCCCCTGGGATCCTGACTCCGCGCCGATCATCGGCGGCCTGATCGGCAGCGACGCGACCGGCGGCTTCACGCTGGGTCTGTCGGTGCTGGCGATCGTCTACGGCCTGACCATGTGGCTGCAGCAGGCGATGAACCCGCCGGCGCCCGATCCGGTGCAGCGCCAGATCTTCGCCTTCATGCCGATCCTGTTCACCTTCATCATGGCCCCGTTCGCGGCCGGCCTGCTGATCTACTGGACCTGGAACAACGTCCTCTCGATCCTGCAGCAGTACATCATCATGCACCGCTTCAAGGCCGAGAACCCGATCGACACCTTCATCGAGCGCCTCAAGGCCCGCGGCGCCAAGGCGTGAGCGAGGTCGACCCCGAGCATCTGGAGGCCGCCCGCGTCCTGTTCGCGCGCCAGGCGACCTTCATGCTCGGCTGCGCCAAGATCGAGCAGTTGCCCGAGCCGGACCTGCCGGAGATCGCCTTCGCGGGCCGGTCGAACGTCGGCAAGTCCAGCCTGATCAACGCGCTGGTCGGGATGAAGGGGCTGGCGCGCGCGTCCAACGAGCCGGGCCGCACGCGCGAGGTCAACTTCTTCGACCTCGACGGCAAGCTCCGGCTGGTCGACCTGCCGGGCTACGGCTGGGCCAAGGCGTCCAAGGGCGAGGTCAAGCGCTTCCAGAACCTGGGCCGCGACTACCTGCGCGGCCGGGTCACGCTGAAGCGGGTCTATCTGCTGATCGACGCCCGCCACGGGCTGAAGGCGGTGGATACGGAGGCCCTGGACGCGCTCGATCTCGCGGCCGTGTCCTACCAGATCGTCCTGACCAAGGCGGACAAGCTCAAGAAGGGCGAGGGCGAGCGCATGCGCGAGGCGACGCTGAAGGCCGTCTCCAAACGCCCGGCGGCCTTTCCCGAGGTCGCCCTGACGTCGTCGGAGGACGGCGACGGCATTCCCGAACTGCGTGCCGCGATCATGACCGCCACGGGCGTCGAGCCCTGACGGCCTGAAGGCGTGACAGGGGCGGGCGTCCCCTATATCTGCCCGCCCATGAGCGAAGAGAACCGCGCATCCGAAGAACGCGGCTGGGCCACCGCCCGGACGCTGGCCGAGGCCCTGCCCTATATCCAGGTCTATGACCGCGAGACCGTCGTCATCAAGTACGGCGGCCACGCCATGGGCGAGGAGTCCGTCGCCAGACAGTTCGCCGCCGACGTGGTGCTGCTGAAGCTCATGGGCGTGAACCCGGTCGTGGTGCACGGCGGCGGCCCCCAGATCAGCGCCATGCTGGACCGGGCCGGGGTGAAGTCGAACTTCGTCGACGGCCTGCGCGTCACCGACGCCGACACCATGCAGGTGGCCGAGATGGTCCTGTCCGGCGCGGTCAACAAGGAGATCGCCCACTGGATCACCATGGCGGGCAAGGAGGCGGACGTGCGCGGCGTCGGCCTGTCGGGCAAGGACGCCGGCCTGCTGACCGTCGAGAAGACCACCCGGACGAAGAAGGATCCCGACAGCCTGATCGAGCACGAGGTGGACCTGGGCTTCGTCGGCGAACCCACCAAGGTCGATTCCAAGCTGATCAAGGGCCTGATCGCCTCGGAGTCCGAGGACTGGGTGCCCGTGGTGGCCCCCATCGGGGTGGCGGCCGACGGCCGCACCTACAACGTCAACGCCGACACGGTGGCGGGCGCTCTGGCCGGATCGCTGAAGGCCAAGCGGATGCTGCTGCTGACCGACGTGCCCGGCGTCAAGGGCGCGGACGGCGAGATCATCCGCCAGATGACCGTCGGCGACGCCTCGCGCCTGATAGACGACGGCGTGGCCACCGGCGGCATGATCCCCAAGCTCCAGACCGCCATGGCCGCCGTGCGCGCCGGGGTCGAGGCCGTGGTCATCCTGGACGGCCGCCGCCCCCACGCCATGCTGGTGGAGCTGTTCACCGAGACCGGCGCCGGCACGATGGTGAAGGCGCGATGAGCCCGCGCCCGAACCTGTCGCACGTCGAGGCCTGGATCTTCGACATGGACGACACCCTCTATCCGCCCGAACAGGGGGTGATGCGACTGGTTCAGGAGCGGATCAACGCCTTCATGGTCGCCGCCGTCGGCCTGCCGACCGACGAGGCGCGCACGCTCCAGCGCCAGTTCCTGGACGAGCACGGCACGACCCTGGCCGGCCTGATGGCCAACTATCAGGTCGATCCCGAGGCCTTCCTGCGCGAGGTCCACGACGTGCCGCTGGACAGCCTGGAGCCGCATCCGGAGTTGGCCGAGGTGCTGAACGCGCTCCCCGGCCGCCGTTTCGTCCTGACCAACGGCGCGCGCTGCCACGCGGACCGGGTGCTCGGCCGGATCGGCGTCACCGACAGCTTCCACGGCGTCCACGCCATCGAGGACATGGAGCTGACGCCCAAGCCCGCGCCCTCGACCTTCCGCCGCTTTCTCGAACGCTTCGATATCGCGCCGCATCGGGCCGTGTTCTTCGAGGACACGCCGAGGAACCTCGAGCCCGCCAAGGCCCTGGGCATGACCACGGTCCTGGTCGGCGACGGGCGGGGCCACGAGGTCGGCGACTGGATCGACCACGTCACGCCCGACCTGATCTCATTCCTGACCCCGCACGCCCTTGAGGACGCCGCATGAGCCACGACCTTGTCTCCGTCATCGAGGCCGCCTGGGAAGACCGCGCCAACGTCTCCGCCGCGACTCATGGCGAGGTGCGCCAGGCCGTGGACGCCGCCCTGGATCAGCTGGATTCCGGCCAGGCCCGCGTGGCCGAACGCGACGCCGACGGGCGCTGGGTCACCCATCAGTGGCTGAAGAAGGCGGTGCTGCTGTCTTTCCGGCTGAACGACAACCAGATCCTGCGCGCCGGCGACCGGGGCATGAACAGTCCGGCGCCGGGCCTCGGGCCCTTCTGGGACAAGGTGCCCAACAAGTTCGGCGACATGACCGCGACCGAGTTCCAGACCGCCGGCTTCCGCGCCGTACCGGGGGCCATCGTTCGCCGGGGCGCCTTCATCGGCCGGAATGTCGTGCTGATGCCCAGCTTCGTGAACATCGGCGCCTGGGTCGGCGAAGGGACCATGGTCGACACCTGGGCCACGGTCGGCTCCTGCGCCCAGATCGGCAGGAACGTGCACCTGTCCGGCGGCGCCGGCATCGGCGGGGTGCTGGAGCCGCTCCAGGCCAATCCGACCATCATCGAGGACGGCTGCTTCATCGGCGCCCGCGCCGAGGTGGCCGAGGGCGTGATCGTGCGCGAGGGCGCGGTCCTGGCCATGGGCGTCTATCTGTCGGGTTCGACCAAGATCGTCGACCGCGCCACCGGCGAGGTGTTCCGGGGCGAGGTGCCGGCCTATTCGGTGGTGGTGCCCGGCGCCCTTCCCGACCCCAACGGCGGTCCGTCGCTGTACTGCGCCGTGATCGTCAAGCGCGTGGACGCCCAGACCCGGGCCAAGACCGGCGTCAACGAACTGCTGCGCGACGGATGACCGTCGCCCTGCTGCTCGCCGGGTTGGGACTGATCCTGGGCAGCTTCATCGGGCTGGTCGCGGACCGCTTGCCCAAAGGCGAGGACGTGGTGCTGGCGCCGTCGCGCTGCGACGCCTGCGGCGCGCGGCTGAAGCCGTGGAACCTGATCCCGGTGGTCAGCTGGGTCGTCCAGCGGGGCCGCGCGGCGGACTGCGGGGCCCGTCTGTCGCCCCGGCTGCCGCTGATAGAGCTGGCGGCGGCGGGGGTCGGGCTGTGGGCCGGACTGCATCACGCGGGCGAGCCGTGGCCCGCGCTGGCGACCGCCGTGCTCGGCTGGCAGCTCCTGCTGATCGCCGTCGTCGACGCCGAGAACTTCTGGCTGCCCGACATCCTCACCTGGCCCCTGGCGATCACGGGACTGGTCGCGGCCTGGCTGCTGGCGCCCGAGACGCTCGGCGGACGCGTCATCGGCGTCGCGGCGGGTTTCGTCCTGCTCTGGCTCGTCGGCTGGCTCTACGCCGTGGTCCGCCGGCGTCAGGGCCTGGGCGGCGGCGATCCGTTCCTGTTCGGCGCGGCCGGAGCCTGGGTCGGCTGGATCGGGCTGCCCAGCGTGCTGCTGTACGGGTCGCTCGCGGGATTGAGCCTGGTGCTGGCGCGCGTCGCTCTGCGCCGCCCGGTGGACATGGCCGACCGACTGCCGTTCGGGACTTTCCTGACCGCTGGAGTCTGGCTGACCTGGCTCTACGGGCCCCTGGGGCTTTAGCTCAGCCCAGGATCACGCCCTCGGCCTTGAGGGTCGCGTCGGCGTTCTCGGTGACGCCCAGTTCGCGCACGGTCAGGCCGTCCCGCTCCATCTGCGCCAGCCAGCTGAACAGCGGACCCGTGCGCGCGCCGGTCACGGCGAAGCGGACCGAACCGTCCTCCTCCGGCGTGAAGCTGGCCACGACGCCGGCGCCCGAGGCCCCCGCGCCCGCGACGTTCTGGATCTCGGCCGCCGAGCGCCCGCCGGCGTCGCCCGCGCCGCGCCCCGACAGGCTGGACAGCAGGGCGTGGTCCGCGCGTGCCCGAGCGAGATCGCGCGCGGCGTCGGCGCGGAAGTTCAGGATCGGCGCCGCGACGCCGAACCAGGCGACGAACAGGGCCAGCGCGATCGCCATCCCGGCCAGCATGCGCTGCTCGCGGACGGACCGCCCGGCGAACCAGCTCCGCGCGCGCGCGATCAGCCCCGTCATGAGGCTCCCCCGATGATGACGTCGGCGACGATCCGGCCGGAGCCGTCGTCCACATTCTCTTCGGTCAGGCCGTAGCCGCGCGCGGCGAGCCCCGCCCTGACCCGCTCCAGGTCGGTGGGCGAGGCGTAGGTCAGGGTCGCCCGGAGCGTGCCGGCCCGGTCGCTGACCAGGGCGTCGAGGTCCGCGTCGGACACCGCCTCCATGGCTCCGAACAGGGCGGCGGCGGCGGCGGCCGGTCCGCCGGGCGGCGGCAGCTCGGCGGCGCGACGTCCGGCCTCGGCGGCGGGATCGACCTCGGGCGGCAGCCCGGGGAACAGCGCCTCGGCCATCGCCCGCGTCTCCCGGTCCAGCCGCCGCGCCTCGGCCGCGTCGTCCAGCCCTTGCGCCAGGGCGATGACGAGGGGCGACGCGACCAGCGCCGCCGCGAGCGCGATCGGCAGCCGCCAGTCGCCCCTGGCCGCCGCGCGCGGCGCCGGGCCGGGCCTGAGGTTGAGCGGCGGGTTCAGCGCCGCGGCGATCAGCAGCCGCTCCACGTCCTCGGCCCGCTCGATCAACCGGACCTCGCGTCCGGCGGCGACCCAGTCGATCAGGTCAGGCTCGACCGAGGCGGCGAAGTCGCGGCCACGCAAGGCCACGCGCGGCCCGAAGCGGACGGCGTGCAGGACGCCCTCTTCCTCCGGCTCCGTCGGCACGAGACTGTCCGGAAGGATCACGTCGGCCGCCAGCCCCAGGTCCCCCGACCAGTCGATCCAGGTCTGCAGCGTCAGCGCCGCCGTCGCCGCCACCAGCCGGGGCGCCTCGTCGGCCCGTCCCAAAGCCGCGTTCAGCCGCTCCGGCTCCCCGGCCAGCTGGTCCTTGAGGTTCAGGAGGGCGACCGTGCGCGCCTGGGCGTCGGTGCGCGCCTCCAGCGCCAGTCGCCGCACCACGACCTCGCTGCCGGGGACGACCAGGACATTCCGCATCTCGCCGATCGGGGCGGGATCGCCGATGCCGATCTGGCCACGCTCCAGCACCCGGCCGTCGGCGTCGACGGCCAGCCACGGGGCGGGATCGCCCGCGACCGGCGGCAACAGGATCAGGCGGGTGCGGTCCATCCGGTTCGCCCTATTCGGCGGCCCAGTTGCCGATGTCGGCGTCGTTGCCCTCGCCGCCCTCGCGACCGTCCGCACCCCAGGACCAGACGTCGAACTGGCCACCGTGCGCCGAGGGGTGACGGTACTGGTAGGGGTTGCCCCACGGATCCTCCGGCAGCCGGCGGATGTAGCCGCCCTGGCGGTAGCGCTCCGGCTGGGCCAGGTCCGACGGCGCGCTGACCAGCGCCTGCAGCCCCTGCTGCGCCGTGGGGAAGGTCAGGTTGTCCAGGCGATAGGTCTCCACCGCCTGTTCCAGGGTCGCGATGTCGGCGCGGGCCTTGCCGACCATGGCGCGATCCTGGCTGGGCAGGACGTTGATGGCGACCACCGTGGCCAGAAGGCCGATGATGACGATCACCACCATCAGCTCCACCAGGGTGAAGCCGTCGCGGCGGGCGGGTCTTGGGGACGTTCGGAACATGACGCGTCTCTAGCCTAGGGTCAGGGTGTTGATCTGGAGGATCGGCAGCAGGATCGACAGCACGATCAGGGCGACGACGCCGCCCATCACCACGATCACGCCGGGCTCCAGAAAGCTCAGCATCACGGCGGTGAAGGTCTGGAACTCCCGCTCCAGATAGTCGGCCGCGCGGTCCAGCATGGTCTCCAGCCGACCGCTGCTCTCGCCCGAGGCCGTCATGTAGACCAGGATCGGCGGGAAGACGTCGGCGCGCCGCATGGCGGCGGACAGACCGCCCCCCTCCCGCACCGCCTCGGCCATGGCGTGGGTCGAGGCCTTCAGCACCGTGTTCGAGACCGTGCGCGCGGTGATGGTCAGGCCCTCCAGGATCGGCAGGCCGGACGCCAGCATGATCGACAGGGTGCGGGCCATGCGCGCGGCGTGAAGATCCCTCGTCAGGCGACCTACGACGGGCGCCTTCAGCACCCAGCCGTCGACCTTCAGGCGCGTGTCCGGGTTCCGCATCGCCACGGCGGCGGCGACGCCGCCCAGCGCCATCAGCAGGATCAGCAGCCAGCCCCAGTCACGCAGGCCCTCGGACAGGGCGATGACGATGCGGGTGAGCAAGGGCAGGCGCTGGCCCATGCTCTCGAACTGCTCGACCACGCGCGGTACGACGAAGGCCATCAGCACGCCGACGACGCCCAAAGCCACGATCGCCAGCACCGCCGGATAGACCAGCGCGGTGATCACCTTGCCCCGGATCATCTGCTGGCGCTCCAGAAGCTCGGCCAGCCGTTCCAGGATCGGCGACAGCGCCCCCGAACCCTCGCCCGCGGCCACCATCGCGCGGTAGAGCGGCGGAAAGGCCTTCGGCTCCCGCCCCATGGCGTCGGACAGGCGATAGCCCTCCAGCACGCCGGTGTGCACGTTCGACAGGATCGCCTTCAGCGCCGGTTTCTCGGTCTGGAGGGTGAGGGTGCGCAACGCCTCCTCGACCGGCGAGACGGTGACCAGGGTGGCCAGCTGGCGGGTGACCAGCGACAGGGCGCCTGTGCTCATGCGGCCGCCGCCCTTGCGGGCGCCCGCCGCGGCGGCGGCGCGGGCGGCCGGGGCGATCTCGACCGGCGTCAGCCGGCGGCGGCTCAGCTCGGCGCGGGCGGAGGTCTCGTCCGGGGCCGTGACGACGCCTGTGCGGGTGCGGCCCGCGACATCTACGGCGGTGAAGGCGAACCCCGTGCTCACGCCGCCGCCTCGCGCCCGTCGTCGGCGGTCTCCTGCCGCGAGACACGCACGGCCTCCTCGACGCTGGTGACGCCCTCGAGCACCAGCGCCCGCGCCTGGCCCGAGAGGCTTTCGCCCGGCTTCAGGGCGGCGGCGACCAGCGCGTCCTCGCCCGCGTCCTCGGCGATCAGACGACGCGCGGCGTCGTCGACCCGGATGACCTCATAGACCCCGATCCGGCCGACGTAGCCGGTCTGGTTGCACTCGGCGCAGCCCTGGGGCCGCCAGACGGTCTGACCCGTCTTCACGCCGATCAGCTTCGCCGTCGCCGCGTCGGCGGGCTCGGCCCGGCGACAGGTCGGGCACAGCCGCCGCACCAGCCGCTGGGCCGCGATCAGCCTGAGCGTGGAGGCCAAGAGGAACGGCTCCACCCCCATGTCGCGCAACCGCGTCACGGCGCCCGCCGCGTCGTTGGTGTGGACGGTCGACAGCACCAGATGGCCGGTCAGGGCCGCCTGCACGGCGATGCCGGCCGTCTCCGCGTCCCGGATCTCGCCGACCATCACCACATCCGGGTCCTGCCGGAGGATTGCGCGCAGGCCCGCGGCGAAGGTCATGCCGACCTTGGCGTTGACCTGGGTCTGGCCCACCCCGTCCACGGCGTATTCGACCGGATCCTCGACCGTCAGGATGTTGCGCTGACCGTCGTTCAGGCGCTGTAGGCCCGCATAGAGGCTGGTGGTCTTGCCCGAGCCGGTCGGCCCCGTGACCAGGATGATGCCGTTCGGCTCCCGGAGCGCGCCCTCGAAGGCCGACAGCGCCCGATCGCCCATGCCCAGGTCCTTCAGGCCCAGCCCCGCCTGGTCCTTGTCCAGGATCCGCAGCACGACCCGTTCGCCCGCCCGCGACGGCAGGGTGGAGACCCGCACGTCCAGCGTCTTGCCCCCCAGCGTCAGGGGGATGCGCCCGTCCTGGGGCACGCGCCGTTCGGCGATGTCCAGCCTGGCCATCACCTTGACCCGGCTGACCAGCAGCGGCGTCACGCGCGGATTGAGGTTCAGCACCTCGCGCAGCACGCCGTCGACGCGCAGCCGCACGACCAGCGCCTGCTCGTAGGGCTCGATGTGGATGTCGGACGCCCCGACGCGCACCGCCTCGGCGATGACGCCGTTGATCAGGCGGATGATCGGGGCGTCGTCGGTGGTGTCCAGAAGATCGGCGGCGGCGGGGATGTCGTCCACAAGACCGTCGAGGCCCGAGGGCATGTCCAGGTCATCGCCCCTGGAGAAGCCGTCGTCGGCGTAGACCTCCGACAGCCGCCGGTCGAAGGCCGCCCGCTCCAGCACCTCGATCGACAGCGGCCGGCCGATCACCCGGCGCGCCTCGACGACGGCCAGGGGATCGGCGCCCTGCCGCAGGGCCACGCGCGCCACGGCGTCGCCGGCGTCGATCAGGATCACGCCGTGCCGCTTGGCGAACCCATAGGGCAGGGTCGGATCGACCAGGGTGATCACGGGATCGAACGACCCTCGACGGGGGCGACTGGCGCCGTCGCCCCCTGCGGCGGGGCGTCGATCGTCGTCGGGGCGACGGGCGGCTGGGCGCGGATATAGTCCCTCAGCATCGCGTCGATCGACGGCTCGGCCTCGGGATCGATGGCCAGTTGCTGCCCGCGCAGATAGTCGTAGCGGTTCGCCGACACGCGGCGCGCGTCGGCCGGCGACCGCAGGATGGTCGGGCGGATGAAGATCACCAGATTGGTCCGCTCGTTCGACCTCGACGTGGAGCGGAACAGCACGCCCAGGCCGGGAATGTCGCCGAAGAACGGCACCCGGTCGGCGCTGATCGTCTCGGTCTGCGACAGGAGCCCGCCCGCGACCGCGATCTCGCCGTCGCCGATGACCAGGGTGTTCTCCAGCTCGCGCTTGTTCAGCACCAGATCGGTCGCCGAGGCGGTCAGCGACCGGTTGATGGAGGACACCTCCTGGCGGACGTTCAGGGTGATCGACCCCCCGGCGTTGATCTGGGGCCGGACCGTCAGCTTCACCCCGATGTCCTGGCGCTCGGTGGTGGTGAAGGGGTTGGACTGGCCGTCCAGGAGCGTCTGGCCGGTGGTGATCGGGATCTCCTGGCCGACCAGGATCTCCGCCTCCTCATTGTCCAGGGTCACCAGCGACGGGGTGGACAGGATGTTGGAGCCCGTGTCGGATTTCACCGCGTTGACGATGGCGCTCAGCAGCACGTCGCCGATCTGGACCCCGCCGCCGCCCGCGAAGCCGTTGAGGTTCAGGAGGCTGTTCAGCGCGGCTTCCTGGACGCCCTGGCGCACGGGATCATCCTCGTCCAGCTCGTTCGCGCCCACCGCGCCGCCGATCACCGTCAGGGGCGTGGACGAGTTGGCGTAGCTGGTGGCGAACAGGGGATTGCCGTCCTCGCCCGCCGCCGCCCACTGGACGCCGAGCTCGCGCAGCGCCTGGTCGGTCAGCTCGACCACGATGGCCTCGACCAGGACCTGCTGGCGCGGGCTGTCCAGGCGACGGATCACCTCGGCCAAAGTCCGCTGCATTTCCGGCGAGGCGGAGATGACGAGGGCGTTGGCGCCCGGCACCCGCGCGACGGTCGCGCGGCGCTCGCCGTTCGGGGCCTGGGGAGTCGCCGCGGCGACCACGGCCTGACCGCCCTGGCTCGCCGGCGTCTCGGCCGACACCGAGGACTCCCCGGCCCCGCGCTGGGTGACCGGCTGGCCCACGATCTCCTGCAACACGGGCAGCAGTTGCTGGGCGTCGGCGTTCTCCAGGAAGACCACCTGCACGTCCTGGGCGTTCGAGGCGCGCACGTCGAGGTCCCGGGCCAGCCCCGCCACCCGCGCCACCGCCGCCGGATCGCCGCGCAGAACGATCGAGTTGGAGCTGAGCACAGGCGTGATGTTGACCAGGCCCGGCGTGCCGCCCGGCCCCGCCATCGCCTCGTCCAGCACCCCCGCGATCTCGCGCGCGGAGGCGTTGTCCAGGGTGATGACCTCGAAGGCGGCGCGATCCACGTCGATGCGGCCGATCAGGGCGCGGATGCGCGCCAGGTTGTCGGCGAAGTCGGCGACCACCACGCTGTTGCCCGCGGGGTTGGCCAGCACCTGGCCCTGCGGCCCGACCAGCGGCCGGATGGTCTCGGCGGCCGAGGAGGCGTCGATGTGTCGAAGGGCGAAGACCTCGGTGGCGAACCGCTCCGCCCCGACCGTCGCCGGGCCCTGGGCCGCGCCCGCCGCCGGGCTGATGCGGTAGGCGCCGGACGAGGTCGGCGTCACCACCAGCCCATTGGCGCGCAGGGTCGACAGGAACACTTCGAACAATTCGCTCCTGGTCAGGGCCCGGTCGCTGGTGACCGTCACCGTTCCGGTCACCGCCGGATCGACGATGAAGGTGCGGCCGGTCGAGCGCGCGATGTCCTGAATGAAGGCGCGGATGTCGGCGCCCTGCACGTTCAGCGTCTGACGCGCCTGAACGAGGGCCAGGGCCGGGGCCGTGGACAGCGGCGCGGCGGCGGCGATCAGCGCGGCCATGCCGGCGGCCAGCGGGCGTCGGGCGGCGGTCGGGAGCTGGATCAAGGGCCGGTCCTTCTGCCGGCGCGCGACCCGTACGGTCAGCCGGTCTCTTCCGACTGCGGACGGATTCGCCGCCATGTCGCCCCCCATGGGCTGGAGCCGCTCATTAGCGCAGGCGCGGCGCAAGAGGCCTCACGGCCCGGTGACGGATCGGCGACAGAGATGTGACGCAGGCGCAGAAACCGGCGATCAACCGCCCTGCAACGAGTCCCAGGTACGCGGCCGCTGCGGTCCGGTCGCGCCGGTCTGGGCGCGGAGCCAGGCCAGGTTCGCGTCGGCCTGGTCGGGCGGCAGGTTGCGGCGCAGCAGCTGCTCCGCCTCGCCGGTCTTGCCCTGAAGGCCCAGGACCAGAGCCAGGTTCTGACTGACCTTGAGGCCGGCGCCCGGCTGGGCGACCGCGCGCCGCAACAGCGCCTCGGCCTCCACCGGATCCCCGGCCGTCAGCCGCGCCATGGCGACATTGGCCAGGAGCGTGGGATTGTCCGGCGCCAGAACGAGACCCTGCGCCCAGGCGGCCTCCGCGTCGGCGGAGCGCCGCACCTGCTGATAGGCCACGCCCAGAAGCGACCAGGCCCGCCAGTCCGACGGCTCCAGGTCCCGCGCGCGCTCCAGGGAGGCGACCCCGTAGAAGGCCTGGCCCCGGGCGATGTGGGCCCGGCCGGCCATCAACAGCAGATCCCGGTGGTTCGGCAGGGCCAGCAGGGCCGCGTCCGCGACGGCGGCGGCCTGCTCGGCCTGTCCCAGGGCGATCAGGGCGTCGGCCAGGTTCAGCGCCGCCTCGACGTCGGCCGGATTGGTCTCCAGCTCGCCGCGCCAGAACACCGAACGGGTCAGGGCGTCCGCGCGCTGCATCTCCGCGCGGCGCTCGGGCGACGCGGGCGCGGGCGGGACCCGGGGAGCGACGCCCGGCGCCTGAGGCGGAGCCGGGTCCTGAGCTTGGGCCTGGGCGACGCCGGGGGCCGCGAGGATCGCCACGGCGGCGACGAGGGTGGTTGCGGCGTTGACGGGGCTGCGCGACATGGGTTCCGCTCGGATCGGACGACGGCCGATGGTTCGTCGTCGAGAATCGCGCGCCGCCGTCAATCGACGGTTAACGGAACAGGTCTCGCCGATAGGACGCCATGCCCGCCCACGACCCCTTCGTCCCCTCGACCCCCGACGCCCGCCCGATCCGTCTCGTCGGTCCCGACGCGGCGTTGGACGGGACGCTGGCCGGGGCGACCGCCGTCTGGGCCGAGGCGAACGGCTTCAAGGGCAAGGCGGGGCAGCTGCTGATCGCGCCCGGCCCCGACGGCGCGCCCGTCGAGGCCCTGTTCGGGATCGGAGACCGGTTCGAGCCGGCGTCCTGCCGCGCCCTGGCCGCGCGACTGCCCGCGGGCCCCTGGCGTCTCGAGGGGCTGAAGGCCGCCGAAGCGACCCGGGCGGCGACCGCCTTCGCCCTCGGCGCCTATCGGTTCGATCGCTACAAGGCCCGGGCCGACGCCGCGGCTCCGCGGCTGGTCGCCCCGGACGGCGTGGACGCCGACGAGGTCCGGCGCGTCGCCGCCGCTGCGACCCTGGTGCGGGAGATGGTCGATACCCCGGCCGCCGACATGGGCCCGCTGCAGATCGAGACCATCGCCCTCGAGATCGCCGAGGCGCACGGCGCCGACTGTTCCGTCACGACGGGCGACGCCCTGCTGGAGGCGAACTATCCGGCGATCCACGCCGTCGGCCGCGCCGCCGACGCCCGACGGGCCCCGCGCCTGATCGAGATCGGCTGGCGGCTGGACCGGACCGAGCGTCCGCTGGTGGCGCTGGTCGGCAAGGGGGTGGTGTTCGACACCGGCGGCCTGGACATCAAGCCGGCCGCCGGCATGCGCAACATGAAGAAGGACATGGGCGGGGCCGCCCATGTGCTGGGCCTCGCCCGGCTGATCATGCAGGCCGACCTGCCCGTGCGACTCGTCGTGATCATCCCGGCCGTGGAGAACGCCATCTCCGGCGACGCCTTCCGGCCGGGCGACATCCTCGCCACCCGCCGGGGGCTGACGGTGGAGGTCGGCAACACCGACGCGGAAGGGCGCCTGATCCTGGCCGACGCCCTGACGCGGGCGGGCGAGCACGCGCCGGACCTGACGCTCGACTTCGCCACCTTGACCGGGGCGGCCCGCATCGCGCTCGGGCCCGAACTGCCGCCGCTCTACACCGACGACGAAGCCCTGGCGGCGGCGTTGCTGTCGGCGGCCGCTGAGGTCGATGATCCCGTGTGGCGCATGCCCCTGTGGCCGGGCTACCGCGCGGCGGTGGAGGCCGAGATCGCCGACCTGAGGAACGATCCGGCCGGCTGGGCCCAGGCCGGATCGGTGACCGCCGCCCTGTTCCTGCAGCGGTTCGCGCCGACGACCGGCGCCTGGGCGCACCTGGACGTCTTCGCCTGGAACCCGCGCGGGCGCCCCGGTTGGCCCGAGGGCGGCGAGGCGCAAGGGATGCGCGCGGCCTATCAGATGCTGAAGGCCCGTTATCCCCGCTGATCGGGGCGGCCGTTAACGCGCCCTTCGGCTTCGGCGCGTAGCAGGAGAGTCCGAGACCCCGAGCCGCGCCGTTGATCCCAGAGCCCATCCCCGACCCGGAGACGATCCTGGCCCGCGACGGCCTGGCCGCGCTCGAGCTGGAAGGCGTGCTGCCCGCGCAGGCCTATCGCGCGCCCGAAGCCATGCAGGCCTCCGTCGCCGCCGCCCCGGTGCGGGAGGCGCCCGAGGACGACGGTCGCCAGCGGGATCAGCTGATCTTCGGCGAGCTGTTCGACGTGCTGGAGGAGATCGACGGCTGGTGCTTCGGCCGCGCCCGTCGCGACGGCGTCGTCGGGTGGATCGAGGCCGCCGCCCTGTCCGCGCCCGTGATCGCCCCGACCCACCGCGTCGCCGCGATCCGCACCTACGCCTGGGCCGAGCCGGACGCGCGAAGCCAGCCGACGATGCTGCTCAGCCTCAACGCGCTCGTGACCGCGCGCGCCGAGGCCGGCGAGTTCATCGAGGTGGAACGGGCCGGGTTCATCGCCCGCGCGCACCTGAAGGACTTCCTCGAGTTCGAGCGCGACCCCGCCGAGGTGGCCGAGCGCTTCGTCGGGGCGCCCTATCAGTGGGGCGGGCGCGAGAGCCTGGGCCTCGACGACGCCGCCCTGGTTCAGCAGGCGCTCTACGCCTGCGGCTTGGGCTGTCCGCGACACGCCGAGGCGCAGGCGCGCGAGTTGGGCCGTGCGGTCCAGCGCGGCGACCTTCGGCGCGGCGACCTGATGTTCTGGAGCGGCCAGGCGGGCGTACTGGTCGACGGTGAGCGGGTGGCGCACGCCAGCCCCACGGCCCTGGCGGTCACCGTCGAACCGCTGGCGGGACTGCTGGGCGCGACGACCGAGGCGCCGGTCTTCCGACGCGTCTGACCCGCCTCCGCGTCAACCACGCGGCCACCTGAAAAGGGCGACCCGGTCGGATCGCCCTTCTGAACATCGGATTTTCAGAGCCGATCAGCCGCCGCGCGGGGCGCTGTCCGACGCCGGCGGCGCGACGTCCTGCTCGAGGGTCGGAGCCGCGCCCGGACCGGCGACCGGCGCCTGCGGGCCTGTGCCGGTGGTCGGCGCGCCGGCCTCGACCGCCGCGCCCTCGGCGGCGCCTTCCGCCGGGACCTCGCCCTCGGCCGGAGCGGCGCCGGGCTGGCGGCTGGGGTCGGGCGCCGGGATCGCATAGCCCGTCGAGCCCTGAGCCCGCAGGTAGGCGATCAGGTTGACGCGGGTTTCGGTGTCCCGAATGCCCGCGAAGGACATCTTGGTGCCCGAGATGTGCCGCTGCGGCGCGGTGATGAAGGCGTCGAGCTCGTCGTAGGTCCAAGTCGGAGCCTCGCCCCTGTGGGCCTGGAACGCGTCGGAATAGGCGAAGCCTGCGGCGTGCATGACCGGCCCGCCGACGACGCCATAGAGATTGGGGCCGATGCCGTTGGCGCCGCCCTGGTTGATCGTGTGGCACGCCTGGCAGCGCGCGAAGGCCGCTTCGCCTGCGGCGAGATCCGCGACCGGAAGCACCGTGCCCCAATCCGGCGGCAGCTCCTCTTCAGCGCCGCCCGCGGCCTCTTCCGGCGCGTCGATGAAGTAGCCCATCTTCTCGGGCGGCTCGGAGGCGTAGAGGGCGCTCGTGACCTGCTGCACGCCGACGATCGCGAGAGCCGTCGCCAGGCCCGCGCCGAAAATCTTGTTCCACTTCAGATCGCCGCTCATCCGCGTCGTCGCTTCCCGTCATGACTGATCCGGCCGGACGTTCCACGCGCGGCCTGTTGCGTGGGCGTCTGTTGCACGCTAGCGCGGCCTTCGCAACCGGTCGGAAGGCGCCCCGGCGCCGCACGCCCGGCCCCGCTCCTCCGGAGGTCCATATGAACCCCATCGTCGTGATCCCCGCGCGGATGGCGGCCACCCGTCTGCCGGGCAAGCCGCTCGCCGACATCGGCGGCAAGCCGATGATCCTGAGGGCCCATGAGCAGGCCGCCGCCTCCGGCCTGCGGGTCGCGGTCGCCGCCGGGGACGCCGAGATCGTCGAGGTCGTGCGCGCGGCGGGCGGCGAGGCTATCCTGACCGATCCCGCCCTGCCGTCCGGCTCGGACCGGGTCCGGGCGGCGCTCGACGCGCTGGACCCCGAACGCCGCCACGACGCCGTCGTGAACCTTCAGGGCGACATGCCGTTCGCCGATCCCTCGACCTCGACCCTGTGCGTGGAGCTGCTCGCCGAGGGCGGCGACATCGCCACCCTTGTCGCCGCCGAAGCCGATCCCTCGGACCGCGCGAACCCCGACGTGGTCAAGGCGGTGCTGGCCCTGCCGGAAGGCGCCGACCGCGGCCGCGCCCTCTATTTCACCCGATCGACGCTCTACGGCGACGGTCCGGTGTGGCGCCACATCGGGGTCTACGGCTACCGCCGCGAGGCGCTGGACCGTTTCTGCGCCGCCCCGCCCTCGCCGCTCGAGCGCCGCGAGAAGCTGGAGCAGCTGCGGGCGCTGGAGATGGGCCTGACGATCCGCGCCGCCGTCGTCGCCGACGCGCCCCTGTCCGTCGACAATCCCGCCGACCTGGAGGCGGCGCGGGGGTTGGTGGTTTAGGCCTCCGCCGTCTCCGCGCGCTTCTTCATCAGGGCGTCGAAGCTGTCCCACACGCCCTCGGCGCCGTGCCAGGCGCCCTTGGTGGCGGCCTTGGAGTATTCGGTCGCGCGGGCCTCGAAGAAGTTGGCGTGCTCGACGCCCGACAGCAGGGCCTGAAGCCAGGGCAGCGGGTTCTCGGTCACGCCGAACACCTCCGGCAGCTTCAGCTGGCGCAACCGCCAGTCGGCGATGAAGCGGATGTAGGCCTTGATGTCGTCCGGGGTCATGCCCTGCACCGGGCCCTGCTCGAAGGCCAGGTCGATGAACTTGTCCTCCATCGTGATGACGTGCTTGCAGCAGTCCACGATGTCGTCGGCCACGGCCTTGGTGACCGCGCCCGTCTCCTTGTTGAAGGCGTGGTAGAGCTTGATGATGCCCTCGCAGTGCAGGCTCTCGTCGCGCACCGACCAGCTGACGATCTGGCCCATGCCCTTCATCTTGTTGAAGCGCGGGAAGTTCATCAGCATGGCGAAGCTGGCGAACAGCTGAAGCCCCTCGGAGAAGCCGCCGAACATCGCCAGCGTCCGGCAGATGTCGGCCTCGGTCTCGACCCCGAACTGGCCCATGTAGTCGTGCTTGTCCTTCATGGCTTCGTATTCCATGAAGGCGCCGAACTCCGCCTCGGGCATGCCGATGGTCTCGAGCAGCAGGGCGTAGGCCGCGATGTGGATGGTCTCCATGTTGGCGAAGGCCGCCAGCATCATCTTGACCTCGGTCGGTTTGAACACCCGACCGTAGCGCTCCATGTAGTTGTCCTGGACCTCGATGTCGGCCTGGGTGAAGAAGCGGAAGATCTGGGTCAGCAGGTTGCGCTCGCCGTCGTCCAGCTTGGCCGCCCAGTCCTTGCAGTCCTCGCCCAGGGGCACCTCCTCGGGCATCCAGTGGACCTGCTGCTGCTTCTTCCACATGTCGAAGGCCCAGGGGTACCGGAACGGCTTGTAGGCGGCCGACGGCGTCAGCAGGCCGGGCAGGGCGGGCGTGATCGGGGTGATGGCGTTCATGGCTGGAACCGTGGCGAAGCGGGGACTCGGCCACTGAACCGCAAAACGCCGACTTTGGCTACAGGTAGATGTCGCCGCACCCACAGCATCAACATCTTGTGTCGATCTGGGGATAAGCCGAAGCCGGGTCAGTCGCCGGGCTGGGCGTCCAACGCCGCCTTCAGCTGGTCCAGGAACGCGGTCCGGGCCTCGGAACGCGCCGATCCGATCGCCGTCGGCCACGACGAGAGAAGCACCACCACCAGCCTGCGGTCCGGGTCCACGTGGATCATCTGGCCGAAGATGCCCACGGCCTCGAAGTCCCCGGCCCGCGTCCACCACTGGGCGCCGTAGCCCCGCTCGGAGTCCGGAAAATCGACCATCTCGGAGGTCGCGCGCTCGAACCAGCGGCGGCTGGCGATCTGGCCGCCGGGCACGGCCCCCTGCTCCAGCGCCATCTGCCCGACGCGGCCCCAGTCCCTGAGCGTGGCCGAGACGCAGCAGCCGCCCGACTCGCGACCCTGGGCGTCCAGCATCCAGAAGGCCGCGCTCTCCATGCCGGCGGGGTCCCAGATCTTGGCCTTGAGATACCGGGCCAAGGGCTGCCCGGTCGCTCGCGCCACCAGCACCCCGATCAGGTTCGTCTCGCCGGTGTTGTAGTGCCAGCGCTCGCCGACCGGATGGGCCCGCTCCAGCCCGCGCAGATAGGCGACCGTGGCGTCCATCTCGGCGGGGGGCGGCGTCAGATAGAAGCGGGCGATGTCGGACGTCGGGTCGGTGTAATCCTCGTTCCACCGCACGCCCGAGGTCATGGTCAGCACGCTGGCCAGGGGCACGCCCTCGTAGACGCTGCCCGCGAGCTCGGGGACATAGCGATCGATCGGATCGTAGGCGCTGTCGATGAAGCCGTCCTCGATGGCCGCGCCGACAAGGGTCGAGGTCAGCGACTTGGTCATGGAGAAGCTGTCCCAGACATCCTGGGGCGTCATGCCCAGTCCGTAGCGCTCCATCCGGATGCGACCATCCTGGAGCACCAGGAGCCCGGCCACCCGCTCGGCCTGCATGTAGGGCTCCGGATCGAAGTCCAGCGGCGCGCCCGGGGGCAGGGGCCGGGGAATGGGCGAGGGCTCGATCCGCGCGTGCGGAATCAGCTCGGGCATGCGCCGCAGGTCGCGCTCGCGCCGCTCGGCGGGCCAGAACAGCACCTGCATGTCCGCCGGGATGGCGGTCGGGGTCGTCTGGGCGAGCGCGGGGGCGGCCGACCACAGGCCGGCGGCGGCGGCGAGGGCGGCGAGGGGCGTGCGCATGGGGAGCGTCCTTCCGTCTGGCGGCCAAGCTGAAGCGGGGCGGAACCGGAGCGTCAAGCCGTCCGTTCCCGAACCCTTCCCGGAACAGAGACTTCACCGATGTCGGACGTGCTCGCGGACCCCACCTTCGAACCCCCGCCCGAGGCGCTCGACTTCTACGAAGAGTCCCTCCGCCTGCTGAAGGAGTCGGGCATTCCGTTCCTGCTGTCCGGCACCTATGCGGTGGCCGCCTACACCGGCATCCGGCGGCCGACGAAGGACCTGGACGTCTTCTGCAAGCCCGGGGACTACCCCCGCATCCTCGCCTTCTTCAAGGCGCGCGGGTACCGCACCGACGTCGAGGACGAGCGCTGGATCGCCAAGGTCTGGAAGGACGAGAAGCACTTCTTCGACGTCATCTTCGCCATGTCCAACGGCACCATCGCGGTCAACGACAGCTGGTTCGGCGGCGACCGGATCACCGTCTACGGCCATGAGGTCGAGATCACGCCGCCGACCGCGCTGATCCTGTCCAAGGCCTTCATCCAGGACCGCTATCGCTACGACGGCGCCGACGTGAACCACGTCATCCTGAAACAGGCGGAGTCGATCGACTGGAGGAGCCTGCTGAACCAGATGGACCTCTACTGGGAGGTGCTGATGGCGCACCTGCTGAACTTCCGCTTCGCCTATCCGACCGAGCGGGACCGGGTGCCCGGCTGGCTGATGACCGAGCTCGCGGAGCGGCTGGCCGCGCAGGTCGCCCTGCCGCCGCCCCGGGTCAAGGTCTGTCGCGGCCGGCTGTTCAGCCCGCGCGACTACATCGCCGACATCTCCGAATGGGGCTTCGGCGACGTGGTGGGCAAGGGGCTGGAGGAGCGCCATGACCCCGTCCACTGATCCCCAGACGCCCCAGCCGGGGCTGGGCGCCGGGCCGGACCGCAAGCTGCGCGTCGCCGCCGTCGGCGACCTTCACGTAGGCGAGGGCTCCGGGCCGCATCCCTTTCGCGACCTGTTCGAGCGGGTGCATGAGGACGCCGACGTGCTGTGCCTGTGCGGCGACCTGGTCAACTTCGGCAAGACCCGCGAGGTCGAGATCCTGGCCGAGGACATCCGCCGCTGCCGCATCCCGATGGTCGGCGTCATGGGCAACCACGAGCACGAGTGCGGCCAGCCTGAAGTGGTGATGGAGATGCTGTGCGAGGCGGGGGTGAGGATGATCGGCGACGGCCGCGCCCATGAGATCGAGGGGGTCGGGTTCGCCGGCGGCAAGGGCTTCGTCGGCGGCTTCGGCCGCTACATGCTGAGCGCCTTCGGAGAGTCCTCGATCAAGACCTTCGTCCAGGCGGCGGTCGAGGACGCCAACCAGATCGAGACCTCGATCCGGACGCTGCGGACGGAACGGGCCGTGGTCCTGCTTCACTACGCCCCGATCGCCGAAACGGTCATCGGCGAACCGCCCGAAATCCACGCCTTCCTGGGCTCGTCGAGGCTGGCGGAGACCATCGACCGCTACGACAACGTCAAGTTGGTGGTGCACGGCCACGCCCACCGCGGCGCCCCCGCCGGGACCACCAACCGCGGCGTGCCGGTTTATAATGTCGCCCTGCCGGTGCTGAGGACGCTGGGCGAAACCCCGTATCGCGTCTTCGAGGTCTGAGCGGAACCGGCCCCGCTCCGCGGGGTTCGAACAGGATGGCGAACCTCCTGACCGACAAGGACGATCACTGGCGCGACCGGCCGAACGCCGCCACGCCCGTCGCGGACCCGGGCCTGGCGCCCCTCGGGGTCGATGAAGAGGCGGGCGGAGCCTCCTCGCCGTCGCGCGCCGACCCGGGCGAGGGACGCCGCCCGCTGCCGACCCAGCCGGATTCCGGCGGCATCGGGGTGCGACTGACCCCCGCGGTCTGGTACGGCGTCGGGGCCGTGCTGCTCGTCGTCGTCCTGGTCGCGATCGGCGCCTCGCTCTGATCGGCGGCTGATCGACCGGCGGTGTTGCGTCGCCGAAGGCGCGCCGCCTATAAGCGCCCGCGACCTTCCTCCCCACGATCGGGCGACATCCATGAACATCCACGAGTACCAGGCCAAGCAGGTCCTGAAGGGCTATGGCGCGCCGGTGGCCCAGGGCGTGGCCATCACCTCCGTCGACGAGGCCGAGGCGGCCGCCCGTCAGCTTCCCGGACCGCTCTATGTGGTGAAGTCCCAGATTCACGCCGGCGGCCGCGGCAAGGGCAAGTTCAAGGAACTGGGCCCCGACGCCAAGGGCGGCGTGCGGCTGGCCAAGTCGATCGAGGAGGTCGTCGCCCACGCGAAGGACATGCTGGGCAACACGCTCGTGACCGCCCAGACCGGCGAGGCCGGCAAGCAGGTCAACCGCCTCTACATCGAGGACGGCGCCGACATCGCCCGGGAGCTGTACTGCTCGCTGCTGGTCGATCGTTCGGTCGGCCGCGTGGCCTTCGTCATCTCGACCGAGGGCGGCATGGACATCGAGGCGGTCGCCCACGACACGCCCGAGAAGATCGTCACCCTGGCCATCGACCCCGAAGCCGGCGTGACGGACGCCGATGTGGCTCAGATCGTCGCCGCCTACGGTCTGGACGGCGCGGCGGCCGAGGACGCGAAGTCGCTGTTCCCGGCGCTCTACAAGGCGTTCGTCGACACCGACATGAGCCTGCTGGAGGTCAATCCGCTGATCGTCATGACCGACGGCCATCTGCGGGTGCTGGACGCCAAGGTCTCGTTCGACGGCAACGCGCTGTTCCGCCACGACGACATCAAGACCCTGCGCGACGAGACCGAAGAGGACGCCAAGGAGATCGAGGCCTCGAAGTGGGACCTCGCCTATGTCGCGCTGGACGGCAACATCGGCTGCATGGTCAACGGCGCCGGCCTGGCCATGGCGACGATGGACATCATCAAGCTGTACGGCAAGGAGCCGGCCAACTTCTGCGACGTCGGCGGCGGCGCGTCGAAGGAGAAGGTCGCGGCGGCGTTCAAGATCATCACCGCCGACCCGCGCGTCGAGGGTATCCTGGTCAACATCTTCGGCGGCATCATGCGCTGCGACGTCATCGCCGAGGGCGTGGTCGCGGCGGTGAAGGAGGTCGGGCTGCAGGTGCCGCTGGTCGTACGCCTGGAGGGCACCAACGCCGAGCTGGGCAAGAAGATTCTGAACGAATCCGGCCTGCGCATCACCGCCGCCGACGACCTGGACGACGCGGCGCAGAAGATCGTCGCCGCCGTCGCCTGAGCCCAGACCAAGGAACCTGAGAACTCGACATGTCCATTCTCGTCGACAAGAACACCAAGGTCCTGGTCCAGGGCCTGACCGGCAAGACCGGCACCTTCCACACCGAACAGGCGCTGGCCTATCACGGCACGCAGATGGTCGGCGGCATCCACCCGAAGAAGGGCGGCGAGACCTGGACCGGCTCCAAGGGCGAGACCCTGCCGATCTTCGCCTCGGTCGCCGAGGGGCGCGAGAAGACCGGCGCGGACGCCTCGGTGATCTATGTGCCGCCGGCGGGCGCCGCGGACGCCATCATCGAGGCCATCGACGCCGAGATTCCCTTCATCGTCTGCATCACCGAGGGCATCCCGGTGCTGGACATGGTGCGGGTCAAGGCGCGCCTGGACCGCTCGAACTCGCGGCTGCTCGGCCCCAACTGCCCGGGCATCCTGACGCCGGACGAGTGCAAGATCGGCATCATGCCGGGCTCGATCTTCAAGAAGGGCAACGTCGGCATCGTGTCGCGCTCGGGCACCCTGACCTATGAGGCGGTGTTCCAGACCACCAACGAGGGCCTGGGCCAGACGACCGCCGTCGGCATCGGCGGCGACCCGGTCAAGGGCACCGAGTTCATCGACGTGCTGGAGATGTTCCTGGCCGACGACGCCACGGAATCCATCATCATGATCGGCGAGATCGGCGGCAGCGCCGAGGAAGACGCCGCCCAGTTCCTGATCGACGAGGCGAAGAAGGGCCGCAAGAAGCCGATGGCCGGCTTCATCGCGGGCCGTACGGCGCCCAAGGGCCGCACCATGGGCCACGCCGGCGCGGTGGTCTCGGGCGGCAAGGGTGACGCGGAGTCCAAGATCGCGGCCATGGAGGCGGCGGGCATTCGGGTCTCGCCCTCGCCCGCGCGCCTGGGCAAGACCCTGGTCGATGTGCTGAAGGGCTGAGACGAAGCCGCGCTCGCGGCTCAATTGTCAGACATTTGGGCCACAGCGCGGCTGGAACGTCGCAATTGGACGATTTCGCCTCCATTCGGTCATGACCCATAAGGAAACAGCGCCTATATGGGCCGGTCGCCTCCGCGCGGACGTGCGCGCGCGACCCGAAGGGACTGACGAAACAAGATGGCTGACGACGCCGGCCGGCTGAACCAGGTCTTCGCCGAGACCTCCTTCCTCTACGGCGCGAACGCCGCCTTCATCGAAGAGCTCCACGCCAAATGGGCCGACGATCCCGCGTCGGTCTCGGCGGAATGGCGCGCCTTCTTCGACCAGCTGCGCGACCACGCCGAGGTGGTGCGCCAGAACGCCCGCGCCGGCGCCTGGGGCCGCTCCACCGCGACCGAGCCGACCGAGGCCACCGCCGTGTTCGACGGCCGCTGGCCGCAGCCGCCCGCCCCCAAGGGCAAGCCCGCCAAGGCCGAGGCCGCCGCCGCCCCTCAGCCCCAGGGGCTGGGCGCCGCCGACGTGCGCGCCGCCGCGCACGACTCCATCCGGGCGCTGATGCTGATCCGCGCCTATCGCATCCGGGGGCATCTGCAGGCGAACCTCGACCCGCTGGGCATCGAGCCGCCGGTCCAGAACGCCGAGCTGACGCCGGAATTCTGGGGCTTCACCGCCGCCGATCTCGACCGCCCGATCTTCCTGGACGGCGTGCTGGGGCTGGAGACCGGCACCATCCGCGAGGTGCTGGAGATCCTGCGCCGCACCTACTGCGGCAACCTCGGCATCCAGTACATGCACATCGCCGAGCCGGAGGAGAAATCCTGGCTCCAGGAGCGGGTCGAGGGGCCGGACAAGCTCCAGGCCAACGCCTTCACCCGGGAAGGCAAGCTGGCCATCCTGAACAAGCTGATCGAGGCCGAGACCTTCGAGCGCTTCCTGCACAAGCGCTTTCCCGGCACCAAGCGCTTCGGCCTGGACGGCGGCGAGGCGATGGTTCCGGCGCTGGAGCAGGTCATCAAGCGCGGCGGCAACCTGGGCGTCGACGAGATCGTGCTCGGGATGGCTCACCGGGGCCGTCTGAACGTCCTGGCCGCGGTCATGGGCAAGCCCTACCGCGCCATCTTCCACGAATTCCAGGGCGGCTCGACCGTGCCGTCGGACATCGAGGGCTCGGGCGACGTCAAATATCACATGGGGGCCAGCTCGGACCGCACGTTCGACGAGAACAAGGTCCACCTGTCGCTGACCGCCAACCCGTCCCACCTGGAGATCGTCAATCCGGTGGTGCTCGGAAAGGCCCGCGCCAAGCAGGCCTTCGACATCCGCGAGGCCAATGCGGGCAAGCCGGAGGCCGAATGGGCGCTGGACCGTTCCAAGGTGCTGCCCCTGCTGATTCACGGCGACGCCGCCTTCGCGGGCCAGGGCGTGGTGGCCGAATGCTTCGCCCTGATGGGGCTGAAGGGCTACCGCACCGGCGGGACCCTGCACTTCGTCGTCAACAACCAGATCGGCTTCACCACCAGCCCCCGGAACAGCCGCTCCTCGCCCTATCCGTCGGACGTGGCCCTGATGGTCCAGGCGCCGATCTTCCACGTCAACGGCGACGATCCCGAGGCCGTGGTCTTCGCCGCCAAGGTGGCCACCGAGTTCCGCCAGAAGTTCAACAAGGACGTGGTGGTGGACATGTTCTGCTACCGCCGCTTCGGCCACAACGAGGGCGACGATCCCACGTTCACCCAGCCGATCATGTACGCCAAGATCAAGGCGCAGCCCTCGACACGCGAGATCTACGCCCAGCGCCTGATCGACGAGGGCGTGATCACCGCCGAGGAGGTGGAGGCCGAGGTTCAGCGCTTCGAGGCCTTCCTCGACGCCGAGTTCGACGCGGGCAAGACCTTCAAGGCCGACAAGGCCGACTGGCTTGACGGTAAGTGGCAGGGCCTCAGCCTGCCCGACAACGAGGAGCGCCGCGGCGACACCGCCGTGCCGCTGGCCAAGCTGAAGGACTACGGCAAGCGCCTGACGACCATTCCGAACGACGTCGATGTGCACAAGACCCTGAAGCGGGTCCTGGAAGGGCGTCGCGAGGCGATCGAGGCGGGCGAGGGCCTGGACTGGGCCACCGCGGAGAGCCTGGCCTTCGCCTCGCTGCTGGACGAGGGTTTCCCCGTCCGCCTGTCCGGTCAGGACTCGGTACGCGGCACCTTCAGCCAGCGCCACTCGGCCATCATCGACCAGACGACCGAGGCCCGCTACGTCCCGCTGAACAATCTGCGTGAGGGCCAGGCCCAGTTCGAGGTGATCGACTCCGCCCTGTCCGAAGAGGCGGTGCTGGGCTTCGAGTACGGCTACGCCCTGTCCGACCCGAACACGCTGGTCCTGTGGGAAGCCCAGTTCGGCGACTTCGTGAACGGCGCCCAGGTCGTGATCGACCAGTTCATCAGCTCCGGCGAGCGCAAGTGGCTGCGCATGTGCGGCCTGACCATGCTGCTGCCGCACGGCTATGAGGGACAGGGGCCGGAGCATTCGTCGGCGCGCCTCGAGCGGTTCCTGCAGGCCTGCGCCGAGGACAACATGCAGGTCGCCAACTGCACGACGCCGGCCAACTACTTCCACATCCTGCGTCGTCAGATGCACCGGCCGTTCAGGAAGCCGCTGGTCCTGATGACGCCGAAATCGCTGCTGCGTCACAAGAAGGCGGTGTCCACACTCGCCGACTTGGCCGAGGGCAGCTCGTTCCACCGGGTGCTGCACGACGACGCCCAGACCCGCCCCGAGGTCGCGGGCGTCCGCATCAAGGCCGACAAGGACATCCGCAAGGTCATCCTGTGCTCGGGCAAGGTCTATTACGACCTCCTGGACGCGCGGGAGAAGGCGGGGATCGACGACATCTACATCCTGCGGCTGGAGCAGTTCTATCCCTGGCCCATGAAGTCGATGATGACCGAGCTGGCCCGCTTCCCGAAGGCCGACCTAGTTTGGTGCCAGGAGGAGCCCAAGAACATGGGCGGGTGGACCTTCGTCGATCCGTGGCTGGAGCTGACGCTCGAGAAGATGGACCTCAAGGCCAAGCGCGCCCGCTACGTCGGCCGCCCCGCCTCGGCGTCCACGGCGGCCGGCCTGATGAGCCGCCACCTGAAGGAGCTCGAGGCCTTCCTCGCCGAGGCCATGAGCTGAGCCCGCCGGGCTTGACGTGACTGACACACCCGCCGACTAGACCTGCCGAACGCCACAGCTGAACCGGACCGCGACATGGCCGACATCCTGACCCCGACCCTCGGTGAATCCGTCACCGAGGCCACCATCGCCAAGTGGACCAAGAAAGTCGGCGATCCGGTCAAGAAGGACGAGATCCTGGTGGAGCTGGAGACGGACAAGGTCTCGCTGGAAGTGGCCGCCCCCGCCGACGGCGTGCTGTCCGAGATCAAGGCCGCCGCCGGCGACACGGTCACGCCCGGCGCCGTGCTGGGCGTGGTCGGCCAAGGCGCCTCGGCGCCGGCCTCGACTCCGGCCCCCGCCGCCAAGGCCGCGCCCGAGCCGGTGAAGGCCGCCGCCCCGGTCGCCTCGGGCTCGGGCGGCGACAGCCTGCCGATCGCCGTGCCGACGATGGGCGAGAGCGTGGCCGAGGGCACGATCGGCAAGTGGCTGAAGAAGGCCGGCGATCCGGTGAAGAAGGACGAGGTCCTGGTCGAGATCGAGACCGACAAGGTGGCCGTCGAGGTGGCCTCGCCCGCCGACGGCGTGCTGACCGAGATCAAGGCCGACAGCGGCGCGACCGTCACGCCGGGTCAGGAGATCGGCCGGGTCAGCGGCTCGGCCGCCGCCGCGTCGTCTCCGGCGGCCCAGGCCCCCGCCCCCGAGGCGGCGCCCGCCAACTCCGGTTCGGCCCAGATCCCGCTGTCGCCCTCGGTCCAGCGCATCGTCGCCGAGAACAACCTCGATCCGGCCCGGATCCAGGGCTCGGGCAAGGACGGCCGCATCCTCAAGGGCGACGCCCTGGCGGCCGCCTCGGCCCCGGCGCCGCAAGCGGCCGCGGCGGCCCCGGCCGCTCAGCCCGCCGTCGCGCCCCAGTCTCCCGCCGCCCCCCGGGCCGTCGGCCCGCGCGAGGAGCGGGTGAAGATGACGCGCCTGCGCCAGACCATCGCGCGCCGGCTGAAGGAATCCCAGAACACCGCCGCCCAGCTGACCACCTTCAACGAGGCGGACATGTCGGCGGTCATGGCGCTCCGCGCCCAGTACAAGGACGCGTTCGAGAAGCGCCACGGGATCAAGCTGGGCTTCATGTCCTTCTTCGTGAAGGCGGTGGTCGCCGCCCTGAAGGAGATCCCCGCCGTCAACGCCGAGATCGACGGCACCGACATCATCTACAAGAACCACTACGACATCGGCGTGGCCGTCGGCACCGACAAGGGCCTGGTCGTGCCCGTGCTGCGTGACGCCGATGCGCTGTCGCTGGCCGCGATCGAGAAGGGCATCGCCGACCTGGGCAAGGCCGCCCGCGACGGCGACCTGACGCTGGACCAGCTGCAGGGCGGCACCTTCACCATCACCAACGGCGGCATCTACGGCTCGCTGATGTCGACGCCGATCCTGAACATGCCGCAGTCCGGCATCCTGGGCATGCACAACATCGTCCAGCGGCCGGTCGCGCTGGACGGCCAGGTGGTGATCCGGCCGATGATGTACCTGGCGCTCAGCTACGACCACCGCATCGTCGACGGCAAGGAGGCCGTGACCTTCCTCGTGCGCATCAAGGAGCACCTGGAGGACCCGCAGCGGTTCCTGCTGGATTTGTGATCGAGATCGCCGATGCGCGACGAACTGGAGGTCGCGCGCTTCTCCACCCTGCCCGAGGGTGAACTGGCGGTCGCGCTGCTGCGCAATCACGGTGTGGCCGCCCGCCTGCCCGACCGCGACATGGCGACCATGAACCCGGACCTGCTGATCGCCATCGGCGGTGTCCGCGTGGTCGCGCCCGATCACCAGATCGTCGAGGCCCGGCGGCTGGTTGAGCGGATACGGGCGGGCGAGTTCATCGACGACAGCGACGACTGGGCGATCGACGCCGTTCCGGGCCGCATCGGTGAAATGGACGAGGCCGAGGTCGCCGGCGTCATGAAGTGGGCGAAAAAGGCCGGAGCCGTCATCATCGTGCTGGCCTTCGTGGTCTTCCCGCTCGCCGGCTGCGTTTTCGACCTAGCGCGCGTCTAACCGTCCCGTCCGCCCAGCACCGCCTGCGTGTCCGCCCCCAGCGCGGGCGGGGGGCGGTCGTAGGCGACCGGGGTCTTCGACAGGCGGATCGGGCTGGCGACGGTGCGGACGGGCGCCGACAGGTCCTCGCGGGTCTGTTCGACCTGAAGCCCCCGCGCAAGCGCCTGCGGTTCGGCGAAGACCTGATCCACCGTGTTGACCGGGCCGCAGGGCACGCCCGCCGCCTCTAGCACACTCATGAGCCCGGCCATGTCGTGCCCGACGGTCAGGGCGGACAGCTCGGCGCTCAGGGCCGCGCGGTTCGCGATCCGGTCGGCGTTGGTGGCGAAGCGCGGGTCCATCCCCATACCCGGCGCGCCCAGCGCCGCGCACAGCTGGCGGAACTGGCCGTCGTTGCCGACCGCGATGACGACCATGCCGTCCGTGCAGGGAAAGGGCTGATAGGGAGCCAGGTTGGGGTGCGCGTTGCCCATGCGCGTCGGCGCCTGGCCCGACACGAACCAGTTGCTGGCCTGATTGGCCAGCATCGCCGCCTGAACGTCGAACAGGGCGATGTCCACGTGCTGCCCCTCGCCGGTCGCGCGGGCGTGCATCAGCGCCGCCAGGATGCCGTTCGCGGCGTAAAGGCCGGTGAACAGGTCCGCCACCGCCACCCCGACCTTCATCGGCTCGGCGCCCGGCGCGCCGTCCGGCTGTCCGGTGATCGACATCAGCCCGCCCATGGCCTGGATCATGTAATCGTAGCCCGCCTGGGCCGCGCGCGGTCCGGTCTGGCCGAAGCCGGTGATCGAGCAATAGACCAGCCGTGGATTGACCGCCGCCAGGCTGTCGTAGTCCAGCCGGTACTTCTTCAGGCCTCCGACCTTGAAGTTCTCCACCAGCACGTCGCAATGGGCCGCCAGCCGCCGCACCATCTCGGCGCCCTCAGGCGTCGCGATGTCCAGCTCGACCGATTTCTTGCCCCGGTTGGCGCACAGGAAATAGGCCGCGTCGCCGCGCGAGCCGTCGGTCCTGGTGGTGAACGGTGGGCCCCACAGGCGGGTGTCGTCGCCCACGCCGGGCCGCTCGACCTTGATCACCTCGGCGCCCAGATCCGCCAGGGTCTGGGTCGCCCACGGTCCGGCCAGCACCCGCGACAGGTCGAGAACACGCACGCCGGACAGAGGGCCCTGGGACATCGGCCCCGCCTACCCTCTGGGGGGCGCGCCGTGAAGCCGCTTTGACATCGCCCGGGCGCGGAGTCAGCCTGCGATCATGCGTAGCGACCCGGACGTCGAGCATGACCTGACCGGCGCCAGGCTGCTGGAATCGATCCTGTGCAGCCCCATCGCGTCGGTCGTCAGCGACCCGCGGCTGCCCGACAATCCTCTGGTGGCGGTCAACGAGGCCTTCTGCGCCCTCACCGGCTATGCGCGAGAGGAGATCGTCGGGCGCAACTGCCGCTTCCTGGCCGGGCCGGCCACCGAGCCCTGGCTGACGGAGCGCATCCGCGAGGGCACGCGGGCCCACCGTCCGGTGCTGGTCGAGATCCTGAACTACAAGAAGGACGGCACCCCGTTCCGCAACGCCGTCCTGGTGGCGCCCTTGTTCGACGCGGAGGGCGAACTGGAGTTCTTCGTGGGCACCCAGGTGGAGCTGATGGACGACGACCCGGCGCCGGGCTCCAACCGTCGCCATCAGGCCGTGGAGCTGGTCAAGCAGTTGTCACCCCGTCAGCGCGAGGTGCTGCAACAGATCGCCGCAGGACTCCGCAGCAAACAGATCTCGCACCGCCTCAATCTCAGCGAGAAGACGGTCAAGATGCACAGGTCGTTGATCCTCAGCAAACTGGGCACCTCCAATGTCGCGGACGCCATTCGCGTGGCGGTTCAGGCCGGACTTTGAACCGATACCTGCGGCGTCCGACCACGGCCCAAAGGCCGTATGGCGAACACTGATGCTCGGGCCCTAACTTCCCGCCCCGGCTACGACCGAAGCCGGTCCAAGAGCTTGAGGAGCCCAGGAAATGACAATGACCAGCGAAGCCGCCTCGGGTGCGGCCGCAGCCGTCGCCCAGTCGGGCGGAGAAGCGACGCTCAGCGTCTTCCAGTATCTGCTTGTCTACAACGCGTTTTCTTTCACCTTCGCCACCATGGCCGCCGCCACCCTGTTCCTGTGGCTGGGCCGCTCGCAGGTCGCGCCCGCCTACCGCACGGCGCTGACGATCTCGGGCTTGGTGACCGCCATCGCCGCCTATCACTACTGGCGGATCTTCGAGAGCTGGGAACAGGCCTACTCGCTCCAGAACGGCGTCCTGACCGTCACCGGCTACGCCTTCAACGACGCCTATCGCTACGTCGACTGGCTGTTGACGGTCCCGCTGCTGCTGATCGAACTGGTGCTTGTGATGCGCCTGTCGCAGCGGGAGACGACGTCCAAGTCCATCACCCTGGGCTTCGCCGCCGCGCTCATGATCGTCTTGGGCTACCCGGGCGAGATCGCCGACGACAACACCACCCGCGCCATCTGGGGCACCCTGTCGACGATCCCCTTCCTGTACATCGTCTGGCAGCTGTTCGTCGGCCTGGGCAAGTCGATCGACAACCAGCCCGAGAGCGTGCGCGGCCTGATCAAGCAGGCGCGTCTGCTGACGTTCGCGTCTTGGGGCTTCTATCCGATCGTCTACATGATCCCCTACACCAGCCTGGGCGGGGGCGCCGTCGAGACGGGCGTGCAGGTCGGCTACACCATCGCCGACATCATCGCCAAGGCGGGCGTGGGCGTCCTGATCTACGTGATCGCGGTGCGCAAGTCGCAGGCGGAGTATGGCTCGACCTACGGCGGCGAACCGGCCAGGGCCTGACGCCCCATGACGCGAACGGCGTCGACTCCGGTCTAT
Organism: Brevundimonas balnearis; assembly: GCF_042434805.1. Lineage (NCBI taxonomy): Bacteria > Pseudomonadati > Pseudomonadota > Alphaproteobacteria > Caulobacterales > Caulobacteraceae > Brevundimonas > Brevundimonas balnearis. Next base: position 278,447 of record NZ_JBHLSW010000005.1, on the reverse strand, counting down.
TCCGCCGCGTCGGCGGCCGCCCCGGTCCTCGCGACCGGGGCGGCGCTCGCCGTTCTCGCCCTGGGTCTGCCCTTGGCGGGCCCGGCGGCGACGCTCGGGGCCTGCGCCGCCATCCTGCTGTTCGGCCTGCCGCATGGGGCCCTCGACCTGCGCCTGCTCACGCAGAAGGCGCCCGTGGCGCGGCTGGCGCTCTATCTCGGCCTCGCGACGGCGATGCTGCTTGTCTGGCGCGCCGCGCCGGTGATGGCGCTGGTCCTCTTTCTGGTCATGGCGGTCGTTCATTTCGCCGAGGACTGGGCCGCGCTTGACGAACCCTTCCTCGCCCACGGCTTGGCCGGCGGTCTCCTGGCGGCGCCGGGTCTTCTGCATCTGGACGAGCTGCATGGACTGTTCGCCGCGCTCGCGGGCGAGGCTGAAGCCGCCCTGCTGGGCGATGCGCTCCGACTGGCGGCGCCGGTCGGACTGGCGCTGGCGCTGGTCGGACTGGCCGCCCTCGTCCGACGCGGCGAACAGGCGCTGGCCGCGGCCACGGGCGCGGCGCTCACGGGCCTGGTCGTCCTGCCGCCGGCCGTCGGCTTCGCCCTCTACTTCGGCCTGCTGCACTCTCCGCTGCACCTGGCCGCCGAGATGCCGGGCGAGGCGGCCGCGCGCCGGCGGGTCTGGATGGGGGCGATCCTGCCCATGACGGGTCTTTCTCTGTTGATCGCGCTGGCCCTGGCCAGGCTGGAGACGCGGCCGACGGTCGGCGAGACCGCGATCGCCGCCACCTTCATGGTGCTGTCGATCCTGACCACGCCCCACATGCTGGCCCCGCGCCTGATCGCGCGCCTGGAGGTTCTGCGCCCGAAGCTCGGCGGCGATACCCCGCTGGTCCGGCGCACCAGACGCTGAACGCCGCCGACGCCCCCCCTGATCCCTTGGCCCGGGTCATGCTAAGGCGCGGCCATGACCACGCGGGACCTCAGCCTGTATCGCCCCAACGTCGGGGTCGTCCTGTTCCATCCGGACGGCCGGGTCTGGCTGGGGCGCCGCGTCGGCGCGTCCGAGCCCTTCTGCTGGCAGTTTCCGCAAGGGGGCGTCGATCCTGGCGAGGACCTGGAAGCCGCCGCCCGGCGTGAGTTGCTGGAGGAGACCGGCGTCGTCTCCGTCGAACCGCTGGAGCGCACCGACGCGCCCATCGTCTACGACTTCCCGCCCGAGGTGCTGGCCCAGGACGCCGCGCGCGGTCGCAAGGGCTGGCGCGGCCAGCGCCAGACCTGGTTCGCCTATCGCTTCACCGGCGACGAGGCCGAGATCGATCTCGCGGCGCACGGCGAGGTGGAGTTCGAGGCCTGGCGCTGGGCGACGCTGGATGAGGCGCTGGAGCTGATCGTGCCCTTCAAGCGCGAGGCCTACGCCCAGGTCGTCGCGGCTTTCCGCCACCTGGCGGCCTGACCTTCCCGACACCCCTTCGACCGGCTAGACCGCGCGCCATGTCGACCCCTGTTCCGCCCCCGACCTGGGGCCCGTTGCGCAGCTTCGGGCGCATCAAGTCCCGCACGTTGAAGCCGCGCCAGGCCGCGCTGTTCGACAGCCTGCTGCCGACCATCGCCGTGCCCGATCCGGCCGAGGGTCCGTTCGACCCGCGCGCCCTGGCGCCCGACGGCGCGGAGATCTGGCTGGAGATCGGCTTCGGCGGGGGGGAGCATCTGGCCGAACAGGCGGCGCGACGACCCGACGCCCTGATGATCGGGTGCGAGCCCTTCCTGAACGGCGTGGGCTCGGCGCTGCGGCATATCGAGGAGCGGGGCCTGAAGAACGTGCGCCTCCACGCCGGCGACGCCCGCGAGGTGATGGCCGCCATGCCGGACGCCGCGCTGGACCGCGTCATGATCCTGTTTCCCGACCCCTGGCCCAAGGCGCGCCACGCCAAGCGCCGGCTGGTCCAGGCCGATACCGCCGCCGAATTCGCCCGCCTGCTGAAGCCCGGCGGGCGTCTGCGCTTCGTCACCGACTGGAAGGACTACGCCGACTGGGCGCTGGAGCGGTTTCTCAAGACGCCGGGCCTCGCCTGGCGGGCCGAAGCGGCCGACGACTGGCGCGTCGCACCGTCCGACCACGTCACCACCCGCTACGAGGAGAAGAAGCTCGGCGACACCGCCCCGGTGTTCCTGGAGTTCAGCCGCCTCTGAGCCACGACGGCCACAGCCGCCAGGCGGCGAGGACCAGCAGCGACTTGACCGCCGCACCGACCAGGAAGGGCTCGACCCCGACGGTCCAGGCGTCCGCCGCCCCGATCTCCAGGGCGAGCCAGGCGCCGCCCACGCCCAGCAGCAGGAGGTGCAGACCGAACAGGGCGGCCGCGCCGCCCCCCCAATGAGACAGGACGCCCCGACGCGCGGCCAGGCCGGCCCCGGCGGCGGCGAGGGGGAAGGCGAACAGATACCCCGCCGTCGGGCCCAGGAAGGGCTCGGCCCCGCCGGCCCCCTCCGCCAGAACCGGCAGCCCCAGAAGCGCCAGGCCCAGATAGAACAACACCGCCGCCGCGCCCCGGACCGACCCCAGCACCGCCCCGGACAGAAGCACCGCGAAACTCTGCATGGTCATGGGCACGGGCCGCATCGGGACGTCGATCTGGGCCCCGACCGCCGTGAGGGCGGCGAAGGCGAGGACCAGCAGCGGGGTGCGGAGACTAGGACTCATGGATCCCGCCCAACCACGCCGCCAACGGCGCCGCAAGGACCGACCGCCGAAACGGGGCTGACAAGCCCGATCACATGGCCTATATGGCCGCCCACATCGTTATCGACGGGGCGTCGGACGGCGCCTCGAAGAGGCGGCGGCCGGCAGGCCCGCCGCCTTTGTCTTTTCCGGAGCCACCCGTGCGGGCCAAGACCGCCGAGGATCGTCAGCTGCTCGAGCTCATCGAGCCCGTGGCCGAGAGCCTGGGCCTCGACGTCGTGCGCGTGCGCCTGATGGGCGGGACCCAGCGCCGCCGCCTGCAGATCATGGCCGAGCGCGCCGCCGACCACGACATCTCGGTCGAGGAATGCGCCCGCCTGTCGCGCGCGGTGTCGGAGGTGTTCGACGCCGCCGACCCCATCGCCGGAGAGTATCTGCTGGAGGTGTCGTCCCCCGGCATCGACCGGCCGCTGACCCGCCTGACCGACTTCGACCTGTTCGAGGGCCATGAGGCGAGGCTGGAGACCGACCGGCTGGTCGAGGGCCGCCGCCGTTTCCGCGGTCTGATCGCCGGGACCGAGGACGCCAATGTGCTGATCGACCTCGAGGGCGAGGACGAGACCGCGCTGATCCCCTTCGACTGGCTGGCCGACGCCAAGCTGGTCCTGACCGACGCCCTGATGAAGCGAGGCGCCGAGCTGCGCGCGCAACGCGGCGAACCTTCCGACGACGGCCTTCCGGCCGAACAAGACCCCAACGACTGAGGACCCGACCATGGCCGCCACCGGCGTTTCCGCCAACCGCCTCGAGCTTCTCCAGATCGCCGACGCCGTCGCGCGCGAGAAGAACATCGAGAAGGAGATCGTGATCGAGGCGATCGAGGAGGCGATCCAGAAGGGGGCCAAGTCCCGCTACGGCGCCCACCACGACATCCGCGCCAAGATCGACCCCAAGACCGGCGAGCTGGCCCTGACGCGCCACGTCACTGTCGTCGAGGACGACTGGCGGCCGGAAGACGAGCTCGAGGAGTTCAACGATTCCGCGCTGGTCCGGCTGAAGGACGCCTCGAAGCGGGACCCCGAGGCCTTCGTCGGCAAGGAGTACATCGAGGAGCTGCCGCCGTTCGAGTTCGGCCGCGTCCAGACCCAGATGGCCCGCCAGGTCGTGATGGGGAAGGTCCGCGAGGCCGAGCGCGAGCGCCAGTACGAGGAGTTCAAGGACCGCGTCGGCGAGATCGTCAACGGCACCGTCAAGCGCGTCGAATACGGCAACGTCATCGTCGATCTGGGCCGGGGCGAGGGCATCATGCGCCGCGACCAGTCGATCCCGCGCGAGATCTTCAACATCGGCGACCGCATCCGGACCTACATCTACGACGTCCGGCCCGAGGCGAAGGGCCCGCAGGTGATGCTCAGCCGCGCCCACCCCGGCTTCATGGCCAAGCTGTTCGCCCAGGAGGTGCCCGAGGTCTATGACGGCGTCATCGAGATCCGCGCCGCCGCCCGGGACGCCGGCTCGCGCGCGAAGATGGCGGTGCTGTCGAACGACTCCTCGATCGATCCCGTGGGCGCCTGCGTCGGCATGCGCGGCTCGCGCGTCCAGGCGGTGGTCGCCGAGCTGCAGGGCGAGAAGATCGACATCATCCAGTGGAACAACGACGAGCCGACCTTCATCGTCAACGCGCTCGCCCCGGCCGAGGTGTCGAAGGTGGTGCTGGACGAGGAGGCCGACCGCGTCGAGGTGGTGGTGCCCGACGAGCAGCTGTCGCTGGCCATCGGCCGTCGAGGCCAGAACGTGCGCCTGGCCTCCCAGCTGACCGGCTGGCAGATCGACATCATCACCGAGAGCCAGGACTCCGAGCGTCGCCAGAAGGAGTTCGCCGAGCGGACCCAGCTGTTCCAGGACGCCCTGGACGTCGACGAGGTGATCGCCCAGCTGCTGGTCACCGAAGGCTTCGCCACGGTCGAGGACCTGGCCTATGTCGAGGCCTACGAAATCTCCGACATCGAGGGCTTCGACGAGGAAACGGCCGAAGAGCTCCAGGCGCGGGCCCGCGACTTCCTGGACCGTCAGGCGGCCGAGCAGGACGCCAAGCGCAAGGAGCTGGGCGTCGAGGACGGCGTGCTGGAGGTTCCCGGCGTGACCCTGCCGATGGCGGTGGCGCTCGGCGAGGGCGGCGTGAAGACGGTCGAGGATCTGGCCGATCTCGCGACCGACGAGGTGCGCGGCGGCTTCGAGGTGCGGAACGGCGAGCGCGTGCGCGTGCCGGGCGTGCTGGAAAGCTTCAACCTGAGCCAGGAGGACGCCGAGATGCTGATCCTCCAGGCCCGCGTGGCCGCCGGCTGGATCGACGCCTCGGAACTGCCGCAGCCCGAGCCGGAGGAGGCCTATGAGGAGGGCTTCGAGGGCGAGGACTACATGGCCGAGGCCGAGCAGCTGTTCGAAGGCTCGAGCGACGCCGGGGCCGAAGCCGCCGACGACGCGTCCGACGCCTCCGGCGAAGAGGCGGACGACGCCTCGGCCGAAGACCGGTGATGGAGGACCGCGCCGCCCATGGGAGCCTTCGCGGCCGCGGATAGGGAACGTCGGGACCTGGTCACCCGCCAGGTCATGGATGAATCCTGCCTGATCCGCTTCGTCGCCGGCCCCGACGGCTCGGTCGTTCCTGATCTCGCCCGCAATCTTCCCGGCCGCGGCCTGTGGGTCGCGGCCGATCGCGCCTCCGTCTCCGAGGCCGCGGCGAAGAACCTGTTCGCGCGGGCGGCCAAGGCGCCCCTGAGGGCCCCGTCCGACCTCGCGGATCTGGTGGAGCGGCTTCTGGTTCGGCGGGTTCTAGACCAGCTTGGACTTGCCCGGCGCGAAGGCGTGCTTATCTCCGGCTTCGACAGTTGCGCCGATGCGATCCGGGGTGGACGCGTCGCCTGGATGATCGAGGCGGCGGACGGTTCCGCCGACGGCCGCGACAAGCTTCTTCGCCTCGCCCGCCATCAGACGCCCGTCCCGCCGGTCTGCGGCGCGTTCGGCGCCGACGATTTGGGTTTGGCCCTGGGGCTGGAAAATGCGATACACGCCGTCCTGCTCAAGGGCGGGCGCGCCGAACGATGGGGCCAGGAGGTCCGGCGTCTGGCGGGATTTCGACCGATCGCACCCGACGGCTGGGGCCTGCCCCCCGTGGCCGGGCGCGACCGGGGACCTACGGCAGAGGCCGACGGGCGGGGGCCTGCTCCCTGATCAGGGGGCGGGGCCGCGCGCGGCTTTTTGCGTTTTGACGACGACACGACGACCATGGCGGGATAGGCCCGCCGGACCAGTAAAGCGACCGGATGACCGACGAGAACGACAAGACCCAGGACGGCCAGAAGAGCGGCGGAACCCCCTCGCAGACGGGACCGCGCGCGCCGCTCAGCCTGAAGCCTCGCCAGACGGGCTCGGTTTCGACCGGCACCGTGCGCCAGAGCTTCAGCCACGGCCGGACCAAGACGGTCGTGGTGGAGACCAAGCGCCGGGTCGGCTCGCCGCCGGCCGGCGGCCACCAGCGCCCTCAGGGCTTCGACGTCGCTCGTCCGCGTCCTGAGTCCGCTCCGGCGCCCCAGGCCCCGCGCCCGGCCCAGCCGCGCGGCGCCGGCGGTCTGTCGAACGAGGAGCAGGAGGCGCGTCGTCGCGCCATCGAACTGGCCACCCGCCAGCAGGCCGAACGCGAGCGCCAGGCCGCCGAGGAGCGCGCCCGTCGGGACGCCGCCCAGCGCGAACAGGCCGCCAAGGCCGCCGAAGCCGCGAGGGCCGCCGAAAACGAGGCCGCCGCGGCCCGCGCCGCCGCCGAGGCCGCGCGCCAGCAGGCGTCCAAGCTGGGCGCGCCCGCCACGCCGGCCGCCGCCAAGCCGGCGGAGACCAGGCCCGTCGCCGAGGCGCCGCGCGCCGCCGAGCCGGCTCCGACTCCCGTTCCGCCCCCCCGCCCGGCCGCGCCCGCGCGCCCGCAGGTCAACTTCGGCCAGCGCGCGCCGCGTCAGCCTTCGGGCCGCGCGCCGATCGAGCGTCCGGCCTTCGGCGGCCGCTCCGCGCGCGAGCAGGCGCTGGAAGGCGGTCCGCGCGGCCGCGACGGCGACCGTCCGCAAGGTGATCGTCCGCAGCGCCCGACCCGTCCGGGCGAAACCGTCCGCTACTCGGCCCTGGCCCCACGCCCGGCGCCCGGCGCCGCGCGTCCCGGCGGCCCCCGCACCGGCCTCGGCGCGCGTCCCGCCCCGAACCAGCCGCCGGCCCAGCCCGAGGTGGCCCGACCCAGCCGCGCCGGCTTCGGCCGTCCCGGCGGCAGCCGCGCCGAGGAGGATCGTGATCGCCGCTTCTCCGACGCCGGTCCCGGCAAGGCCGTCAGCCGCACGCGCGGCGAACCCAAGCGGCGCGAAGGCCGCCTGACCATCCAGGCCGTGGCCGGGGGCGACGAGGACGCCGCCGAACGGATGCGCTCGCTCGCCTCGGTCCGCCGGGCCCGGGAGCGCGAGAAGGAGAAGCGCAAGGGCGGCTCGACCGAGACCCCGAACCGCCCGCGCGAGGTGGTCATCCCCGACGTCATCACCGTCGGCGACCTGGCCAACCGGATGGCCGTGCGCGGCGTCGACATCATCAAGTTCCTGATGCGTCAGGGCATGATGATGAAGATCAACGACGTGATCGATTCCGACACCGCCGAGCTGGTGGCCGACGAGTACGGCATGAGCGTGCGCCGGGTGTCGGAGTCCGACATCGAGACCGGCTTCCTGGCCGAGGCGGACGACGCCGACGCCACCACGCCGCGCGCGCCGGTCGTGGCCGTCATGGGCCACGTCGACCACGGCAAGACCAGCCTGCTCGACGCCCTTCGCACCACCGACGTGGCGGCGGCGGAGGCCGGCGGCATCACCCAGCACATCGGCGCCTATCAGGTGCGCCTGAAGGACGGCCAGCGCGTCACCTTCCTGGACACGCCCGGCCACGCGGCCTTCAGCGCCATGCGCGCCCGCGGCGCCAACGTCACCGACATCGTCATCCTGGTGGTGGCGGCCGACGACGGCGTGATGCCCCAGACGGTCGAGGCCATCCAGCACGCCAAGGCGGCGGGCGCGCCCCTGATCGTGGCGGTCAACAAGATCGACAAGCCGGACGCCAATCCGCAAAAGGTCGTCAACGAGCTCTTGCAGCATGAGGTGATCGCCGAGAGCCTGGGCGGCGACACCCAGGTGATCGAGGTCTCGGCCAAGGCCCGCACCAACCTCGACGGCCTGCTCGACGCCATCCTGCTGCAGGCGGAGGTCATGGACCTGCGCGCCAATCCGGACCGGTCGGCCGAGGGCGTGGTCATCGAGGCCAAGCTGGACAAGGGCCGCGGCCCGGTCGGCACCGTGCTGGTCAAGCGCGGCACCCTGCGTCGCGGCGACATCGTCGTGGCCGGCTCCGCCTGGGGCAAGGTCCGCGCCCTGCTCGACGAGCGCAACGCCCAGCTGGAGGAGGCCGGCCCCGCCATGCCGGTCGAGATCCTCGGGCTGGACGAACCGCCGTCGCCCGGCGAGGTCTTCGCCGTCGTGGACAGCGAGGCCCGCGCACGGGAGCTGACCGAATACCGTCATCGCGTGAAGCGCGAGAAGACCCAGGCCGCCGGCGGCGCCGTTTCGCTCGCCGACATGATGGCCAAGCTCCAGACCAAGAAGGTCAACGAGCTGCCGGTCGTCATCAAGGCCGACGTCCAGGGTTCGGCCGAGGCCATCGTCGGCTCGCTCGACAAGATGGGCAACGACGAGGTGCGCGCCCGCACGGTCTATTCCGGCGCCGGCGGCATCACCGAGTCGGACGTCAACCTGGCCAAGTCGGCCGGCGCGCCGATCCTCGGCTTCAACGTCCGCGCCTCGAAGCAGGCCCGCGACCTGGCCGAGCGCGAGGGCGTGGAGATCCGCTACTACTCGATCATCTACGACCTTCTGGATGACATGAAGGGCGTGCTCTCGGGCATGCTGGCGCCTCTGCAGCGCGAAACCTTCCTGGGCAACGCACAGGTTCTCCAGGTCTTCGACATCACCAAGGTGGGCAAGGTCGCCGGCTGCCGCGTCACCGAGGGCGTGGTCCGGAAGGGCGCGCGCGTCCGCATCGTCCGCGACGACGTCGTGGTGCTGGAGCTGGGCGTGCTCAACACGCTCAAGCGCTTCAAGGACGAGGTCAACGAGGTGCCCTCCGGCCAGGAATGCGGCATGCAGTTCCAAGGCTTCCAGGACATCAAGGAAGGCGATTACATCGAGTGCTTCACCGTCGAAGAGGTCAAGCGCACCCTCTAGAGCCTGATCGCCTCATGCGGAGTCGCTTCGCGATTCCACATGAGGCGTGAATCAGGCTCTCACTTGAAACGAGACCGAAATCCGAGCCCAGGCGGACGTGCGTCCAACTGAACCGATTTCGGTCTAGGATGTGCTCGCCCTCGGCGGCGGGGAGTGCGGCTCGACCTCCCCTCTGCCCGCCCCAGCACGGCGCAAGAACACGCGATGAAGTTCCTCGACCAGGCCAAGATCTACATCCGCTCCGGCAACGGCGGCGGCGGCTCCGTGTCGTTCCGGCGTGAGAAGTTCATCCCGCAGGGCGGGCCGGACGGCGGCGACGGCGGCCGCGGCGGCGACGTCTGGATCGAGGCGGTCGAGGGGCTGAACACCCTGATCGACTACCGCTACCAGCAGCACTTCCGCGCCCAGACCGGCCATCACGGCCAGGGCCGCCAGATGCACGGCGGCAAGGGCGACGACGTGGTGCTGAAGGTCCCGGTCGGCACCCAGGTGCTGGACGAGGACAAGGAGACGGTGGTCGTTGACATGGACCACCCCGGCAAGCGCGTGCGCCTGCTCGCCGGCGGCAACGGCGGCTGGGGCAACACCCGCTTCAAGGGGCCGGTCAACCAGGCGCCGACCCACGCCAATCCCGGTCAGGAAGGCGAGGAGCGCTGGATCTGGCTTCGGCTGAAGCTGATCGCCGACGTCGGTCTGGCGGGCCTGCCGAACGCGGGCAAGTCGACCTTCCTGTCGGCGGTGTCGGCGGCCCGGCCCAAGGTCGCGGACTATCCCTTCACCACCCTGACGCCCAACCTCGGGGTGGTCGATCTGAGTTCGACCGAACGGTTCGTCATCGCCGACATTCCCGGCCTGATCGAGGGCGCCAGCGAAGGCGCCGGGCTGGGGACGCGCTTCCTCGGGCACGTGGAGCGGACCGGCTGTCTGATCCACCTGATCGACGCGACGCAGGACGACGTGGCCGAGGCCTGGCGCATCATCCGGGGCGAACTGGAGGCCTATGGCGAGGGCCTGGGCGAGAAGCCGGAAATCCTGGCGCTCAACAAGATCGACGCCCTGACGCCCGAGCTGCGGGACGAGAAGGCCGAGGCGCTGGCCGCCGTGGCCGGCCGCCGCCCCCTGCTGGTGTCCGGCGTGTCCGGCGAAGGCGTGACCGAGGTCCTGCGCGCCGCCTGGGCCGAGGTGCGGCGCCAGAGGGGCGAGCTCGACGTCGATGCGCTGGACGCCGAGGACGAGACGGTCGTCGAGACGCCCGGCGGCTGGTCCCCCTGAGGATCGCGTGTTAGGGCGCTGCTGAGCAAAAGCCCCGGGACCTCTCGCTTGCCCCTGTTTCACGCCGGTCCCGCGCCCCGCCGCTCTGGTCCCCGCCCCGGGTCTCTGAAGGGCCTGCCGCTCGCGCCCGGCATGCGGGTCGGTCTCCTGGGGGGCTCGTTCAACCCCGCCCACGAGGGGCATCTGCACGTCGCCGAGACCGCGATGAGGCGCATGGACCTCGACCGCGTCGTCTGGCTGGTCTCGCCGCAGAACCCGCTGAAGGACGCCGCCCAGACCGCGCCGCTGGACCAGCGGATGGCCGGGGCTCGGGCGATCGCCGCCTCGCCCTCCATGTTGATCTCGGACTTCGAGACCCGCGCCGGGACGCGCTGGACCGTCGATACGCTGAGGGCGCTGAAGGCGCGGCACCCGGCCGTGGACTTCGTCTGGCTGATGGGGTCCGACAACCTGGCGGGCTTTCATCGCTGGCGGGGCTGGACCGACATCTTCCGCCTGATGCCGATCGCTGTGGTCGCGCGCCCCGGCTCGTTGCTGGAGAGCCGCACGGCGCCGGCGGCCGCGCGCTTCGCCACCTTTCGCGTCCCCAGCCGGAAGGCGCGGTTGATGCCGGGAGGGGCGACACCCGCCTGGACCTATCTGCGGGCTCCGCTGAACCCCGAGAGCTCCACCGCCCTGAGGGCCGCGCGGGCGGGCCACGACGCCGCCCCGTGACGCCCGCGGCCCCCGATGCTATAGGAGACGGCCTATATGGTTTCCGCTGGAGTGCTCCGCTGACCCCCTCGCCCGCGTCCGACGCGCCGTTTGAAGACCAGGACCCTTCGAGTCCCTCCGTCGCCGCCTCGCCCATGCCCGTCGGCGGCACCCCCGTCGAGGAGGCGCTGCTCGCCAAGCTCGACGACGACAAGGCCCAGGACGTCGTGCTGATCGACCTGCGCGGCAAGAGCTCCATGGCCGACAGCATGATCATCGCGTCGGGCCGCTCCCACCGCCACGTGGGCGCCATCGCCGACCACCTGCTGCGCACGCTGAAGGACCTCGGACTGGGCAAGGCCCGCGTCGAGGGGTTGCCGCACTGCGACTGGGTGCTGATCGACGCCGGCGACGTGATCGTGCACCTGTTCCGGCCCGAGGTGCGCAGCTTCTACAACATCGAGAAGATCTGGTCGGTGGACTCCGGCGGCCACCGCGCCGCCAGCCACTGACCCCGTGCGCCTGGCGATCGCCGCCATCGGCAAGCCGGGGCGGGGGCCGGAAGCGCAGCTCGCCGACGACTACGCCCGCCGCGCCACCCTCGCGGGGCGTCCGCTGGGGCTGGGCCCGGTCGAGCTGGTTGATCTGGACCCGAAGAAGCCTGGCATGGGGGCCGAGGCCGAGCTGATCCTTTCGGCGGCCGAGGGCGCGCATCTGATCGCCTGCGACGAGCGGGGCCGCGCCTTCGCGTCGCGGGACTTCGCCGCCCACCTCGCCGAGCTGAGGGACCGGGGCGAGCGGCGCCTGGTCTTCGCCATCGGCGGCGCGGACGGGCTGGACCCCAGCGTGCGACGGGCGGCGCGGTCCACCCTGGCCTTCGGGCCCCAGACCTGGCCGCACGCCCTGGCGCGCGCCATGCTGGCCGAGCAGGTCTATCGAGCGGTGACGATCCTGGCCGGATCGCCCTATCACCGCGACTGATGCGCCGGCTCCTTCCGCCCCTGCTGATCCTCCTAGCCGTCGCCGCGGGGCCCGCGGTCTCGCGTCAGGAGCCTCCATCCCCCGACGCGGCGAGGCTTCAAGCCGAGCAGAGGGACGCCCAGGTGCGCGCGCGGCGGCTGCGGGCGGACGCCGCCCAGGCGCGCGGCGAACTCGCGGCGCTGGAACGTCGCCTCGCCGCGCTCAACGCCGAGACCGGAGCCGAGGACGCCCGCATCGAGGGCCAGCGCGCCCGTCTGCGGGCGCTCAACGCGCGAGAAGCCGCCCTCGCCGCCCGCATGGCCGAGGCCCGAGGGGCCCAGGGCCGGGTCCTGTCCAGCCTCGTGCGGCTCAGCCGCGACCCGCCCCCGGCCCTGCTGATCCCCGCCGAAGAGGCCATAGACACCACCCGCGCGGCCATCCTGCTCAAGGCCATGGCGCCTGAGCTCGAGCGCCGCGCCGCCGCCGTCGGCGCCCGGCAGCGGGAGCTGGCGCGGGTGCGCCGCCTCGCCGCCCTCTCCAGCGCCGAGCTCTTCGCGCTGGAAAGCCGTCGCGTGGATCGTCGCGCAGAGATCGACGCCATGAGCGCTCGACGCCTGCAACTCGTCGCCGTGCTCGACGCCGAGGCCGCGGAGGCGGAGCGCGCCGTTCGCGCCCTGTCGGCCAGGCTTCGGACCCTGGGGGTCGAGCCCCTGCCCGTCGAGACGGCCGAGCCGATCTCTCGACTGCCCGCCGGTCGCGAGCGGCTGGCCGCCCCGCTGGCCGAGGCGCCCATCGCCCGCTACAGCGCGCGCGCCCCCGGCTGGCGCTGGGCGGCCGACGGGGCCGAGGCGTCGAGCCCGGCGCCGGCGACGGTCGCCTTCGTCGGCGAGGTCGACGGCTTCGGCCCGGTGATCGTTCTGGATCTGGGCCCCGGCTGGCGCGCGATCGTCGGCGGCGTCACCGATCCGGCTGTCGCGGAGGGCGCTCGCGTTCAGGCGGGTCAGGCCCTGGGCCGCGCGGATCAGGACCTCTATCTGGAGCTGAGGCGTGACGAGCGGCCGGTCGATCCGGCGCCCTGGCTGGAGTGACGTGCGCTCGCCCCGCACGCGCGGGCCTTTGCACCGGCGGCGGGGCCTGCTCATATCGTCGCGGGGCGTCGCCTCGTCACGGTTTGGCCGTGGGCGGGCGCCAGACCTCGTGTGAGCATCAGGCTCTGGAAGGACGACGACGTGACGGGTATTCGCAGACTTCTGGCGGTGGGCGTGGGCGCGCTGGCGATCGGCGCGGGCGGCGCGACCATGGTCGTCAGCCAGACGCCGCGCGGCGAGACCTTCCGGATGCTCGAGCTGTTCGGCGACGTCCTGTCGATCGTCGAGCAGGCCTATGTGGTGCCCACCGACAACCAGAAGCTCATCGAGGCCGCGCTCGACGGGATGATGACGGCGCTGGACCCGCACTCGAACTATCTCGCGCCCAGCGACTTCGACGACCTGCAGGAGCGGACCGAGGGCCAGTATTCCGGCATCGGCCTGACGATCACCTCCGAGGGCGGGCTGATCAAGGTGATCTCCCCCATGGACGGCGGCCCCGCCGCCCGCGCGGGCGTGCAGGCGGGCGACGTCATCTCCTCCATCGAGGGACAGAGCACCGGCGGCATGAGCGTCTCGGACGTGTCGGACCGGCTGAAGGGCGCGGTCGGCACCGAGGTGAAGGTCACCTTCCTGCGCGACGGCGAGGAGCCGCGCGAGGTCGTCCTGACCCGCGAGATCATCCGCATCGAGGCGGTCACGGCGCGCATGGAGGGCGATTTCGGCTATCTGCGCATCTCCACCTTCAACGAGAACACCGGCCGCGAACTGCGCGAGGGCATCGAACGGCTGAAGCGCGAGAACCCGAACATCCAGGGCTATGTCCTGGACCTGAGGAACAACGGCGGCGGGCTTCTGACGGCCGCGATCGAGGTCTCCGACGCCTTCCTCGAGCGCGGCGAGATCGTCAGCCAGCGCGGCCGCCGCCCGGATCAGATCGAGCCCTATTTCGCCCAGGCGGGCGATCTGACGGACGGCCTGCCGCTGGCGGTGCTGATCAACTACGGGTCCGCCTCCGCCTCCGAGATCGTGGCCGGCGCGCTGAAGGACCACCAGCGGGCGACGATCGTCGGCCTGACCAGCTTCGGCAAGGGGTCGGTCCAGACCGTGATCCCGCTTCGCGGCGGTCGCGACGGCGCGTTGTCGATCACCACCGCGCGCTACTACACGCCGTCGGGCGGCTCCATCCAGAAGATCGGCATCGAGCCGGACCTGGAGGTCGCGCGCTCGGCCGCCGAGGCGCGGATCGTGTCGCGCTCGAACTTCATCTATTCCGAGGCCGCCTACTCCAACGCGCTGGACGCCTCGATCGGGACCGAACGCAGAGGCCCGCACACGCCCTTCGAGGCGCCCGGCGAGGCGTATGACGCCGAGGCGGACTACCAGCTGCAGCGGGCTCTGGACGTGCTGCGCGCGCGGGGCGACCTGACGCAGCTGGCGGCGGCGCCGGAAGGGATCGTCACGACGCCGCCCGGGACCGAGCTGGCCGAAGCGGCCACCCCGCCTCGGATCGAGGTGACCTCGCCGGAGGATGACGCGCCTCGCATGGGGCCGGAGATCACGCCGGACAACGTGCCGGACGCCGACTGAGGATCATGGCTAACGGGCCGTTAGGGTTTCTTAACCGGCCCGGGCGAAGCTGAGCGCGAAGGAGTCCGCCCCGGGCTCCGCTGAAGCGTCCGTTCATTTTCGCATGTTCGCCAAACGCCAGTCCGCGCTCGCCGCCTCCGCCGGCCAGGCGCCCAAGGCCGGAGGGGTCCGGCCGAACCTGAAGCCCGTCGCGGCCCTGCTGCGCCGTCCCGCCGTCGCCGTCGGCGCGGCCGGGCTTCTGACGCTGGCCGCCGGGGCCCTCTTCGTCACGGTGTTGGGCGACCCGCGCGCGGGCGTGCCTTCCGCCCGGGTGGCCCTGAAGCGGGAACCGGTCGCCGAGGCCCCGGCGCCGACCGGCTTCGACGCCTTCTCCTCGGACGCCTTCGGCGTCTATCAGGACCTCGCCGCGCCCGGCGAGGGGCTCGCGCCCGACGCCGCCATCATCACCCTGCCGGACGGGACCCAGGCCGCGGGCGGCGCGGGCGTCACCGCGCCGCGTCTGGCGGCCCAGCCGCTGACGCCCGCCCCCATCGCCGGCCTGTTCCAGCAGGGTCCCGAGGGCCCCCTGCCGGTGATCGCGCCGGACGGCCGCACGCCGGCGGTGGCCTACGCCCGCCCGTTCCGGGCCGATGGACGTCCGCGCGTGGCCCTGATCGTCGGCGGGCTGGGCCTCAACGCCGCCACCACGCGCGCCGCCATCGAGCGGCTGCCGGCCGAGGTCACCCTGAGCTTCGTCCCCTACGCCGAGGGTCTTCAGGGCTGGATCGACCTGGCCCGCGCCCAGGGGCACGAGGTGCTGATCGAGATCCCGATGGAGCCGACCGGCTATCCGGACAACGATCCCGGCCCCTACACGCTGCTCGCTTCCGAGGGGCCCGAGGACGTCCAGGCCAAGATGGGCTGGCTGCTGTCGCGCGCCCAGGGCTACTTCGGCGTGACCAACTATCTGGGCGACCGCTTCACCGGTTCGGATGCGGCGACCGGCGCCTTTCTGCAGATCCTGCGCCAGCGCGGCCTCGCCTTCATCGACGACGGCGCGCTGGCCCGCCGGCCCGGCGCCTTCACCCGCGCCACCGCGAACACGGTGATCGACGAGACCCAGACGCCGGCCGCCATCATCGGACGGCTGAACGCGCTGGAAGCCGCCGCCAAGACGCGCGGTCAGGCGCTTGGGACCGGCTTCTCCTATCCCGTGACGGTCGAGGCGGCCGCCCGCTGGGCCGCCGGCCTCAACGCGCGCGGCGTGCAGCTGGCCCCCGCCAGCGCCATGGCCCAGCGACCGGGCCGGTAGCGGCGACCCATGAAAAAAGGCCCCGGAGCGAACCCCGGGGCCTTGTTCAGCTCTCAGCCGGATCAGTCGCGGCGGCGACGGCCGCGATCCCGCCCACCGCCGTCGCCGTCCCGCTTCGGACGGCCGCCGGTGTCGTCCGACAGGGGCGGCTCGCCCCGCTCGGCGCGCTCGGCGTTGATCTTGTCGGTCAGGTCCTCGCCCGTGGTCTGGTCGACGACCTTCATCGACAGCTTGGTCTTGCCGCGATCGTCGAAGCCCAGGAACTTGACCTTCACTTCCTGACCCTCGGACACGACGTCGGCGGGGTTGGCGACCCGCTCCAGCGCCATCTGCGAGACGTGCACAAGGCCGTCGCGCGCGCCGAAGAAGTTCACGAAGGCGCCGAAGTCGACGACCTTCACCACCTTGCCGGTGTAGATCGTGCCCACTTCCGGCTCCGCGGCGATGGAGTTGATCCAGGCCTTGGCGGCTTCGATCTTCTCCTGCTCGTTGGCGGCGATCTTGATGGTGCCGTCGTCCTGGATGTCGACCTTGGCGCCGGTCTTCTCGACGATCTCGCGGATCACCTTGCCGCCCGAGCCGATCACTTCACGGATCTTGTCGACCGGGATCTTGATGGCCTCGATCTTGGGCGCGAACTCGCCGAGCTCGGTGCGCGGCGCGTCCATGGCCTTGGACATCTCGTCGAGGATGTGCAGGCGACCGGCCGAAGCCTGGGTCAGGGCCTTGCGCATGATCTCCTCGGTGATGCCGGGGACCTTGATGTCCATCTGCAGCGAGGTGATGCCCTCGCTGGTGCCGGCGACCTTGAAGTCCATGTCGCCCAGGTGGTCCTCGTCGCCCAGGATGTCCGACAGGATCGCGAACTCGCCCGTCGGCTCCAGGATCAGGCCCATGGCGATGCCCGACACGGGACGGGCCAGCGGCACGCCCGCGTCCATCAGCGCCAGCGACGAACCGCACACGGTGGCCATCGACGAAGAGCCGTTGGACTCGGTGATCTCCGACACCAGACGGATGGTGTAGGGGAACTCCTCCTTGGTCGGCAGCATCGGCCGGATCGCGCGCCAAGCCAGCTTGCCGTGGCCGATCTCGCGACGGCCGGGCGAGCCCATGCGGCCCGCCTCACCCACCGAGTAGGGGGGGAAGTTGTAGTGCAGCAGGAAGCTTTCCTTGTAGGTGCCCTGCAGGCTGTCGATGTACTGCTCGTCCTCGCCCGTGCCCAGGGTGGCGACGACCAGCGCCTGGGTCTCGCCGCGGGTGAACAGGGCCGAGCCGTGGGTGCGCGGCAGGACGCCGACCTCCGAGACGATGGCCCGGACCTTGTCGAGCGCGCGGCCGTCGACGCGATGGCCGTTCTCGATGATGTCGCGGCGCAGGACCTCGGCCTCGCACTCCTTGAAGGCCGTGCCGAACTTGGTGGCGTCGAAGCCGTCGGGGTTGGCCTCGGAGACGACCAGCTTTTCGGCGGCCTTCTTCTTGGCGGCGACCACGGCGTCGCGGCGGTCGTGCTTGCCGGTCAGGGCGTAGGCGGCCTTGATGTCCTCGCCGACCAGACCCTTGATGGCGGCCACGGCGTCCGAGACGTCCTCGGGCTGGAAATCGAACGGCTCCTTGGCGGCGTGCTCGGCCAGCTCGATGATCGCGTCGATCACCGGCTGCATGCCCTGGTGCGCGAACATCAGCGCGCCCAGCATCTTGTCCTCCGACAGCTCCTTGGCTTCGGACTCGACCATCATCAGGGCGTCCTGGGTGCCGGCCACGACCAGGTCGAGGTCGGACCCCTCCATCTGCGCGAGGGTCGGGTTCAGCACGTACTCGCCGTCGATCACGCCGACGCGGGCGCCGCCGATCGGGCCCATGAACGGCACGCCCGAGATGGTCAGGGCGGCCGAGGCGCCGACCATGGCGACGATGTCGGGGTCGTTCTCCATGTCGTGCTGCAGCACGGTGACGACGACCTGGACCTCGTTCTTGAAGCCCTTGACGAACAGCGGACGGATCGGACGGTCGATCAGGCGGCTGACCAGCGTCTCCTTCTCGGTCGGCCGGCCTTCACGCTTGAAGTAGCCGCCCGGGATCTTGCCGGCGGCGAAGGTCTTTTCCTGATAGTTGACCGTCAGCGGGAAGAAGTCCTGACCGGGCTTCGGCTGACGGGCGTAGACGACGGTGGCCAGGACCACGGTCTCGCCGTAGGTGGCCAGCACCGACCCGTCGGCCTGGCGGGCCATGCGGCCGGTCTCGAGCGTCAGCGGCCGTCCGGCCCACTCGATCGTCTTTCTCTTGATGTCGAACATGATGTCTTTCTCTCGTCCCGCGGCCGGATTGCCTGCGGGGGCGGGCGGTCAGGGGGTCTTACGTCCTTCGGTCCCAGATAGGCGACGCGTCCGGATGACGTGCCGCCGGCGTGTGTGGAGACCGGTTTCGGCCCCCGTGCGGTTCGCGTCTTCAAACGCCCGGACGCGGTCGGGCCGATAAGGCAAGGGGCCCCCGTTCCGGAGGCCCCTGCCCGAAGCTGGCGGCGCTTAGCGGCGCAGGCCCAGCTTTTCGATGAGCGCGGCGTAGCGCGGCTCGTCGGATTTCTTCAGGTGGTCCAGAAGGCTCCGGCGCTGCGAGACCAGCTTGAGCAGGCCGCGGCGGGAGTGGTTGTCCTTCTTGTGGGTCTTGAAGTGCTCGGTGAGGTTCGAGATGCGCTCCGAAAGGATCGCGACCTGGACCTCGGCCGAACCGGTGTCGCCCTCGGAACGGGCGTTGTCGGCGATGACCTGAGCCTTGCGCTCGGCGGTGATCGACATCGTAAGTACCTTTCTTGCCCTACCGCTCGGCCTGCGAGGCCTCGCTGCTTGAGGGCGTTGGGCGCTCCGTCCGGGTCGCCTTGGCGACGCGTCAGGAGAGGTTGAAAACGCGGTCGGGTTCGAGTCGACCGGCCCGCAACTGACAGAGCGCGACGAGCGTCCCGTCCGCGACGGCGGAAACGGTTCGCGAACCCTCCCGGAGGCGGGCCTTGAGCGTTTCGACCTGTCGGGGAAGCAGAACGATCGGCCGTCCCTGCCGAAGCAAGAAGGCGTCTTGATCCGTCACGGCCAGGTCCGGGATGTCGTCCAGAGCGGTCGCGACGGGAAGCAAGCCTTCCGAGGCGCGGCCCCTATGCACCAGATCGGCCAGAAAATCCAGCGTCACCGCAGTCTCGAGGCTGAACGGCCCGACCCGCTCCCGTCGCAGCGCCGAGACGTGCCCTTCGGCGCCCAGTTCGGCGGCCAGGTCGCGGGCGAGCGAGCGGATATACACGCCCTTGCCGGTGCGCACCGTGATCTCGACATGGTCGGCGTCGGGCGCCGCGGTGACCGCCGCCTCGTGGATCGTCACCGGCCGGGCCTTCAACTCCACGACCTCGCCGTCGCGGGCCAGGTCATAGGCCCGCTGGCCGTCGACCCGGATGGCGGAGAAGGCCGGCGGAACCTGTTCGATCGCGCCGACGAAGCGCGGCAGCGCCGCCTCCACCGCCTCGACCGACGGGCGCACGTCCGACGTCGCCACGACCTCCCCCTCCGCGTCCTGGGTCGTGGTCGAGGCGCCCCAGCGTAGCGTGAAGCGATAGACCTTCTCTGCGTCCATCAGGTGCGGGACGGTCTTGGTCGCCTCGCCCAGCGCGATGGGCAGGATGCCCGTCGCCAAAGGGTCCAGGGTGCCCGCATGCCCGGCTTTCTGGGCGTCGAACAGACGACGCACCCGGGTGACGGCCTCGGTCGAGCCGACCTCGTAGCCCTTGTCCAGGCAGACCCAGCCGTGGATCGCCTGACCGCGCTTGCGGCGGCTCATGGCATGCTCCTCCCCCGCGCGCGGGGGAGGGGGACCACGCGCAGCGTGGTGGAGGTGGCAAGGGACAAAGCGCGGCGTTTGAACACGCCCCCTCCACCGCTTCGCGGTCCCCCTCCCCCGTTCGCTTCGCTCCAGGGGAGGAGCGTCATTCTTCGCCCTCGTCCCGCTCCAGGTCGGCGCGGACGCGGGGGTCGTTGAACAGCCGGTCCATGCGACTGGCGGCGTCGAAGCTCTCGTCGTGGCGGAAGCGCAGGTCCGGCGTGAACTTCATGTCGATGTGGCGGCCCAGGAGCCCGCGCAGGAAGCGCGCGTGGTCGTTCAGCGCCCGGACCACCTCGGCCTCGTGACCGGCCGTGGGCGCGGAGGCGACGCCCGCCCCCAGCGGCTCCACGAAGCATGTGGCGTGCTTCAGGTCCGGGCTGAGCCGCACCTCGGTGACGGTGACCGACACCCCCTCCATGGCCGGATCGTGAATTTCTTCCTCGCGCAGGATCTCTACGAGCGCGTGGCGGATGAGCTCTCCGGCGCGCAGCTGGCGCTGGGAGGGCCCCGGAGACCCGCCATGGGAGGCGGCGGAACGGTGGTTCGGCTTGCGGCTCATGGCCTGCTCCTCGGCGCGCCGGGATCGGACCGGCGGATCGGCGAAAGGCGCGCGGTCTAGTCCCGCACGGCTCGGCTGTCCACCCGTGCGGCGGCCAGCACCTGGCCCGACAGGATGGACGCGGCGGGCCGGATCGTCACCCCGCCCGCGCTCAGGACCTCCGCGGTCCAGTGGTTGCAGAGCCGGAGGACGGAAAAGGTTTCCCGCCCGGCGTAGAACCGCGCGCCCGCGCCGGGGCGGGCCTGGGTCAGCCGCGCCCGACCGTCGCTCAGGGCCAGCGCCCCCTCGACCCGGGCGGCCAGGGCGTCGAAGGCGGCGTCGGACAGCGCGAGGGTGACCCGCCGATCGGCGTAGCGGCGCGGATCGACGTCCTCCGGGTCCAGCATGACCACCGACGGATTGCCCGGGGCGAAAAAGGCCCGCGCCCCGTCGGGCAGCCGCTCGTGGATCGGGCTCTGGTCGACGAAGAAGCGCGCGTCGCCCCAGCCCAGACGGACCCAGCGCCCCGGCGGCAGGGTGCGGACCGCGTCCGCCAGCGGTCCCGTCCGCGCCTCCAGCGCGTCGCGGCGCACCGCCAGATCGGTATGGAAGCCGTTGTCGAGCACATGCACCTCGACCGCGGGCGGGCCGTCGAAGGCCCCGCCCGGCCGGACCCAGGTCCACACCCCCGCGGCCAGACCCAGCACGGCGGCCAGGGTCAGTCGGATCAGCCCCCCAGCCATGATCAGGGCTCCGTCATCGGCGCGGCGGGCAAGGCGGACCACTCGCCCCGGAACGTCCAGCTCAGCTGGGCGCACTCGCGGAACCGCCCGTCGCTCCAGCGGCCGACGGCGCGGGCGGTCACGGGTCGCGCGGCCCGGATGGGCGCGAAGACCAGCCAGGCCTCGTCCGACCCCGGGCACAGCGCCCGGCCCAGCGGTCGGCCCTGACCCTCGGGGCGGATGGCGTAGACCGAGGTCTCCGCCGCCTCCGGACCCAGGGTGCGGCGCACCTCGGCCGGTCCTCCCGACCTGACGTCGGCATAGCCGGTGCGGGAGGTCGAATAGATGCGCCGCAACGTCGTGCGGCCGAACAGGCCGAGATCGACCTGAAAGGTCAGCCCGCCCGTCAGCGCGCGCGTCAGCCGGTCCGCCGGGTCGTAGGAGAAGAAGCGGGTCTCCGCGCTCGCCGGCGTGGCCGCGGCGAGGAACAGGGCGGCGAGACCCGGCATGGCGAGTCTCGGGGCGGCGAGGAGGGCGGTCAGGCGCATCGGGTCATCCCTCGCCGCTCAAGCGGGCGAAAACGCGGCGAGGATCACTCCACGGTCACGGACTTGGCCAGGTTGCGCGGCTGATCCACGTCCGTGCCCTTCTGGACGGCGGTGTAATAGGCCAGGAGCTGCATCGGCACGGCGTAGACAAGCGGCGCGATCAGCGGATCGCAGTCCGGCGCCGCGATGCGCGTCATCGCCGCGCCGTGGGGCGTTTCAGCCGCCTCGGGCGCGATCATCACCACCGGCCCGCCCCGGGCGGCGACCTCCTGAAGGTTCGACGCGGTCTTCTCGAACACGTCGTCGAGGGGGGCCAGGGCGATCACCGGCGTCGCCTCGTCGATCAGGGCGATGGGGCCGTGCTTCAGCTCGCCAGCGGCATAGCCCTCTGCGTGGATGTAGCTGATCTCCTTCAGCTTCAGCGCGCCCTCCAGAGCCAGGGGGAACATGGCGCCCCGGCCGAGGAACAGCACGTCGGTCGCCCTGGCGATGTCGTGAACCACCGACTGGATGGCGTGACCCATGTTCAGGGCCTCGGCGATCAGGCGCGGCGCCTCGAACAGGGCCTTCACCAGACGGGCCTCTTCTTCGCGGTCGATCCGCCCGCGCTGGACCCCGGCGGCGACGGCGAGCGCGAGCAACGCCGCGACCTGGGCGGTGAAGGCCTTGGTGGAGGCGACGCCGATCTCCGGGCCGGCGTGCGTGGGCAGCAGGTGATCCGCCTCGCGCGCCATGGACGAGGAGTGGACGTTGACGACCGCGGCGGTCCTGAAGCCCTCGGCCTTGCACCACTTCAGGCTGGCCAGGGTGTCGGCGGTCTCGCCCGACTGGCTGACGGCGACCGCCAGCGTGCCCGGCATCAGCGCGGGCGAGCGATAGCGGAACTCCGAAGCGATCTCGACGTCGCAGGGCAGGCCGGCGACGCGCTCGAAGGCGTAACGGCCGATCATCCCGGCGTAGTAGGCGGTGCCGCAGGCCACGATCTGCAGACGGCTGATCTCGGCGAAATCCAGGCCTTCGGGGGGCCGGGCGCGCGCGTTCACGAGGTCCAGATAGGCCGTCAGGGTGTTTCGCACGCTGTCGGGCTGCTCGTGAATCTCCTTTTCCATGAAGTGGCGGAACTCGCCCTTTTCGACCAGGGCGGCGGAAGCCGACACCTGCACCACGGGCCGGTTGGCGCGGCGCCCGGCGGTGTCGAAGATGGTCGCGCCGGAACGGTCGATGCGGACGTAGTCGCCGTCCTCCAGATAGCTGATCTTCTGGGTGAAGGGGCCGACCGCCAGCGCGTCCGAACCCAGATACATCTCGCCCTCGCCCCAGCCGACCACCAGAGGGCTGCCGTGGCGGGCGCCCAGGATGACCCCGTCCTCGCCCTCGATCAGCACCGCCAGGGCATAGGCGCCGCGAAGCCGATCCAGCACCGCCTTGAAGGCGTCCAGCGGCTCCCGCCCGTCGTTCAGTCCCTGGTCGATCAGGTGCGCGACCACCTCGGTGTCGGTCTGGCTCTCGAAGGCGTGGCCCGCCGCCTGGAGCTCGGCCTTCAGCTCGGCGAAGTTCTCGATGATGCCGTTGTGAACCAGGGTGACGCGCCCGGCCTTGTGCGGGTGGGCGTTCTCGGTGTTCGGGGCTCCGTGGGTGGCCCAGCGGGTGTGGCCGATGCCGACCGTCGGCTGCCCGCTTTCACCCCGCAGAGGGTGATCCAGCAGCACGGTCTCCAGCTCGACGATCTTGCCCTTGGCGCGCCTGCGCTCGGTCCTGCCGTCCACCGTCGCGGCCACGCCGGCGGAGTCGTAGCCGCGGTACTCCAGCCGCTTCAGACTGTCGATCAGGCGAGGAACCGCCGGTCCCTGACCGGTGATGCCGATGATCCCGCACATGGATGGATGCTCTCCGCTTTGCGCGCGCCCGCGTTCGGGGCTAAGCCGAGCTCGCGCTCTAGGGGAAGTTTAAGGCCCGGGCAGCTAAAAAGGGGTTTCGCCGGATTACAGCGGCGGTTCGTCCCCATACGGAGGATCACGGGCATGACGGCGAAGGGCGAGGTCAAGCGGCGCTATTTCGGAACCGACGGCATCCGGGGCCGGGCCAACACGCGGCCCATGACCGCCGAGGTCGCCCTGCGCGTCGGCCTGGCGGCGGGGCGCTTCTTCATGTCGGCGGACGACCGGCGTCACCTGGTGGTCATCGGCAAGGACACGCGGTTGTCGGGCTACATGATCGAGCCGGCGCTGGTTGCCGGCTTCGCCTCGGTCGGCATGGACGTGCGCACCTTCGGCCCGATCCCGACGCCGGGCGTCGCCATGATGACCCGCTCCATGCGCGCCGACCTGGGGGTGATGATCTCGGCCTCCCACAACGACTATGCGGACAACGGCATCAAGCTGTTCGGGCCCGACGGCTACAAGCTGTCCGACGAGATCGAGAGCCGGATCGAGGCGATGATGGACCGCGATTTGGCGGAGGACCTGGCCGCGCCGGATCGGCTGGGCCGGGTCAAGCGCATCGACGACGCCCAGGCCCGCTATGTCGAGATCGCCAAGAAGGCCTTCCCGAAACGGCTGAGCCTCAAGGGCCTGCGGGTCGCGGTCGATTGCGCCAACGGGGCCGCCTACAAGGTCGCGCCGACCACGCTCTACGAACTCGGCGCCGAGGTCTTCACCGTGGGCGTCCAGCCCAACGGCATGAACATCAACCAGGAATGCGGCTCCACCCATCCGCAGAAGCTCATCGAGGCGGTGAGGACCTATCGCGCCGACATCGGCATCGCCCTGGACGGCGACGCGGACCGGCTGATCGTCGTGGATGAGAAGGGCCAGATCGTCGACGGCGATCAGATCATGGCGCTGATCGCGCTCGACTGGGCCGCGCACGGCCTGCTGGCGGGTGGGGGCGTGGTCGCGACCGTCATGTCGAACCTGGGCCTGGAACGCCGCCTTCAGGCCGAGGGGCTAACGCTGGAGCGCACCAAGGTGGGCGACCGCTACGTCATGGAGCGGATGCGGGAAGGCGGCTTCAACCTGGGCGGCGAGCAGTCCGGGCACCTGATCCTGCACGACCACGCCACCACCGGCGACGGCCTGATGGCGGCGCTTCAGGTGCTGGCGGTGCTGGTGGACTCGGGCCGGCCCATGAGCGAGCTGGCGCGCCAGTTCGATCCGGTCCCCCAGCGGCTGGAGAACGTCCGTTTCACCACAGGCAGCCCGCTCGACAGCGCCAAGGTCACGGCCGCCATCGCCGAGGGCGAGCGGGCGCTGGCCGGTTCAGGCCGCGTGTTGGTGCGCCCGTCCGGCACCGAGAAGCTGATCCGCGTCATGGCCGAGGGCGACGACGCGGCTCTGGTGAAACGGGTGGTGTCCGAGATCGCTGAGGCGGTCAGGACGGCGGGCTGAGCGCCCGCGCCATCGCCTCGATCCGCTCGCGGATGTCCGGCACGGCGATGGTCTCCCAGAAGGCGGCGCGGGCCGGCGGGCCGAGCACGTACAGATCAGGATGCGCGAGGCCCTGGGCGTTCAGCACCCTTCCGAAAGGATCCAGGTCGAGGCCTAGACCGTTGGCGTGGAGCCGCGCCGCGCCGGCGGCGATCAGCGGGCCGGTCAGCGGGTCCTTGCGCGGATCGTGCCCCGGCCCAGAGCAGTCGATCAGCCAGTCGGTGACCAGCTTCGCCTCGCGCGTCTGGCTGCGCGGGCGGAAGCTCAGCTCGATCCGACCGGCGGCGGGACGCGCGGTCAGCAGCCGACCGGCCATCACGCTCAGGCGATCCTGCCGGATCAGGCTGTCGATGCGGGCCGCGACCTCCGGCGCCAGCCGATGGCGGTGCACGTCCCACCAGGGGCGCAGGTGACGCAGCAGACGGCGCTGGCCGCGGGCGTCGAGAGAGGCCCACAGCTCGGCGGTGATCGGACGATAGGCCTCCATCAGGGACCGCCAGCCGTCGCCGGGCGGGGCGGCGTCTCGGGCGGCCTTGACCGAGCCTGCGAGGCTGCGACCGACCCCGGGCGCCGGCTCCAGCCTCGGGTCCGGACGCGGCCCATGACTGCGGGGAAGAAGACCCCGGCGCGACAGGGCGAAGGCGCGGCCGAACCAGCCGCGCCGCTCCAGGGTCGCCAGCACATCCACCATCGTCAGACCCGTGCCGATCAGCACGACGTCGTCCGATGGCCGCACGCCCTCCAGCGCCCCGAGCGCCCAGGGGTCGGCGACGGCCCCGGGCAAAGCGGACGCGGCCGCGGGCGGCGGATTGCCGGTCGACAGCACCACCGCCCGGCCCTGCAGACGACGGCCGTCGGCCAGGTCGACGCCGTCGCCCCCGATCGCCGTGGCGACGCCGGACATGGCTTCGATCGCCTGCGGGCGCTCGCGCCGGATACGGTTGAGCCGATCCTGAACATAGCGGCCGAACACCACGCGCGGGGCGAACCCGTGCGGATCGGAATGCTCCGGCGCATGGAGCCGCAACCAGTCCACGAAATCGTCCGGCCGGTCCGCGACCGCGCTCATCCGGGCCGAACGGACGTTCAGCAGGTGCCAGGGTTCCGCCGCACCATAGGCGACCCCCAGACCGAAGCGGTCATCGCGGTTGATCAGCGTCGAGGCGGCGCCGCGCTCGGCCAGGCGGGCCGCCAGCATGGCCCCGGAAAATCCGCCGCCGATGATCAGAACCCGATCGGACACGCAAAGCCCCCGCGGCGGGAGCCGCGAGGCCTTATTCGCCTGACGCGCGCATTCGTCAAACGCCCCGGAGGGCGTTCATCAGATTTCCTGGTTGTACGCGCCGACCTCGGGATGGGCCGCCAAGCGCGGCTTGACCTCCTGGCGGAACAGGGCGCGCATGTCGTCTTCCGACACTTGGCTTTCGACCACCACCACCAGCTCCGGCTTGTTCGAGGAGGCGCGCACGAGCACCCAGGAGCCGTCCTCCAGATGAACCCTGGCGCCGTTCACGGTGATGACCTCGACGATCCTGCGCCCCAGGATCGATCCGCCGGAGGCGGCCAGGTCCTCGTACTCCCTCACGACCTTGGCCAGCACATCGTACTTCAGCTCATCGTCGCAGTGCGGGCTCATGGTCAGGCTGGTGTAGGCGTTGGGCAACGCCCGCTTGAGCTCGGACAGGGACTTGTCCGGATTGCGATCCAGCATGGCCAGGACCGCGCCCGCCGCCACGATCCCGTCGTCATAGCCGCGCCCGATCGGGGCGTTGAAGAAGAAGTGGCCGGACTTCTCGAAGCCCGCCAGGGCCTTGAGCTCGGCGGTCTTGCGCTTGATGTAGCTGTGGCCGGTCTTCCAGTAGACGGTCTCGGCGCCGTTGGCCTTCAGCACCTCGTCGGTCTTGTAGAGCCCCGTCGACTTCACATCGACGACGAAGGTGGCGTTCGGATGCAGCGCCGACAGGTCGCGGGCCAGCATCAGACCGATCTTGTCGGCGAAGATCTCCTCGCCCGTCTCGTCCACCACGCCGCAGCGGTCGCCGTCGCCGTCGAAGCCGAGCGCCAGGTCGGCGCCGGTTTCCTTCACCCGCGCCGCCATCTGCTTGAGCATGGCGTGGTCTTCCGGGTTCGGATTGTATTTCGGGAAGGTGAAGTCGAGCTCGGCGTCCATCTCGATCACCTCGGCGCCCATGCGGCGCAGCGCCTCCGGCGCGAAGGCGCCGGCGGTGCCGTTGCCGGTGGCGCAGACCACCTTCAGCGGCCGCGTGAGCCTCACGGGCGCGCTGACCTCCTCCAGATAGCGCTCGCGGAAGTTCTCGACCCGCTCCAGCCGTCCTCCCGGCCGAGCGACGCCCTGGCCGCCCAGCACGATCTCCTTCAGACGGCCCATCTCGTCGGGGCCGAAGGTGAGCGGCGCCTGGGCGCCCATCTTCACACCGGTCCAGCCGTTCTCATTGTGGCTGGCGGTGACCATGGCGACACAGGCGGCGTCCAGCGCGAACTGGCCGAAATAGGCCATCGGCGACAGGGCCAGTCCGACGTCGAGCACCTCCATGCCGCCTTCCAGCAGGCCCAGGATCAGCGCCTGTTTCACGCTCAGCGAATAGGAGCGGAAGTCATGGCCGGTGACGATCCGCGGCCTGACCCCGATCTCGTGGACGTAGGTGGCCAGACCCAGCCCGAGCGCCTGCACGCCCAGAAGGTTGATCTCCTTCTCCAGGATCCAGCGGGCGTCGTACTCGCGGAACCCCGTCGGCTTGACCAGCGGGATGGTCTCGTACTCGGGCGAGTTCGGCCGGATGTCCTGGCGGGGCGTCTGCATGGCGGTCCTGAAGGTTGGGTGCGGGTGGCGACTTGAAGGCTATAGGGCGCCCCCAAGGTTCCTCACAATCTCGGAACGGCGGTATTTGTGCGGACGCGAACGCTTGACCCTGGAGGGCGCCGGTCCTACCCCGGAAGTCTGTCTTCGGAGCTTTCGATGCCGCGTCTGATCCTGCTGCGCCACGGCCAGAGCCAGTGGAACCTCGAGAACCGTTTCACCGGCTGGGTCGACGTCGACCTGACCGAAAAGGGCGAGGCCGAGGCCGACAAGGCGGGGATGCTGCTGGCCGAGGCCGGCTTCCATCCGGCGGTGATGTTCACCTCGGTGCTGAGGCGCGCCCAGCGGACCGGGGCGGCGGCGCTCGAGGCGGCGGGGCTGTCGGACGTGCCCGTCATCGCCGACTGGCGGCTGAACGAGCGGCACT
Source organism: Brevundimonas balnearis (assembly GCF_042434805.1). Taxonomy (NCBI): domain Bacteria; kingdom Pseudomonadati; phylum Pseudomonadota; class Alphaproteobacteria; order Caulobacterales; family Caulobacteraceae; genus Brevundimonas; species Brevundimonas balnearis. The sequence continues at coordinate 250,257 of NZ_JBHLSW010000005.1, read as the reverse complement.
ACGGCGGGCTGACGGGCCTGAACAAGGCGGAGACGGCCGAGAAACACGGCGACGAACAGGTGCTGATCTGGCGGCGCAGCTACGACGTGCCGCCGCCGCCGCTGGCGCCCGGGGGCGAGTACGACTTCACCGCCGATCCGCGCTACGCGGGGCAGCCGATCCCCGATACCGAAAGCCTCAAGACCACGCTGGACCGGGTTCAACCCTACTGGGACGCCGAGATCGCGCCGCGTCTGAGGGCGGGCGAGGACGTTCTGATCGCCGCCCACGGCAACTCGCTCCGCGCCATCGTCAAGCTCCTGTTCGCGGTGCCGGACGACCAGATCGTCGGCGTCGAGATCCCGACCGGCAACCCGCTGGAGATCGAGCTGGACGGCGATCTGAGGCCGACCGCCGCCCGCTATCTCGACGCCGCGCGCGCCGAGGCCCTTCCGGCGCTGCCGTGAGCGACGACGCCCGCCACATGCGACGCGCCATCGACCTGGCGCTTCGGGCCATGGGCTCGACCTGGCCCAATCCGGCGGTGGCCTGCGTGATCGTGAAGGACGGCGTCGTGCTGTCCGAGGCGGCCACGGCTCCGGGGGGACGCCCCCACGCCGAGGAGCAGGCGGCGCCGGAGGCCGGCGAGGCCGCGCGGGGCGCGACGGCCTATGTCACGCTCGAGCCGTGCGGCGCCCGCTCGTCCGGGCGCAAGTCCTGTTCGCATTTCCTGGTCGAGGCCGGCGTGGCGCGGGTGGTCATCGCGGCCCTGGACCCCTCGCCCTTCGCCTCGGGTCGCGGCGTCGAGCGTCTGCGCCAGGCCGGGCTGGAGGTGGTGACGGGCCTGCTCGCCGACGACGCGCGGGTGCTCTACGAAGGGTATCTGCATCGGCTGGAGACCGGCCGGCCCATGGTGCGGGTGTCCGAGACCGGCGAGGGCTTCGACGCCCGGTTCGCGGCCTCGCCCCGAGCCGATCTGAAGGGCGAGCTGACCCGCCTGGGCGAAGCCGGGTACACGCGCCTGTGGACCGCGCCCGGCGAGCTGGCCGACGCGCTGCGCGAGCAGGGGCTGCTGACCGTCTGATGTCGGTCTGACCCTCGGCGCTGCGCACGCGGGGCGGGCGCGGCGCGAGAGAACTTCCTTAATCGACGGTCTTTAACGTTCGCGGACCATGACCGCGGCCGAGGTTCACGCCAGCGACAACCCCCAGCCGATCCGGCGCAAACTGGATCAGGCCGAGGTCGACGCTGTCTGCGCCCGGCACGAGCGACTGTTTCGCTGCATCAACGGCGGCGCTCGGGCGGTGTTCGCCTGGTGCGACCTGTCGGGCCTGTCGCTGAAGGGCCGGCATCTGGCCGACGCGGACTTCGCCGGCGCCTTTCTGACCGGCTGCGACCTGACCGGGGCCCGGCTGGACAACGCCAATCTGTTCGGAGCCGATCTGACCGACGCCGTTCTGGAGGAGGCGAGCCTGAGGCGGGCGGATTTGCGCGGGGCGAGCCTGCGCGGGGCGGACCTGACCGGCGCGGACCTGTTCGAGGCCGACCTGCGGGAGGGGACCCTGGCGGCGGCGGACGCGCGACTGGGCTTCCGGATCATCGAGCCGCGCGCGGCATACGACACCGACGCCGTCGGCGCGAACCTTTCCGGCGCGAACCTGCAGCGCTCGCGCCTGTCCGGCGTCATCGCCATCGCGGCGGACTTCTCCGACGCCGTCATGAAGGACTGCAAGCTGGTTCGCGCCAACCTGAAACAGGCGAACTTCCGGGGCGCGGACCTGGCGGGGGCGGACCTGTCCGGCGCGGACCTGACGGGCGCGGATCTGCGCGACGCGGTGCTGGTGGGCGCCCAGACGACGATGTGGCGAGCCGACGGAGCGGATATGGAGGGCGCGCTGACCGACAACCGCTCGCCCGGCCAGGCCATGAGCCAGATGCCCGCCGCAGAGATGCTGCGCGACCATGCGCGCTGGTGCGAGACCGGCGGCGCCGAGGGCAAGCCCTCGGTGTTCGACGGCGTCGACCTGCGGCCGCTGAAGTCCATCGTCGGCCTGAACCTGACGGCCCTGTCGGCGAAGCGGGCGGTGTTCTACGGCCTGGACATGGACGGGGTGCAGCTACAGGGCGCCCATCTGGAGGGCGCGGACCTGCGGTCCTGCCGGCTCAGACGCGCGGACCTGCGCGGGGCCCGGCTGAGGGGGGCGCGGATGGGGGGCGCCGACCTGCGCGAGGCGCAGCTCGGACCCTTGCTGATCGGGCCCGACCGCCTGCTGCCGGCGGACCTGTCGGGCGCGAAGCTGAGGGGCGCGGACCTGTCGGGCGCGGACCTGAGCCGCGCCAACCTTTCGGGCGCGGATCTGACGCGGGCGCGTCTGCACGGGGCGCAGACCCGGAACGCGGAACTCGCCGGCGCGGTGGTGACCGCGGCGCTCGGTCTGCCTTGGTCGAGCTGACGCGAAAAGGGGCGACGCTCGCGCGCCGCCCCCCGAAGTCACCCGCGATCCGAGACGATCAGGCCGCCTTGCCTTCGATCAGGCCGGCCGGCGTGGCGATCTCGATCCGCCGCGGCTTCAGCGCCTCGGGCAGCTCGCGCTTCAGCTCGATCGACAGCAGGCCGTTCTCCAGCTTGGCGCTGGTCACGACGACATAGTCGGCCAGCTGGAAGCGGCGCTCGAAGTCGCGCTCGGCCAGGCCGCGATGCAGGTAGTTGCGCTGGGCGTCGTCATTGGCGGTCTTGCGGCCGGTGACGGTGAGCAGGTTCTCCTTCACCTCGACATTGAGCTCGTCGGGGGTGAAGCCCGCCACCGCGATTTCGACCCGATAGGCGTTCTCGCCGGTCGTTTCGATGTTGTAGGGCGGCCAGCCGCCGCTTTCGCTGGTGCGCGCGGCGCTCTCCAGCAGGGTGGCCAGACGGTCGAAGCCGACGGCCGAACGGTAGAGCGGCGAGAAGTCGATGGTACGCATGTCAATCCTCCTGACATCAGCAAGGTTGAGCCGCCCCAGCGGTTTGCCCGGGACGGTGGGGATCGAGGCGGCGGTCCCCGTGGGGCCCCGAAGCCTCGCGAGACGCCCTGTCGGCGCGTCTCGAGCCGGGAGATCGTGAGCGGCGCCCTCGGCGTCAAGAGGTCGCTTCCCGACAAGGCGGCTTGCGGTCCGGGGGGCCGCCGGGCCAGATGTCGCGGCCCGCGCAGACGGGCGAACAGGGAGATCTCGACGACCATGCGCACTCCGCTCCTCGCCGCCGCCCTTCTGGCCTTCGCCGCGCCCGCCGGGGCCGAACCCGCGCCACGCGTCGCCGCCGTTCAGCAGGCGGACGCCGCCTTGCGGGCGGCGATCGCGTCCGACGCGCGCCCCGAGGCGGACCGGGCCCGCGATCAGTATCGGCATCCGTATGAATCGCTGACCTTCTGGGGGCTCGCGCCCGGCATGACGGTCGTCGAGATTCAGCCGGGCCAGGCCGGCTGGTGGTCGAACATCCTGCAGCCGTATCTGGCTCAGAGCGAAGGGACCTACGTGGCGGCCAACAACGGTCAGCAACTGTCCGGCGTGGCCGACGGTTCGGCCGACATGGTGCTGGTGGCGCGCGCCTTCCACAACTGGCACCGCGGCGGCCAGACCGACGCCTTGATGGGACAGTTCGCGCGCGTGCTGAAGCCGGGCGGCGTGCTGGCGGTCGAGCAACACCGCGCCCCGGAAGGCTCCGATCCGGACCAGACCGCCCCGACAGGCTACGTCTCCGAAGCCTATGTGATCGCGGCGGCCGAGCGCGCCGGTCTGGTGCTGGACGGCCGTTCGGAGATCAACGCCAACGCCCGGGACGATCGCGATCACCCGTTCGGAGTCTGGACGCTGCCGCCGGTGCGGCGGTCGGAACAGAATGGCCGCAGCCTCACGGCCGAAGAGCGCGCCCAGTTCGACGCGGTCGGGGAGAGCGACCGCATGACGCTGCGTTTCCGCAAGCCGGCCTGAGGCCGCGGCAGGGCGACGACAGACGCCCGGTTCGGCTTTGACGCCCGCGGGGAACACCGTTAATCCCGAACCGCCGCGGCGCCCCGGCATCGAGCGGGCGCCGCCTCGGGAGCGTTCATGTCCGACCGGCCGCCGGTATCCCTGGTCCTGACCTCGCGCCGTCGTCTGCTGGCGGCGGGCGGCGCGCTCGCGTCCGTCGTGTCGCTCGCGGCTTGCGGCCGGCCGGACGCCGCGCCCGAGACCGACGCGCCGACCGAGGACCCGGCCGTGGGTCCTCCGGAGGGCTCTCTGGAATGGGCGATCGAGGGGCCCTGGCGCGCGGGCGACCGGGCCCGCGACGAATGGCGCCATCCGCTGGAGACCCTGCGCTTCTTCGGCCTGCAGCCGAACATGCGCGTCGTCGAGTTCTGGCCCGGCAGCGGCTGGTACACCGAGATCCTGGCGCCCTATCTGGCGCGGGGCGGCGGCAAGCTCTACGCCGCCGGCTTCCCCGTGGGGCCCGGATCGGACCCGGCCCAAGCCGCGCTGAACACCGCCTACCAGAGCCGCTTCTCGGCGGACCGGCGCCTGTACGGCGAGATCGAGTTCACCAGCTTCGGCCCGAGCAGCGGTCCCGTGGCTCCCGCCGGAACCGCGGACCTGGTTCTGTTCATGCGCACCATCCACGCCTGGATGGCGGCGGGCATCGTGGAGAAGGCGTTCGCCGACGCCTTCGCCGCGCTCCGGCCCGGCGGCGTCCTGGGCGTCGAACAGCACCGCCTGTCGCCGGACGCCGACCAGGATCCGGCCGCCGCCAACGGCTATGTGCAGGAGGCCTTTGTTCAACAGGTCGCCGCCGAAGCGGGTTTCGCCTTCGTCGCGGCCTCGGACGTCAACGCCAATGAGCGGGACACCAAGGATCACCCGTTCGGCGTCGACACCCTGCCGCCCATCAGCCTGACCGCCCGGCCCGGCGAGCCGCCGGATCCGACCTTCGACCGCGCCCGCTATCTCGCCATCGGCGAGAGCGACCGCATGACCCTCAGATTCAGGAAGCCCGAGTGAACCGCGCCGCCGCCTTCGCCGCCCAGGCCCCGCTGATGGGCGTGCCCGGGGCCGCCGCGCCGCCCGGCGGCGTGGGCGAGTGGTTCCGTGGCGCCGGCGGCCTGCGTCTGCGCGCCGCCTTCTGGACGCCGTCCAACCTGATCGCACCGACGCCCCGCGGGACGGTCATCGTCAGTCCGGGGCGGACCGAGCCGATCGAGAAGTATTTCGAGGTGATCGGAAACTTTCTGGCGCGGGGGTTCTGCGTCCTGGCCCACGACTGGCGCGGCCAGGGGCTGTCCGCACGGCTTCTGCCGGACCGGCTGAAGGGGCACGCCCGCGCCGTCGAAGAGTTCCTGGACGACTATGCGCGCCTGCTGGAGGCTTTCGAGGGGCGCGCGCCCAAGCCCTGGATCGCGGTCGGCCACTCGATGGGCGGGGCGCTGAACCTGCTGACGCTGCAACAGGGCGAGGCGCGGATCGCCGGAGCCCTGTTGTCCAGCCCGATGCTGCGCATCCGCACCGGCAAGCGGTCGATGTGGTCGGTCAAGCTGGCGGTGCGCTGGAACCTGCGCCACGGCCGGGCCGGCGATTATGTCCTGGGCGACATGGACGATCCCTTCGAGCACACCTTCGAGGATGACGCCCTGACCACCGACGAGACTCGCTATGAGCTCTGGCGGCAACAGCTGTACGCCTGCCCGCACCTGGCGGTGGGCGGACCGACCTGGGGCTGGCTCGCCTTCGCCCTGGAGGTGGGGGAGCGCGCGCTGAAGCCGAGGGCGCTCAAGTCGGTCGGCGTGCCCGTGGCGATCGTCCAGGCCGACGACGACGACCGGGTGTGGAAGCAGACCAGCCGCTGGGCCGCCAAGCGGCTGGGCCGAGGCCGCTACGTCGAGGTTCCGGGGGCCAAGCACGAGGTGATCATGGAGACCGACGACCGCCGTGCGGTGTTCCTGTCTGAGTTCGACGCCCTGACCGACTACCTGGCTCCGCCAGGCGCTGCGCCGACGGTCGAGAACGTCGCCTAGAGCCGGATCCGGTCTAGATCGCCGAACGCCTCAGGGTGACCAACGCCTGCTCGATCAGGGCCACGTCGCCCACCGCGAGCACCTGACCGCCGGCGTCCGGCGCCTCGCCCCGCCAATTGACGAAGCCGCCGCCGGCGGCCCGCACGACCGGCGCCAGGGCGGTCCAGTCCCAGGGCTTCAGGCCGGACTCCACCACGATGTCGATCCGGCCCGCCGCCACCATGGCGTAGGCGTAGGCGTCGCAGCCCAGCCGGGTGAGCCGCGCGGCGGCCCTGACCTGGGTGAAGGCGCCCAGTTCGGCGCCGGTGAAGATGTCGGGATCGGTCGTGGCGAGCACGGCGTCGGTCAGCCGCTCGCAGGGCCGGCTGCGCAGGGTCGTCTCGCCGCCGCTCCACAGCAGCCGCGCGCCGGAGGGGCCGCCCGCGAAGACCTCGTTCAGATAGGGCTGTCCGATGGCGCCGACCTCGGGCCGTCCCTCCACGGTCAGTCCCACGAGACAGGTCCAGAGCGGCAGGCCCGCCACGAAGGCGCGGGTGCCGTCGATCGGGTCCAGAACCCAGACATGCTCCGCGTCCGGACGATCCTCGCCGTACTCCTCGCCGATCACGCCGTGATGCGGGTAGCGCTCGCCGATCAGCCGGCGCATCGCCGCCTCCGCCGCGCGGTCGGCCTTGGTGACCGGATCATAGGCGCCGGCGGCGCCCTTGTCCTCGATGGCGTAGGCGCCCCGGAAGTAGGGCAAGGCCGCCGCGCCGCCCGTGCGGGCCAGCTCGACGGCGAAGGATTCGAGATCGGTCATGGCCCAGGCCTATAGCCCAGGCCTCGCACCGCCCTAAACCCCGTTCCTCGCATCCTGCATGCGGAATTCAGGCCGCGTCGCCCTCGGCGTGCAGGGACTTCGCCAGGTCCAGCAGGCGGCGGCGCGGACGCTCGCCGAGCTGGTAGTAGGCCTGGATCAGGTCCAGCGTCTCCTTGCGCGAGAACACCTCGCCGGATCCCGAACCGGAATCGCGGCGATCCAGCGCCTCGGTCAGACCATCGTAGAAGTAGCTGACCGGGGTCTCCAGCGCCTCCGCCAGCTGCCACAGGCGGGCGGCGGAGATGCGGTTGGCGCCGCACTCGTACTTCTGGATTTGCTGAAAGCGGATGCCGACCTGCACGGCCAGTTGCTGCTGCGTCAGGCCGAGCAGCCGCCGACGACGGCGCAGGCGACGGCCCAGGTGAAGATCGATATCTGAGGCCATGGCCTTGAAGTCCCCTTCTTCAACGCCGTCCCGAAACGGAACAGCTCGCCCGTCTCGACGCAAGCACCATGCCCGGATCGCGTGACGGGCGAGCGACGAAGGTTAACGACCCTTAATCTTGCGGCGCCGCGCTTCGGTGCTAGCGTCGCGGCCTGTCTTCAGGGGGTCGCCACATGTCGCTTCGCAAACTTCTGCTCGCCGGCGCCGCCGGGCTCGTACTCGCCGCCGGTGCGGCCGGCCCCATCCTGGCCCAGGACGTCGACCCGCCGACGCGGGTCCGGACCACCGAGGGCCTGATCCCGACCCAGGAGTATGTTCTCGACAACGGCTTGCGGGTCATCTTCCACATCGACCGGTCCGACCCCGTCACCGCCGTGGTGCTGGCCGCCCGCGTCGGGTCGGCGCGCGAGGAGCCGGGCCGCACCGGCTTCGCGCACCTGTTCGAGCACCTGTTCTTCCTGGACTCCGAGAACCTGGGGCCGGGCGGCCTGGACCGGATGAGCGCGCGCATCGGGGGCTCCGGGGCGAACGGCTCCACCAGCTTCGACCTGACGGACTATCTGCAGACCGTCCCGAACGACGCGCTCGAGAAGATGATCTGGGCCGAGGCGGACAAGCTGGGCTACTTCATCAACACCGTCACCGACGCCGTGCTCGCCAAGGAGAAGCAGGTCGTCAAGAACGAGAAGCGCCAGTCCGTCGACAACCGGCCATATGGCCACACCTACGGCGTCATCCTCGAGAACATGTTCCCCGAGGGGCACCCCTACAGCTGGCCGGTGATCGGGTCGCTGGCCGACCTGGACGCGGCGACGCTTCAGGATGTCCAAAACTTCTATCGCCGCTGGTACACGCCGAACAACTCGACCCTCGTGATCGCCGGCGACTTCGATCCGGAACAGGCGCTGGGGTGGGTCCAGCGCTATTTCGGCGAGATTCCGCGCGGCGCGGAGGCGCCGGATGTCCAGCCGCAGTCGGCGAACCTGACCGCCACGCGTCGCCTGATGCACGAGGACAACTACGCCCGGCTGCCGCAGCTGACGCTGGCCTTCCCCACGGTGGCGCGGGGCCATCCCGACGAGGCGGCGCTGGACGCCCTGTTCATCCTGCTGACCGCCGGACGCGACGCGCCCCTGACCCAGGTGCTGGTCGACGAGTTGCAGGTCACCGACGAGGTGGCGGGCTTCAACCAGTCCCAGCAGATCGCGGGGCTGGGCATGATCCAGGCGACCGCCTTCGACGGCGTGGATCTGGACCGGGTGCAGGCGGGCGTCACCCAGGCGCTGGAGCGGTTCGAGGCCGAAGGCGTCGACGCCGCAGCGCTCGAGCGCGTCAAGACCCAGGCCGAGGCCGAGTTCTACAATGGCCTGGGCAGCGTGCTGGGCAAGGGCTCGGCGCTGGCGCGCTACGACCTCTACGGCACGACGGCGGACGCCGATCTGGCGGCGCTGCGGGCGCTCACGCCCGACGACCTGATGCGGGTCTACCGCGCCTACATCAAGGACCGGCCGCACGTGGCGACCAGCTTCGTGCCGCGCGGTCAGGCCGGACTGGCGCTGGAGGGCTCCGAGGTCGCCGAGGTCGTGGTCGAGCCGATCGTCCAGGGCGCCGAGGCGCCCGTCGATCCGCGCGCGGGCGATGTGGCGTACCAGCGCACGCCGTCGTCCTTCGACCGGACGGTGGAGCCCCCCTACGGCGAAGCGCCGGTGATCACGCCGCCGACGATCTGGAATGCGGAGCTGGGCAACGGGCTGGACGTCTCCGGCATCCAGAACGATGAGCTGCCGGTGGTGGCCTTCGAGCTGTCGGTCGACGGCGGGCGTCTGTTCGACGATCCCGAGCGGCCGGGGGCGGCGAACCTCCTCGCGCGGATGATGAGCCGGGGCACCCGGACCAAGACGCCGGCCGAGCTCGAGAACGCCTTCAAGGCCCTCGGCGCCCAGGTGAACGTCCAGGCCGGCGACGAGCGGTTCATCGTCTCGGGCACGACCCTGTCACGCAACCTGACCGCCACGCTCGACCTGGTCGAGGAGATGCTGTTCGAGCCGCGCTGGGACGAAGGCGAGCTGACCCTGGCCAAGGCGGCGGTGACCGCGCAGATCCAGGGCCTGCGGGCCCAGCCGACGGCCATCGCCGCGCTGCTGTACGACGCCGTGGCCTATGGCGAGGATCACATCCTGTCGGCCTCCCCCTTGGGCACCGAAGAGGCGGTGGCGGCTCTGAGCATGGCCGATCTGCAAGCCATGCTGGCGCGCTGGTCGCCGGCGAACGCCCGCTTCCGCGTCGTGGGCGATGTCGATCAGGCCGAGGCCCTCGCCGCGCTGGACGGCATGGGCACGCGCTGGTCGGACCGGGAGGTGGAGATCCCCGCCTATCCGCGCCCACGGCGGCCGGAACAGGCGCGGGTCTATTTCTACGACGTGCCCGGCGCGGCCCAGTCGGTGTTCAACTTCGGCTATCCGGCGCTGACCCGCGACGATCCGGCCTACTATCCGTCCGTGGCCATGAACTACCGGCTGGGCGGGGGCGGCTTCGCCTCACGCCTGACCCAGCAGCTGCGCGAGGGCCAGGGCTACACCTACGGCGTCTTCACCAGCTTCTCGGGCGGCGAGACCTTCGGCGACTTCAACCTGGGCAGCTCGGTGCGCTCGAACGTGACACTGGAGGCCGCGACCCTGGCCCGCGACATCCTGCGCGACTACGGCGCGACCTTCACCGAGGAGGACCTGGAGGTGACCCGCAGCGCCCTGTCCAAGAGCCGGGCGCGCGCGTTCGAAACCGCGGGGGCCAAGCTGGACGTGCTGGAGGCCATCGGCGACTACGGACTGCCCGCCGACTACCTCGCTCGGGAGTCCGCCGTGATCGAGGGGCTGACGGTGGACCAGGTCCGTCGCCTGGCGGCCGAGCGGATCGACACCGATGCGTTGATCTATGTGGTGGTGGGCGACGCGGCCACGCAGGAGGCCCGGCTGGAGGCGCTGGGCTACGGCGCGCCGATCCGCGCCAACGACCTGCTGGACTGAGACGAAGAAAAAGGGCCCGGCGTCGCCGCCGGGCCCTTCGAAACTGGTGGAGCTAAGCGGAGTCGAACCGCTGACCTCTTGAATGCCATTCAAGCGCTCTACCAACTGAGCTATAGCCCCGAGCCTTTCGGCCGGATCGCGTCCTGGCCGGGTGGCCGGTCGCGAGGCGGCGGAACCTATGTCAGCCCCGACCGGCGATCAAGCGGGCGGCGAAGATTTTTTCCGCCGTCCCGCATGACCTTGAAAACAATCAGTCTTCGTCCTTTTCAGGCTTCAGGATCTCGTCCTCGAAGCTGTCGTCGTCCTCGTCCTCGATGAAGGGAACGGAGTCGTCGTCATCGTCGCTGACATCGTCGTCGCCGTCGGTTGTGCCGATGCCGGCGTCGTCGCCCGAGGTGTCGTCGTCATCGTCGTCAGGCGTGAGGATCGGCTCGTGACCTTCCTGGTCGATTTCGGGCGCGGAGACCTCCTCCTCGTCCTCGTCGTCACCCTCGGCCTTGCCCTTGACCTGGTCCTCGACCTCCTCGTCGTCGCCGGGCGCATAGCCCGCGCCGACGCGACCGCGGCCGCGACGGTTCTTCAGCGCGTCCTCGGGATCGAACTCGGTGCCGCACTTGGGGCAGTGCGCCGGACGGCGGTTCAGGTCGTAGAATTTCGCCTGGCAGTTCGGACAGATCTGCTTGGCGCCCAGTTCGGGATTGGCCACGGTTCGTATGCCTTCGCGCGTGGGGGGGAAATCGGGCGGCTCCCTTGCCACCACGGAACGCCGCTGTCAAAACCGTTCGATGCGCCCGCCTACCCGGCCGCGCGATCCCCGAGACCACGGAGGCTTTTCGCGGGTGACATCGTCCGTGCCGCAGAGCCTGACCGCCCGCCCCTCCGGGCCGCTGCACGGCCGCGCGCGGGCGCCCGGCGACAAGTCCATGTCGCACCGCTCGCTGATCCTCGGCGCGATGGCCGAGGGGGTGACCGAGATCGAGGGCCTGCTCGAGGGCCACGACATCCTGGCCACCGCCCGCGCGGCGGCCGCGTTCGGCGCGAAGGTCGAGCGGCTGGGCGAAGGGCGCTGGCGGATCGAGGGGCGTGGCGGCTTTCAGACCCCGGCCGACGTCATCGACTGCGGCAACGCCGGCACGGGCGTACGCCTGCTGATGGGCGCGGCGGCGGGCTATCCGATCCAGGCGACCTTCGACGGCGACGCCTCCCTGAGGAAGCGGCCGATGAAACGGGTCACGGCGCCGCTGGGGCTGATGGGCGCGCGCTTCGATTGGGGCGGGTCGGAGGACCGGCTGCCGGTGCGGGTGTCCGGCGGCGCCCTGCAGGGCATCGACTACGCCCAGACCGTCGCCTCGGCTCAGGTGAAGTCGGCGATCCTGCTGGCGGGGCTGAACGCCCGTGGCGAGACCTTCGTGCGCGAGCCCGAGAAAAGCCGGGACCATACCGAGCGGATGCTGACGGCCTTCGGCGCCGAGGTGAAAGTCGAGCCGGACGGCGACGGCTGGATCATCCGTCTGGCGGGCGGTCAGCGGCTGACGGGAACCGCCGTCGCCGTGCCGGGCGACCCCTCTTCGGCGGCCTTCCCCCTGGCCGCGGCCCTGATCGTCCCAGGCTCGGACGTGACGGTCGAGGGCGTCATGCTGAACCCGCTGCGCACGGGTCTGTTCGACACCTGGCGCGAGATGGGCGCCGACCTGACCATCTCGAACCGCCGGACGTCCGGCGGCGAGGAGGTGGGCGACGTCACCGCGCGGCATTCGGCGCTGACGGGCGTGATCGTGCCCGAAGGCCGGGCCGCCTCGATGATCGACGAGTACCCGATCCTCGCCGCCACCGCCGCCTTCGCCGAGGGCCGGACGGTGATGCGCGGGGTCGGAGAGATGCGCGTCAAGGAAAGCGACCGCATCCGCCTGATGGTCGATGGCCTGCGCGCCTGCGGCGCGGCGGTCGATGAAGAGCCCGACGGCTTCACCGTCGCCGGCGGTCCGGTAGCCGGCGGCGCGGTCGTTGACACCGCTCATGACCACCGCATCGCCATGAGCCACCTGGTGCTGGGCCTTGCGGCCGAGGCGCCGGTTTCGGTCCGCGACCCCGAGATGATCGCGACCAGCTTCCCCGGATTCGTGCGCATGATGCGCGAGCTCGGCGGGGAGATCGCATCATGAGCGGGTCGCTCATCATCGCCGTCGACGGCCCGGCCGCCTCGGGCAAGGGAACGATCGCGTCCCGGCTCGCGGCGCACTACGGCCTGCCCTACCTCGACACTGGTCTGCTCTATCGGGCGGTCGGACGCGGAGTCATCGCCGCGCGCGGGTCGCTGGAGGACGCCGGCCTGGCGGAGGAGGTGGCGCGGGCGCTCAACGCCGAGGCGGTGGTCGCCAGCGACGACCTGACCGGCCGGGGGGCGGGCGAGGCGGCCAGCCGCGTGGCGGGCCACCCGGGCGTGCGCGCCGCGCTGCTGGACCTTCAGCGGGCGTTCGCGGCCCAGCCCGGCGGCGCCGTTCTGGACGGCCGCGACATCGGCACGGTGATCGCGCCGGACGCAGCGGCGAAACTCTTCGTCACCGCCTCGCCCGAGGTCAGGGCGCGCCGCCGCTGGCTGCAGCTCACCTCGCGCGGCGAGGCGATCGCCTTCGACGAGATGCTCGAGGACATCCTGCGCCGGGACGCCCGGGACGCCGGCCGAGGCGCCGCGCCGATGGTGCAGGCGGCGGACGCGGTCTTGCTGGACACCAGCGATCTGGATATAGAGGCCGCCTTCGATGCGGCCCGCCGCATCGTCGAGGCGGCGCGCGTCCGATCCGGGGTCTGAACCCCTAAAGGACAAATCCAACGCGCCGGGCTCGATCGCCGCGGGCTTTCAGGATCAGCGGTCCCGCATCCCGACGACCTCGACATCCACCTTAAACCCGGCCTGTCCGGCGTGGTTCGCCCGCGCGCGTTCGGCCTTTCGACAAAGACCCTTCATGACCGATACCCAGACCCTCAACCCCACGCGCGACGATTTCGCCGCCCTGCTCGACGAGAAGCTGTCGGGCCGCGACCTCGGCGAAGGCCAGGTCGTCCACGGCCGCGTCGTCGGCATCGAAAAGGACATCGTCATCATCGACGTGGGCCTGAAGACCGAAGGGCGCATCGCCATGCGCGAATTCGGCCAGGGCGAGGGCGCCGTGCTGCCGAAGGTCGGCGATACGGTCGAGGTCTATCTGGAGCGCGTCGAGAACGCGATGGGCGAGGCGGTCATCAGCCGCGACAAGGCCCGCCGCGAGGAAGCCTGGACCCGCCTTGAAAGCGTGTTCGCCGACGGCCAGCCGGTCAACGGCGTGATCGTGGGCCGCGTCAAGGGCGGCTTCACCGTCGATCTGGGCGGCGCCTCGGCCTTCCTGCCGGGCAGCCAGGTGGACATCCGTCCGGTGCGCGACGTCGCCCCACTGATGGGCAAGGAGCAGCCCTTCGCGATCCTGAAGATGGACCGCCCGCGCGGCAACATCGTCGTCTCGCGCCGCGCCATCCTGGAAGAGGCCCGCGCCGAGCAGCGCACCGAGCTGGTCGGCCAGCTGGCCGAGGGCGAAGTCCGCGAGGGCGTCGTCAAGAACATCACGGACTACGGCGCGTTCGTGGACCTTGGCGGCATCGACGGCCTGCTGCACGTCACCGACATGAGCTGGAAGCGCGTGTCGCACCCGAGCCAGGTCCTGGCCGTCGGCGACACCGTCAAGGTGCAGATCGTCAAGATCAACCCGGACACCCAGCGCATCAGCCTGGGCATGAAGCAGCTGCAGGCCGACCCCTGGGACGGCGTGGAGGCCAAGTATCCGGTCGGCGCCAAGTACACCGGCCGCATCACCAACATCACCGACTACGGCGCCTTCGTGGAGCTGGAGGCCGGGGTCGAGGGCCTGGTCCACGTCTCGGAGATGTCCTGGACCAAGAAGAACGTCCACCCGGGCAAGATCGTCTCCACCTCTCAGGAAGTGGACGTCATCGTCCTGGACGTCGACTCGTCCAAGCGCCGGATCTCGCTGGGCCTGAAGCAGGCGCAGGACAACCCGTGGGACGCCTTCGTGGCCGCCCATCCGATCGGCTCGACGGTCGAGGGCGAGGTCAAGAACGCCACCGAGTTCGGCCTGTTCATCGGCCTGGAGAACGACATCGACGGCATGGTGCACCTGTCGGACCTCGATTGGTCGGTGTCGGGCGAGGAGGCCATCCAGCGCTACCGCAAGGGCGACACCGTCAAGGCCAAGGTGCTGGACGTCGACGTGGAGAAGGAACGCATCTCGCTGGGCATCAAGCAGTTGGGCGGCGATCCGATCGGCGAAGGCGACACCTATCGCAAGGGCCAGCAGGTCACCGTCACCGTGACGGCGATCGAGTCCGGCGGCATCGAGGTGAAGTTCGGCGAGGATGACGCCCCGGTCACCAGCTTCATCCGCAAGTCGGACCTGTCGCGCGACCGCAACGAGCAGCGCCCGGAGCGTTTCTCGGTCGGGGATCGCATCGACGCCATGGTCACCAACGTCGACAAGGCCTCGCGCCGCATCTCGGTGTCGGTCAAGGCGCTGGAGATGAAGGACGAGCAGGAGGCCATCGAGCAGTTCGGCTCATCGGACTCGGGCGCCTCTCTGGGCGACATCCTGGGCGCGGCGCTGCGCGAGCGGTCCGGCAAGGAGTGATCGAGGGCCGGTAATGTCGGCTTAACGACGAAAAGCCCCGGTCGAGCATCGGCCGGGGCTTTTTCGTGCGCCGCGCGAAGGTTAGGGTGGTTCTCGGGCTTCAAGCTGGGCGGGACCACCACGTGATCAAATCGCAACTGATTGAGAAGCTTGCCGCCGAGAACCTGCACCTGACCCACGCGGAGGTGGAGCGGGTGGTGAACATCGTGCTCGACCGCATGACGGACTCCCTGTCCCAGGGCGGGCGGGTCGAGCTGCGCGGTTTCGGGGCCTTCTCCGTGCGGTCCCGTCCGGCGCGCTCCGGCCGCAACCCCCGCACCGGAGAGACGGTGGAGGTCCCGGCCAAGTCGGTGCCCTTCTTCAAGAGCGGCAAGGAGCTGCGCGAGCGGCTGAATGCGTCCGGCGACGCCTGAGGCCCGCTTGGCCGCCCAGGCGCGGATCGTCGCGGCGGACTTCGAGGACCATAAGGTCCGCGAGCTGCTGGCGCTGCATTTCGCCCAGATGCGGGACCAGTCGCCGGCCGACGCCTGTCACGTCCTGAGTATCGACAGCCTCAAGGCCCCGGACATCTCGCTCTTCTCGCTCTGGGAGGAGGACGACCTGCTGGGCGTCGGCGCGCTGAAGGCGCTCGGCGACGCGACGGGCGAGATCAAGTCGATGCGGACACACCCGGACGCGATCGGTCGCGGCGTCGGCGGCCGGATCCTCGAACACCTCATCGCGGAGGCGACCCGGCGCGGCTATCGCCGCCTGAGCCTGGAGACCGGCTCGGGCCCCGCCTTCGAGGCGGCGCTGGCGCTCTATCGCCGCCGGGGCTTCGTCGAGGGCGAGCCGTTCGGCGGCTATCCCCCGACCGACTTCACCGTCTTTCTGCATCTGGACCTGCCCGCCTGAGCGCGGGCCATAAACACGGAGGCCGCCATGGGTCTGTTTCAGGAGTTCAAGGAGTTCGCCGCGCGGGGCAATGTCGTCGATCTGGCGGTCGGCGTGATCATCGGCGCCGCCTTCGGCAAGATCGTCACGAGCCTGGTCGAACAGGTGGTGATGCCGCCGATCGGACTGGTGCTCGGCCGCGTCGACTTCTCGGAACTGGAGTGGGTGCTCGCCCCCGAGGATCCGGCCACCGAGGCGATCGAGAAGGTGGCCATCCAGTACGGCGCCTTCATCAATACGGTGATCCAGTTCCTGATCGTCGCCTTCGTCGTGTTCCTGCTGGTCAAGGGGATCAACAATCTGCGCCGCAAGGAGGCCGAGAGCCCCGCGCCGCCCGCCGCCCCCACGCCGACGGAGGCGCTGCTGGCGGAAATCCGGGACGAACTGAAGGCCCGACCGAAGGTCTGACCGGTCAGGCCCGGCGCGCGGCGACGGCGCCCCGCGCGGCGCCGGCCGCGCGGACGGACGCGACGCCCCTTGGCGCCGGACGCAGGCAGAAGCCGTAGTCGCCGTCGAAGGCCGTCGGGCGCCATAAGGCCCGGCGCGGGTCGGCGGGGTCCGCCCAGCGCTCGAACCCATGTCCCCACCCGCCCTCGCGCCGAGCGCGCTCGGCCCAGGGCCCCAGGGCGTCCAGTACGCCGGGGCCGACCACGGACAGTCGCATCTTGGCCGCGCCCTGGGCTCGACCGATCGCCGTGAGCGCCGCCATCAACCGGGGAAAGGCGTCCACCGCTTCGCCTTGCAGCGCCTGGAGGTCGAGAATCTCCAGCACGGCAGGATCGACGGGCCTCTGCTTGGCGAGGAGCGCGATCGCCACCGCCGCCAGGTCACGCCCGCGCCACGCGCCGAGGAGGATCGGTCGACGGGTCAGGTCAGGGTCGGCCAGCCGCCAGCGGATGACCTCGGGGCCGCGGTCGGCGATGAGCTCGCTGCGCGCCTGCAAGGCCGACCAGAACCGGCCGTAGGCGCCGTCGTCGGAGAGATCGAGCACAGGCTTCACGCCGGCCGGGAGGGTCGGCAGGTCCTCCCGGCGCAGGCGCGACGAGGCCAGCCACTCTCGCCCGTCGGCGAACAGGGCGGGCGCCGCCTCCGCCGCGATCCTCAGGGCGCGGGCCGCGACCGCCGCCACCGGATCCAATCGCCAGGACAGCTTCAGGCGGAACACGGGCTCGCGCACCGGTTCGAAGCCGAGGCGCGGATAGATGGGCGACGACAGGCGGTTGGCGTTCAGCGTCGTGACGAACGCGACGCCGGGCTGGTCCAGCAGCGCTCGCACCAGCGGCCGAGCGGCCCCCTTGGCGTGCGGCGAGACGATCAGCGAGAAGCCGTTGAGGAAGCTCGCGGGCCCGGCCGCGCCCTTCAATCTCTGGTGGAAGGCGCCGAGGAAGGCCTGGGGTCGCCCGTCGGGCCCGTCGATGACCCAGCCCAGCGGCGAGCTGTCGCTCGGGCGGGCCGGGTTCTCCTCCAGCCAGCGCCAACCGCCGAACGACCGGTCGGGCCAGCCGACGGACCTGTGCAGCGCGTTGACCGCCTCCTGGTCGGCGCGGGTGAAGGGGCGAGGCGTCGCCATGATCGTCTCATTCCGGGAGCCTTGAACGGCTCACGGGGGATGCGCGTGCATCCCCCGTGCCAGAGACAACCATAAGTTGGTGCGCTTTGCGTTAAATCCCGTCAGACGGGGGCGCGGCGTTGAACGGCCGGGGTTCAGGCTCGACGCCGCCGACCCCGCGACCGCGCTGGGCCCGGCTGGGCTGCACGTCGCCGCTCGCCGAGACGGCGCGCTGAGGCGTCAAGCGCTCCAGCATCCGGCCCGCCCACTCGCGGCCGCCGAGGCCGAAAGCCAGCGCGGCGGCGACGGCGGCCGAACCCAGGATCAGGCCGAACGCCAGGGTCACGATCTCGTCGGCGATGCCCATGAAGCTGAGCCCCATGGCGGTGGCCAGGGCGATGGTGGCCCACCGGACCAGCGTCGAGGCGAACCGGTCCGCGCCGCGTGTCGACCGATCGATCAGATTGGCCAGGACGTCGGCCAGCAGAACCCCCACCGTGATGATGATCCCGCCGACCAGCACCTGGCCCGCCAGGGTGACCACGCCCGTCAGGATTGCGGCGAAGGCCCCGAACTCGACCAGCCGGGCCGCCTCGATGGCGGTGAACAGGATGATGGCGGTCATGGCGATGTAGCCGACGACCCGCGACGGCGTCAGCGGAGCGACGGCGGCGGGGGCCTCCGCGGAGGCCTGGGCGGCGTAGGCCGTATCCACCCCCGCCGGGGGCTGGGCCGAGGCCGTGGGCCGCATCGAGCTGAGACCGACCAGGCTCGAGATCGAGCGGTCGAAGCCGGTGGCCGGCAGGATCCGCTCGATCAGGTTGGCGACCCACTTGCCGATGAAGACGCCGATGGCCAGCACGATGCCCGCGGCGATGATGCGCGGCAGGGCGTCGAACACGGTCGACAGCACCGCCACGGCCGGCTCGGTGATCACCGAGATGTCCAGCTTCTCGAGCGCCGCGATGGTCACGGGAATGAGGATCAGGACGAAGACGAGGGTGCCCAGCGCGTCGGAGACGCCCGTGGCCCCGGTCGACCGGGACACGCCCGCCCGGTTCAGCCAGCCGTCGGCGTTCGCCGCCTGCAGCGCCGTCGCGGTCACCCGGCGCGCCAGGGTCGCGACGATGAAGCCGACGAAGAAGATCAGGGCCGCGGCGACGATGTCGGGCACCGCGCCCGCCACCTGGGTCAGCAGCGAATTCAACGGCTGGACCGCGCCGCCGAGGTTCAGCACGCCCAGCGCCGCCACCACGCCGAAGAGAAGCACGGCCCAGTGAGCCACCTCGCCGATGCGGGCGCCCACGGTCTGACGGCGTTCCAGACCCTCGTTGTGCTTCTCCGCGCCGGGCAGCTTGTCGACGCTCTTGGCGATGGCCCATTTCACCGCCCGGCCGATGAACCAGGCGGCGATCAGGATGATGGCGGCGCCCACGACCCGGGGCAGCCAGACCTGCAACAGGGCTTCCCACCCGATGAACTCATATCCCGGCGACATCGACGCTCCTCCGTTTCAGACCGGCGCCGCGAAAGCGGCGCTTCGGCCCGGCAACGCAAGGGGCGCGCCGATGTTCCCGTGACGCTCCGTCGCGGTCGGCTTAGGCCAGACGGTCGGCCTTTCTCAGGCCGGGAAAGGCGCGAGCCCAGACGCCGGTGGCGACCAGGGCCCCGATCCCGCCGAACACCGCCGCCCCGATCGGCCCGAGGATGCGGACCATCACGCCGGAATAGGCCTCGCCCAGCTCGTTCGAGGCGCCGATGAACAGCATGGAGACGGAGCTGACCCGGCCGCGCATCTCGTCCGGCGTGGCGATCTGGATGAGCGTCTGACGGATGTTCACGCTGATCATGTCGGCCGCCCCGCCGATGAACAGCATGACCGCAGAGAGCCAGACGATCTTCGACAGGCCGAAGACCAGGGTGCAGACGCCGAACACCGCCACGGCCGCGAACATCCAGGTCCCGCCGTGGCGCAGGATCGGAAAGCGGGCCAGGTAGAGCGCCATGGCCAGCGCGCCCGCCCCGAAGGCGGCGCGCAGGAAGCCGAATCCCTGCGGGCCCACGTCCAGCACGCCGGCGGCGAAGACCGGAACCAGCAGCGCCACCCCCGCCAGCATGACGACGACGAGGTCCAGCGAGATGGCGCCGATCACCACCTTGGTGGTCCAGACATAGGCCAGCCCCTCCTTCACCGCCGCCCAGCGGCTCTGGACCGCGCGGAGGCGGGGGCGGCCGTCGGTGCGGATCAGCAGGAAACAGGTCAGGCCGGTCAGGAACAACACCAGCGAAGCCCCGTAGGCGAAGGGAGTCGAGACCGCGAGCAGCAGGCCGCCCACCGTGGGCCCGGCGATGGCCCCGGTCTGGAACGCCAGGCTCTGGGCCACGATGGCGCGCGGCAGGGCCTTCATGCCCACCACCATCGGCAGCAGCGCCTGGCTGGCCGGCGCCAGGAAGGCGCGACAGGCCCCGAACAGGGCCGCGACCGCCAGCAGCGCCCACAACGGAGGATGCCCGATCAGCGCCAGCGACAGGAAGGCGGCGGCGCAAACCAGTTCGCCGCCGATGCAGGCCGCGACCGTCAGCTTGCGGTTTCGCCGGTCGGCCATCTCTCCGGCGGGCAGGGTCAGCAGCAGCAGGGGGATGAACTGCACCAGCCCGACCATGCCGGCGTAGAGGCTGGCCTGTTCGATCGGATGGTCGCGCCGGGCGATCTCCAGCACCTGCCAGACCAGGGCGGTGGACTGGATCTGGATGGCCAGGACAGCCGTCAGCCGCCCGACCCACAGCAGGCGGAAGTCGCGCAGCCGCCAGGGATTGCTCCCGTGGGCGTCCAGCGCCGCCTCGGCGACGGGCGGGGTGACGGGCGGCGGCGCCTCAGGTGCGTCGGTCATGCTTTGGGTACGGCGTCCCGTCCTTGTGGGAGAAGACCCCCGAGGCGAAGGTCATGTCGATGTCCGGGTACTCGCCCCTGTCGCCGCCGGGTTTGCGGGTTCCGACTTCCAGCAGAACGGCCTCGGCGTCCGAGCGGTTCTGAAGGCAGTGGCCGTTTCGCACGCCGGCCTTCCAGCCCGCGCAGTCGCCGGCGCGAAGCACGGTTTCCCCTTCGTCCTCGACCAGCACGACCTCGCCTTTCAGCACCCAGACGAACTCGTCCTCGCCCTCGTGCCAGTGACGCTGGCTGGACCAGGCGCCGGCGGGCAGACGCAGCAGATTGACCCCGAACTGGTCAAGGCCGACCGCGTCGCCCAGCCGCCAGCGGCGCCGCGCCTTGCAGGGATCGGCGTAGGGGTCCGGATAGCTGGTCCCGTGACCCGTTGGCGCGCTGTCGATGTCGATCTTCGGCATGGGCTTCTCCGGCGCTTCGCCAGCCCCTAAAGCACGAGTCCATGAGCGCCGCGAACCCCCGCATCATCGATCCCGTCGAGCTGACCCGCGAGCTGATCGCGCGGCCCTCGGTCACG
Source organism: Brevundimonas balnearis (assembly GCF_042434805.1). NCBI lineage: Bacteria > Pseudomonadati > Pseudomonadota > Alphaproteobacteria > Caulobacterales > Caulobacteraceae > Brevundimonas > Brevundimonas balnearis. Next base: position 229,372 of record NZ_JBHLSW010000005.1, on the reverse strand, counting down.
CCCGCCGACGAGGGCGCGATGGACGCGCTTCAGCGTCGTCTGACGGCGCTCGGCTTCACCTGCCGCCGCCTCGCCTTCGAGGGACCGGGCGGAGAAGGCGTGCACTCGCGGATCGAGAACCTCTACGCCCGGCGCGGGACCGAGGGGCCCAACCTCTGCTTCGCCGGACACACCGACGTGGTGCCGACAGGCCGGGCCGAGGCCTGGTCGTCGGGCCCGTTCGACGCCGAGGTGAAGGACGGGGTGCTGTACGGCCGGGGCGCGGTGGACATGAAGGGCGGGATCGCCGCCTGGGTCGCCGCCGTCTCCCGCATCCTGGCCGAGGGCGAACCGAAGGGGTCGCTCAGCTTCCTGATCACCGGGGACGAGGAGGGCCCGGCGCTGCACGGCACCAAGCGGGTCGTCGAGACCCTGATGGCCGAGGGCGAGGTCATCGACGCCTGCGTGGTCGGCGAGCCGTCCTCGCAGCAGGCGCTGGGCGACACCATCAAGATCGGCCGGCGCGGCTCCCTGAACAGCTGGATCACCGTGCACGGCAAGCAGGGCCACGTCGCCTATCCCCACCGCGCCGCCAATCCGGTCCCGGTGCTGGTCCGGCTGCTGTCCCGGCTGGACGGCCACGTGCTGGACGACGGGTACGAGGCCTTCCAGCCGTCGAACCTGGAGCTGACCACCATCGACGTCGACAATCCGGCCTCCAACGTCATCCCGGCCGAGGCGAAGGCGCGGCTGAACATCCGCTTCAACCCCGCCCAGACCGGCGACGGCCTGATCGACTGGCTGAACCGCGAGGCGGGCGCGGTGCAGGCCGAGACGGGGCTGCGGATCACGCTCGAACATCTCTGCTCGGGCGAGGCCTTCCTGACGCCCGAGGGCGACTTCACCCGTGCGGTGCAGGACGCGGTCGAAGCCGTGACCGGCCGCAGGCCCGAGGCGTCCACCACCGGCGGCACCTCCGACGCCCGCTTCATCCGCGCCCTGTGCCCGGTGCTGGAGCTCGGCCTCGTGGGCCAGACCATGCACCAGATCGACGAGCGTGTGCCGGTCTCGGAGCTTCAGGCCCTGACCGACGTCTATGTCGAGGTGATCCGGCGGGTGCTGGTCTAGAACAGGTCCGCGGGCAGGATCTGGCTGCCCAGCAGCCGCTCCGTGGTCGCCCAGCGGTCGGGACCCTGCGCCTCCACCCAGGCCTGCACCGTGTCGCGGCCCAGGCCGTAGTTGATGATGTAGCTGCGGTAGGTCTCGATGAAGCTGAGCCGCTGCCGGGCCCGCGCCCGGTCTGACAGCCCGTAGGTCTGCAGCCGGTCCAGCGTCGTCTCCCGATCCACGCGGCCGGACAGGAAGTCGTCGGCGATGACGTACTCCGCCCGCGCCAGCCGGCGGGTCAGGGCTAGGAGCTCGGCGTTGGCCTCGGCCTGGGCGGGCTCCAGCCCCGCCAGGGGATAGAGCGCCCCAGCCTCCCAGGCCGCGCGGGTTTCGCCCGGGAACGCCAAGTCGATGCCGTAGTTGGCGCTGCCCTCGGCGATGAAGGACATGGGGCTGTACAGCGGATAGACGCTCATCTCGACCCAGCCCCGGTCGACCACGAAGGTCTTCTCCAGCAGAGCGTTGTAGACGTGGTGGCCGGGATAGCCCTCGTGGCAGCCCAGATCGACGGCCCGGTCGATGTAGATCGGCAGGTCGGTGTTGATCTGGATCAGGCTGTTCGCGCCGCCCTGGAAATAGTTGTAGCCCGACCACGGCTTGTCGTTGACGAACTCCAGCGTGAAGGTCTCGCCGGCCGGCAGGTCGATGTGGCGCACGGTCCGCGCCCGGCATTCGGCGATGGCGGCGCGCATCACCGCGTCCAGCCGGTCGGTCGGGATGATCGAGCGGGCGCGGAAGGCGGCGACCCGCTCATGCAGGGGCCCCTCCCCGGGCACGAGGGCGTCGATCCGGGCCAGGACGGGGGCGTAGGTCTCAAGCGGCGCCATCTCCGGCCGCACGCCGAACAGGGCGTGGGCCTCGTCGGCGAAGGACATTCGTTCGCCGCCCAGCATACTCAGCCGCGCCCTGGCGGCCGAGGTGTGAGCCAGCAGGTACCGGACGCGACGGGCGCGATCCTCGTCCAGCCCGGCGGTCGGGACCGCGTTCAGGCGCGCCGTGAGCGCGTCCGCCTGGGCGATCAGCGCCGCGCGCGAGGGCGCGGCGGCCTTCACCTCCGCCGGCCAGGCCTCGGGGCCGTAGTAGGCGTCGACATAGCCGGGCTCCAGCTCCCCCACGCCCAGGATCAGCCGGACGTAGTCCTCGGCGATGGCGTTCAGGGCCGGATCGACGGCCTCGTCCCCGGCGGTTGCGACCGCCCCGTGGACGCGCGACGGCTCGCCCACCGACGCGGCGCAGCCGGCGAGGGCGAGCGGCAGGGCGAGGGCGGCGGAGAGGATCAGAGTTCTCATGCGTGCGGGCTCCGGAGACCGGGCCGGAGGCTAGGCGGCCCCGGCCGTCTCCACAATCGGGATTGAGACCCCCGCCCCGATGCGCTAAGCACGCCGGCCTGCCGCAGAGGCCGCAAGCACCCGTAGCTCAGCTGGATAGAGCGTTGCCCTCCGAAGGCAAAGGTCACACGTTCGAATCGTGTCGGGTGCGCCATTTTTCTCCCTGTAGTCAGAAGCTTGCTGCGCGCCCTCTGCAAGGCGTCCTTGCGCGTCCGTGTATCCGTCCGCGTATGGCAACTTTTAGAGTTCTTGATCTAGCCGCCGCAAAGCATCGTGCGGCGGTGTCTCGTGCCCGGGCCATTCCCCAATGGACAGTTGGCTCAGTCCTGTTGCGCAGTGGGATGTAGCTTAATTGGCGTATGCTGCCGCAGCATCACTCAGAGGTTGACTGAGCGTTTGCGACCGCCAGAGTCGACGGTGCAGTTTTCGAATCGCGCGCGCGCCTTGGTCTTACCGAGGAACACCGCTGGGGGCCGGAGTACAAACGGGTATGCAACCTCAACAGAGGCGCCAGCCGCTGCCTGACAAGGTGGTGAAGGCTTACCGCACGAAACGCGGCAAGATGCTGGTCGGCAAAATCGAGGACGCGCTCGAAACCTCGACAGTGCAAAGCGTGGCCGGGAAGGTGAACCTCATCATCACCTCACCGCCGTTCCCGCTGGTCCGCAAGAAGCAGTACGGGAACTCCACCGGCGAAGAGTACCTGAAATGGCTCGAAGGGCTCGCGCCCAAGCTCGCTGGCCTGCTGGCGGATGACGGCTCCATCGTAATCGAGATTGGCAACGCTTGGGAGCAGGGCCGCCCGGAGATGTCCACGCTGCCGCTTGAAGCGCTCCTGGCGTTCAAGAAGGCCGCCAAGCTGCACCTCTGCCAGCATGTGATCTGCCACAACCCGGCGCGTCTACCGGGGCCGGCCGCCTGGGTGACGGTGAAGCGGCTTCGGCTGAAGGATTCCTACACGCACGTCTGGTGGCTCTCTAAGACGGCCAACCCCAAGGCGGACAATCGCAAAGTCCTGTTGCCCTACGGCAAGGACATGAAATCACTGCTCAAGTCCAAGACCTACAATGCGGGCAGGCGCCCGTCTGGGCATGTGATCTCCGAGACCGGCTTCCTCACCAATCACGGCGGCGCGATCTCCTCCAATGTCATTGACCTTGAAGGCGCACAGCATGTGCCGAGCGCGCTGCTGAAGTACGCCAACACGGCATGGGACACGAAGTACCGAGCCTACTGTGAGGAACATAAGCTCGACCCGCACCCGGCACGAATGCAGACCGATCTCGTCGCTTTCTTCCTACAGTTCCTGACCGACAAGGGCGATCTCGTGTTCGACCCGTTTGGCGGCTCGAACACCACCGGGGCCGTGGCGGAGGCCATGCGCCGCAAGTGGATCGCCGTCGAGGCGGACCCCAAATACGTCGAAGGGTCGGTGGGCCGCTTCGAAGAGGTCGAACGCTATCAGCGGCAGGAGCGCTAATGTCCGAGGCCGAACCTCTCTCGACTGACTTTGAGATCGGCCCGCAGGCCATCGCGAACTACAGCCGCATGAGCTACACGATGTGGCATGCGCTGGGTGAGTTCATCGACAACTCGACCCAATCCCGCCTGAACCACGGCGGCATCATCGACCAAGTGCTTGAGGAAGAGGGCACGCCCTTAATTGTTGAGATTGTGCATGATCGCATCCAGCGACAGATCACGATCAAGGACAACTCCATCGGGATGACGCGCGAAAAGCTGGAAGCGGCTCTGCGCATTGCGATGCCGACCTCCGACAGTGTGGGCCGGTCCAAGTTCGGGATGGGAATGAAGACGGCTGCCTGCTGGATCGGGAGCAACTGGAAGGTCGTTACCTGCGAATGGGGCAGCGGCGAGGAATGGACGGCTGAAGTCGATGTTCAGGCCATCGCTTTTAGGGGTGCCAAAGTGCCCCTAACGAAGAAGGACGTGGGCACCGACGATCACTATACCCACATCATTATCAGCGGCCTGCACCGCAACATCCAGCAGCGCACTGAAGAGACGATTCGGGGCTACCTCGGGTCGATGTACCAGTTCGATATCCGCAGTGGGAAACTCAAGCTGTTCTACAACGGCGACGAAATCCCAGCACCTGATGACTACGATTTTGACACGGACCCGGAAGGCCGCACTATGCGGATGGACCTTCCCGAGAAGGTCATTGGCGGCAAGAAGGTGACGGGCTGGATCGGTGTTCTGCGCAAGGGCGGCCGGAAGTTTGGCGGCTTCTCGCTCTTCCAGAATGAGCGGCAGATTCAGGGTTTCCCCAACGCCTGGAAGCCACGCCGCATCTTTGGTGGCGTGGACGACGAAGGCGCGAACAACCTCGTCTCCCAGCGCCTCACCGGCATGATCAATCTCGACGGCTTTCACGTCTCGCACACCAAGGACGCGATCCTCTTTGAAGGGGATGAGGAAGAAGAGCTGGAAGATTTCCTCGCCGCGATCTCGGACGACTACCGCAAGTACGCGACCAAGCGACGGGGCACCCGCGCTCAGCCTTGGAACCGCGAGAAAATCCGCGACCTTGTTGAGGAAATGCGCAACGAGTTCGCTAACCCGGAGATGGGCGATGCGGTCAATACGTCGCTCCTGCCGCCCATCGAGACGCTGCAACAGAACGAAGAGCGCCAAGCCGCTTCGGTCACGGAAGAGGACCGCCTCGCCACGTTCCAGGTGAGCGGCGACCTGACCGTCATAGTCTCGCTGAAAGAGATCAGCGAGTACGAGCCCCACCTGTCGATTGCGGCAAGCGCGACGCCTGGCACGGTCCACGTCGTCATTAACGGCCTACACCCGTATTACATGGACCTCGAAGCGACCGAGGCCATCGACGAGTGCATCCGGCAATACATCTACGATGCCATTGCCGAGTATCGCGCGGGCAAGCTTACCGGGCGTGTGAATCCCAACAGCGTGCGGCGCCTCAAGGATGACCTGCTGCGGGTGAAGGCGGTGCGGGTTGAAAACGCTGCCTCCGATCTTCAAGCCAGTGATCTGACCGTAGCGGTCACCCCGGCCAGCGCGAGCTAGGTCATGGCCGGCGTCTCTCTGCGCCGCTGGCAGAGCGAGGCCCTTGAGGTCTGGGAGCAGAACCGGCGAAAGGGCATCGTCGGGGCAGTTACAGGCGGCGGCAAGACCGTCTTTGCTCTCAGCGCCATCGCCCGTGCGAAGCTCGAAACCACGCTGATAGTGGTGCCGACGGTCGCGCTGCTGGACCAGTGGTGGGACGAGACGGCGGCGTTCTTCAACGTGCGCCTGGACGATATCAACGTCATTCGCGGCAAGCCACGCATCCGGGCGGGCACCATCAATCTGGCGGTGATGAACACGGCAACGAAGATTCCGCCGGTCTCAAGCCATCTCTTTCTCGTCGTTGATGAGTGCCACAAGGCTGCAAGCCCAAAGCTGCGAGCTGTGCTTGATCTTCCTAAGCACGCGGCCCTTGGTCTGTCGGCGACGCCAGAGAGGCCTTACGATGAGGGGCTCGAAGAGGTGCTTGTCCCCGCCCTTGGGCCTGTCCTCTACCGCTACACCTATCGTGAGGCGCTGGCGGACGGCGTGATCGTGCCGTTCTATCTCAGGAACGTAGTGTTTGAACTCGAACCTGAGAGCCAGGCCGAGTACGACAAGCTGACGCGGGCGATTGCGCGGACCATCGACCGGTTTGGCCCGGAGGCCCCGGAATCGGTGGCGCTCATGTTGCGTCGGGCGCGAGTTCTAAACCTGAGCATGGCGCGGGTGCGGCTAACACTCCGCCTAGTTGCACGGCATCGGGGCCAGCGCATTTTGATTTTCCACGAGAGCGTGGAAGCCTGCATTCTCATCCACGCGGTTCTTATCGAGAACGGCGTGAAGGCCGGCATCTATCATTCGAAGATGGGCATGCGCGAACGCGCCGACATGCTCACGGCTTATCGCGCCGGCGAGATCGAGGTGCTTGTGACCTGTCGCGCGCTGGATGAGGGATTCAACGTTCCGGAAACCGAAATCGGGATCATCGCCGCGAGTACGGCCACCCGGCGGCAACGCATCCAGCGCCTGGGCCGCGTGCTTCGTCCGGCCGCGGGCAAGGACGGCGCGACGATCTACACCCTTGTTGCTACCAAGCCGGAGATCGACCGGCTACGCGCCGAGGAGATCGAACTGGAAGGCGTCGCCGAAGCGTCCTGGGTGCGCGCATGAAGACGCTGATGATCGGCGCGTGTGCGCCCGAGCGCGTCTACCGGCTGAAAGACCCGGATGCGCCTTATGAAAGCGAGTTGGAGGCGGCAGCGGTCAGGGTGCTTTCCTGCCTCTATCCCAGTTACCAATGCATCGTGTTTGGCGGCGGATTTGAGTATGAGGGCCGAGTTTCAAAGCCCGATCTCGCGCTGGTCGCACGCGACTATTCGCACTGGTTCGTCATCGAGGTCGAGCTGGTCTCGCACTCGCTCGCCGGGCATGTGCTGCCGCAGGTGACGGCCTTCCGGTACGGAACGCCGCAGCCGGACTGCGTGGGGATCTTCGAGCGCGAGCTGGACATCGCCCAGTCACAGGCGCGCACACTCATTGAGCACGTACCGCGCAGCGTAGTGGTGATCGCCAACCGCCGCGATCCAGTCTGGGAAACGTCGCTGGCGGCACACAACATCCAGTTTGGCGTAGTGTCGCTCTTCCTGACGAGCGAGGGCACCGAAGCCATTGAATGGGACGGCGCCCTTACGGTCTTAGAAGAAAACCTCGGTTTTGGCTTATATTCCGCCGTGGACTGTTCGCTGCGCTTCCCCTCGCAAGTCGCTCTCCCTGAAGGTGCCGTACAGATTGCGGACGCCAGCGGCGCTCCGGGTACGTGGCTTGTGAAGCGTGACGAGCGTTTCGCCTGGATTACCAAGGAGCGGGGAACACCCGCGATCACGGATGGTGCGTTCGTCCAGTTGCGGCGATCGTACGACGGCACGCTCTCTATAAAGGTTCCACACTGGCGCTAGCCAAAAAAGCAGGGCCAACACGATCCTAAACGCGGAAAACAGCTTCTCGATAGGTCAGGTCCTCCATGTTGCGCCGCACAAGCGGCCGGGAAAGTCGTTTGGAATCAACCACCGCCATGTCATAGTCTAGTGGCAGGGTGACAAGGGGTCAGGGCGCTTAGCGGCGCCGTTCGTTCTGCTCGCCTGACCTTGTCACCCTGCCACTAGACTATGACATGGCGGCACTTGAAAATTATGGTGTTGTTGCTCACGCTGCACTGCGTCATGACCAACTTTTGTTAGACCTCCAGCTCGAAGAGCCGCTCACCGTCCAAGCAGATGATCCGGAAGTAACGCTCGAAGTCTGGGTCGCCAGGATTGAAGACTTGCGCGCCCATCGCGGCGAAGGGTTGCTCCCCTACGTAGGCGCCGAAGCTGTTGCGGGCGTTGACGATGCCGCAAACGCCGACGCCGCCATCAAGTTCGCCTAGGCTGAACGACACCGCCCAGACATCTCTGAACCGGGCTGTATAAGGGTCGCGCAGGGAGGCCTTGAAGTTGGCGAGTGCTCGCTGGGCGGCCGAGAACTGAAACTCTTCCACGCTCGAACGTATAGCGGCGGGAGCCTCCAACTCGGCGGGCGGATGCAACGGCGCTGCCGCAGGAGCCTCCTGATCTGCTTGACGCGGCGCGTCGCTCGACGGTCGGTCGAGCGGGGCGCCGGGGGACGGGTCGCGAACGATGAGGCCCACGATGACCGACACCGCCGAGGGAACGACCAGGATCGCACCCCCGATAAGCAGCAGCCACCCCAAGGCCGTGCGAGGCAGGAAGCGACGCTCCGGTGCGGTCACATATCGGAAGGAGTTCTGCATCCCAATCTCCAGTAGTCACTATAGTGACTGGCTGTTGGTTGCGATTTCGTTGCGCTTCAGCCCATGCGGCTGGCGGAGACATTCGGGGAAAATGTGCGGAGGGTTCGGCTTCAGCACGGGCTTACGCAAGAGGCCCTGGCGGTCGATGTCGGCCTTGCTGTCACCTATGTCGGCCAGATCGAGCGCGGCCTGAGGAACCCGACCCTAGATGTGGTCGAACGGTTCGCGGAGGCGCTGAAGACCGAACCCTTGATCCTGCTGCAAAAGGCGACCTCACGGGAATCTTGACGTCCAGCCGGACCCAGGAGAGAATTCGTGAGCTGCTGGCGGGGTCGGCGGCGCTCCCTCACAACATGAAAGGACCCGGTGATGGCCGCAGGTCTATACGTGCTCGACGCGCGCGCTCCGGTGCAGAGTCAGGGCGCCCCTCTCCCCCATCTCGTCAGCATGTCCCTGTGTAGCGCGCCGCCCTCACCAGAGGGGAACTTCCGCGACGAGCTTTGCGAAGCGACCGGCTATCGTCGTCAGTTGGTCGAGTTTGGTCCGATGGACCGCCGCAAGACTACGCTGACCCGGTCGAGAACGCTACGAAATCGGGGACGCGTCGTCTTCGGACCCTTCGAAGGCGCAATACCGGAGCGGTTGTTCGCGGTGATGCTGGACGATAACGGTGCTCCCGTCGCGTGCGGCCGGTTGAAGCCGCTCCGCTCGCGAGCTGGCGGCGAAGTGATTCAGTTCGACGCCTCCAACATCCGGATGATGTCCGACCGGTTCAGGGGCTAGGGCGCGCTAGAGTGCGATCGTTCGATCGCACGCTTCCGCGAACTGCTCCGATCGTGCCGCCTTATCCCCGCGACGGCGTGAGGACGGCTTCTGCGTCTCCGCCAGGACGATCAGCGTCCTGGTTTGACACAGGAGACCATCATGCAGACTCTCTTCGACGCTTGGAGTGACTTCCGCTTCATCCCGGCCGCAGATTTCGCAGACGACGCGCGCGCGGTTCCGGACCACGAGGGCCTTTACCTCCTCTGCTTCAGCGAGAGCAGTGGACTCCCGGCTCGGGCTCGTGAGGTGGCCGGGAGGCACTCCGAACAACCCGAGGAACGTAGCGTCGTCTACATCGGATGCTCGAACTCCAACATCCGCGCTCGCCTGGACTGCCACCTCCTCAACACCGCGTGGGTTTCCTGCTTCCGCAAGACGACAGGGCTCTTGATGCGCGACGCGCTGGGTCTTCAACCCCGCTCCGGAGCGGACGGCGGTCGCAACTGGGCGTTTGGATATGAGGGGGAGGCGATCCTCACCGACTGGATGCTGTCGGATGCGCTGATCGGCTTTCGAATTTCCGACGACCCACTTGGCGAGGAGCGGGAGCTGATCCAGCGGGTCGATCCGATCCTGAACATCGAAGGCCGCCGTCGAACTGCGGAAGGACGCCGGCTGATCTCCCTGCTCCAGACGGCTCGGGCTCCCCGGATCAAGCGCCGCCCGAACCGGGTCGGGCTCCGCTCCTTGTCCGGCGAGTGTTGACATAAGATGTTGAACTGGAATGATATCTTGACGACACCTGCGAATCTTCAGCAGGTGCCATCAGCACTATGGAAGTGCTCGATTCCCTCCCCCGTCTGATTTCGATCTCGGAAGTCGCCCAGCAGCTCGGCGTCTCCGATGGTGCGGTCCGCAACCTGATCGCGGACCGCCGGATCGAATACGTCCAGATCGGCAAGCGGCGCATGGTCCCGCGCCAGGCAATCGACCGCTTCGTCTCCTCACTGTGGAGCCTGTCCCATGCCCCGCGCCGGAGCCGGTCCGCGCCTTGTCCCCTTCGCCAAGCGCGGCGGGACCTTCTACATCGTCTGGTCCGAGAAGGGACGCTCGCGAGAGCGGAGCACTGGCACGCGCGATCGCAGAGAGGCTGAAATCGCCCTTGCCCAGTTCCTCCTCTCTCGCCCGGGGATCGGCCCCGTTGAGCCAGATCGCTATCTGATCACGGACGCGCTCGCTGAATACGCCCTGGATCGGGCGGACAAGGTGATGGATCGGATCAGGCTGGCCGGAGCGGTCCTGAAGTTGACGGACTTCTTTGAGGGTCGCCGTGTGTCGGAGGTCAGTCCCTCCAGTTGCCGCGCCTATGTGAAGTGGAGAAACCGGGCCGCCGGGACGGCACGTCGCGAGCTGACCGTCCTGCGGGCCGCCATCAATCACGCCCATGGCACTGGACGCCTGACCCGCATGGTGCCGGTTGAACTCCCGGCGCCGCCACCAAGCCGGACCCGTTGGCTCAAGAGGGAAGAAGCGGCGCGCCTTCTGAAGGCGGCCTGTGCGAGTCCGAAGGCGCGGCTTCACCTCCCGCTTTTCATCCTGATTGGCCTCTACAGCGGGCAGCGAAAGGAGGCGATCCTGTCGCTGCGCTGGTCGCAGATCGATCTCAAGAACGGGCTGATGGATTTCCGCACGCCCGGCCGGAAGGAGACGAAGAAAAAGCGCTCCTACACGCAGATTCCGCCTCGGCTGCTCTGCCATCTTCGTAACGCTAGAAAGCGGGGCTCGGCGGACGGACCGGTGATCCACATCGGAGGCAAGCCGGTCGCGGACATCAAGACGGCGTTCCGGGCGGCCTGCCGTCGGGCTGGCCTCAATGGCGTCACGCCGCACACGCTTAGGCACACCAGTGCGACCTGGCTGATGCAGGCTGGCGTTCCCAAGTGGGAAGCCGCTGGTTTCCTCGCGATGTCGCTAGAGACCCTCGAAAAGACCTACGGGCATCACCACCCGGACCATCACGCTTTGGCGGCGATCAGCTTCTCGCGAAAGGAAGGCAGCAACACCCCGAGGAATGCCGCGTAGTTCGTCTCGGACCGCCGCCACAGTTCCGGGTGGCGCAGATCATAACAAGCACTATGATCCTCCCAGTTGGAGGGCGGCATGGACGGAGATATCCGGAAGAGCGACCGGGGCGGCAACACCGCCTATCTGAACATCGGCGCGTGGTATGAGGAGGCCACCGGCCAGATTCACCTCACCCTGCCCCGTTCGGGATGGTTCCACACCACGGTCAATGCCCAGGCCGGCAGCATCCGCTGTCACAAGAATCTCTATGACAAACTCGCTCGGGCTCTGCGCGAGGCCGGTGTTCCCGCGCCTCCGGAAGCCGACCCGGAAGAGTCATAGGGCTGTCCGCGCCTTGTCCGCGCAAACCCTCGGAACTTTCGATTTCATCGGCGGTGCAAGCCCCGTTGAACTAGCGAAAAGCCAGCCAGATCAACGAACGTCGGATGCACCACCTTCCTCCGAAGGCAAAGGTCACACGTTCGAATCGTGTCGGGTGCGCCATTTCTCCATACGCCTCCATGAGCCCGCGTCGTCGGATGACCGTCGGGCGGGCGACGTCGCTCAGGCGGACGTGTCGGTGGGAACCGCCCCCCCCCCGACGGCTCCGCCTCCCTCACGAGGCTCATCAGCAGGCCGGCGCTGATCGCGAGGCCGGCGAGGATGAACATCAGCAGGCCGTATCCGCCGTAGGTGATCACGCCGTACGCCAGCGCGGGCCCGACGATCGACGGCAGGGTGTTTGTCAGGTTGAGCACGCCCAGATCACGGCCCCGGCGCGTCGGGGACGGCAGCAGACGCATCACATAGGTCTGTTGCAGCGCCAGGAAGACGGCCTGGACCACGACGAACAGTACATAGCCGGGCGCGGCGACGCGCCACGACGGCGCGAGGGCCATGATCAGCAGCGCCAGGGTCGCCGCGGCCGCCAGGGCCTGGAGCACTGTCCTGCGCGCCTTGAACCGGTCGCTGATCACCCCCAGGGCGATCGAGGTCGGCGCCGTCAGGACAGCGGCGACGCCGAGGATCGTCGCCAGTCTCGCCGCCACCGCCTCGGCCGGCAGCGGTCCGCCGCCCGAGTTCAGGGTTTCGAAATAGTAGAGGGCGAAGGCGAACAACACCCCGCCCGCGATCTGGACGAAGAAGCGCGCCAGCCAGACGGCTACGAGGTTGCCGCGGTCGTGCGGGCGGGCGGCGCGGGCGGCCGCCTCGTCCACGGCGGCCGGCGCGGGCCTGGCGAACAGGAGGAAGGGCGTGATCGTCACGGCGGCGGCGAGGAACGCGGTGATGAAGCGGGCCCCGCCCTCGGGCGCGGCGATGACCAGAACGCCCGACAGCGCGCCGAGGGGATAGGCGGCGCCCATCAGTCCGCCCAGCCGCCCCTTCTGCGCGTCCGGCGCCTCGTCCGCCGCGAGCGCGGCCAGGGGCGAGAGCATGAGATTGAGCGCGGCCTGGAAGGCCATCACGGCGAGGAGGGTCTGAAGCAGCGTGTGGCTGGCCGCGACGCCGGCGTAGGCGGCGCCCGTGGCCAGAAGACCGGCCCAGATGAGGGGGCGCCGGCCCCAGCGTGGGTGGCGCCATCGGTCGCTGAGATGACCGGCCAGGATGTTGGCCGCGCTGGCCGTCACCGCGCCGACGACGGTCACCAGGCTGAGCGCGGCGACCTTCTGCCCCGGATCAAGCCCCAGTTTGAGCGGCAGCAGGAGGGTCAGCAGCGGGGTGTAGGCGATGACGCCGCCGCCCCAGGCGAGGGCGTAAAGGATCAGCCACAGGTGTGAGCGCGACGACGTCGTCACGAGCGCGGCGGCGCGGACGAGCCGCGCACCGCCAGGCCGAACGGCACGACCACCGAGGTCGGCAGGTGATCGACGTTGGCCGTGGCGCGGATCAGCAGATCCGCGGCGGCGCGCGTCATCTCGGCGATGGGTTGGACCACAGCGGTCATGGGAGGGCGGCTGAACCGCACCACGGGGGTGTCGTCGAAGCTGACGATCGACAGATCGTGCGGGACCTGCAGCCCCCGCGCCGCCGCCACGGTCTGCGCGGCGAGCGCCATCTGATCGTTGCTGGCCAAGATCGCCGTCGGCGGCTCGGCCAGAGCCAGCAGCGTCGCCGTGGCGCGCTCGCCGGACTCGAAGGTGAAGTCGCCGTCGCCCTCCAGCGCGGGGTCCAGCGGCAGCCCCCGATCCTCGTGCGCCCGCCGCCAGCCTTCGCGTCGCACCGCCGAGACCGCGTATTCGTCGCTGCCGGTGATGAAGCCGATCCGCCTGTGGCCCAGGTCGAGCAGGTGCTCCACGGCCACCTGGGCGGCCAGCGCCTCGTTCATGGATATCGCGAAGCCGTCGCCCGGCGTCTCCGAACACAGGCGCGCGAACGGCAAGCCCAGCCGGACCAGGAGCCCGGTGATCTGGGGATTGTCCGAATGCGGCGGCGTCAGGATCAGGCCGTCGGGCCTGAGCGCGGAGATGGCGGCCTGCACCTCGCGCTCCACATGCGCGGAGTGGGTGTCGATCAGTTCGAAGATCATGTGGTAGCCGGATTCCGCGCAGCGCAGCATTCCGCCCATCAGCATCTGATCGACCCAGTCGGCGCCCTGCCCCGACGTCCAGGCCTCGATGGTCCGGTCCCGGTCGTTCAGGGCCATCAGCAGGAAGGAGCGGTTGCCGCCCATGCGGCGCGCGGCGAGACTGGGCACATAGCCCAGCTTGGCGACGGCGGCCTCGACGCGCTCGATCACCGCCGGCCGGACGTTTGGCCCCTTGTTGATGACACGGGACACGGTCTGGAGCGAGACGCCGGCCTCGGCGGCCACATGCTTGATGGTGACGGCGCGACGCACGACCTGTTCAGCCCCCGCAATGAGCTCGCATTCTGTCAGGCTCGGCCGTTCGTCGGCAAGCCGACATGTCCCCGGCGGCTCATGCGACCCGCGCCGGCGGGGCCGGCGGGGCCGCGGCGCAGTGCCGGGCGATGAAGTCGCCGTGCGAACCCAGTCGCGCGACCAGCTCCGCCAGGCCGGCGCGGGCGCGGTCCAGCTCGCCGGGCACGCGCTCGAACGGCAGCCGGTCCACGAGCGGATGCCAGCCCCGCGGCGTCACCCCCATGCCGTCCAGGACCGACTGCCAGTTCACGTCGCGGAACAGGGCGTCCAGCCCCTCGACGAGGGCGCCGTTGACCTTGAAGAGATCGATCTTGCGCTGCAGCTCCGGCGGCAGCTCCATCGTTCGCACGGTCCGCCAGAAGTCGGTGTCGTCCCGCCGCGTGGTGCAGTAGTGCAGGATGATGAAGTCGCGGATCTCCTCGTAATCCGCGCGCATGCGGCGGTTGTACTCCTCCGCCAGCGCAGGGTCGCAGTCGGCGTCGGGCAGGTAGCGGAAGAAGAAGTCCATGCCACGATAGATCAGATGGATCGCGGTCGACTCCAGCGGCTCGATGAAGCCCGCGGCCAGACCGATCGACAGCACGTTCCTGTCCCAGATGCGCTCTCGCACGCCGGTCTTGAACGGCACGGTCATGGGCTGGGTGACCAGCGGCCCCTCGACCTGGGAGAGCAGGACGGCCGTGGCCTCGTCGTCCGACATATGGGCGCTGGAGAAGACGTGGCCGTTGCCCGCCCGGTGCTGCAGCGGGATGCGCCAGCGCCAGCCGCAGGCCTGGGCATGGGCCAGGGTGTAGGGCGGCGGCGGCCCGACGTTCTCGGTCTGCACCGCGATCGCCCGGTCGCACAGCAGCCAGTGGGACCAGTCCTCGAAACCGACGCCCAGAGCCTTGCCGATCAGCAGGGCGCGAAAGCCCGAACAGTCGATGAAGAAGTCGGCCTCCACGGTCCTGCCGTCCCTGAGGCGCAGCCGCTCGACGAATCCGTCCGGTCGGGTCTGGACCTCCTCCACGACGCCCTCCGTGCGCCTGACGCCGCGCGCCTCGGCGAAGGCGCGAAGGAACCGGGCGACCAGCTTGGCGTCGACGTGCAGGGCGTAGCTGGCGACCGACAAGGGGGTGTTCGGCGCCTTGTGCGGCAGGGTGAACCGGCCCTCACGCGCCATGACGCTGGCGGGGCCGAAATCCTGGAACGGGTGGGCGTAGCCGTGGGCCCGCGCCTTCAGCCAGACCTGGTAGAAATCCGACAGGCCGACCGGCGCCCCGACCTCGCCGAAGGGGTGGAAGTAGCGCTCGCCCTTCTCGGACCAGTCCCGGAACTCGATGCCCAGCTTGAAGCTGGCCTGCGTCTCGCGAACGAACTCCTGCTCGTTGACGCCCAGCTTGGCCAGAAGCTGCAGGAACGGCGGCACGGTGGACTCGCCGACGCCGATGGTGCCGATGTCGTCGGACTCCACCAGCTCGATGTCGAAGAGCCGGCCCTTGAAATGCTCGGCCATGACCGCGGCGGCGATCCAGCCCGCCGTGCCGCCGCCGACCACGCAGACCTTCTTGAGGGGACGTCGCTCCATCGTCATGCCGCCGTCTGGTTGTCGAGGGGGTCTAGAAACGCCGCGTGCGGCGGGGCGGTGGAGACCGCCCGGGCCACGGTCGCGCGAAGGGCCGTGAGGCTGGCCGAGAGACGGTCCGGATCGATGCCGTCCACGGCCGGATCGATCGCGCGGGGATAGCGGCCCATGCCGTCGTAGATCGCCAGCCAGCTCGCCGGATGGAACATCTCCCAGCGGTAGCGCACGAACTCTCCCCGGGCGTCCCATACCCCGAGCTTCCGCAACAGGGTCTCCGGCGGTTCGACGGCGCGGGCGTCGCGCCAGAACGGCTCGTCGCGACGGTTCAGCAGATAGTGCAACACGATGAAGTCGCGCACGCGCTCCATCTCCTCCGCTGTCTGGTCATTGAACTCGTCGCGCAGCGCCGGGTCGATCACCCGGTCCGGAAAGACGCTCGCCAGCCGCTCGATCGCCGTCTCGATCAGGGCGATGGAGGTCGATTCCAAGGGCTCCAGGAAGCCGGCCGACAGACCCACGGCGACGCAGTTGCCGACCCAGGCCCTGCGGCGGCGGCCGGGCCTGAACCCGATGCGCCGGGGCTCGGCGAGGGGCTCCCCGGGGAGCTCGCGCATCAGGTCGGCGCGGGCGTCCTCGTCCGACTGATGCCGGCTGGAGAAGACCAGACCATTGCCCGCGCGGTGGCGCAGCGGGATGCCCCAACGCCAGCCGGCGGCGCGCGCCGTCACGCGCGTATAGGGGACGGGCGCCCGGCCCGCCGCGTTCCGGGTCTGGACGGCATAGGCCGCGTCGCACAGCAGCCACCGGCCCCAGTCCTCGTAGGGCTCGCCCAGCGCCTCGCTGATCACCAGACCCCGGAAGCCGGAGCAGTCGATGAAGAGGTCGCCGTCGATCTCTCGCCCGTCCGCCAGGGCGAGACCGCGGACGTCGCCCTCGGGCGTGAGGCGGACCTGGGCGATACGGGCGTCGACGCGTTCGCAGCCGCCGGCCTCCGCGAAGGCGCGCAGGTGCTGGGCGAACAGGCTCGCATCCAGGTGCAGCGCCCAGTCGAACACCGACAGGCTGGACGGCGGATTGGGCGACGGCAGGGTGAAGCGACCGGCTTCCGCCATGGACGCGCCGAGGCTGTAGGCCGCGAGCGGCGCGTCCGAACCCCGGGCCCGATCCGCCAGCCAGAAGTGGTGGAAACCGACGCCGTCGAGGTCCTGTCCGTAGAGACCGAAGGGATGCAGGAAGGCGGCCCCGTCGCCGGTCCAGCCCTCGAAGCGGATGCCGAGCTTGCAGGTCGCCTGGGTGGCGCGCATCACCTCGGCGTCGCTCATGCCGAGACGCGCATAGAAGCGGCGGATGGTGGGGATCGTCGCCTCCCCCACCCCGATCGTGCCGATGTCGGAGGACTCCACCAGGGTGATGCGCATCGGCGCGCCGCGGAAGCGCCGCGTCAGGGCGGCGGCCGTCATCCACCCGGCGGTGCCCCCGCCGACGATGACCACCCGTCCGATACGCGCCTCAGCCGACATGGGCCCACTCTGCACCGCCCGGCCCTCCCGAAAAAGTCGGCCGGCGGAGCGAACCCCGCCGGCCAGTCGCTCAGGAAGGTGATCTAGAAGCGGGCGCGAACGCCCACCGAGTAACGGGGCTCGAACTGGTTGCGCGAGTGGAACTGCTCCGCCCCCTCTTCGAACTCGAGGTAGTACTCCTCGATCTCGCCCAGCACGTTGGAGCCGTTGAAGTAGACCGCCACGTCCTCGGTCAGCTCATAGGTGACGTTGACGTCCAGGTACTGCGCCGTGTCCTGATAGATCGGGATCTGGCCGAAGGTGCTCGACAGGCGCGGCGTGCGGTAGTTGTAGGCCAGGCGCGCCTGCAGCCGGTCGTCCTGGTACCAGACGGCGGCGTTGAACGAATACTTCGAGTTGTCCTGGAACGGCAGGTCCTCGCCCGACAGGTTCTGGGCGTTCTGCGAGCTGTCCGAATAGGTGAAGCTGCCGTCGAAGCCGAAGTTGGACCAGAGGCCGCCGTCGATCAGGAAGTCGCTGAGCGCGATCTTGGCCCCGACCTCGACGCCCTGCAGCTCGCCGCCGTCGCCCTGGACTGGACGGTTGACCGGCACCGTCCGGCGGATCACGCCGTCCTGGTCGGGGAACTGGCCGTCCAGCACGGTGGCGCGGGTGACGAAGCTGTCGATGTTCAGGCGGAACAGCGCCACGTTGAACAGCGTCCCCTGGCCCAGATAGTACTCCAGGCTGAGGTCGTAGTTGTCCGACCGCCACGGATCGAGGTCCGGGTTGCCGTTGGCGGTGGCGCCGGTCACCTGGCGCACCCCGACCGGCGAGGCGTTGGGATTGTCCGGCGTCGGCCCGACCGAGTCCGCAGTCTGGATCGTCACGCCGCCGCCGTAGTTGCCGAGATCCAGCGGGATCATCGTCTTGGCGAAGGCGAAGCGCAGCCGAAGCCGGTCGTTGAAGTCATACGCCAGGTTCACCGACGGCAGATAGTCGTAGTAGCTGCGCGTGGCGAAGGTGTCGCCGACGTCCTGGTTGGTGTCGCCATAGTTGCGGGTCTCGCCCGTCAGGTTCTGACGCACGTCCAGCTCGGTGCGGATGACCTTCAGCCCGATGTCGCCGCTGAGGGCGCCGAAGCCGATGTTGGAGTTCAGGTAGAAGCTGCTCTCCTGCAGGCCGACGTCGTAGGTGTTGCCCGGAATGATGACCCGGTAGGCGCTGCCGAACACCCGTTCCTGGAACGCCACCACGTCGTCGAAATCACGCGGATCGACGACCCAGACCCCCGGGAGGCCCTGGGTGATCGAGCCGTAGTCGTCGAGGAAATAGACGTTGTTGTGGTCGGTCAGCTTGGTTGGGCGGTTGACGGTATAGCCCTGGAAGCAGGTCGGGGTGTTCGCCGCCGCGCCGTCGCCGCAGTTGCCGGGCGTCGTCCCGACCGGCAGGGCCGGATTGAAGGCGGGGTTCGAGACGAACTCGCCGGCGCGGCACTGGTTCTGGTTCATGACCACGTCGATGGCCTTCCACTGAACCGAACAACCGTTGGCGTCTGACGCCCCGTTGCCGCCGTAGAAGTCCGAGAACAGGTGGAAGTTCTCGATCTCGACCTCTCGGTTCGAGAAGCGGCCGCCGACGTCGATGCGGTTGATGAAGCCGAGCATCGGCGCCTCGAACTCGTAGGACCCGTCAAGCCGCGCCACGTCCAGCGTGGACTCGTTCGCCTGGTTGCCTTCCGACGAGAAGGCCGCGACCGCGTAACTGTCGAGGTTGGCCATGTAGTCGGTCAGCGTCGCCCCGGCGCCGAGGCCGCCCGAGATCGGACGGTCGAACTGGCTCCACACCGTCCTCGAACCGCCGATGTTCAGATGGACCAGCGGGTCCTCGCCGTAGCCCAGCGGGTTCGGGTTGACGTAGCGGCCGCCGTTGGAGCCGACGACCCCGTTCGAATACTGTCCCGGATACATCGCGGCGATGTTGGCGGGGTAGAACGGGCCGCGCGTGCGGTCGTTGGGGTCGCGGAACAGGGTGAACTGCCGGTCCGGGGAGTACTGCCAGTTCGACAGGTCGCCCTGCACCTGGCCGTTCATGCTGAGCAGAGACGCGTCGGCGTGGATCGCCCGCACCGAGAAGCTGAACGGGCCGCCCTTGTCGTATTCCAGCTCGAGGTTGACGTTGGTCGACTCATTCTCGGTCGCGCGGTTCACGGTGAACGAGTTCATCCACCAGACGTCGAGATCGTATTCGGTGACGTCGAGCCAGGGCTGGCCGTTGGAGCCGTTCACGCCCGTCTCGGTAAAGGCGGTCGGCGTCGTCCATCCCAGCGCGCTCCAGCGGTTGGAGATGTTCAGGCCGGCGGCTCGGTTGTACTCTTCCTGCTTGGTGTAGAAGACCTCGGCCGTCAGGGTCAGCCCGTCCTCGATGTCCCACTGGAAGGCGCCGTTGACGCCGAGGCGCTGACGCTCCACCACCCGGTTGAAGCTCTCGTAGCCGTGCGGCGCGATCCAGTTCGGCCCGCCGCCGCCCCAGTCGTTGTTGCCGAAGACGCCGCCGCCGACGCCGGAATAGTTGTTGCCGAGGTTGGACTCGCTGACCACGGCCGCGGCCATCACGCCGAAGCGCTCGCCGCGCCAGTTGGCCAGGGCGTTGAACAGATAGTCGTCCTCACGGGTCCGCTCGCCGGTCGCGTACTCCGTGGTGGTCGCCAGGGTGGTCCCGTAGCCGAAGTCGAACGGCCGGCGGGTGCGCAGGTCGATCGTGCCCGAAATGCCCGACAGCGCGTTGCGCGGGTCCATCGACTTGAACACGACCAGCGAGTTCATCAGCTGGGAGGGCACGTCGTTGAGGTTCGGCTGGGCCGAGCCCAGGTTGCCGGGACTCAGATACTGCTCGCCGTTCAGCAGGGTGACGACCTGGGGCAGGCTTCGGATGTTGACGGTGGCGCCCTCGCCCGCGTTGCGCTGGATCTGGATGCCGGCGATGCGCTGCAGCGCATCGGCCACGGTCACGTCCGGCAGCTTGCCGATGTCCTCGGCCGAGATCGCGTCGACGATGGCGACGGTGTCGCGCTTGATGTCGATCGCCTGCTCCTGCGAGGCGCGGATGCCGGTGATGACGATCTCCTCGACCTCGGTCGCCGGATCCTGCGCCCAGGCCGGGGCCGCCAGGGCGGCCGACGCCAGCGCCGTGGTCGCCAGCAGGGCGCGGGCACGAGCGATGCGATGCATGGTCATTTGGTCTTCTCCCTCCCTTTGCGCCGTCGTGCGACGCGTCCCCGGGCGGGGAACGATCAGGATCGGAGCGCCGGCCGCACGGGCGCGGACGCGCGTCGCCGAGGCGAAACGCGTGTGCGGATCTCGGATGAGACGCCGCGACCTGGACTCCTACCCTGAAGGTCTTTCCGCCTTCTCATTGTAACTCAGCACGATTTGAGAGCGTTCACAATAACGTTCTCAACCTTTTCCGCCCCGTCCGCCGTCGCGGAGCGAACACCATTTGTTTCACTGGGCCGGACAGACGCGGGGGCCGGTGTCCGGCCCCAGCTGGATTTCCGCGAGCGACACGGTCGCCGGGGCGGTCGCGGCCAGGCTGAACGGCGTCTCCAACGCGTCGGAAGGTTCCGCGGTCAGGCAGTTCAGCCGCACCCGGTACTCGCGCCATTCACCGACCGGCCCGGCCCCCAGCGCGTCGGTCGCGTCCCAGCGGGCGCGACCGTAGCCGAGCGTGAGCCGCCCCTGCGGTCGCGCGTCGATGCGGTAGCGGAAGGTCAGCGCCAGATCGCCATTGACCTCGCGCCGCAGATCGACCGGCGGCCCCCAGATGGAGGCCGTCGCCGGACCCGCGAAGACGAACTGGCGAGCGCTTTCCTGGGCCCGGTCGTCGACCGGGGCCACGACCACGCCGTTCCGGGGGCTGGCCCCGCGCGAGGCGTCCTCGCCCAGGCGTTGCTGACCCCCTTCATCCTGCAGGATCAGCGACCAGGGCGACGGCACGCGGCCGTTGACCAGATAGGCGTCGGCGCCCCCGGCGGCCGAGGCCACGCCGGACTCCTCCGACAGGGGGCCCACCTCGCCCGGCGCCGCGTAGCTCAGCCCGTAACCATAGGCGAACAGCGGATCGTAAACCGGCTGGCCGACGTTCAGCGGTTCGCCCGTGGCGTCCTTGGGCCAGCTGAAGGACAGCACGCCCTTGAAATCGTGGCGCGGCGCGCCCGCCGCGTCGCCGATCAGCACGTCGGCGATTCCCCCGCCCTCGGTGCCCGGCAACCAGGCGGCCACGAAGGCGTCCGACGCGTTGATCTCCGGGTTCACCCACATGGGCCGGCCGGACAGGAACACCGACACGGTCGGGATTCCTTCGGCCTGAAGTCGGCGCAGGATCGCCAGCGGCTCCTCCGGCTCGAAGTCGACGGTGCGGAGATCACCCAGGAACTCCGCATAGGGCTGCTCGCCGAAGACCACGATGGCGACGTCCGGCTTGGTCCCGTAGGTTCCGTCAGCGCTGAGCTCGGCGGATCCCCCGGCTTCCGTCACCGCCGCGTTGAGGCCCGCCCAGATCGACTGGCCGTTGGGGAAGTCGGCGTTGGTGTTGCCGGTGCCTTGCCAGCTGAGCGTCCAGCCGCCGGCCGCCTGGCCGATGTCGTCCGCCGCCGCGCCGGCGACCAGCACACGCGCCCCGCCGGCGATCGGCAGGACGCCGCCCTCGTTCTTGAGGAGGACCAGGCTTTCGCGCACCGCCTGGCGGGCGAGGGCGCGGTGCTCGGGCGAACCGAGCAGCTCCATGCGTCCTTCGACGGGCCGTGCCTCGCGGAAGACGCCGGCCTTGACCTTGGCGCGCAGGATGCGCCGCACGGCGTCGTCCAGTCGCGCCATGCTGATCTCGCCCGAACGCACCTGGGCGAGCGTGTTCTCGTAGAGCGGTCGCCAGCTGTCCGGAGCCATGAACATGTCGATGCCGGCGTTGAAGGCCAGCGCGCAGCTTTCGTTGGTGCAGCCCGGCAGCTGACCGTGGGCGTTCCAGTCGGACACGACGAACCCATCGAAGCCCAGCGGCCCGTGCAGGACGTCGCGCAACAGCGTCGGATTGCCCGAGTGCTTGACGCCGTTCCAGCTGGAGAAGCTGGCCATGATCGACAGCACCCCGGCGTCAATCGCCTGGATGTAGCCGCCCAGATGGACGTCGATCAGCTCCCGCTCGGTCCCGGTGAAATCGCCCTGGTCCCGCCCGCCCTCGGTGCCCCCGTCCGCCAGATAGTGTTTGGCCGAGCCGGCGATGCGCCCGGGCGCCAGGGGGCCGTCGGCGCTGAGCTCGCCCTGAAGGCCGAGGGTCAGAGGGCCCGCGTAGGCGCGCTGCACCTCAGGATCCTCGGAATAGCCCTCATAAGCGCGGCCCCAGCGATCGTCCCGCGGAACCGCGAGCGTCGGGCCGAACGTCCAGTCAGCGCCCGTCGCCGCCACTTCCAGCGCCGTGGCCACGCCGATGCGGTGGATCAGTTCCGGATTGCGGGTCGCGCCCAAACCGATGTTGTGCGGGAAGATGGTGGCCCCGACCGCGTTGTTGTGCCCGTGGACGGCGTCGATGCCGAAGATCAGCGGCACCTTGGCGCCCGGGCGCGCCTGGACCGCCGCGCGGAACTCGCGCGCCAGCCGCACCCACTCCATCGGGTCCCCGCGCTCCTCGCCGTAGGGTCCGGAGTTGCCGCCGGCGAGCACGGAGCCCAGCGGATAGGTGAGCAGGTCCTGCGGCGAGATCGAGCCGATATCGGCCTGGATGGTCTGCCCGACCTTCTCCTCGACCGTCATGCGGCTCATCAGCTCGGTGACGAAGGCCTCGGTCTCCGCATCGCTCATCGCGTCCGGCGAGGCGGCGCGGGGCCAATTCGCCGGGTCCGCGCGGGCCGCCTCGGGAATCTCGATCGACTGGGCGAAGGCCGGGGCGCAGAGCGCCGCCGCGAGAACTAGGGCGAGGGCCGAGGTCGAAGCACGCATGGATATCTCCGCGACAGGATCGCGGGCGCGAGCGCGAGGCGAGACGCCGCCCCGATCAAGGATCACGGGCTTGGCCAGACCTGGGTCGTCGGCGTTTCATCCTCGAGGTCTACGCCCCTTGAAGACGACCTAAGCACGGCTTGAGAGCGTTCACAACCGCCTGGCGCCGAGATCGGCGATCCGAGGCCTCCCGGCTCATCGCACCTCGCGCGCGCTCAGGTGCGCCACCGCGAGCAGCAGCGCCACCACTCCGAGACCGGCCCCGAGCCCCAGCGCGGTCTGAACGCGCCAGGCCTCCGTGGCGAGCATGTTGATCGGCATCTGCCAGGGAAAGAACACCCCTGCCCGCGCTGTCGTGGCGACGACGGAGAAGAAGGTTCCCCCGATTCCCACCGCGAGGGCGGGCACGAAGCTGGAGAAACGCAGGGCGATCCAGAACTGGATGGCTACCAGCAGCAGGCCCGCCAGCCAGATCTTGCCGACCGTGACGAGCTGCGCCGTGACGCTGAGGTCGCCGCTCGCCGCGACGACGGACTTGACCTCGCCGGCCAGGATCACCGCCCCGACGCTGACCGCCAGGTTGAGCACGCTCATCAGGGCGACGAGTCCGAGCACACAGATCGCCTTCGCGGCGTAGATGGTCCAGCGCGGGCGCGGCAGGGCGCGCAGATGGTCCCAGGCCTTGGGGCCGTGCTCCATGTGAGCCACGAGCGCGGTCAGGGCGGTGACGCTCATCGGCAGCATGAAGAAAGCCCAGATGGCCGAGGCCCCGCTTAGCCACATGTCCCACGGCATGGGGGCTCTGCCCCGGAGCATGTTGAAGAAGGTGAAGATGCCGATCAGCGTCGGCGCGGCGATCGCGAGCAGAAGCGCCAGCGAGCGGTTGAGCTTGCGGATTTCCACGTACAGCGCGGCGAGCATCAGACGATCTCCTCGCGGTCGGACGCCGCCGCCCGCCGATAGATTCCCTCGAGCGAGGCCGCACGGGCCCCGATGGCGAAGACGCCGATGGCGGCCGCGACCAGAGCCCGGGTCAGTTCGGCCGTCGTCCGGTCGTGATCCGCTCCAGGTCGAAGGCCGGCGACCAGGCCTTCGGCCCCGTCGGACACCGTGAGGTCGTGACGCCGGAGGATCTCGGCCGCCCGGACCGGATCGTCGACCCGCAGCGCGATCTCCGGCGCCTGGTCGGCCTTCAGACGCGCGAGATCGCCCTCAAGCACGAGCCGCCCTCGATGCACGACGCCCACGTGGGTGGCGGTCTGTTCGATCTCGCCCAGCAGATGGCTGGAAAGCAGCACCGTCGCGCCCGTTCTCTCCGGCAGCGACTTGAGGAACCGCCGCATGTCGGCGATGCCGTCCGGGTCCAGGCCGTTGGTGGGCTCGTCGAGGATCAGCACCGGGGGCGCGCCCAGCATCGCTCGCGCCAGTCCCAGCCGCTGCCGCATGCCGAGCGAATAGTCCGAGACCCGACGCCGGGCGTCCCCGGCCATATCGACCACCTCCAGCACCCGATCGATCTCGGTCCTCGGCAGATCGAGCAGGATGCGCGTGAGCTCCAGATTCTCGCGCCCCGAAAGGTTGCCGTAGAAGCCGTGCGCCTCCAGCAGAGCCCCGACCCTGCGCGCGGCCGCCAGACGGTCCGCGGCCACATCCACCCCGTCGATCACGGCCCGGCCCGACGTCGGCCTGAGAAGGCCGAGCAGCATTTTGAGCGTCGTGGTCTTGCCCGCCCCATTGGGCCCGAGGAAGCCGTACACGGCGCCTGTCGGAGCCGTGAGCGACACGCCGTCGACGGCTGCTCGCGCGCCGAACCGCCGCGTCAGTCCCTGCGTCTCGATCGCCGCCATCGCCGCCTCTTGTTTAACTCTTATATAAAGCTTGCGGTCGCGGTTGCTTTAAGTCAAGATTAAAGAAAAGACATCTCGGAAACCCCATGAGCCAAAGCGACCTCGCCCGTTTCCGCATCCTGTGCGGCCAGTTCCGAAGGCTGGCGATCTTCATGGTCATCAGCGTCGGAGCGCTGCTGGCGCTGGTGCATCTGGTGTTTCCCGCCATGATGACGGTCCGCGAGGGCGCGCCTCCAGCGGGATGGCTGGGCGGCGTGCTGTTCGCATCCCCGGCCGTCTTCTATCTCTTCGGCGTCTGGTCGATCGGGCGGGCCATGGGTGAGCTGGCGCGCGGCCGCCTGATCCAGCCCACGCTGTCGGGCGCGCTGCGCAGGGTCGGACTGGCGCTCGGGATCGGCGGCGTGACCAGCGTCTTCGTCGTCACCAACCTGACCCGCCTGATCGAGGGCGGACGCGGCGGCTTTCTGCACTTCGACGTGGCCGGCATGACGCTCGGCATGATCGGCGGCGCCCTCTTCCTGCTTGGGCGTGTGATGGACCAGGCGGGCCGGGTCCAGGCCGAGCTGGACGAGATGATCTGATGCCCGTTCGCGTGACCCTGGACGCCCTCATCACGCGCAAGGGCCTGAAGGCCAAGGACCTGGCCCAGACCGTCGGCCTGTCGGAGACCCAGCTGTCGCTGTTCAGGTCCGGCAAGGTGAAGGGCATCCGCTTCCGCACGCTCGCGCGCCTGTGCGCCGCCCTCGACTGCAAGCCGGGAGACCTTCTCGACTACGACTTCGACGCGGACGACCTCCGGGCGGATCAGGAGGTCGACTAGAGATGGCTCAGGCCGCCGCCTCGCCCTGTTCGTCGGCGTATTTGATCGAGCAGCCGTAGGGCTGGGCGAAGGGCGTGGCCACCGGACGGCCGGCGGCGTGATCGGCCAGCGCCGCGCGCACGAAGTTGGTGGCGCCTTCCAGATCCTCCGGCCGGTTCGTCGGGCGGTCGTCGATGCCGCCGGTGAAGATGATCCGGCCCTCCTCGTCGATCACCCGCATGTCGGGCGTCGTCACCGCGCCATAGGCCCGGCCGGTCTCTCCGGTGGGATCGAGCAGCAGGTGGGTGAAGCCGGCGGAGTACTCGTCCTTCCAGCCGGTGGCGTCCGCGCCCTCGACATAGCCCTGCTGACCCGGCGCGGAGGAGATGATGGTCAGCCAGACGACCCCGTCCTCGACCGCCTCGCGCTGCAGGGCCTGCATGGCGCCCGCGCCATAGTGCTTTCGCACATAGGGGCAGTCTTCGTTGGTCCACTCCAGCACCACCACGCGCCCGCGGAAATCCGACAGAGAGACCTCCTGGCCTTCGGCGTTGACCAGGGTGAACTCCGGAGCGGCCTGGGCTTGGCTCTGCCCGGCCTCGGCGGTCTCGGTCGGCTCGGCGGGCTGTTCCGCCGGCTGGCCGCAGGCGGCGAGGGCGAAGGTGGAGGCGGCGATCAGGCAAAAGGCGCGAAGTCTCATGGTCGGTCTCCTGTGCTGAAGGCGGAACTCAGGCGGCGGGCGTGGCCTCTCTCAGGGCGTCGGCGACCACGCCGGGGGTGAGCAGCTGGGGCAGGATGCGCGGCTCGGTCTCTCCTGGCGCGTAGAGCAGATAGAGCGGAACGCCGCTGCGGCCGTGACGCTCCAGTTCGCGCGCGATGACGTCGTCACGCAGCGTCCAGTCGCCGACCATGTAGACGGCGTCCGCCTCGGCCAGGGCGTCCCGGGTGGAGGCCGTCGCCAGGGCGACGCGCTCGTTGATCTTGCAGGTGACGCACCAGTCGGCTGTGAAATTGACCAGCACCGGCCGTCCTTCCGCGAGGGCGGCCTGGACGGCCTCCGGCGACCAGGGCTGGGAAGCCAGGGCGCCCGATGTGGGATCCGCACCGGGGAGGACGGGCGCCTGGGCCGCGCGCACGGCGGCTACGCCGAGCCCCGCCGCGAGAAGGAGGGCGAGGCCGGCCGCGACCGCCGACGAAAAGGCGCCCCGCCCCTCCATCCGGGCGGCCTGGCGCCAGCCCCACAGCAGGGCGGCGAGCGCCAGCAGCAGGGCGGCGACGAACAGCAGGCCCAGCGCGTCCAGCCCCGCCTGACGGGCGAACACCCAGGCCAGCCAGCCGGCGGCGCCGTACATGGGCAGGGCCAGGATGGCCTTGAGCCGGCCCATCCACGGGCCGGGGCGCGGCAGGCGGCTCAGCAGTCCCGGCGACAGGCTGACCGCCAGATAGGGCAGCGCCAGACCCAGCCCCAGCATCAGGAACACCGCCGCCGCCATCGGCGCGGGCATGACCAGCGCGGCGCCCAGGGCCACGGCCATGAAGGGCGCGGTGCAGGGCGCGGCCACCACCACCGCCAGCACGCCGGTGAAGAAGGCTCCCGCCCCGCC
This sequence comes from Brevundimonas balnearis, assembly GCF_042434805.1. Taxonomy (NCBI): domain Bacteria; kingdom Pseudomonadati; phylum Pseudomonadota; class Alphaproteobacteria; order Caulobacterales; family Caulobacteraceae; genus Brevundimonas; species Brevundimonas balnearis. The sequence continues at coordinate 202,037 of NZ_JBHLSW010000005.1, read as the reverse complement.
CGGCAGGCGCGACAGCCGTCCGCCGGCGCCTTGCGCGGCGAGGCCCACCTCGAACAGGCCCGACAGGTTCAGCGCCACCGCCAGCATCAGCAGGGCCAGCGTCGCGATCACAGCCGGCGACTGCAGCTGGAACCCCCAGCCGATCGCCTGGCCCGCCGCCCGGAGCGCGATCAGGACCAGCGCGAGGATCAGGAAGGTCGCCAGCACCCCGGCCAGGAAGGCCAGCCCGTCGCGTCGCGCCTCGACCCGGTCATGGGCGGCCGCCGACAGGGACGCCGCCTTCATCGCCAGCACAGGGAAGACGCAGGGCATCAGGTTCAGGATCAGCCCGCCCAGGAGCGCGAACAGCGCCGCCTGGAGGAACGCCGCGATCCCCCCCTCTGACGGCAGGGCGGCCCCGGTCACCCCGGCGAGCGGCTCGCCCACCTCGGCCGTGATCTGCCAGGCGCCGTCGGGCGTGGCGAGAACGCCTGCAATCGGACCGGTCAGTCCGCCGGCCAGGATCGCGCGCCCGGCGGGAATGGTCAGGCCCAGACCCGCCTCGCCGCGCGTCAGGGTCTGCTCGGCCGGATGGTCGATCACCCCGCCCTCGAACGGAAAGAAATAGACGTCGCGCCCGCCCAGCGCCTCGACCTCGGCGCCCGTCACGGTCAAGAGCAGCGCCTCGCCTTGGCGCGTGACTCGCGCCTGGAGGTCGGCGGGCCGCGGGGCCTGTTCGACCACCCTCTGGATGGCGGCGCCGTGCCGGGCGTCCAGCGGCGGCTGATCGGCGGCCACCGGCAGGGCCAGGGTCAACGTCATCTCGTCGGGGACGCACATCTCGTCGCTGCAGACCATGAACAGGGCGTCCACGGACAGGCGCAGAATCTCGCCGGGCGCGACGGCCGCCGGCACCTCGATCGGCACGGGCAGATAGACCTCGTCCGAATAGCCGTAGTTCATGAGGTCCTGCAGCCGCTGCCGCTCCGGCAGGGGCCAGACGATGTCGCCCGCCGACAGCCCGTCCGGCAGGGTCCAGTCCAGGGTGGTGGGCCCGCCGGAATCGCCGGGATTGCGCCAATAGGTATGCCAGCCGGGCTTGATGTCCTGGCGCACCGCCACGATGACGGTGGAGCCGGGCGTGGCCCAGGCGGTCATCGGGGTGAGTTCGGCGGCGATCCGCTCGGTCCGCTGGATTTGCGCCGCCGCGCCGAACGCGGTCGCCAGCCAGGCGATGAGGATGAGGACGAGGCTCGACAGCGGACGCACGGGCGGGCGGGTCTCCCGACGGAAAGCGGAGGCGGACCCTAGCGACTGAGGGGCGGGGCGCAAGCCGGAGGCGAACCGGTGCGACTCCGTCACGCTCGCATGCAGGCCCTTGACTCCAGCTTAGAGCGGAGTCCGTTATGAGAACAAATGTGGAACAAAAGGGACGAGCTGGAACGCCTGCGCGACCGTCTTTCGGCGGCGCCGTCGCGCGCGGGCGCGCCGGGTCGGCGCCTGTCGCTCGGCTGGGCGGAGATCGACGGGCATCTGGGCGGCGGACTGAAGCGCGGCGCGGTGCATGAGATCTTCGCCGAGGCGGGCGGGGAGGCCCAGAGCGCGGACGGTTTCGCCCTGGGCCTGGCGCTTCGGCTTCAGGCGCCCGCCCTGGTGTGGGCGGTGGAGCGTCGCGCCCTGCCCGAGACCGGCCTGCCCTATGGCGCCGGCCTGAAGGACTGGGGCCTGGACCCGGCCGCCCTGATCCTGGTCCAGGTCCGGGACGCGAGCCAGCTGCTGGCCGCCGGCGAGGAGGCGCTGGCCAGCGGCGCGGCGCCCGCCGTGATCCTCAGCGGCTGGGGCGAGGCGAAGGCCCTGACCCTGACCGCCAGCCGACGCCTGGCCTTCGCGGCGCAGAAAGGACGCGCCACCTGTTTTTTCGTGCGCGCCGGGGTGGACCCGGCGCCCAGCGCGGCCGAGACCCGGTGGTCGGTGGCCGCCGCACCGTCCCAGCCGCTGGACGCCCGCGCCCCCGGCCGCCCCGCCTTCACGGCGTCGCTCCAGCGCAGCCGGGCCGGCGCCCCGCCCCGCAGCTGGATCCTGGAGTGGGATCGTGAGACGCGATCGTTCGCCCCGCCGGCGGCATCTGGCGGTCTGGTTTCCCTTCCTCGCCACAGACCGGCTGGCGCGGGAGCGGGCGGCGTCGAGCGCGCCGCCTGACCCGGCCGGCCCGCCTGTCGTCCTGATCGACAAGGATCGCGGCGCGCTGAGGATCGCCGCCGCCGACGCCGCCGCCCTGGCGCTGGGCCTGGGGCCGGGCGTGACCCTGGCCGACGCCCGCGCCCGCGTGCCAGAGCTGGACGCACGGCCGCTGGACGCGAACGCCGACGCGGCCCTGCTGAAGACGCTCCTGATCGACTTCGGCCGCTTCACGCCGATGATCGCGCCCGATCCGCCCTGGGGGCTGAGCCTGGACGTGACCGGCTGCACCCATCTGTTCGGCGGCGAGGCGGGGCTGGTCACGGCGGTGAAGGCGCGCGCCGAAGCCTTTGGGCTGACCGCCCGCGTCGCCATGGCCCGCACGCCGGAGACGGCCCGCGCGCTCTGCCGCTTCGGTCCCGGCGGGATCACGCCCGAAGGCAAGGACGCCGAGGTCGCCGGCCGCCTGCCCGTCGCGGCGCTGGAGCTGAAAGCAACCGATCACCAGGCGATCCGCCGCGCGGGCCTGGTCACGGTGGCGGAGGTGGACGCCCGCGCCCGCGACGCGCTGGCCGCCCGGTTCGGCGCGGACTTCCCCGACCGGCTGGACCGGCTGATGGGCCGTATCGACGTCAGGATCAGCCCGGCGCGCCCGGCCCCGCCCGTGCGGGTCGACCGGGTCCTGTTCGAGCCCATCACCGAAGCCGAACAGGTCGAGACGGTGCTGGCGGACCTGCTGACCGATCTGGAGCGGGCGCTGGAGGCGCGCGGCCTGGGCGCCCGGCGTCTGGTCCTGACGCTGTATCGCGTGGACGGCGCGGCGCGGCGGGTGGCGCTGACGACCGCCCGCGCCGCGAGGAAGGCGGGCCCCTTCCTGAAGCTGTGGCGCGAGCGGCTGGCGGCCCTGTCGCGACCGCTGGACCCCGGCTTCGGCTACGACCACCTCAGGCTCGCGGCCGAGGCGACCGAGCCCCTGTCGCCGGAGCAGGCGGGGCTGGACCGGCCGCCGGATCACGCCGCGGACCTGTCGGACCTGATCGACCGGCTGAGCGCGCGGCTGGGACCGGACGCGGTGCTGCGGGTCGAGCCGGTGGCGTCCCACCTGCCTGAGCGCGCCTGTCGCCTGACGCCCGCGCAAGGCGGCGGGGCGACCGACGAGACCTGGCCCGATCCGCCCGAGGACGGCGGCCCTCCGGCCCGGCCGCTGCACCTGTTCGACCCGCCCCAGCCGATCGAGGCCATCGCCCTGGCTCCCGACAGCCCGCCCGCGCGCTTCCGCTGGCGCCGGGTGGACCACCGTGTCGCCCGCGCCGAGGGGCCCGAGCGGATCGAGGCGGAGTGGTGGCGACGTCGCGAGCGGGTGCGCGACTATTACCGCGTCGAGGACGAGCAGGGCCGCCGCTTCTGGCTGTTCCGGGCCGGCGGCTACGGCGGCGATCCCCCGCCGCGCTGGTATCTGCACGGCCTGTTCGCATGAGCGCGCCCGACTATGCGGAGCTGGTGGCGGCCTCGAACTTCTCGTTCCTGAGGGGCTGCTCCCACCCCAAGACCATGGTGCTGACCGCCGTCCTGCGCGGCCATGTCGGGCTGGGGCTGGCGGACCGGAACACGGTGGCGGGCGTGGTCAGGGCCTGGAGCGCGCTCCGGCAGCTGCGCGAGGACGGCTGGTCGCCGCCCGAGAAGGTGAGGGACGGCGGCTCGCCCGGCGAGATCGCCTGGCGCGAGGACCCGCTGAACGATCCGGCCCTGTCGGACCTGGTCAAGGCCCGCGCCAAGGCCTTTCGCCTTCTGACCGGGGCGCGGCTGGTGTTCGAGGACGGGGCGCCGGACGTGGTGGCCTATCCTGAGGACCGGGCTGGATGGGGGCGGCTGACCCGTCTGCTGACGCTGGGCAATCGCCGGGCGAAGAAGGGCGAGTGCCGTCTCAGGTTCGACGACCTGATCGCCCACGCCGACGACCTGTTGCTGATCGTCGTTCCGCCCCGGCGGCTGGAGGGGCTTCAGGCGCGGCTGAGGACGCTGCACGCCGCCCGGCCGGGCGCGGTCTGGCTGGGCGCGGCCATGCACCGGCGGGGCGACGACCGGCGGCGGCTGGCCGGGCTGAAGCGGATGGCGGAGGCCGCGGGGACGCCGCTTCTGGCCATGAACGACGCCCTCTATCACGACCCGGCCGAGCGCGACCTCCAGGACGTTCTGACCTGCATCCGCGAGGGGGTGAGCATCGACCGGGCGGGCCGACGCCTGCTCGCCAACGCCGAGCGCCACCTGAAGTCCCCCGAGGAGATGGCGCGCCTGTTCGCCGACGCGCCCGAGGCGATCGCGGAGACCCGGAACCTGCTCGCCCGCTCCATCTTCGACCTGGACCAGCTGCGCTATGAGTATCCCGAGGAGCCGATCCCGCCGGGCGAGACGCCGCAGGGCTGGCTTGAGACCCTGGTCGCCCAGCACGCGCCGGTCCGCTATCCCGACGGGGTGCCCGCCAGGGTCCAGGCGACGCTCGACAAGGAGCTGGCCTTCATCGCCGAGCGCAACCTGGCCCCCTACTTCCTGACCATCCACGACATCGTCCGGGTGGCCGAGGACAAGCGCATCCTGTGCCAGGGACGCGGCTCGGCGGCCAATTCGGCGGTCTGTTTCGTGCTGGGCATCACCAGCGTGGACCCGGCCGCCCACGACCTCCTGTTCGAGCGCTTCCTGTCGGCGGACCGCAACGAGCCGCCCGACATCGACGTCGACTTCGAGCACGAGCGGCGCGAGGAGATCATCCAGCACATCTATGACCGCTATGGCCGCGAACGGGCGGGCATCGCCGCCACGGTGATCCGCTATCGGCCCCGCAGCGCCATCCGCGAGGTCGGCAAGGCGCTGGGCCTGACCGAGGACGTCACCGCGCGGCTGGCCTCGACCCAGTGGGGCAGCTGGGGCGCCTCCATCCCCGACGTCCTGATCGAACAGGCGGGCATGGACCCGAACAACCCCATGATCCGCCGCGCGCTGGACATGGCCGGACGCATCCTCGGTTTCCCGCGCCACCTCTCCCAGCACGTGGGCGGCTTCATCCTGACGCGCGGGCGGCTGGACGAGCTGGTCCCGGTCGGCAACGCCGCCATGCCGGACCGCACCTTCATCGAGTGGGACAAGGACGACATCGACGAGCTGGGCCTGATGAAGGTCGATGTGCTGGCGTTGGGCATGCTGACCTGCATCCGGAAGGCGCTGGACCTGATGCGGGACCATCAGGGCGTCGACCTTCAGCTGCACACTGTCCCGGCCGAGCAGGCCGATGTCTACGACATGCTGTGCAAGGGCGACTCCATCGGCGTCTTCCAGGTGGAGAGCCGGGCCCAGATCAACATGCTGCCGCGCCTGAGGCCGCGCGAGTTCTACGATCTGGTGATCCAGGTGGCGATCGTCCGGCCGGGGCCGATCCAGGGCGACATGGTCCACCCCTATCTGCGCCGCCGCTCGGGCAAGGAGGAGGTGGTCTACGCCAGACCCGGCCCGCCGCACGACCCGGACGAGCTGAAGAAGGTGCTGCACCGGACGCTGGGGGTGCCTCTGTTCCAGGAGCAGGCGATGAAGGTCGCCATGGTGGCCGCGGAGTTCAGCGACCGGGAGGCGAACGGCCTGCGGAAGGCCATGGGCACCTTCCGGGGCGACGGAACGCTGCACACCTACGAGGACCGCATGGTCGGCCGCATGATCGCGCGGGGCTACGACCCCGACTTCGCCCGGCGCTGCTTCGAACAGATCAAGGGCTTCGGCTCCTATGGTTTCCCCGAGAGCCACGCGGCCAGCTTCGGGCGACTGGTCTATGTGTCCAGCTACATCAAGCGCCGGCACCCGGCGGCGTTCGCCTGCGCGCTCCTGAACAGCCAGCCGATGGGCTTCTACGCCCCGGCCCAGATCGTGCGGGACGCCCAGGAGCACGGGGTCGAGGTCCGCGCCATCGACGTCAACCTGTCAGGCTGGGACAACAGGCTGGAAGGTCCCGCCGACGCGCCCGAGCTCAGGCTCGGCTTTCGCCAGATCGACGGTTTCCGCCAGGACTGGGCCGAGGCCCTGGTCGCGGCCCGAACCCGCGCCTTCGACACGGTGGAGGGCCTGATGCGCCGCGCGCGCCTGCCGGTCGCGGCCCTGAGAAAGCTGGCCGACGCCGACGCCTTCCGCTCCCTGGGGCTGGATCGGCGCGACGCCCTGTGGGCCGTCCGGCGGCTGCCCGACGACGACCCCCTGCCCCTGTTCGCCGCCGCCGACGCGCGCGAGCTGGGAGAGGAGGCGGACGCGGAGCTGCCGAAGATGGCCCTGGGCGAACATGTGGCGGCCGACTACCAGACCACGCGCCTCAGCCTGAAGGGGCACCCCATGGGCATGCTCCGGCCCGTGTTCCGCGCCGAGGGGTTCCTCAGCTGCGCCGAGATGTCGGCGAAGCGGTCGGGCGCGCGGGTGCGCACCGCGGGCGTGGCCCTGGTCCGTCAGCGACCCGGCAACGGCAAGGCCATCTTCATCACCATCGAGGACGAGACCGGGGTGGCCAACCTGGTCCTGTGGGTCCCGACCTTCGAGGCGCACCGCCGCGTGGTCATGGCCGCCCGCGTGCTGGCGGTCGAAGGCGTCGTTGAAAAGAGCCCCGAGGGCGTCGTCCACCTGATGGCCCAGCGCCTGTGGGACCGCACCGACGAGCTGAACCGCCTGTCGCCGGACCACACGCCGGTGATCCAGCTGTCGGGCGCCGACGAGTTCATCAAGCCCCAGCATCCCCGGAACCTGCGCGTCCTGCCCGGCTCCCGGGACTTTCACTGAGGGCTCAGGCCGTTCGGACGATCCCGCTAACGACCTCGACCGGCCAGGGGGTCAGTCGCCCGCCCGCGCACGGCCCCGCCACACAGGCCCCGGTCAGGGGCTCGAACGCCGCCCCGTGCCAGCCGCACAGGATCAGCTGGCCGTCCCGGGTCAGATAGCGGTCCGGCTCGATGGCGATCGGATTGCCCGCGTGAGGACAGCGATCGACCCAGCCCGCGACCTGGCCGTCCTTCCTGACCACGAAGCCGTGGAACCAGTTGTCGCCGATCTGCAGCACGAAACCGCGCGCGCCGGGATCGGCCAGGTCCCCTTCCGCGCACAGGGCGACGCCCGCGGGCGTAGTCCAGACGCGCGGCCGGACGGCGGGAATCTCGTCCTCGGTCACGCCCGCTCGCTCTTCAGCGGACGCGACAGCAGCGCGTCGATGACCTGATCCACCGTGGTCTCGCCGGCCAGCACGCCGGCGACGGCCTGACAGATCGGCATCTCGACCCCCAACCCTTTCGCCAGATCCCGTACGGCGGGCGCGCTCTCATAGCCTTCGGCCACCGAGCGCTTCCCGGCCAGGGCCTCGGCCACCGTCTGGCCCTCGCCCAGCGCCAGGCCCAGGCTCATGTTCCGCGACTGCGGGCTGGAGCAGGTCAGGACCAGATCGCCCAGGCCGCAGAGCCCCGCCATGGTCTCGGCCCGGCCGCCCAGCCGAACCCCCAGCCGGGTCATTTCGGCGAAGCCGCGCGTGATGATCGCCGCGTGGGCGCTGCGGCCCAGCTTGCGTCCCTCGACGATGCCGCAGGCGATGGCCAGCACGTTCTTGACCGCCCCGCCCGCCTCGGCCCCGATCAGGTCGTCGACCAGATAGGGCCGAAAGCCCGGCGCCGACAGCGTCCACATCAGGTCCTCGCCCAGCGTCGCGTCGGCGCAGGCCAGCGTGACCGCGCTGGGCAGGCCGCGGGCCACCTCGCCGGCGAAACTGGGGCCAGACAGGACCGCGGGCGGCGCGTCCGGCAGGGTCTCGGCCAGCACGTCCGTCATCAGCTTCAGCGAGCCGCGCTCGATCCCCTTGGAGCACAGCACCATGGGCGCGCCCGCCCGCGCGTGCGGCCGGAACGCCTCCAGGGTCGCGCGCAGGTGCTGGGCCGGCGGCACGGCCAGGATCAGGTCGCAGGACGAGAGGTCGGACAGGTCCGCCGTCGCCGTGATCCGCTCGCTCAACGTCACGCCGGGCAGGAAGGCCTCGTTCTCGCGCCGGGCGCGGATGGACTCAACCACCTCCGCTTCCCGCGCCTGAAGCGTGACGTCCAGCCCCGCCGCCGCGCAGACCTGGGCCAGGGCCGTGCCCCAGGCGCCGCCGCCGATCACGCCCGCGCGCCTGAATTCGTGCATCGTTCCTCCGGAGGTGTTCACGCCTTGGCGCCCTTGCGGCCGTACGCGTGGCTGGGCGCGGCCAGCGCCGCCGCCTCGTCCAAGGGCCAGCGCGGCCGGGCGACCGCGTCGATGTCGGACCGCTCGCCGCGCGCAAGACGCTCGGCGCCCGCCTGGGCGATCATGGCGGCGTTGTCCGTGCAGAAGGCCAAGGGCGGGGCGGTGAAGCGGAATCCGTGACGTCCCGCCGCCGCCTCGAGCCGCGCCCGGATGGTCCGGTTGGCGGCCACCCCGCCCGCCACGACGAGCAGCCGGTGATCGTGCCGCTGGGCGTAGTCGGCCATGGCCCGCTCGGTGCGTTCGGTCAGCTGGCGCGCGATCGCGGCCTGGACGGCGGCGGCGAGGTCCGCCCGATCCTGATCGGTTTCACAGGTCTCCACCAGCCGGAAGGCGGCGGTCTTCAGGCCCGAGAACGAGAAGTCCATGTCCTTGCGGCCGAGCAGCGCCCTGGGCAGCTCGAACCGCGCGGGATCGCCGCCCTCCGCCAGCCGCTCCAGCGCCGGCCCGCCCGGGTAGCCGAGCCCCAGCGCCTTGGCGATCTTGTCGAAGGCCTCGCCCGCCGCGTCGTCGATGGTGGCGCCCAGCCGCGTGACCTCCCCGACCCCGCGCACCTCCAGGAGCTGGCAGTGGCCCCCCGACACCAGCAGCAGCAGGAAAGGATAGGGCGCCTCCGCCCCCAGCCGGGCCGAGACCGCATGACCCTCCAGGTGGTTGACCGCGATCAGCGGCAGGCCCCGCGCCAGGGCCGCCGCCTTGCCGAAGCTCAGGCCCACCATCACGCCGCCGACCAGGCCCGGCCCGGCGGTGGCGGCGACGCCGGTGATCCCGTCCCAGCCGACCCCGGCGTCCGCCAGCGCGCGCTCCACGGTCGGGGCGATGGTCTCCACATGGCTCCGCGCCGCGATCTCGGGCACCACCCCGCCGAACGGCGCATGATCCTCGGTCTGGCTGTGCACCACCGAGGACAGCACCTCGGAACGACCGTCGCGCCCCAGTCGCACGACGGCCGCGGCGGTCTCGTCGCAGCTGGTCTCGATGCCCAGGACGATCAGCTCGCCTTTGGTTGCCGCCGACGCGGCCGTGCGATAGTCCGCGTGCGAACTCATGGCGCGTCAGGTAGCCCCCGCGCCGCGCCCGCGCAATCGTCGCCGACCCAAGGCCCTCATGCCGCTTCTCCGCATCGGAACCCGCCGCTCACGTTTGGCGCTCGCCCAGTCCGGCATGATGCAGCGCGCCATCGGCCGGGCGCTGGGCGTGCCCGAGGCCGACATTACGGCCGAGGTTCCGCTGGTGGAGATCGTCACCACCGGGGACCGCATCCAGGATCGCCGCCTGCTCGAGGTGGGCGGCAAGGCGCTGTTCACCAAGGAAATCGAGGCCGCGCTGCTGGAGGGCGAGATCGACGTCGCCGTTCATTCCATGAAGGACGTGCCGGCCGAGACGCCGGACGGCCTGGTCATCGCCGCCACGCCCGAGCGCGAGGATGCGCGCGACGCCTTCCTGAGCACCATCGCGGCGTCGTTCGCCGACCTGCCGCACGGAGCGCGGCTGGGCACCGCCAGTCTGAGACGCCAGGCCCAGGCCCTGGCGCTGCGGCCGGACCTGAAGGTCGAGATGCTGCGCGGCAATGTCGACACCCGGATCGGGCGGCTGACGGCCGGCGACTTCGACGCCATCCTGCTGGCGGTGTCCGGCCTCAACCGTCTCGGCTTTTCGGGCGAGATCGTCGAGCGGCTGGACGCCGACGCCTTCCTGCCCGCGCCGGGCCAGGGCGCCTTGGCGCTGCAGACGCGGGCGGAGGATGTCGGCGCCGATTGGGCCAAGGCGCTGAACCACGCCGAGACCTCGACCTGCGTCCTCGCCGAGCGCGGCGCCATGCGGGCGCTGGAAGGGTCGTGCCGTACGGCCGTCGGGGCCCACGCCGTGATCGCGGGAGGGCGGCTGGTCCTGACCGCCGAGATCCTGGCGCCCGACGGCTCGGCCCGCTGGCGTCGCCGGGGCGAGCTCGACCTGGCCGCCGCGCCCGACGTCGACGCCTTCGGCGAGGCCCTCGGCCGCGATGTTCGAGACGCGGCGGGCGATCAGGCGATCGCGATCTGACATGGGCGCGCGCGGCCTGATTTGGGTGACGCGCAGCGAGCCCGGCGCGACCGCGACGGGACAGGCGCTGATCCGGCGCGGATACGCGCCTCTGATCGACCCGGTCATCGAGGTCGTCGTGCGAGCCGCGACCGTCGATCTGGACCGCTTCGCCGCCGTCGCCCTCACCAGCGCCCACGGCGCACGGGCGCTCGCAACGCTCACGTCTCGCCGTGACCGGCCGGTTTTCACCGTCGGCGACGCCACCGCTGAAGCGGCGCGACAGGCGGGGTTCGGCGACGTGCGCTCCGCCTCGGCCGACGGCGCCGCGCTGGCGACGATCCTGTCGCACGCGCCGCCCGATGGGCCTGTGCTCTGGGTCCGAGGCCGGGACGCCGCCTTCGACCTGGTCTCGGCCCTCGCCGGGATTGTCGAGGTGAAACCCCTTGTCGCCTACGCCGCCGAGCCCCGACGGCCGGACGCGGCCCTTCTCGCCGCCGAGGAGGGTCGCATCGCCACCGTCCTGATCCATTCGCCGCGCGGCGCCCGCCTTGCCGTCGAAGCCCTGGGCGACCGCCCCTGCCCGCCTGCCGTCTGCCTGTCCGACGCCGCCGCCGACGCCTGGCCCGGCCCCATCCTCGCCGTCGCCGCCACCCCTGACGAACCGGCCCTGCTGGACGCGCTTGGCAAGGCCCGCCCGCCGGTGTAGGGAACGCGCCTCCTTTCCGGGCCGCTTTAGCTCAGCCGGTAGAGCACCTCATTCGTAATGAGGGGGTCGCGTGTTCGAGTCACGCAAGCGGCACCACTCCCCCCTGATCTTTTGCTGAAGCGGCTGGCTCGCAGGGCAGCTCTGAAGGTTGCGACGTGGGCCTGAACGATCACGATCAGCGACCATCAAGTCTCAGAAGGCGTTCAGCTCGATCCAGCGCTCGAAGACGTCGAACCAGCCGTTGCTGGTCTTGCCGGGATTGCCGAGCCCGAACCCGTGGCCGCCGTTCTGGTACAGATGGAACTCGAGCGGGCGGCCGGCGGCGCGCCATGCTTCGACCAGCCCGAAGCCGCTGTGGGCGAACAGGGGATCGTCCGCGGCCAGGGCCACGAACATCGGCGGCGCGTCGGCCGGAACCTCCACGGCCGTCAACGGTCCATAGATCAGCCCGATGAATGCGGGATCGGCGCTCGGCGACGCCAGGGTCGTCGCCAGGGTCGTCATGGCGCCGGCGGAAAAGCCGACCATGCCGACGCGGTCGGGATCCACACACCATTCCTCGGCCCGGGCGCGCACCAGGGCGAAGGCGGCGGTCGCGTCCGCCACCTGATCGGCGAAGGGACTGTCGACGGCCTGGGCCGTGGGCGCCGGTGGTCGCGCCGCTCCGGCGAACATCGCATTGACCGCCGCCTCGAACGCCGCGGGGTCCTGCGGCGTCGGTCGGGTGCGGTACTTGAGCACGAAGGCGGCGACGCCCCGGTCGGCGAGCGCCCGGGCGACCTCCCACCCCTCGTTGCCCATCGACAGGAACATGAAGCCGCCGCCGGGGGCCACGATGACGGCGGCGCCGGTGGCCTTTCCCGGTTCAGGCAGCACGGGCGTCAAGGTCGCGAGCGTGACGTTGCGGACGAAGGGATCGCCCCATTGCTCGAACCAGACTTCCGGTCCGGTCGACCCCGCCACGTCGCCGGTGTTCAGGGCGATGGCGCCCGGCTCGGGCGGGGCCGCCAGGGGCCTCATCGGCGCCTCCTGGCTCCACGCCGTCGATCCCGTCGCCACGGCCGAACAGGCCAGGGCCAGCGCGATGAGCCTTAGACTCGACGGGCGCATGCGGCGTCTCCACGGTGAGCGGGCGAAGGGGCGGTCGGTCGCGGTCAGGCTAGGCAGATGCGAAACCGCGCGCAATAGTCAGACAATTGATCAGGGGGGTCGGATGGGTGTTCGGGCGGGCGGCCGGGTATCGGCCGGGATTCTGGCGGCGGTGCTGGTGCTTTGCGGCGCGGCGACCGCGCGGGCTCAGCTCCCGGGGGCGCAGCTTCCGTCCTATCAGGACCCTTCTCAGCCGCCGGAACGGCGAGCCGCCGACCTCGTCGCGCGCATGACGCTGGAGGAGAAGGCCTCGCAGCTGCTGAATGACGCCCCCGCCATCCCTCGCCTGAACATCCGCGAATACAACTGGTGGAACGAGGGGCTGCACGGCGTGGCCGCCGCCGGGCACGCCACGGTCTTCCCTCAGGCGATCGGCCTGGCCGCCACCTTCGACGAACCCCTGATGCGTCAGGTCGCGGACCTCATCGGCATCGAGTTCCGGGCCAAGCACCTGGACGCGCGCCACCGTTTCGGCGGCTCCGACTGGTTCGAGGGGCTCACCGTCTGGTCGCCCAACATCAACATCTTCCGCGATCCGCGGTGGGGTCGGGGCCAGGAGACCTATGGCGAGGACCCCTATCTGACGGCGCGGCTCGGCGTCGCCTTCGTGCAAGGACTGCAGGGGGACGATCCGGACTACGCCCTGACCATAGCCACGCCCAAGCATTTCGCGGTCCACTCCGGGCCCGAGGCCAGCCGCCACCGCGACGACATCCGTCCCACGGCCCGCGATCTGGAGGACACCTATCTGCCCGCCTTCCGCGCGGCGATCATCGAGGGCGGCGCGGGCTCTTTGATGTGCGCCTACAACGCCGTCGACGGGGCCCCGGCCTGCGCCAACGAACGGCTGCTCGGCCACTATCTGCGGGACGCCTGGGGCTTCGACGGCTTCGTCGTCTCGGACTGCGGGGCGGTGACCGACATCCACAGCCCGGATCGCCACGCCTACGTCGCCACGCCCGAGGCGGCGGTGACCGTCGCCTTTCGCGCGGGGATGGACTTGATCTGCGGCGGGCCCGAGGACGGCGAGGCGGTCGTCCGGGCCGTGCGCGACGGCGCGCTCGACGAGGCCGTGGTCGATCGCTCGCTGGTGCGTCTGTTCACCGCCCGGATGAGGCTGGGCCAGTTCGACGAGCCGTCCCGCGTCTTCCCCGACATCACCGCCGCCGACTTCGACACGGCCGAGGGCCGCGCCCTGGCGCAGACCGCCGCTGAGAAGGGGATCGTCCTGCTGAAGAACGACGGCCTGCTGCCGCTCGGAGAGGCGCCCGGACGCATCGCGGTGATCGGCCCCAACGCCGACAGTCTCGCCGCGCTGGTCGGCAACTACAACGGCGACCCCTCTCACCCTGTGACGATCCTCGAGGGCGTCCGCCGCCGCTGGCCGGACGCGCAGGTGACCCACGTCCAGGGCTCCGGACTGATCGACCGCGCGCTGGTCCCGCTGCCCGCCGGGGCGCTGTGCCTGGACGCCGCGTGTCGCACGCCGGGGGTCCGGGTTGAGCGGTTCGCCGGTCGGGACCTGTCCGCCGCGCCGGTGCAGACCGGCCAGGCGGACGGCGTCGCGCACGCCTGGTCCGGACGGCTGGAGAGCGGCGCATTACGTTATTCCGGCTATCTGACGGCGCCGGAGGACGGCGACTATGTCTTCCGCTACGACGCGAACGGCGGCTACCGCGTCTTCATCGACGATGCGCCGGTGGTGGACGCCTGGAACATCGACTGGCGCCCCTCCATCGCGGCCGGCGCCGTGCGTCTCGAGCGCGGGCGGACCTACCGGTTGCGGGTCGAGGCCTTCCAGCGCGCCACATCCGGGGACGAACGGCTGTTGTGGAGCCCCCCGTCCGACCCGGGCGGCGCCCAGGCCGAAGCGGCCGCCCGCGAGGCCGACCTGGTCCTGTTCGTGGGCGGGCTGACGGCCCAGCTGGAGGGCGAGGAGCTGCCGCTCTCGACGCCGGGGTTCGCGGGCGGCGACCGCACCAGCCTGGATCTGCCCCCCGCGCAGCAGCGGTTGCTGGAGAGACTTCACGCCACCGGCACGCCCGTGGTGCTGGTCCTGGTCAGCGGCAGCGCGATCAGCGTCAACTGGGCCGATCGGAACGTGGCCGCGATTCTGCAGGCCTGGTACCCCGGCGGACAAGGGGGCGACGCGGTGGCCCGCATCCTGGCCGGCGACGTCAATCCATCCGGCCGCCTGCCGGTCACCTTCTATCGATCGGTCGATGATCTTCCGGCCTTCACCGACTATCGGATGCGAGGACGCACCTACCGCTACCACGCCGGGCCGGTGCTCTACCCGTTCGGTCACGGCCTGTCCTACACGCGGTTCGACTATGCCGACGTCCGAACCGGCCGCGCCACGGTTCGCGCGGACCAGCCGCTGGAGGTCAGCGTGCTGGTCTCCAACGTGGGGGCCCGGCAGGGCGAGGAGGTGGTTCAGCTTTACGTCCGGCGCCCGGACGTCGAGGGCGCGCCGCTGCGCTCCCTCGCGGGGGTCCGGCGCGTGGCGCTGGCGCCGGGCGAGCGACGTCGCGTGAGCTTCACGGTCGATCCGCGCAGCCTCAGCGTCGTGGATGACGCCGGCGTCCGCCGCATCACGCCGGGCCCGGTCGAGCTGTGGGTCGGCGGCGGGCAGCCGGGGGGCATGGCGCCGGGGCGAGCCGCCGCGGTTCGGGTGACCGGCGCCGCCGAGCTTCCGCGATGACACTCGCCCCGCTCGATCTTCGCCCGAGCTTGAAGCGGCGCGTCTCGCTTGAAGATATAAGCATATCTTTATATGGCTGGCCGCCATCGCAGCCGAGGAGTCTCTCGTGAGCCGTACGTCCTTCGTCTTCACCTCCGAAAGCGTGTCCGAGGGACACCCGGACAAGGTGGCCGACCGCATCTCCGACACCGTGGTCGACTTCTTCCTGGCGAAGGATCCCGAGGCGCGCGTGGCGTGCGAGACGCTGACGACAACGAACCGGGTGGTGTTGGCCGGCGAGATCCGCGGCAAGGGCATCTGGGAGAACGACGCCTGGGCGCCCGGTGTGGAGGACGAGATCGAGCGGCTGGTCCGAGCCGCGGTCAAGGACATCGGCTACGAGCAGGACGGCTTCCACTGGGAGACGTTCGAGTTCCAGAACTATCTGCACGGCCAGTCGGCGGACATCGCCGTCGGCGTCGACGCCACGGACACCAAGGACGAAGGCGCGGGCGACCAGGGGATCATGTTCGGCTACGCCTCGAACGAGACGCCCGAGCTGATGCCGGCGACGCTGCAGTACAGCCACAACATCCTGAGAAAGCTGGCGGAGCTGCGCCACGCGGGCGGCTCGATCCTGGAGCCCGACGCCAAGAGCCAGGTGTCGCTGTTCTACGAGAACGGCCGGCCGGCGCGCGCCACCTCGATCGTCGTCTCGACCCAGCACGCCAAGGGCGCGTCGCAGGCGGACGTGGCCGCCGTGGTGAAGCCGGTGGTCGAGGGCGTGCTGCCGCAAGGCTTCATCACCAACGAGACCGTCTGGCACATCAATCCGACCGGCATCTTCGAGATCGGCGGGCCGGACGGCGATTCCGGCCTGACGGGTCGCAAGATCATCGTCGACACCTACGGCGGCGCCTCGCCCCACGGCGGCGGGGCCTTCTCAGGCAAGGACCCGACCAAGGTCGACCGTTCGGCCGCCTATGCGGCGCGCTATCTGGCCAAGAACGTCGTCGCCGCCGGCCTCGCGGACCGCTGCACCATCCAGCTCAGCTACGCCATCGGCGTGGCCGAGCCCCAGTCGGTTCACGTCGACCTGCACGGCACCGGCCGCATCGATGAAGCGACGCTGGAGCGCGAGCTGCCCAAGATGATCGGCGGCGCCACCCCGCGCGCGATCCGCAAGCACCTGGGGCTGAACAAGCCGATCTACGCCCGCACCACGGCCTACGGCCACTTCGGCCGCGAGCCCGAGGCCGACGGCGGCTTCAGCTGGGAGCGCACCGACCTGGTGGAGGCGCTGAAGGCGCTGGCGTGACGGTCTGATCCCCTTCTCCCCCTGCGGGAGAAGGTGGGCCGCGGAGCGGCTCGGATGAGGGGTGTGTGCGCCGACGCCGAATGGCCGTCCTGACCGTTGCTGGTTCATCACGGAGGGCGCCGAGACACACAAGCTTACACCACGGTGCCTGTGCGGCGGCGCGCGAAGCGCCCCCTTCCGCTTACCGACGAACTTCCGGAGCACCTGCGGTCCAACTTGCTCTACGCCGCCGTGCTCTCCGTGCCTTCCTCCGTGCCCTCTGTGATGACCCTGCCCCGGCGAGGACTCTCGCCCCGCGTCCGCGTTGACACCCCTCATCCGTCATGCTCCGCATGACACCTTCTCCCGCAAGGGGAGAAGGAACGCAGTTCCCGGACGCGAAAAGGGCGCGGACCGCGTCGCCGCGACCCGCGCCCTGATGTTTCAGCCGACGCCGCGCCTTAGGCGCTGATCTCGGTCGCCTCTTCGGCCAGGATCGTCAGGCCCTGCGCGTTGACGTCGGCGAAGCCGCCCTTGACCTCGAACACGCGCCGCTTGGCCCCGTCGATGACCGTGACCGCGCCTTCGCGCAGCGCCGTCATGAAGGGCGCGTGCGCCGGCAGGACGCCGAAGTCGCCCTCGACGCCGGGCGCGTCGACCTGATCCACGAGGCCGGAGAAGACCTCGCGCTCAGGGGCGACCAGGGAGAAGGAGAGCTTGCCGGCCACTTACGCCGCCTCGGCCAGCTTCTGGGCCTTCTCGACGGCCTCTTCGATGGCGCCGACCATGTAGAAGGCGGCTTCCGGCAGGTGGTCGTACTCGCCGTCGCAGATGGCCTTGAACGAGCGGATCGTGTCCTTCAGCTCGACGAACTTGCCGGGCTGGTTGGTGAACTGCTCGGCCACGAAGAAGGGCTGCGACAGGAAGCGCTGGATCTTGCGGGCGCGGGCGACGATCAGCTTGTCGTCTTCCGACAGCTCGTCCATGCCCAGGATGGCGATGATGTCCTTCAGCGCCTTGTACTGCTGCAGGATCTCCTGGACGCGACGGGCGACGGTGTAGTGCTCCTCGCCGATCACCAGCGGGTCCATGATCCGCGAGGTGGAGTCCAGCGGGTCCACGGCCGGGAAGATGGCCTGGGCGGCGATGTCACGCGACAGCACGGTCGTGGCGTCCAGGTGGGCGAACGAGGTCGCCGGCGCCGGGTCGGTCAGGTCGTCGGCGGGCACGTAGATGGCCTGGACCGAGGTGATCGAGCCCTTCTTGGTCGAGGTGATCCGCTCCTGCAGGTTGCCCATTTCGGTGGCCAGCGTCGGCTGATAGCCCACGGCCGAGGGGATGCGGCCCAACAGCGCCGACACTTCCGAGCCGGCCTGGGTGAAGCGGAAGATGTTGTCGACGAACAGCAGCACGTCCTTGCCTTCCTCGTCGCGGAAGTATTCCGCGATGGACAGGCCGGTCAGGGCGACGCGGGCGCGGGCGCCCGGCGGCTCGTTCATCTGGCCGTAGACCAGGGCGCACTTGGAGCCTTCGGTCGAGCCGTTGTTCTTGGCCGGGTCCACGTTCACGTTGGACTCGATCATCTCGTGATAGAGGTCGTTGCCCTCGCGCGTGCGCTCGCCCACGCCGGCCAGCACGGAGTAGCCGCCGTAGGCCTTGGCGATGTTGTTGATCAGCTCCTGCATCGTCACGGTCTTGCCGACGCCGGCGCCGCCGAACAGGCCGATCTTGCCGCCCTTGGTGTAGGGGCACATCAGGTCGATGACCTTGATGCCGGTGACCAGGATCTCGGCCGAGGTCGACTGCTCCTCGAAGCTCGGGGCTTCCTTGTGGATCGGACGATAGAGCGAGGTCTGGATCGGACCGGCCTCGTCGATCGGGTCGCCGACGACGTTCATGATGCGGCCCAGCGTGCCCGGGCCGACCGGCGCCAGGATCGACTTGCCGGTGTCGGTCACCGGCTGGCCGCGGACCAGACCCTCGGTCGTGTCCATGGCGATGGTGCGGACCATGTTCTCACCCAGGTGCTGGGCGACTTCCAACACCAGGCGGAACTCGGCGCCCGTGCGCTGGTCGGTGTTGGAGGTCTCCAGCGCGTTCAGGATCGCCGGCAGGTGGCCTTCGAACTCCACGTCCACGACAGCGCCGATCACCTGGGCGATGCGGCCGGTGGCGACCGCGGCGGTCGGCGCGGCGGCGGGCGCGGCCTTCTTGGCGGCGGGCTTGCGGGTCGTGGTCTTCTTGGGGGCGACGGTGTCGGTCATCGGGGTCTTCCGTTCGGAAAGTCGTGTCGGGTGTCAGGTCGGATCAGAGGGCTTCGGCGCCGGAGATGATCTCGATCAGCTCCTTGGTGATCTGGGCCTGGCGGGAGCGGTTGTATTGAAGGGTCAGGGCGTTGATGAGCTCGCCGGCGTTGCGGGTGGCGTTGTCCATCGCCGCCATCTGCGAGCCGAAGAAGCCGGCCTGGTTCTCATAGAGCGCGGCCAGCACCTGGGTCGTCAGGTTGCGCGGCAAAAGCGTCTCGAGGATGGCCTCTTCCGAAGGTTCGTACTCATAGACCGCGCCGTTCAGGTCGATGGGGGCGGCGCCTTCCTCGACCGTGGTCGGGGCCAGCTGCTTGGGCGTGGGGACCTGGCTGATCACCGACTTGAAGCGGCTGTAGAACAGGGTGACCACGTCGGCGCGGCCTTCCTCGAACTCCTCGGCGATCATCTCGGCGATCGGCTGGGCGGCGTGCAGGCCCAGCGTCTTGTGCGCGCTGAGCTCGAAGGTGTGGATCACCCGCTCGCCGTAGAAGCGACGCAGCTGGTCGCGCGACTTGCGGCCGACGGCCACGATGCGGACATCCTTGCCCTGCGCGATCAGGCTGTTGATCCGCTCGCGCGCGGCCCGGACCACGTTGGTCGAGAAGCCGCCGGCCAGGCCCTTGTCCGCGGTCGCGACCACGATCAGGTGCTTCTGGTCCGAGCCGGTTCCGGCCAGCAGCCTGGGCGCGTCGGCGCCGGAGACGCCGGCGGCCAGATTGGCGATGACCGAGGCCATGCGCTCGGCATAGGGGCGCGCGGCCAGGGCCTGGTCCTGCGCCCGCCGAAGCTTGGCGGCCGCGACCATCTGCATGGCCTTCGTGATCTTCTGCGTGGCCTTCACGCTTCCGATCCGATTGCGCATTTCCTTGAGGCTGGCCATCCGGCGTCGTCTCTCTCGCTATCCGGGGGTCGGGCTCAGGCGAAGGTCTTGGCGAAGGCGTCCAGCACCGACTTCAGCTCGGCCTCGAGCTCGGCGGTCAGGTCCTTCTTGGTGCGGATGCCTTCCAGAAGGCCCGGCTTGTCCGACTTGATGCGGGCCAGAAGCTCGCGCTCGAAGCGGCCGATCGCCGAGACCGGAATGGCGTCCAGGTAGCCGCGCGTGCCGGCGTAGACCGACACCACCTGCTCCTCCATCGCCAGCGGTGCGTATTGCGGCTGCTTCAGCAGCTCGGTCAGGCGCTCGCCACGGGCCAGCAGGCGCTGGGTCGTGGCGTCCAGGTCCGAGCCGAACTTCGCGAAGGCGGCCATCTCCCGGTACTGGGCCAGCTCGCCCTTGATGGTGCCCGCGACCTTCTTCATCGCCTTGGTCTGGGCCGAGGAGCCCACGCGCGACACCGAGATGCCGACGTTCACGGCCGGGCGGATGCCCTGATAGAACAGGTCGGATTCCAGGAAGATCTGGCCGTCGGTGATCGAGATCACGTTGGTCGGGATATAGGCCGACACGTCGTTCGCCTGGGTCTCGATGATCGGCAGCGCCGTCAGCGAGCCCGAGCCGTAGTCGCCGTTCAGCTTGGCGGCGCGCTCCAGCAGGCGCGAGTGCAGGTAGAAGACGTCGCCCGGATAGGCTTCGCGGCCCGGCGGGCGGCGCAGCAGCAGCGACATCTGGCGATAGGCCACGGCCTGCTTGGACAGGTCGTCATAGATGATCAGGCCGTGCATGCCGTTGTCGCGGAACCACTCGCCCATGGCGCAGCCGGCGAACGGGGCCAGGAACTGCAGCGGGGCCGGCTCCGACGCGGTCGCGGCGACCACGATCGTGTACTCCAGCGCGCCGGACTCCTCGAGGGTCTTCACGATCTGGGCCACGGTCGAGCGCTTCTGACCGATGGCGACGTAGATGCAGTACAGCTTGGCGGACTCGTCGTCGCCGGCGTTGACGCTCTTCTGGTTCAGGATGGCGTCGACGGCCACGGCGGTCTTGCCCACCTGACGGTCGCCGATGATCAGCTCGCGCTGGCCGCGGCCGATCGGGATCAGGGTGTCGATCGCCTTCAGGCCGGTCTGCATCGGCTCGTGCACCGACTTGCGGGGGATGATGCCCGGCGCCTTCACGTCCACGCGGCGGCGCTCGGTGAACTGGATCGGGCCCTTGCCGTCGATCGGCTCGCCCAGCGGGTTGACCACGCGGCCGAGCAGGCCCTTGCCGACCGGCACGTCCACGATCTCGCCCAGGCGGCGGACCTCGTCGCCCTCGGCGATCTGGGCGTCGGCGCCGAAGATCACCGCGCCGACGTTGTCGCGCTCAAGGTTCAGGGCCATGCCCTTCACCCCGGCCTTGGGGAACTCGATCATCTCGCCGGCCTGAACCTTGTCCAGCCCGTGGATGCGCGCGATGCCGTCGCCGACCGACAGCACGGTGCCCACGTCCGACACGTCGGCCTCGACGCCGAAGTTGGCGATCTGGGACTTCAGGATGGCCGAGATTTCAGCGGCGCGGATGTCCATGAGGGTCTCTTTCGTCTTCGTCTTTCGGTGCGCCGGTCAGGCGCCGTGTTGGATCAGGCCCGCTTGAGGGCGAACTTCATCTGGTCGAGCTTGGTCTTCAGCGAGGCGTCGAACAGCTTCGAGCCCACCTTGACCTTCAGGCCGCCGAGGATCGACGGGTCGACCCGGGCGGTCAGTTCCGGGTCCTTGCCCAGGGCCTGGCGCAGGCCGGCCTGGATCGAGTTCAGCTGGGCGGCGCTCAGCGTCACGGCCGACACCACCTCGGCCGACACGACGCCGGCGTGCTTGGCGTAGAGCGCCTCGAAGGCGGCGATCGCGCCCGACACGTCGCGGGCGCGGCCGTTCTGGGTCATCAGGCCAAGGAAGTTGCGGGTCGTCTGATGGAAGCGGGCGGCGTCGGCCACCGCGCCCAGGCCCCTGGCCTGATCGTCGGCGGACAGCAGCGGCGAGGTCAGCAGGCGGCGCAGGTCGGCGCTGTCCAGATAGGCGGCCTTCAGCGACTTCAGGTCGGCGCGCACGGCGTCCAGGGCGCCGGTCTCCAGCGCCAGATCGAACAGCGCCTGCGCGTAGCGCTCGCCGACTTCGGTCGTCCTGAACTCGTCCGCCACCTGAATCCGATCCGCTGATGCGTTTGCGACGATGCCGGAGACGAGGCGACCCGCTCCGGCGAAAGGCTTGATAATGCTTGAAGAAAGCACGCTGGGGACGCGATCCGGAGACCCCGCCCTTGCAAGCCGGGCGCCTGATAGCACTTGTGCCCCGCCCCCGCAACACAGGCGGGACGCCGCAGGTTTCCCTTGTCGGCGCATGCGCTTGGGCTACAGAGGGCGGCCTCTTCTCATCGAACTGGACCCCAGATGTTCGACTATCTCGCCGGCCTTCTGAGCGATCCTGCGGCGTGGGCCGCCCTGGTCACCCTCGTGGTGATGGAGGTGGTGCTCGGCATCGACAACCTGATCTTCATCTCGATCCTGTCGAACAAGCTGCCCGAGCATCAGCGCCAGCGGGTGCGCCGCATCGGCATCGGCCTGGCGCTGATCATGCGCCTGGCGCTCTTGTCCATCATCGCCTGGCTGGTCGGGCTGACCGCCACGGTGGTCGATCTCGGCATCGTCGGCCCCGTGGGGGAACACGGCGAGCCGGCGTTCGAGACCGCCTTCAGCTGGAAGGATCTGATCCTGATCGCGGGCGGCCTGTTCCTGGTGTGGAAGGCGACCAAGGAGATCCACCACACCGTCGATCCGACCCCCACCCATGACGTGCTCGACAAGAAGGCGGTGGTCATCAACAACGCGGGCGCGGCGATCTTCCAGATCATCCTGCTGGACCTGGTGTTCTCTATCGACTCCATCCTGACCGCCATCGGCATGACCGATCACCTGCCGATCATGGTCGTGGCCGTGCTGGCCGCGATCGCGGTGATGCTGCTGGCTGCGGACCCGCTGGCCGACTTCATCGCCAAGAACCCGACGGTGGTCATGCTGGCGTTGGGCTTCCTGCTGATGATCGGCATGGTGCTGATCGCCGACGGCTTCGGGGTCCATGTGCCCAAGGGCTACATCTACGCGGCCATGGCCTTCTCGGCGCTCGTCGAGGGCCTGAACATGCTGTCCCGGCGGTCGGCGGCGAAGAGGGCGACGGCCCCCGACCCTCACATCTGACGGCGGTCAGGCGCGGCCCGTCAGCGTTCGCGGGTCAGCATTCGCGGATCAGGGGCGTCTGAGGCTGACGGACCTTTCTCCGCCGGGGCCGCTCAAGCGACCGCGCCATCCGCCCTCGGCCCAGTCCAGCGTCAAAACCCAAGCCCCCGCCTCGATCCGAGCCGTCGTCCCGGTGCGGACGATCGAGCCCAGCGGGCCGCCGTCGGCGGCGGGCGGCGCGTCCTCGTCGAGCCAGGCGCCCTGCACGGGGGTCGAGCCGCCCGCGTCGGCCAGCGCCAGGGTCAGGATCACCTCGCCTTCGGCGCCGACGACGCGCCATAGACCGTCCAGCGGGCCCATGGCCCCGTCGACCTGGAGTTCGGCGGCGGCGACGCCCTGCGCATATGCCAGTTCGGCTTCCGACGGCGTCGCTTCGTACTGGCCGGCGTACTCCTCGACCGAGAAACTGCGGTCGATCGGCCGTCGCACGAACACGCGGCCGTCGCCCTCCACCGGCTGTCGCTCGGCGTTGATGGCGAAGTCGGACGGCGGCTCGAACGGCCGGATGCGCGGCGGCTGATAGGCCTCCAGGCTCGAGGGGTCCTGGAGCAGCACGAGGGACGACAACACGGCGGCGGCGATCATGGGTTCCAGCCTGCCAAAACAATTCGCCGTCTGGCCAGTCCGTTCGGCCCTGGCGCGAGCCGGCTGGAGGAATTGTGATCGCCGAGTGTGACGCACCGTCGCTGTTCGGGCGCCCGTTCGTTGACCCGCGCGGGGCCGCTCACTAAAGCCAGTGTGCGCCGCAACGGCCGTTGAATTTACTTCTCTTTTTGAGAATGGTTCGCATGAACAAGCCCTATTCGTCCGCGGACGCGGCGGAGGACCAGACCGGTCGCTTCGTGGTCCAGCCCAACGGCCGGGTGCGGCCCCTGTCGCCGCATCTGCAGGTCTGGCGCTGGCACGTGACCATGCTGGCGTCGATCCTGACCCGGATGACCGGCGGCGCGCTCTACGCCGGCGCCCTGCTGGTGGCGGCCTGGCTGTTGGCGCTGGCCTTCGGGCCCGAGGCCTACGCGACCTTCGCCAGGCTGGCGGCGTCGCCGATCGGGCTCGTCGTGTGGATCGGCCTCAGCTTCTCGCTGTTCTACCACCTCGCGGCCGGGGTCCGGCACCTGATCTGGGACACGGGCGCGGCGCTGACGCCCAGGGCGGCGACGTCGCTGGCCTGGTGGTCGATCGGCTTCGGCGTGGTGGCGACCGCCGTGTTCTGGGTCGCCCTGTTCGCGACCGGGAGGGTTTCGCTGTGAGCCGTCATCCAAAAGCCTTCCGTAACGGCGTGAAAGTGTCCGAGCGCGAGGGCGCCGGGGAATGGACCGCCGAGCGGCTGTCATCGCTGATCCTCGCGCCCCTGTCGCTCTGGGGCGTCTGGGCCGGTTTCGAGCTGGCGGGCGGGGGCTATGAGGGCGCGCTGGCCTGGATGGCCCAGCCGGTCAATGCGACATTGCTGGGTCTGACCCTGCTGGTCAGCTTCTGGCACATGAACATGGGCTTCAAGGTCATCGTGGAGGACTATATCCACCGCGACGGCACCAAGGGGCTGCTGCTTGGCCTGTCGGCGCTGATCTGCCTGGCGCTGTCGGCGGCGAGCGTCTTCTTCATCGTGCGGCTGGCGCTGGGCTCGGCGCCGCTGCCGGCCGGCTTCGGAGTCTGATTCTAAAGATGGCTTCCTACGAATTCGTCGATCACGCCTATGACGTCGTGGTGGTAGGCGCCGGGGGCTCGGGCCTGCGCGCGGCGCTCGGCGCGGCCCAGCAGGGGCTGAAGGTCGCCTGCGTCACCAAGGTGTTCCCGACCCGCTCCCACACGGTGGCGGCCCAGGGCGGCATCTCGGCCTCCCTCGGCAACATGGGCGAGGATCGCTGGCAGTGGCACATGTACGACACCGTCAAGGGGTCGGACTGGCTCGGCGACCAGGACGCCATCGAGTATCTGGTGCGCGAGGCCCCCAAGGCCGTCTATGAGCTGGAGCACTGGGGCGTGCCGTTCAGCCGCACCGAGGACGGCAAGATCTACCAGCGCGCCTTCGGCGGCATGACGAAGAACTTCGGCGAGGGCCCGGTGCAGCGCACCTGCGCCGCGGCCGACCGCACCGGCCACGCCATCCTGCACACCCTGTACGGCCAGTCGGTCCGTCGTGAGGTGAAGTTCTTCATCGAGTTCTTCGCCCTGGACCTGATCATGCAGGACGGCGCCTGCACCGGCGTCACCGCCTGGAAGCTGGATGACGGCACGCTCCACCGCTTCCGCGCCAAGCTGGTGATCCTGGCCACAGGCGGTTACGGCCGCGCCTATTTCTCGGCCACCAGCGCCCACACCTGCACCGGCGACGGCAACGCCATGGTGCTCCGCGCCGGCCTGCCGCTGCAGGACATGGAGTTCGTGCAGTTCCACCCGACCGGCATCTACGGCGCGGGCTGCCTGATCACCGAGGGCGCGCGCGGCGAGGGCGGATACCTGACCAACTCCGAGGGCGAGCGCTTCATGGAGCGCTACGCCCCCAACGCCAAGGACCTGGCCAGCCGCGACGTGGTCAGCCGCTCCATGACCATCGAGATCCGCGAGGGGCGCGGCGTCGGTCCGAACAAGGACCACATCTTCCTGCACCTCGATCACCTCGACCCGAAGGTGCTGCACGAGCGCCTGCCCGGCATCTCGGAGTCGGCCAAGATCTTCGCGGGCGTCGACGTCACCAAGGCGCCGATCCCGGTCCTGCCGACCGTCCACTACAACATGGGCGGCATCCCCACGAACTATCACGGCGAGGTGCTGACCAAGGCGGGCGGGAATCCCGACGCGGTGGTGCCGGGCCTGATGGCCGTGGGCGAGGCGGCCTGCGTGTCGGTCCACGGCGCCAACCGGCTGGGCTCCAACTCCCTGATCGACCTCGTGGTGTTCGGCCGCGCGGCCGGCCTGCGCGCCGGCGAGATCGTCGACAGGGCATCGGCCGTGCCCGACGCGCCGGCCTCCGCGACCGAGGCGCACCTGTCGCGCCTGGACCGCTTCCGCAACGCCTCGGGCTCCACTCCGACCGCGGAGCTGCGCCTGAAGATGCAGCGCGCCATGCAGGAGGACGCCGCCGTCTTCCGCACCGGCGAGACCCTGGAGAGCGGCGTGCGTCGCCTGAAGGAGGTTCACGCCGGCGGCGCCGACATCAAGACCACCGACCGCGGCCTGATCTGGAACACCGACCTGGTCGAGACGCTGGAGTACGACAACATGATCGGCCAGGCGCTGGTCACCGTCGAAGGCGCGCTGAACCGCAAGGAAAGCCGCGGCGCCCACGCCCGTGAGGACTTCCCCGACCGTGACGATGTGAACTGGATGAAGCACACCCTCGCCTGGTTCGACGACGCGACCGGCCAGACCCGCCTCGACGACCGGCCGGTGCACAACTACACCCTGACCGAAGAAATCGAGTACATCGCGCCCAAGGCGCGGGTGTACTGAGGACGGCGAACAGATGGTCCAGCTCACCCTCCCCAAAGGCTCCAAGCCCGCCAAGGGCAAGGTCCACAAGGCTCCCAAGGGCGCCAAGAACGTCAAGACCTACAAGGTCTATCGCTACGACCCCGAGGTCGACGCGGGCCCCCGCTGGGACGTCTTCGAGGTGTCGGCCGACGACCATGGGCCGATGCTCCTGGACGCCCTGATCCACATCAAGAACACCATCGACCCGACCCTGACGTTCCGGCGCTCTTGCCGCGAGGGCATCTGCGGCTCCTGCTCGATGAACATCGACGGGCGCAACACGCTGGCCTGCACCAAGGGCTGGGACGACTGCGCCTCGTCCACCATCGCCATCGCGCCCCTGCCGCACCAGCCGGTGGTCAAGGACCTGGTGACGGACCTGAGCCTGTTCTACGCCCAGTACGACTCCATCCAGCCCTACCTCCAGTCCGACACGCCCGATCCGGAAAAGGAGCGGCTGCAGTCGCCCGCCGACCGCGAGAAGCTGGACGGCCTCTACGAATGCATCCTGTGCGCCTGCTGCTCGACCTCGTGCCCCAGCTACTGGTGGAACCAGACCGAGTACCTGGGTCCGGCGGCGCTGCTCCAGGCCTATCGCTGGATCGCCGACAGCCGCGACGACGCGACGGACAAGCGGCTCGACGACCTCGAGGACCCGTTCAAACTCTATCGCTGCCACACCATCATGAACTGCGCCCAGGTGTGTCCGAAGGGCCTGAACCCGGCCAAGGCCATCGCCGAGACCAAGAAGCTGATGGTCTCGCCGAGCCGGAAGAAGACCCCGGCCGCCGCCTGAGTCAGGCGGGGCCCCGCAGGGGCCTGACCGGCGCCAAGTCCTCCAGCAGGCGGCCGAAGCGGTCCAGCGCCTCAGCCGTCAGATTCTCGTCGTAGCGCATCGGCGGGGCCGACATGGGCTCGTCGAAGCTGTGGGTGCCCTCGGCCATCCAGGTCTCGACCTCCGCGCCGCAGCGGCGGACCATTTCGTGCACCCGCTCGGCGTTCCTGACCGTGGTCAGGTGGTCGCGCCGGGCGACCACCGCCAGAATCCTGGGGCAGTGCCGCCAGGGCCGCATGCGGTTGACCGCCACCAGGCCGACGTAGGGGTAGGCCAGATAGGCGCCCCTCACCCCGCCGAGATCGACCGAGCCCGGGTCGGCGACGCCCAGCGCGCCCGGCCGACGATCGGCGCTCATCGCCTCCATGATTCCCCAGCCGCCATGGCTCCAGCCGCCGACGAGCAGGGTGGAGGCGTCGACGTCGGCCCGCGCCGACACGCCGGCGATCGAGGCCAGCACGTCGCCCGCCCGCCGGTCGCCACGGAACATCAGACCGGTGCAGACCGTCGCCATGGCGAACTCTCGGCTCCAGCCGCGCGGGGCATACGAATCGACGATGGCCGCGCGCCAGCCCTTCGCCTTCGCCGCCTCCGCATAGCGCGGCAGATGCGCGCGGATGCCGCCGCAGCCGTGGAACAGCAGCGCCGTGGGCCGAGGCAGATCGTCCTCGGGGCCGATGAAGGTCGCGTGGGGGCTGAGGCGGTCCCAGCGCTGAAGCAGCGTGTCCATGGCGGCGACCTTAACCCCTCCGGCCGACCGGTGAAGCGCCTTACGGCGGCGGGCCGACCAGGACGTCGCGCTTGCCCGCGTGATTGGCGGGGCTGACCACCCCTTCCTGCTCCATGCGCTCGATCAGGGACGCGGCGCGGTTGTAGCCGATCTGCAGGCGGCGCTGGACGTAGCTGGTCGAGGCCTTGCGGTCGCGCGTGACCACGGCCACGGCGCGGTCGTAGAGATCGTCGGAGCCCTCGCCGCCGCCCGAGCCGAAGTCGCCGGCGCCGCCGTCCTCCTCGTCGTCGCCGTCGGTGATGGCCTCGAGATATTCCGGCTCGCCCTGGGCGCGGAGGTGCTTGCAGACCTCCTCCACCTCCTGGTCCGTGACGAACGGGCCGTGCAGGCGGGTGATGCGGCCGCCGCCGGCCATGTAGAGCATGTCGCCCTGGCCCAGCAGCTGCTCGCCGCCCTGCTCGCCCAGGATTGTGCGGCTGTCGATCTTCGACGTGACCTGGAAGCTGATCCGGGTCGGGAAGTTGGCCTTGATGGTGCCGGTGATGACGTCGACCGACGGACGCTGGGTGGCCATGATCAGGTGGATGCCGGCGGCGCGCGCCATCTGGGCCAGGCGCTGGACCGCGCCCTCCACGTCCTTGCCGGCGACCAGCATCAGGTCGGCCATCTCGTCCATGACCACGACCAGATAGGGCATGGGCTCGGGCCGGATCTTCTCGGACTCGTAGACCGGGCGGCCCTGCTCGTCGAAGCCGGTCTGGACGGTGCGTTCGAAGTGCTCGCCCTTCTCCACCGCCTCGCGGGCGCGTTCGTTGTAGGAGGCGATGTTGCGCACGCCCAGCTTGGACATGCGGCGGTAGCGGTCCTCCATCTCGCGCACGGTCCACTTCAGCGCCACGACCGCCTTCTTCGGGTCGGTGACGACGGGGCTCAGCAGGTGCGGGATGCCGTCATAGACGCTGAGCTCCAGCATCTTCGGGTCGATCATGATGAAGCGGCACTCGGCGGGCGAGTGGCGATACAGGATCGACAGGATCATGGCGTTGACCCCGACCGACTTGCCCGAGCCGGTGGTGCCGGCGATCAGCAGGTGCGGCATGCGCGCCAGGTCGGCGACATAGGGCTCCCCGCCGATGGTCTCGCCCAGCGCCAGGGGCAGCAGGTGGCCCGGCTTGGCGTATTCCGACGACGCCAGCAGGTCCCTGAGATAGACCGTCTCGCGCTTGGCGTTCGGCAGCTCGATGCCGATGGCGTTGCGGCCCTGGACCACGCTGATGCGGCAGGCGCGGGCGGACATGGAGCGGGCGATGTCGTCGGCCAGCGCCACGACCCGGCCGTGCTTGATCCCGGGCGCGGGCACCAGTTCGTAAAGCGTCACGACCGGTCCCGGCCGGATCTGGTCGATGACGCCGCGCACGCCGAACTCCTGGAGCACGCCCTCCAGCATCTGGGCGTTGGCTTTCAGCGCCGCCTCGTCGACGGCGCCGACCCGCTTGGTCGGCTTGGCCAGCATGGCCAGGGGCGGCAGGTCGAAGCCGGTCGAGGCCTTGGCGAAGTCGAAGGCCTGCTGGGCGTCGTCGACGTCACGACGCGCGGACTTGGGCGCCTTGACCGCCGCGACGCGGGGCTCGGTCGGCGCGGTCGCGCGGGCCGCCGCCGGGGCCGGCGCCTCCCATGGCGGGGCGGGCGCCTCGTCGTCCGACGTCAGGTCGAGGGGAGGACGAGGGCGGGCGATCTCCGCCCTGGCCCGTCGCTTGGGCGAGGGCTGCGCCGGCGTCGCGCGCGGGGACCCGGGCGCCGGCGAGGCGCGGCGCTGCCCCAGCCAGGCCAGGGCCTCGGTGAAATCCCGACCACTCAGCCCGACGGCCCAGCCGAGCGCCCAGAGCGCGAGCGGCAGCGCCAGGACGCCGGCGACGATGCGGCCGCCCCTCAACCCGAGGGCGTCGACGCCGACCTGGAACAATCCCGCCACGGCGTCGCCCAGGAGGCCGCCCATGCCCGCCGCCAGCCGCCAGTCGGCGGGCGCGGGGAGCGAGGACAGGGTGGTGGCGAGCGCCAGGACGCCGCCGGCGGCGGCCGCGGCTCGAGCCGGCGTCGCCTTCAGCCGGGTGCGCACGGTGTCGGCCAGGGCCGCCGCCGCGCCGAAGGCCGTCAGCAGCAGCGCGGCCGGCCAGGCGGCGAGGCCGAGGGTCTGCATGAACAGGTCGGCGAAGACGGCCCCGTTGTGGCCGAGCCAGTTGGTCGGCGCGGCGGCGGCGGCGGCGTTCAGGCTCGGGTCGGCGGGGTTCCAGGACACGAGCGCGACCAGCAGCAGCGCGGACAGCAGCGCCTGCAGAACGCCGCGGAAGCGGGCGACGAGCGGCGCGCTCCAGACCAGGCGGACGCTTTCGACGGCGCGCAGGCTGAGGTCGACGGCGGTCATGACGGGGTCGCGGCTCCAGACCTTTCGGCGTGAAGCCCGGTTATCGCCCCGTCAGGGTTAAGCGCCTGTTTACCCCGGCCCGGCCCGGCGGGATCGATCAGCTTTCGGCGGTTTCCGCCGCCTGGACCGGGCGCAGGCCGCGCACGGTGGCCTGGAGCACTTCCGGACGGCGCTCGCCGCCGGCGGCGATGATGCGGTCGATCCGGGCCTTTTCGGCGCGGAAGGCGGCAAGATCGGCGCCCGTCAGGACGGTGCCTTCCTCGACACGGATGCTGGAGGGGTTGATGCGCTGGCCGCGCCGCCAGATCTCGTAGTGAAGGTGCGGGCCGGTCGAGGCCCCGGTCGAGCCGACATAGGCAACCACCTGGCCCTGCCGGACCCGCTGCCCGGCGCGGATGCCGGAGGCGTAGCGCGACAGGTGACCGTAGCCGGATTCCAGCCCGTTGGAGTGACGGATACGCAGCCAGTTCCCGTAACCGCCCCAGCGGCGGGCCTCCACGACCACCCCATCGGCGGGAGCCACCACGGGCGTCCCCGTCGGCGCGGCGAAGTCGATGCCCTGGTGCATGCGGCGATAGCCCGAGATCGGGTGACGGCGCATGCCGAAGCTGGAGCTGATCCGGGCGCGCACGATCGGAGTGCGCATGAAGGCCGAACGGGTGTTCTTGCCCGTGGCGTCGAAGTACTGGACCTCGCGCGAGCCGGGAACCTGGAAGCGGTAGAAGACCTGGCCCTTGATCTGGGCGTAGAGCAACTCGCCGGTCTCGATCGTGCGGCCGTTCTCGGTGACGGCCCGGTCGAACACCAGGGTGAAGTCGTCGCCGCGGCGGATGTCGCGGTCCATGTCGAACTTGTGGGCGAAGATCTGGGACAGCCGGCGCGTGATCGCCGCGCTGGCGCCGACGCGGCGCGCCGAGGCCGAGAGCGAGCCCGACACCTCGCCCGTCGCGACCAGGGTCTCGCGCGTGACCTTCTCGTCCAGCGAGCGGACCTTCAAGGCGCCGTCGAAGCTGCGCGACACCGTCAGCTGGCTCGCCGGGCCGGTGCGCATGGTCATGCCGATCAGACGCGCCGAGCCCCGGCCGGCGCGCGGCTTGGCGATGGCGGTCTCGAACCGCAGGCCGGGCTCGATACGGGACACGTCGAAGGCGTTGGAGATGGTCTGGACCAGGGCGCGGGCCTCGGACTCGTCGACGCCGGTCCGCAGCACCGCGTCCTCGAAAGTCTCGCCGCGACGCACCTCGACCGGGATCGCCTCGGGCGCGGTCATGCCCGCGGGCGCGCCGGCGGCGACGAAGGCCTGGGCCTCGAGCGAGTCGACCTGTTCGTCGGTGAGCTGGATCAGGCCGGCCTCTTCGGCGGCGGCCACGGCGGGCTGGTACACGCGACCGGCGAGCAGGGCGACGCTCACGGCGGCGACGGCGGTGAACACATGCGGAGCCAGACGCATCGGCTGGCGGCGCGGATCAAACTGAGCCATCGGTCCCCGACATTCGACGGCGCGGCGTGCGCCTGATTACTGTACGCGACACTCTTGCAGGTTCGGCGCCAAGTCCCCGGACGCCGAAGACAGCGGCTATAGCCCGCAGCAGGCAGTTTGGGAAGACGGAGGTTACAACTGGTTAACCGGCGGAGGCCTCGATCGATGAAATTCGCGGCTCCACGGCTCAGTTTGAGATGAAGCGGCGTTATTCAACGTCGATGTTGAAGTCGAGGCCACGCAATAGCCCCGCTGTTCGCGTGATCTCCTGTCAGTGGCGCCCGCGCCACGCTTATGTGTCTGAGAGAGCACGCGCGAGTGGCTGGAGCTGATCTGAAACCGCACACCGATCCACGCGGGACCGGGCGGCGGAACGCCCTCGTGCGTCGGCTCGCGGTGGGGGCCGCCGTCGGCGCGCTGGTTCTGGCGACGGGCGCCGGCGTGGCCTGGCTGAACCGGCGGCCGATCGCGGAGCGGGTGCTGCTGGGCTGGCTCGAACGCGAGGGTGTGGACGCGGACATCCGGTTCGAACGGGTGGACGCCGACGGCGCCGTCGGCCGGGTGCGCGTCGGGCCGCGAGACGCACCGGTGGCGACGGTGGAGCGGATCGAGGTGGACTACGCCGTCGTCGCCCCCTGGGCGGGAGGCCTTGGCCTGCGACCCAGCCGCGTCCGGCTGGTTCGGCCGAAGCTCAGCGCGGCTTTCGAGGACGGCCGGCTGACGTTGGGGACGCTCGACCCCCTCATCCGGCGGCTGTCGGACCGGCCGTCCGACCCCGAGGCCCCTTCGCCCCTGATCCTGATCGAGCGGGGCGAGGCGATCATCGCCACGCCCTATGGCCCGGTGCGCGCCTGGGTCGACGCCTGGATCGAGGAGGGCCGGCTGCGGCGCATGTCCCTGACCCTGCCCCGCACCGTCGCCGCCGGCGAAGCGGGACGGCTGAACCTGGCGGGCGCGCGGATCGGCGCGGCGCGGGTCGGCGACCGGCTGGCGATCCGGGCGATTCTGGACCGCCTGGAGGCCTCGGGCCCCGATCGGTCGCTGAGCGCCGCCGGCGGCGTCCTGGACGTCGGCGTCGCCTATCCCGAGGCGCTGGACCGGATGGCCCAGGGCCCGGCGACCTTCACGCTGGCGCTCGAGGACGCCGACGTGGCGACAGGGCGGCTGTCCGCGTCCGGAACGGCGGTGAGCCTCGCGGGGGACGGCCGGTTGTCGGGCGGGTTGGCGGAGGCCGGCTTCGAGGGGCGGATCGACGCCGATCTCCGGGCGGACTCGGCCCGACTGGGCGATATCCGGCTGACGTCGGCGGCGCTCGCCGCCGAAGGACGGATGACGGCTCGCGGAGACGACGAGCCCATCTGGCGCTTCGACGGGCCTGCGACCCTGTCCGTCGCGCGGCTGACCGGGCCGGCGCTCGATCTGCGGCGCCTGTCGGCGGGGTCGGCCGAATTGACTCTCGGCGGCAGGAACTCCGCCTTCGAAGCCACGGGCCCCGTCGCGCTCCGCGCCACACGGCTCGAGACCGGCGACCTGGGCCTCGACGGAGCCGAGGCTCGCGGCCGTCTCGACATCGTCAGTCGCGACGCGACCGCCGCGGCGCTGGACCTCGCGGTCACGGCTCAGGGCGGCTGGCGAGGCTTCGGACCGATCGCCGCCGACGACCCGCCGGAGATCGCCGCGCTCAAGCGCGCCCTGGCCGACTTCCGGCTTGCGGCGCCCGATGTGCGGATCACCGCCGGCGCCCCGGGGCTGGCCGTCCGGCTGGATCGCCCCCTCACGGCCAGGCCCGGAACGGGCGGCGAGATCACGGTCGCCGCTCGTCCGGGCTCGCCCCTCTTCGGTGACGATGATCAAGGCGGGGGCTTCACGGCCCGGGCTGACGGCGGCGGGCTGCCGACGCTGGATCTCGACGCCCCGGCCTGGCGCCTGACCGGCGGCGGCTTCACCGTCGATCTGACCGGCGCGGCGTCGCTGGATTTCGCGCCGGCCGAGAACCTGCGGATCGCGGGCGGGGGGCGGCTGGCTTCGGGGGGCGGACGCACGACCTTCGCGCCGGCCGGCTGCCTCGCCGTGACGGCCGCGAGGCTGGAGCTGGGCGAGAACGACGCCGAGGCCGTTTCCGGCGACCTCTGCCCGGCGGGCGGGACGTTCCTGAGCATCGCCCGCGGCAGCTGGCGGCTGTCCGGCCGTGTCAGCGACGGAGCCGCGCGACTGCCCGGTTTCCAGGCGCGGGCCGACGGGGTCGCCGGTCCCGTGACGGCGACCGGCGGCGAGGCGCTGGGGCTCGACGCGGCGATCGAGCGCGCGACCCTGTCGGATCTCGCCGAGCCGAGGCGCTTCGAGCCGATGATCGCGCGCGGCCGGGCCGGGCTGGCGGACGAGGTGTGGACCGGCGGCTTCGACCTGTCGCCCCGCGCGCGGCCCGATGCGGCGCTGGCGCGGGCGGAGCTGCGCCACGACGGCCGCTCCGGCGTCGGCGCCCTGACCGTCCAGGCGCCCGAGGTGCGTTTCGTCGAGGGCGGGCTGCAGCCGGACGACATCTCGCCGATCGGTTCGGACCTCATGAAGGGCCCCGTGACCGGCCAGGCCGCCTTCGAAGGACGCTTCGACTGGTCCGCCGACGTCGCGACCAGCCGGGGCGAGGCGCGGGTCGCCGACCTAGACTTCCTCAGTCCACTGGGTCCGGTGACCAACCTGCGGACCGAGGTGACGTTCGACAGCCTGGCCCCGCTGACCACGGCGCAGGGCCAGAGGCTGACCGCCCAGGCCGTCGCCGCCTTCGCCCCGCTGGACGACCTGAACCTGACCTTTTCCCTGGAGCCTGACGCCCTGGTTATCGAAGGCGGCCGGGTCACCGCGGCCGGCGGCGTGATCCGCGCGGAGCCGTTCCGCGCGCCGCTGACGCCCGACCAGCCCCTGACCGGCGCCCTGACTTTCGACGGCGTGGAGCTGGGTCAGATCCTGCGCACCCTCGGCCTCGGCGAGGACATCGCCATCCAGGCGAGGGTCTCGGGCCGTCTACCGTTCCAGCGCCTGTCGGACGGCCGTCTGCGCATCCAGAACGGGACGCTGGGCGCGGTTCAGCCGGGCCGGGTCTCGATTCCGCGCACGGCGCTGGATGACGTCGCGGCGGGTGGCGGCGGGCCGGAGACGCCGCCGAACATGGTCCAGGACCTCGCCTATCAGGCGATGGAGAATCTCGCCTACGACAGTCTGACGGCCGAGCTCAACAGCACGGATGACGGGCGCATGCTGGTGCGCTTCCAGATCAAGGGCCGCCACGACCCTCCGGAGCGGCAGGAGATCCGGCTGTCGATCCTGAACCTGATCCGACGCCGCTTCCTGGAGGAGACCCTTCCGCTGCCGTCCGGGACCGAGATCGACCTGACGCTAGACCTCAACTTCAACGCGGATCAGCTGTTCGGCGACCTGATCGCGCTGGATCAGGCGCGACGCGGTCAGGCGCCGACCAGACCGGCGACGCCGTGACGCCTCGACAGCCGCGTCGCCGGCGTTCAGAACCCGTTCACGCGGCTGAGCGTTACAACTGACGCCGACGTTCTTCGCCAGCCGAAAGGCCTTCTCATGACCGCCAAGCGCGCCCGTCTCCTGATCGTCGGCCTGGTTCTCGCCGGGACCGCGAGCGCCTGCACCCCGACGGTGCGGCTGCAGGTCGATCCGATCCAGATCTACGCCCGGCTGGACGCCGACGTGCGCGTGCGGCTGGACCAGGAGCTCCGCGACCTGCTGGCCGAGAACCCCAACCTGTTCTGATCGGAGGGATCAGCCATGAATTTCCGCAAGACCTTCGTCGTCGGGGCCGCGCTGGTGGCCCTGGCCGTCGCGGCGGCCCCGGTCATCGCCCAGACCGCCGAACAGAAGGCGCGCATCGACCGGGCCAAGGCCGAGGGCGTCGTGGGCGAGCAGGCCGACGGCTATCTCGGCATCCGCACCAGCGCCGACGCGCCGCTGCAGGAGGCGGTGCGGGTCACGAACGAGGGCCGCCAGCGCGCCTACGAGCGCAGCGCGGCTCAG
Source organism: Brevundimonas balnearis (assembly GCF_042434805.1). Lineage (NCBI taxonomy): Bacteria > Pseudomonadati > Pseudomonadota > Alphaproteobacteria > Caulobacterales > Caulobacteraceae > Brevundimonas > Brevundimonas balnearis. Next base: position 166,311 of record NZ_JBHLSW010000005.1, on the reverse strand, counting down.
GCCGGCACCACCGCCGCCGTCGCCGGCGCCCGCATGTTTGAGCTGAACCTGCTTCCGCGCATCTCCACCGGCGAGTGGTATCGCAACGCCCAGGGCCGGTGGGTCCAGCGATGAGGCCTGTCGGGTCGTGAACCGGTTCGCCCGATTCAGCCTGGTGCTGCTGCTGTCGCTGATGACGGCGGCGTTCTGCACCTGGGCGCTGGGGGCGACCTGGACCGCGATCGGCGGCGGCGAGATGTCGTTCCACGGCTGGACGGCGCTGGCGCTGGGCATTCTGGGCACCTTCGGACTGACCTGGGGCCTGATGGCGCTGGCCTTCAAGTCGCATCGCGAAGGGTGGGACGATCAGGTGGACAACACCTTCGATCCGGGCCGCAGGGACGGCGAAGGCCGTTGACCGGGGGCCCGCCGCCGGGCCAAAGCTCGCCCGGTTTCCGGGAGACCGCCATGCGTTCGTCGATCCTGTGCGCCCTCGCCCTCGCGCTCGCCGCCTGCGACAGCCAGCCGGAAGTGGCGGCCGGTCCTCCGGCCGGCGCGCCCGAACCGTCGCCGGCCGTGCTGGGCGACATCGATCTGAATCAGCCGATCAGGGCGCTCGGGACCGAGCCGTTCTGGGGCGTCGACGTCACGCCGGGCGCCCTGACCCTGACGGGCGTGGACATTCCCGAACAGCGCTTCGAAACCGACGGGCCGGAGGTCATGGGCACCACCGCCGTCTGGCGGGGGACGGACGGTCAGGGTCAGGATCTGACCCTGACCTTGATCGCCACGGAATGTTCGGACGGCATGAGCGATCGGCTTTACCCGCTCACCGCGCGGATCGAAGCGGGCGAGCGTGAGCTGACCGGCTGCGCCGACCTGACCTCCCGCATCCTGTCGGGCGAGGGCGCGTAAACCTTTTCTAGACCGGCCTGCGCTATCGACGGTTGAATGACCCCCGTCGCGCCTCCCGCCGACCTTCGCGCCCTGACCACCCTGCGGTTCGTCGCCGCCATGTGGGTGGTGCTCTACACCTTCTGGAAGAACCTGGACGTCGGCTTCACGCCGGTCCTCGCGACCAAGGGCTATCTCGGGGTCGAACTGTTCTTCGTCCTGTCGGGCTTCATTCTCAGCCACGTCTATCTGGAAGCGGCCGGCGAGAAGCGTTTCCGTTACGGCGGCTTCCTGTGGGCGCGGCTGGCCCGGGTCTATCCCTTGCACCTGTTCACCCTGGTCGGCGTGGGGGCCCTGGCCTTGGCGGCAGGCCTCGCCGGCATCGCGGTGGACGCCAGCCTGCTGAGCTGGGAGTCGCTGCCGGCCAACCTTCTGCTGGTCCACGCCTGGGGCTTCGCGCCCGAGGCGGGCTGGAACCACCCGTCCTGGTCGATCTCGGCGGAGTGGTTCGCCTATCTGCTGTTCCCGGCCTTCGCCTTCGTGGCCTGGCGGCTGAGATCCAGACCCCTGGTCGCCACCCTGCTGGCCGGGGCGGGGCTGCTGGCGCTCTACGCCGTGTTCCAGCGGCTGGCGGGCTTTCCGCTGACCGAGGCGACGATCCGCTGGGGTGCGCTGCGCATCGTTCCGTGCTTCGCCTTCGGGTGCGCGCTCTATCTCCTGCATCGAAGGGCGTCCGCGCCGTTCGCCGGCTGGATGGCCGCGGGCTCGGCGCTGGCGATCGTGGCCGCCGCCAGCGTTCCGATGTGGGACGGCGTCATCGTGCTGCTGTTCGGCCCGCTGATCCTGGGGTTGGCCGGCCTGTCGAACGAAAGGGCCGGCGCCCTGTCGTCCCGCGCCGGGGTCTACCTCGGGGAGATCAGCTATTCGATCTACATGATCGCCGCGCCGTGGCAGATCCTGGCGGTCAATGTGGCGGCGCGCCTGGTGGGCTCGGAGGACAAGCAGCTGCCGGTCTGGCTGTGGCTCGTCGTCCTGATCGGCCTGCCCGTCGCGGCGGCGATCTCCTACCACCTGGTCGAGCACCCGGCCCGACGCTGGATGCGCGGACTGGCGGAACGGCGCGCCCAGAGCGCACCGGCCGGCGAAATCGCGTCTAAAGCGACGCTTTGAAAGCCGCGCACGATCGGTTAGGGGAGATTCTCCCCTCCACGGCGAACAGGTCAGGCATGTCTCAACGGCTCAAAGCCGTCGCGGTTGCGGCGACCCTCGGGATTTTCGCGGCGGCGACGCCGATGCAGGTCCGGGCGGATGAGCCCTACTGGCAGTGCGTGACCTTCGCCCGCATGTTTTCGGGCATCCAGATCTTCGGCGACGCCTGGACCTGGTGGAACCAGGCCCTGGAGCGCTTCAACACCGGTCGTCGGCCCCAGACGGGCTCGGTCCTGGTTTTCCGGCCCCACGGCCGCATGTCGCGCGGCCACGTGGCGGTGGTGTCCAACGTCCTGACTGATCGGGTCATCCAGGTGACGCACGCCAACTGGGGCGGCAGCCGCGGCCGGGTCGAGGAGAACGTCACCGTCGTGGATGTGTCCGATCGCGGCGACTGGAGCGCGGTCAAGGTCTGGTACAACCCGATCAACGACCTCGGCACGACGGTCTATCCGACCTACGGCTTCGTCTACAACGCCGCGCGACAGGCGGGCGCCGCCATCGCCGGCGGGTCGAACTGACACCCCCGCCAGGCTCCACGCGATGATCCGCATCCATCGCGCCGGCGGCCTAAAGCCCATGACGCCTCGGCCCGGCTGGCGGCCCGAGGCGGACGTCGTCTGGATCGACCTCTTCCAGCCCTCCCGAGAGGAGGAGCTGATCGTCGAGGCCGCGCTGGGACTGCAGATCCCGACCCGTGAGGAGATGGCCGCGCTCGAGGAATCGAGCCGTCTGTATCGCTCGAACGGAGCGACGTTCGTGGTCGCCGATCTGCTCAAGAACGGAGACGACGAGGCCCCGGAACTGGAGGGCGTCACCTGCGTCCTGACCAAGGGACCGGTGATCACCATCCGCTATTTCGATCCCAAGCCTGTCCAGGCGGTTTGGGACCGGCTCCTCGCCGAGCCCGCCGCCTGCGTCCACGGCTCCGACGTGTTCCTCGCCATCATGGAGGCCGCGATCGACCGGCTGTCGGCTGTGCTGCGGCGCGTCGACGACCGCGTCGAGGGCATCGCGCAGGAGATCTTCTCCGGCGGCCGCACCGGCGGTTTCGCGGGCCTGATCGCCCGGCTGGGCAGGGCCCACATCGCCACGGCCCGGATCGAGGAGAGCCTGGCGGGCCTGTCGCGCATCTTCGTCTATGTGGGGCTGGACGGCGGCATGGACCGGAATCGGGCGGTGCGGGAGCATCTGCGGTCCCTGCGCGGCGACGCCGAGAGCCTGAACGCCCACGCGGAGGCCGTCGCGGCCAACATCGAGTTTCAGCTGAACGCCGCGCTGGGCCTGATCAATGTGGAGCAGTCGGCCATCATCAAGATCTTCTCGGTGGCGGCCGCCGCCTTCCTGCCGCCGACGCTGATCGCCTCGATCTACGGCATGAACTTCGAGCACATGCCGGAACTGTCGCGACCGTGGGCCTACCCGGCGGCGCTGCTGGCCATGGTCGCCTCGGCGGTGCTGCCGCTGCTGTGGTTCCGCAGGAAGGGCTGGATCTAGACCGCCGCGTCGAACAGGGCGTCGCGCGCCACGTCCGCCCGCGTCATGGGGAAGAAGTGTCCCCCCTCCACGGTCTCGACCGTCACGCCCGGTCGCGTGGGCTTCAGCACATGGCAGGTGCTGTCGCGCGCCGCCCGCAGGATCCGCACCGGTCGGTCCACCCGGGCCAGGGCGCGCCAGGGGTCATGCGCCTGGGCCGCATAATTCGACGCCTCCCACTCCGGCGCGCAGGTCAGGCGCACGTGATCGCCCTCCTCGACGAACCCTTCGGCGACGTAGTCGGCCAGGACCGCGTCCGGCCAGCCCTTGAAGGCGCCGCGTCCGCGATAGGCCGCCAGGGCCTCCTGACGATCCCTGAACATGCGGCGTCGCCGCAGCGCGCCCCTCACCAGCGGAATCCGGCCCGCCAGCCTCCGCGACAGCGGCAGGTTCAGCATCAGGGTGGCCGGTCGCGGCCAGATCACCGGGTCCAGCAGGACCAGGCTGGAGACGCGTCCGGGGCGCTCGGCCGCTCCGAGCAGGCCGGCCGTTCCGCCCATCGAATGACCCGCCACCACCACCGGCGGGCCGTCGAGCCGGTCCAGAACGGCGGCGATGTCCGCCGTGAAATCGGCCCAGTTGCGCCGACCGGCCGGCTCGGCGCTCAGCCGCGTGCGGCCGTGGCCGCGCAGGTCCAGCGCGAGGACGCGCAGCGCGCCGCCCAATGGGGCGAGCAGCTGGCGATAGGTCCCGGCGTTGAACCCGTTGGCGTGCAGGAAAACGAGGTCGACCGGACGATCGACGGGCCCGATCTCGAGCGCGGCCACGGCCCCGCCCGCCTCCCGTTCCGGCACGGGAATCTCCAGGCGACGGGGCGTGGTCAGCCGTGCGGCGTCCATCCGATTTAGGTAGGCCCTCGCGCGCACTCGCGCCATAGCCGTGGAGAGGTTGCGGCTATCAGCCCTCGCGACAGGCCGAACAGCGCCCGTGGGCCTCGATCGTCACCCGCTCCAGCACATAGCCGTGCTGGGACGCCGCAGCCGCCAGCCCGGCTCCGGCCGGAGGTTCGAACTCCCGCGCCTCGCCGCAACAGTCGCAGATCAGGAAGGCGGCGGCGTGATCGCCCGCGTCGTGGGCGCAGGCGACATAGGCGGACAGGGACGAAATCCGGTGGGCGAGGCCGCGCCGCTCCAGGAACTCCAGCGCGCGGTACACCGTCGGCGGCTTGGCGGCCTGTCCATCCGGGCCGTAACGGCCGATGAGGTCATAGGCCTTGACCGGCTCGCCGGCCTCCAGAAGCAGCTCCAGAACCCGCCGACGGGGCTCGGTCATACGCTCGCCATCGGCCCGACAGGCTTGCTCAGCCGCGTCCAGGGCGTGGGCGAGCGCCCTCGCCTTCAGCCCCGCATGCGGCTCGTGATGTCGGCAACCCTCGGCCATGGCCCTCAGCTAATCGCCTTCGTGCGACCTCGCAACGGCGCTTGACGATCTGCGACGTTATCTCATAACACACGTCACCTCGTCTTCCCCGGAGTTCGCCATGCGCCACGTCGTATCCACCGCCGCCCTCGTCCTCGCGGCGGGTCTCGCCGGAGCCGCCGCCGCCCAGGAGCGCCGGGTCGTCACCGTCGAGGAGGTCGTGATCACCGCCGCGCCCTATGGCGTGACCGCCGACGCGACGACCATCGCGGTGGACGTCCTTGACGAGGAGGACCTGCTGACGGCCCCGTCGGCCGGCCTCGGCGACGTGCTGAACGGCCTGCCCGGCGTCCGGTCCACCAGCTTCGCGGCGGGCGCCAGCCGACCGGTCATCCGGGGCCTGGCGGGTCCCCGGGTGCAGGTGCTGACCAACGGGGTGGGCCTGATCGACGCCTCGGCCCTGTCGCCGGATCACCAGGTGGCGGCGGATCCGGGCGAGGCGACGCGCATCGAGGTGCTGCGGGGCCCGCAGACGCTGGCGTTCGGTGGGTCCGCCATCGGCGGGGTCGTCAACGTGATCGACGGCCGCATCCCCGAGGAAATCCCGGAAGGCGGGATCGACGGCCGCGTCTCCGCCCAGTCGTCCAGCGTGGACGACGGCTACAAGATCGGCGGCGGGGTCAGCTTCGCCGCCGGGCCGCTGGTGTTCACGCTCGACGCCCTGCGCCGCGAGAGCGAGGACTACGATATTCCCGCGCCCGCCGAGTCGCGCCGCCAGCTGGAGGCCGAGGGCGAGGACTACGAGGACACGGGCGAGACCACGCTCGAGAACAGTTTCGTCAATCTCGACGCCTACGGCGCCGGCGTCTCCTACGTCGGCGGCTGGGGCTTCGTCGGCCTGTCGGTCAAGCGGACGGAGACCGACTACGGCGTGCCGGGCCACGCTCACGAGCATGAGCACGAGGAGGGCGAAGACGAGGACCACGACGAGGATCACGAGGAGGAGGAAGAGGTCGTCACGATCGGTCTGGAACAGACCCGCTACGACCTGAGCGGGGCGTACGAATTCGTCGCCGGCCCCCTGTCCCAGGTGCGCTTCGCCGGAGGCTACGCCGACTATACCCACACCGAGTTCGAGGGCGAGGAGACGGGCACCGTCTTCACCTCCGAAGGCTATGAAGGGCGGGTCGAGTTCGTTCAGCGTCGTCGCGGCGGCTGGGACGGGGCGTTCGGCGTGCAGGCGCTGAGCCGGGACTTCAACGCCATCGGCGACGAGGCCTATGTGCCCCAGACCGACATCACCGAGTTCGGCGCCTATACGCTACAGCGCCTGGATCGCGGGACGTGGGGCCTGGAAGGCGGGCTGCGTGTCGATACGCGCGATCTGGACAGCGTGGCCGCGTCGGAGAGCTTCACCAACGTCTCCGGCTCCGTCGGCGTCTTCGCCAAGCCCGCCGACGGCTGGTTCGTCGGCCTGTCGGTCTCGCGCAACGGCCGGGCGCCGACTGAGGCCGAGCTGTTCGCCGAGGGGCCGCACATCGCCACCCGCGCCTTCGAGATCGGCGATCCGACGCTCGACAACGAGGAGGTGACCTCGCTGGAGGCGGCGCTGCACTATGAGGACGAGGGCCTGTTCGAGGCGGACCTGCACCTGTTCCACGCCACCTACGACGGCTTCATCGACCTTCGCCCCACCGGCGCCGAGGAAGACGAGCTGCCGGTGTTCCAGTACGTCCAGACCGACGCGGAGTTCTACGGCGCCGAGGCCGAGGCCCGGGTCACCGCCTGGGAAGGCGCGAACGGGAGCCTCGCCCTCACGGGCGGATTCGACATCGTGCGGGGGTCCACCGACCTGGGCGCGCCGGCGCGCATTCCGCCATTCTCGCTGACGGCTGGGGTGGAGGGCGAGTTCGGCCCCCTGGTCGCGCGCTTCAAGGCCCGGCGCGTGGGGTCGCAGGACCGGGTGGCGGAGTTCGAGCTGCCGACCGACGCCTACACCCGCTACGACGCCTTCCTCGGCTGGCGTCCGGCGGCCCTGCCCGGCGCCATGGTCTTCGTCGAGGGGCAGAACCTCTCCGACGAGGAGATCCGCGAGCACGCCTCCTTCCTGAAGGACCTCGCGCCCTCGCCCGGCCGCAATGTGCGGGTGGGCGTCTCCTACGCCTTCTAGACGAGCGTGGTTTGCCGGGGCGCGGCGCTTCCGCTAAGACGCCGCGTCCCAATCCTTCAGGCGCTTGCTCTCCATGACCGACCAGACCGTATCGACGTCCGCCCAGCTGACCGGCAACGTCCTTTTCTACCAGAAGCCCGAGCCGCTCAGCCCCGAGCTGCACGGCGCGCTGGGCGTCAACCCGGTGGACCGGCCCTGGGGCTTCCTGGCGTCCACCCACGTGGTGCCGCTGACGGTCACCGAGTTCGCGCCGGCGGCGCTGAGCTATCCGGTCATCTTCGTGGGCGAGCAGAAGCAGCCGGTGGCGGTGATGGGGCTGCGCCAGGGCGACAATCTGTTCGTCGACGCGTCCGGCGACATTCGTCCCGAGGCCTATCTGCCGGCCTTCGCGCGCCGTTATCCGTTCGTCTACGCCAATGACGAAGCCCAGAACCGGCTGATCCTGTGCGTCGATCGCGGGGCCGACTTCGTCCGCGAGAACGCGGCCATCCCGTTCTTCGAGGACGGCAAGCCCAGCGCCTACACCCAGCAGGCGCTCGATTTCTGCAACAGCTTCGAACAGGAGCGCGCCCGCACCGACGCCTTCGTGAAGCTGCTGAACGACCTGGACCTGTTCGAGGTCAAGGAGGCGATGTTCACCCCGCGCCTGCCGGACGGCTCGACCGGCGAGCCCCAGCGCATCGCCGAATACACGGCGGTGTCGGAGGACAAGCTGAAGGGCCTCTCGCCCGAGAAGCTGGTGGAGCTGCGCGACAACGGCGCCCTCGGCCAGATCTACGCCCATCTGGTGTCGCTGCTGGGATGGGAACGGCTGATCTCCATGACCTTCCAGCGCCAGGCCCAGCAGCCGGTCGCGGCGAACGCCTGAGGTCTCAGCGCCGCGCGAACAGGGTGCGGGTCAGGCAGGAGAAGACCAGCCGGCCCGCCTCGTCCAGAAGATCGTGCTGGGCGATGACGATGCCCTTCTCGTCGCCCACCGGATCCTTGCCCATCACGGTCATGCGCCCGCGAAGCAGCTCGCCGGCGGGCGGATTGCGGGAATAGCGGACGGCGTCGACGGCCAGCACCTTGGCGCGGGCCCAGCCCCGCGCCCGTTCGCCCGCCATTCGGGACCATAGGGCGTAGACCATGGCCTCCGGCGCGCCCTCCTCCACCGCATGGCCCGGCGCGAACCGTTCGGCGAACAGGGCGAGCGCGTCGGGATCGACGGCGCAGGCCCCCAGGGCGGAGACCTGGCCGACCTCCCAGTCCTCGAAATGGACCAGCAGCGGCTCGGCCGGGGCTCCAGGCGGGGTGCTCATCAGGCGGCGGGCTCCTCGGACACCTTGACCAGCAACTTGCCGTCATGGTCGCCGGTGAACAGGCGGTTGAGCGAGGCGACGGCGCCCTCCAGCCCCTCGTCGACGTGAACCTTCCATTTGACCCGACCGTCGGCGAGCCAGGGCCCCATCTCCTGGACCATTTCGCGCGCGCGCGGCGCGTAGTCGAGCACCAGGAACCCGCGCACGTTCAGCCGGTGGGTGATGATCCGGGCGAAGTTCGGCGACGGCGGGGCCTTGGTGGCGTTGTAGGCCGAGATCAGCCCGCAGACCGCGATGCGGCCGAAGGTGTTCATGCGGTTCCAGACGGCGATCATGATGTCGCCGCCGACGTTCTCGAAGTTGAGATCCACGCCGTCCGGGGCGAGGCGGTCGAGCGCGGCGCCGACATCCTCGGCCTTGTAGTCGATGGCGGCGTCGAACCCGAGCTCGTCGGTCAGCCAGGCGCATTTCTTCTCGCCGCCGGCGATGCCGATGACCCGCGCGCCCTTCTGCTTGGCGATCTGGCCGGCGATCGAGCCCACCGCGCCCGCGGCGGCCGACACGACCATGGTCTGGCCGGGCTTGGGATCGAGCACGTCGGTGACGCCGGCCCAGGCCGTCAGCCCGGTCATGCCCAGGACGCTGAGATTGGCGGTCAGCGGCATGCCCGGCGCCCTGTGAACGGGACGGAGCCCGGTCTCGTGCACCACCGCATACTCCGCCCAGCCGCCGTTCAGGGGCGTGACCACGTCGCCGGTCTTGAACCGGTCGGAGCGGCTGTCCTCCACGACGCCGAGGGTGAGGCCGCGCATGACGTCGCCCAGGCCGACCGGCGGCAGATAGCCTTCCGCGTCGTTCATCCAGGTGCGGTTCGTCGGATCGAGCGACAGATAGACGGTGCGGACCAGGGCCTCGCCCTCCGCCAGGTCGGGGATCGGCGACTCCACGAGTTCGAGGTCGGCGTCCGTGACCAGCCCCCTCGGTCGCTGGCGCAGCACCCACTGTCGGTTCATGCGGGCCATGGCGATCCTCCTCGGTCTTGAATGAGGACGCAGGTGTGCCGCGCCCGGGCGGACGTGTCGAGCACGAAAAAGGGCGGGTCCCGAAGGTCCCGCCCGGAGTTCGCATCATCGAGAATGAGGCGCGGAGGCGACAGATCGACAGGCGTCGATCTCAAGTCGGGGGGGCGTCGCCGCCTCCGCAAGTGGCAAACGGGGTTCGGCGGCTTCGGTTGCGTGACCCGCGCGATTTTTTCGCGCTGAGGGCGACCGCTGCGCTTTGGCGCGCACCGGAACGCCTGCGCGACAGCCCGCGTTGATCCCGAAACGTCACAGGAGAACCGCATGACCCACCAGGATCCGCACAGCAAGGCCGCCGACGCCGTCCACGAAGGCCGCCCGGTCGAGGCCCAGTACGTGCGCCAGGGGCGCGGCGGCGCACGCATCCTGCTGGTCCTGCTGGGAGGCCTGGCCCTGGTGACGATCGCGTTCGGCGTGATCTATCTGGCGTCCAGCGGGCCTTTATCCGAAACCAACCCGAACGACGGAGACCAGGCGGTCGACGCGGCGGCCTTCCAGGGACCGGCCAACCGCGACGAGGTTCCGGCCGCCGACGCGCCCACCACGTCCGAAGGCGAGCCGACCGCGCCGCCCACCGGCGTCGCGCCCAACGTCAACGCCCCCACGGTGTCGGCTCAGCCCGGGGGCTGAGCCGTGGCCCCGTAAGCGCCGCCTTGATCAGGCGGCTTCCTTCTGGCGAGCGGGGTGGAAGAACAGCGCCTGACTGATCGCGGCCTTCACCGTTTCGGGCTGGAACGGCTTGGTGATCAGGAAGGTCGGCTCCGGGCGCTCGCCGGTCAGCAGGCGCTCCGGGAAGGCGGTGATGAAGATCACCGGCACGTCGTGCTGCCCGAGGATGTCCTTGACCGCGTCGATCCCGGACGACCCGTCCGCCAGCTGGATGTCCGCAAGGACGAGGCCCGGCCGATGCCGGGCCACCGCCTCCACCGCCTCGTCACGGGTCGTGGCGGTGGCGCTGACGTCATGGCCGAGCTCGCGCACCAGGCTCTCGATGTCGGCCGAGATGATGGCCTCGTCCTCAATGATGAGGACGTCGGTCGCCAGTTCGGCGTCGATGTCCGACTGCGCCTCGGCGATCAGCCCCTCGACGTCGCTCACCGGGGCGTCGAGGATCTGCGCGGCCTCCGAGGGGGTGAAGCCCTCCAGCGCCGTCAGCAGGAAGGCCTGCCGCGAGCGGGGCGCCATGCGCATCAGACGGGACGCCGGATCGCCGCCGCCGGCCTCCGCGCCGGTCTCGAGCTGGGCGCCCGTCGACGACCAGATGGCGTGGAACACATGATACAGCGCGACCCGGGGCGTCATCGACGGCGGCAGTTGACGCTCGCCCGCGGCCACCGCCTCGAGCGCGACGCGGACATAGTTGTCGCCGGTCGCCTGATCGCCGGTGAGGGCGCGGGCATAGCGCCGCACATAGGGAAGGTGCGGCGCGAGTCTGGCCAGAAGGCTCATGATGGAGGGTCCCCGACTAACGTTTCTACGGCGCACGCTCCGGCGGCCGGTTCCGTCCACAACGTCGCAATCCGGCAACGGTTCCAACGCCGTCGAGCGAGGTTAACGCGATTTAAGGCCAAGCCTGGGAACTCCCCGGGTGTGATGACGTTTCGGCGTCTCAGTCGGAAAAAAGGGCGGCGTAGTCCTCAATGATCGATTCATCCAAGTCGCCCGGGAAGAAGCCCCGAGCGGCCGCATCATCGCCCGCGCTGGACGAGGCGCGGCTGAGGCAGCAGGCCATCGGGGTGCGCCTGCGCCACATGTTCGATCAGGTGGTGAACGAGCCGGTTCCGGACGAGTTTCTGGAGATCCTGCGTCGCGCCGACGACAAGGGCTCCAAGTCCTGATGGCCGCGCCCAAGCCCCCCTCGAGCGACGACGGCGCCTTCCGCGACCAGCTGGTCACCCTGATCCCGCACCTGCGGGCCTTCGCGCGCACCCTGACCGGCGATCCCACCGCCGCCGACGATCTCGCCCAGGACGCCATGATGAAGGCCTGGGACGCGCGGGCGAGCTATCAGATGGGCACGAACATGAAGGCCTGGACCTTCATGATCCTGCGCAATCAGTTCTATTCCGAGAAGCGCCGGTCCTGGCGTCAGTCCCAGCTGGACCAGGAAGCCGCCGAACGCACCCTGGTGGCCGTCGACGATCCGGAAGCGCCGGTCGCGCTGGACGAGCTGCGCCAGGCCCTGGCGACCCTGCCGGAGGAACAGCGCGAGGCGCTCATCCTGGTCGGCGCGGGCGGTTTCGCCTACGAGGAGGCCGCCGCGATCTGCGACTGCGCCGTCGGCACCGTGAAGAGCCGGGTCAGCCGGGCGCGCCGCGCGCTGCAAAGCGTCCTCGAGCAGGGCGGTTACGCCCGCGACGGTCGGGCGGCCGGCGACGCCATGCGCTCGATCCTGGCCGACGCGGACAGGCTCAGCGGAGCCCGGCAGGGCTGAGATGGCCCGCCGCTGGCGGTCCTTCGGCCGATCATTCGGATCCGCCCTCGGCGGCAAGGCCGGGCGCTTCTCCGGCATCCGGTTCCGGCTGGGCGTGGCCTTGGCCATTGCCCTGGCGCCGATCCTCGTGCTCGGGGCCATCCAGGCCGAGGCGGACTTCACCGCCCAGGCGGCGCAGCGGCGCGACGCCCTGCGGCTGGCCTCCGAACGCGCGGCCGCGACCAGCAAGGCCCGGCTGGACGGCGCCGTCGTTCTGCTGGAGACCCTGCGGCCGGACGCGGTGGGGGAGTACTGCACCCCCCGTCTCGCGGCGCTCGCGGATCGCCTGCGCGGCTATGAGGCGATCTTGAGGGTGCGCGCCGACGGCACGGTCGGCTGCGGGACATTGGAGGCCGGTCGAACACGTTCGGTCGCGGGGCAGACCTGGTTCGAGCAACTGCGTATGGGCCAGACCTCGGTCGCCCTCAGGGCCCCGTCCGCCCTGGCGGCGGAGCCCGCGCTGGTCGTCGCCGTCCGCGCGGAGCGGCCGTTGGGTGGCTTCGACGGGGCCCTGGCCGCCGTGGTGTCCCTCGAGGAGTTGCGGCCCGACGTCTCGGATCCCGCCCTGCCCGAGGGCGCGGAGGCGGCGCTCACCGATCGCGAGGGCCGCATTCTTGTGGCCACCGACCCTGCCGCCTTCGCCATCGAGGGCGCGCCCCTTAGCGGATGGGTGACGCGGGCTAGGGCGTCGGCCTCCGAACTGTTCACGGGCGTGGACGCGAACGGTCGCCGCCGGATCTACGCGGGCGCGGCGCTCGCGGGCGAGGATGTCTATGTGGTCCTGGCCGCCCGCGATCCCGGCCTTTGGTCCTGGGCGCGCCTCAATCCGATCGGCGCCCTGGTCCTGCCCCTGTTGGCCTGGCTCGCGGCCTTCGTCGCGGTGATGTGGGTGAGCGAGCGCATCGTGGTGCGCTGGCTGGATTATCTCGAGCGGGTCGCCGCCATCTACGCCCGCGGACGCTTCGGCATACGGCCGGTCCAGGCCGCCGCCGCGCCCTCGGAGATCCGCCTCCTGGCCGGAACCCTGGGCGAGATGGCGGAGCACATCACCGAGCGGGACCTGTCCCTGACCAACTCCCTGGCGGAGAAGGACGCGCTGCTGCGGGAGGTCCACCACCGGGTGAAGAACAACCTGCAGATCATCTCCTCGCTGTTGTCCTTGCAGCAGCGGGCGCTGGACGATCCCGCCGCCAAGGCGGCCCTTCGCGATACGCGCCAGCGGATCTCCGCCCTGTCGCTGATCTATCGGACGCTCTACCAGAGCGCGGACATCCGCCGGGCCGATCTCAGCGAGTTCCTGAACGATCTGGTGGGCCAGCTGGTGGCGTCCGAGACCGGGCGCGGGCCGGTGGTGACCAGCGAGGTCCGGGCCGACTCCCTCGTCGCCGACCCGGACAAGCTCGCCCCCCTGGCGCTCTGGCTGGTGGAGGCGGTGACCAACGCCCAGAAACACGCCTTCGCCGACCGGGGCGGTCATCTGGCGGTGCGCTTCAAGGTGTCCGGCCAGACGAGCCTGCTCGAGGTCGAGGACGACGGGCCGGGGGCGGACGAGGACCGCGTGGGCTCCGGCGTCGGCTCCACCCTGATGCAGGCGTTCGCCCGTCAGCTGCGCGGCGAGACGACCCTGGCGGCGGCCCAGCCCCAGGGTCTCGTGGCGCGCCTGGTCTTTCCCACGCCCGAGGCCCTGAGGCCGGTCGATCCCCGCGATGTCGAGGGCGGAACCGGGGGCTGAGCGGGACGTTCAGTGCGGGTCGAAGAACGCACAGGCCGCCAGCCCCCGTCGGCCGCCACCCAGGAGCCCAAGATGCGCAAGATTTTCGTTTTCGCCGCCGCCGCCGCCGCCCTGGCCGTGGCCGCCTGCAACACCGTCGCCGGCGTCGGCGAGGATGTGGAGGCCGTCGGCGAAGCCACCACCGAAGCGGCCCGCGAAGCTCAGGACTGAGAGCTTCCTCCCGGAAGACGAAGCCCCGCCGGCGACCGCCGGCGGGGCTTTTCCATGCCCGGGCCCGCCGCTAGGCTCGTCCCCAAAACCTGTGGGGGAGGAAACCGATGGCGCAGACCGATGCGGTCGAAGGACCGAGCCAGCGTACGGTGGTGGCGGCCTCGGCGGCCGGCACCGCCTTCGAATGGTACGACTTCTTCATCTTCGGCTCGCTGACGGCGGTCATCGCCCGGCACTTCTACGCGGAGGTCGGGGAGGCGACGTCCTACATCCTGGCGCTGCTGACCTTCGGCGTCGGCTTCGTCGTGCGGCCCCTGGGCGCGCTCGTGTTCGGCTGGTTCGGGGACCGGACGGGGCGCAAGACCACCTTCCTGGTGACGATCACCCTGATGGGCGTCGCGACGGTGGCGATCGGCCTCCTGCCCGACTACGGCCAGATCGGCGTGGCGGCGCCGATCCTCCTGATCTTCCTGCGCATCCTCCAGGGTTTCGCCCTGGGCGGCGAGTACGGCGGCGCGGCCATCTACGTCGCCGAGCATTCGCCGAACCACAAGCGCGGCTACCTGACCGGCTGGATCCAGACGACGGCCGCCCTCGGCCTGATCGGCGCCCTCAGCGTCATCCTGATCACGCGCCAGATCGTTGGGGCCGAGGCCTTCGACGAGTGGGGCTGGCGCATTCCCTTCCTGCTGTCGGCCTTCCTCCTGGCCATCTCGCTGTGGATCCGCCTCAAGCTGAACGAGAGCCCGGCCTACAGGAAGATGGAAGCCGAGGGCGGCGAGCGGCGCGCCCCCTACCGCGAGTCCTTCCTGACGTGGAGGAACGGCCGCTTCGTGCTTCTGGCCCTGTTCGGGATCATGATCGCCCAGGGCGCGGTCTGGTATTGCGGCTATTTCTACACCCGCTTCTTCATGGAGCGGGTGCTGAAGGTCGAGGTCGCGCTCGTCGACCAGCTGGTCCTCGCCATCACCGTGGCCTCGGCGTTCTTGTACGTCTTCTTCGGCTGGCTGTCGGACAAGGTGGGACGCAAGCCGGTCATGCTGGGCGGCATGGTCCTGGCGCTGATCGCCTTCTTCCCGGGCTTCCACGCCTTGACCCGGGCGGCGAACCCGGCGCTCGCCGAAGCCCAGGCCCGCGCCCCCGTCGTGGTCGTGGCCGACCCGGCCACCTGCGCCGTCCAGTTCGACCCCGTCGGCAAGGCGGCCTTCGCCAGCTCGTGCGACATCGCCAAGAGCGTGCTGTCCAACGCCGGCGTCTCCTACACCAACGAGGCGGCGTCCGCCGGGACGGTCGCGCGCGTGCGCGTCGGCAACGTCGAGGTCGCGTCCGCCGAGGGCGAGGCCCTGGCGCCCGCCCGGCTCGTCGAGACGCGGGCCGAGGTCCAGGGCCGTATCCAGGCCGCCCTCGCCGCCGCCGGCTACCCAGACCGCGCGGATCCAGCGCGGATCGATCTGGTGCAGGTGTTCCTGATCCTGATGGTGTTCATCGTCGCCGCGACCGCCCTCTACGGGCCCCAGGCCGCCGCCCTGGTGGAGCTGTTCCCCACCCGCGTCCGCTACACGGCGATGAGCCTGCCCTACAACATCGGCACCGGCTGGGTGGGGGGGCTTCTGCCGGCGACCAGCTTCGCGCTGGTGGCGGCGTCCGGCGACATCTATTTCGGGCTCTGGTACGCCGTCGCCTTCACCGCCGTGGCGGTGGTGGTCAGTCTGATCTGGCTGCCCGAGACCAAGGGTCGCGACCTGAACGACATCCAGACCTGACGCGTTCGAGCCAGGTCCCCACAGTCTGGAGCCTTCCATGTCCGCTTCGCGCGACGCCGGCCTGAAGCTCATTCGCGAGCACGCCCTGATCGACGGCAAGCCGGTGACCGGCGCCGCCTGGATCGACGTCGACGATCCGGCGACCGGGGAGGTCATGGGACGCATCCCCGACCTCGGCGCCGCCGAGACCGAGCGGGCCGTCGCGGCGGCGACGCGCGAGTTCCCCGCCTGGTCGCGGGAGGACCCGCACAGGCGCGCCGCCATCCTGCGCGACTGGGCCCGGCTCATCGACGAGAACACCGAGGCGCTCGGCGCCCTCATGGCCATCGAGAACGGCAAGCCCTTCGAGGAGGCCAAGGGCGAGGTCGCCTACGCCAACGGCTTCATCAAATGGTTCGCCGGCGAGGCCGAGCGTCTCATCGGCGACACCCAGGACAGCCCGCTGGGGCACACGTTGGTGACCTTCCGCCAGGCGATCGGCCCCTGCGCCTTGATCACGCCCTGGAACTTCCCCGCCGCCATGCTGACGCGCAAGCTCGGCCCCGCCTTCGCCGCCGGCTGCACCGCCGTGGTCAAGCCGGCCAGCCAGACACCGTTCACGGCCATCGCCCTGGTGGAGTTGGCCTACAGGGCCGGCGTGCCCGGCGGCGCGCTGAACCTGGTGACCGGCGACGCGGCGACCATCGGCGGGGTCCTGACCGCGTCGCCGGACATCCGCAAGCTCAGCTTCACCGGCTCGACCCCCGTCGGCCGCAAGCTGATGGAGCAGTCGGCGCCCACCCTGAAGCGACTGTCGATGGAGCTGGGCGGCGCGGCCCCTCTGATCGTCTTCGCCGACGCCGATCTGGACCACGCCGCCGAGGAGACGGTGAAGGGCAAGTTCCGCAACTCGGGCCAGACCTGCGTCTGCCCGAACCGGGTCTATGTCGAGACCCCGGTCGCCGAGGCCTTCGCCGCCCGGCTGGCCGACAGGGTTGCGGCGCTGAAGGTCGGGCCGGCCTTCGAGACCGGCGTGAAGGTGGGCCCCCTGATCGAGCCGAAGGCGCTCGACAAGGTGCGCCGGCACCTGGACCACGTGCGGTCGACCGGCGGCCGGGTCCTGACCGGCGGCGAGGATCACCCCCTGGGCGGCCGCTTCTTCCAGCCGACCGTGACCCTGGGCGGCGAGGAAAGCCTGTTCCGCGAGGAGGAGACCTTCGGACCACTCATCCCGGTCTTCCCTTTCGCCGATGAAGCCGAGGCGATCCGGCTGGCCAACGGGTCGGAATTCGGGCTGGCCTCCTACCTCTTCACCCGCGACCTGGATCGCGCCTTCCGGGTCGGCCGCGCCATCGAGGCGGGCATGTGCGGCGTGAACACCGGCCTGATGTCCACCGCCGTGGCCCCCTTCGGCGGGGTCAAATCCTCCGGCTACGGCCGCGAGGGATCGACCCACGGCATCGACGAGTATGTGGACATCAAGACCCTGACGCTGGCGCTGCGTCGCTGACCGATCAGGCGCGCTCGCTGTCCATGAACCTGAGCTGCGCTTCCGGATAGCGCCCGCCCGCCGCCGAGCCGGGCGGGACGGCCGCGTCGATCGCCGCCAGTTCGTCCGGCGTCAGGACCACGTCGACGGCGCCGAGCGCCTCCGACAACCGCTCGCGCCGCCGCGCCCCGACCAGCGGCACGACGTCCTCGCCCCGCGCCAGCGCCCAGGCGATCGCCACCTGCGCCACCGTCGCGCTTCGGGCCTCGGCGAGCGCGCGAAGCCGCTCCACGAGCGAGAGGTTGTGATCCAGGTTCTCGCCCTGGAAGCGCGGGCTCGCGGCGCGGAAGTCCTGGGTCTGGCGATCGCGGGTCCAGTGGCCGCTGATCAGCCCCCGCCCGAGCACGCCGTAGGCGGTGATCCCGATCCCCAGCTCGCGACAGGTCGGGACGATCTCCACCTCCAGCCCCCGCGACAGGATGGACCATTCGATCTGCAGGTCGCAGATGGGGTGCACCGCCGCCGCCCGCCGGATCGTCCCTGGACCCACCTCCGACAGGCCGATGTGGCGCACATGACCCTGCTGGACCAGCTCGGCGATGGCCCCGATCGTGTCCTCGATCGGCACGGCCGGGTCCAGCCGCGAGGGCCGGTAGATGTCGATGTGGTCGACGCCCAGGCGCTTCAGCGAATAGGTGACGAAGTTGCGCACCGAGTCCGGACGGCAGTCGTAGCCGCGAAAGCCCATCGCCGGATCGCGCAGGGCGCCGAACTTCACGCTGATCACCGCCTGGTCGCGACGGCCCCTCAGCGCCTCGCCCAGCAGCATCTCGTTGTGGCCCATGCCGTAGAAGTCGCCCGTGTCGAACAGGGTGATCCCGGCGTCGAGCGCGGCGTGGATCGTGGCCAGGCTCTCGTCCCGGTCGGCCGGTCCGTAGAAGTCGGACATGCCCATGCAGCCCAGGCCCAGGGCGGCGACCTCGGGTCCGGTGCGGCCCAGGCGGCGGGTGTGAAGGGTGGCGGTCATGGCGGTCTCCCGGTTCAGCGACGCCGCGACTTATGCCAGCCGCCGGTGTGTGCGATAATCCGGCAATGTCGCAACGGGCCGTACGGATTTCCGGACAATGAAGCCGTCGCTGGATGATCTTGAGCTGTTGATGCGGGTGGTCCGACGAGGCGGCTTTCGCGCGGCGGCCCAGGAACTGGGGACCTCGCCCTCTCGCGTGTCGGACCGCATCCGCGCCTTGGAGGACGCGGTCGGCGCCCGCCTGGTCAACCGCACCACGCGGTCGGTCAGCGCCACCGAGGCGGGCGAGGCGCTGCTGGCGCGGGCGGGGCCGCTGCTGGACGATCTGGCCGAGGCTGTGGCGGCGGTGGGCCTTCAGCCCGACGCGCCGGTGGGGCGACTGCGGATCAACGCGCCGGGCGCCGCCGCCATCGCGCTCGGTCCGCTGCTCGGGCCCTTCCTGAAGGCCCACCCGGGAATCCGCATGGAGGTGACGGTCGAAGACGCCTTCTCCGACGTGATCGGCCAGGGCTTCGACGCCGGCGTGCGCTATGGCGAGCGGCTGGCCAAGGACATGATCGCCGTCCCGCTGGGGCCGCCCGAACGCTATGTGCTGGTCGCCGCGCCGGCCTTGATCGAGCGCACCGGGGTCCCCCGGCGGCCAGACGACGCCCGCGACCTGCCGGCCGTGCTGACACGCCTTCCCGGCGGCGTCGTGCCCTGGGAGTTCGAGCGGAACGGCGCCCTTGTCCGCTTCGTGCCCGAAGCCCGCCTGACGGTGACCGGATCACCGCTGGGCCTCGCCGCCGCGCGCGACGGCCTGGGCTTCTACATGACCTTCGAGGCCTGGGCCGAGCCGGACATCCGGGCCGGTCGCCTGGCGACGGTGCTGGACGACTGGCTTCCGCCCTTCCCCGGCCCCTTCCTCTACTATCCCTCGCGCCGTCATCCGCCGCCGGCGCTGAGGGCGTTCCTGGACTGGCTGCGCGCCGTCAAACCGGCAGCGCGGCGCGCTTGACCACCGTCCGCATCGCGACCGAGGACGACACCCGGTTCACCCCCGGCAAGCGGGTCAGGGCCTTGGCGTGCAGCCGCTCCAGATCGTCCACGTCGCGCACCACCAGCCTGAGCAGGTAGTCGGACCCGCCGGTCATCAGATAGCACTCCATCACCTCCGGGACGGCCGCGACGGCCTGTTCGAAGGCGGTCAGGGCGGCTTCGGCCTGGGACGCCAGGGTGACGGTGACGAAGACGCTGATCGGCAGCCCCACCGCGCGTTCGTTGATGACGGCGGCGTAGCGGCCGATGACCTGGGCCGCCTCCAGCGCCTTCAGCCGCCTTAGGCAGGCGCTCTCGGACAGGGCCACCTGACGCGCCAGGTCGGCGTTCGTCATGCGCCCTTCCGCCTGCAGCAGCCGCAGCATCTTGCGGTCGATCCCGTCCAGTTCCACGGCGGAAACTGTCTTCATTGCGCCATTCCCTCGCAGACAGTGCGAAGATAGCCGCCCTGACAGGCCGAAAGAAGCACGAAGCGCCGCCGGACCGGCGATATCCTGCCCCTAACGAAAACACCCAAGGGAAGAGCGTCATGCGCGTCGGCGTACCGAAGGAGATCAAGACCAACGAGCACCGGGTCGGCCTGACCCCGACGGCGGTGCGCGAATATGTGGCCGCGGGCCATCAGGTGGCGGTGGAGACCGGCGCGGGCCTGGGCGCGGGCTATACCGACGAGGACTTCACCCGCGCGGGGGCGACGATCTCGCCGGACGCCGCGACGGTCTTCGCCGAGGCCGAGATGATCGTGAAGGTGAAGGAGCCCCAGCCGTCGGAGTGGGTGCGGCTGCGCAAGGACCAGATCCTGTTCACCTACCTCCACCTGGCGCCCGATCCCGAACAGACCAAGGGATTGATGGCGTCCGGCTGCGCGGCGGTCGCCTATGAGACCGTCACCGACGCCAAGGGCGGGCTGCCGTTGCTGGCGCCGATGTCGGAGGTCGCGGGGCGGATCGCCGTCTTCTCGGCCGCCGAGACGCTTTTGAAGCACAACGGCGGCATGGGTCTGCTGTTCTGCGGCGTGCCCGGCGTGGCCCCGGCGCGGGTGCTGGTCCTGGGCGGCGGCGTGGTCGGCCTGAACGCCGCGCGCATGGCGGCCGGTCTGGGCGCCGAGGTCGTGGTGATGGAGCGCTCCATCCCGCGCATGGCCTACATCGACGAGGTCACCGGCGGCCGGGTCATCACCCGCTACTCCTCGATCGGCGCGATCGACGAGGAGGTGGTCAAGGCCGACGTGGTCATCGGGGCGGTCCTGGTTCCGGGCGCGGAGGCGCCCAAGCTGGTCAAGCGTGAGCATCTGAAGCGGATGAAGCCCGGCTCGGTGCTGGTCGACGTCGCCATCGACCAGGGCGGCTGCTTCGAGACCAGCCGCGCCACCACCCACGAGGACCCGACCTACACGGTCGACGGCGTGGTGCATTACTGCGTCGCCAACATGCCGGGCGCGGCGCCGCGCACCAGCTCGGAAGCGCTGAACAACGCCACCCTGCCGTTCGGCCTGGCGCTGGCGAAGGATGGGCTGGAGGCGCTGCGCAAGAACCCGCACCTGGCGCGCGGGCTGAACGTGCTGAACGGCCAGATCACCTATCCGGCGGTGGCCGAGGCCATGGGCCTGGACTGGACCGACCCGTTCGGCGTCTGGCCGCACGGCTGACCTCGCGTCGGAGGGGGCGACGAAACGGCCGCTCATGCGTTAAGCTTCGCCGCCTCCCCGACCTGTCAGGACCGCCATGACCCAATCGCCCCCCCGCGTCCGCAAGGCCGTGCTGCCCGTCGCCGGCCTCGGCACCCGCGTGCTGCCCGGCACCAAGACCACGCCGAAGGAACTGCTGAACGTCGTCGACCGGCCGATCCTCAGCTACATCGTGGCCGAGGCGCGCGAAGCCGGGATCGAGCACATCGTCTTCGTCACCGGCCGCTTCAAACAGGCGATCGAGGACTATTTCGACCACCAGGTGGAGCTGGAGGCCCAGCTCAAGGCCAAGGGCAAGACCGACATCCTGGACCAGCTGACCGGCGAGCTGCCGGTCCCGGGCGAGATGAGCTTCACCCGCCAGATGTCGCCCCAGGGGCTGGGTCATGCGGTCTGGTGCGCCCGCGACATTGTCGGCCGCGAACCCTTCGCGGTGCTGCTGCCGGACGTCATCGTGGACGCCGAACCCGGCGCTCTGAAACAGCTGCTCGACGCCTATCGGGACGTCGGCGGCAACGTCATCGGCGTCGAGGCGGTGCCCGAGGACCAGACCCACAAATACGGCATCGTCGATCCCGAGAGCCGCGACGGCGTGCGCATCCGGATGAAGGGCATGGTCGAGAAGCCCAAGGCGGGCACGGCGCCGTCCAACCTCTCCATCGCGGGCCGATATGTGCTGCAGCCGGAGATCTTCGACCTGCTGGCCGATCAGGACCCCGGCGCCGGCGGCGAGATCCAGCTGACCGACGCCATGGCCCGGCTGATGGCGTCCCAGACCTTCACGGCGGTGGAGTACGAAGGCGTCACCCACGACTGCGGCGACAAGATCGGACTGCTCAAGGCCAATGTCGCGCTGGCGCTGAAGCGGCCGGACCTCGGCGAGGCCGCTCGCGCCGCTGTATCCGGCCTGCTCTAGGCCCTTCTGACGCGGCCGGGCGGGTTCCGCCCCGCCGCCGCTTCGGCTAGGCAGGGAAAGAGTTCGGCGAGGAAACGAAAAGATGCGCGTACTGATCCTGGGCGGCGACGGATTCTGCGGCTGGCCCACGGCGCTTCACCTGTCGGCCCGCGGTTGGGACGTCACCATCGTCGACAACCTCAGCCGTCGGAACATCGACAACGAGCTGGAGGTGCAGTCGCTCACCCCCATCCGGCCGATGGGCGAGCGCATCGCCGCCTGGAAGGAGGTCTCGGGCCGCGAGATCGGCTTCGTCAACATGACGGTGGGCAAGGAGTTCGACCGCCTGGTCGAGCTGATCCGCACAGAACGGCCCGACAGCGTCGTCCACTTCGCCGAACAGCGGGCCGCGCCCTATTCGATGAAGTCGGCCCGGCACAAGCTCTACACCGTCGACAACAACCTGAACGCCACCAACCACCTGCTGGCGGCGATCGTCGAGAGCGGGCTGGACGTGCACCTGGCGCACCTCGGCACCATGGGGGTCTACGGCTACACCACCGCCGGCCTGCGCATCCCCGAGGGCTATCTGAAGGTCACGGTCGACACGGACCATGGACCGACCGAGCAGGAGATCCTGTTCCCGCCGAACCCGGGCTCGATCTACCACATGACCAAGACCCAGGACGCGCTGCTGTTCCAGTTCTACGCCAAGAACGACGGCCTGCGGATCACCGACCTGCACCAGGGCATCGTCTGGGGCGCCCAGACCGAGGAAACCAAGAAGGACGAGCGGCTTATCAACCGCTTCGACTATGACGGCGACTACGGCACGGTGCTGAACCGCTTCCTGATGCAGGCGGCGGTCGGCTACCCCCTGACGGTGCACGGCTCGGGCGGCCAGACGCGGGCCTTCATCCACATCCAGGACACGGTGCGCTGCGTCGAGCTCGCCCTGAAGAACCCGCCGAGGCGCGGCGACCGGGTCAAGATCCTGAACCAGATGACCGAGAGCCGGCGCGTGCGCGACCTGGCCCGGATGGTCGCCGACCTGACCGGCGCCGAGGTTCACAATGTGCCGAACCCCCGCCAGGAGGCCGACGAGAACGAGCTCGTCGTGGCCAACGACCAGTTCCGCGATCTGGGCCTGAAGCCGATCACCCTGGCCGAGGGGCTGATGGCGGACGTGACCGAAATCGCCCGGCGCTACGCCGACCGCGCGGACCTGACGAAGGTGCCCTGCGTCTCGCACTGGAACGCCGCGCGCGCGGCGGCGGCGGACGCCCCCGCCACGGTGGCCTCCACGCCCGCCCGCAAGGCCAGCTGAGGCGCATGCCGAGCCTTCTGGTCTTCGGCGCCGGCTATCTCGGGCTCGAGACCCTCAATCTGGCGCGGGCGCGGAGTCATTCGACCACGGGGGGCTCCCGGTCGGCGAGCCGTCGCGCCGAGATCGAGGCGGCGGGTCATGCCGCCGTGGACACCGGCGACCCGGACGCCCTGCGCGCGGCCGTCGCGGGGACCTCCGCCATCCTCATCACCGCGCCGCCGGACGCCGAGGGCTGTCCCGGCGCCCGCGCCCTGCTGCCCGCCCTGGCGCAGGCGCAGGCCTTCCCGGACTGGATCGGCTACGTCTCCACCACCGGCGTGTATGGCGACCGGAACGGCGGCTGGGCCTTCGAGGACGACGCCCTGAACGCCGCTACGCTGGAGGCCGCGCGCCGGGTCAAGGCCGAGCGGGAGTGGCTGGACGCCGGCCAGGGCATGGGGCTGACGGTCCAGATCTTCCGGCTGCCGGCCATCTACGGTCCGGGGCGATCGCCGGTGGAGCGTCTGAGGGACGGCTCGGCCCGGCTGGTCAGAAAGCCCGGCCAGGTCTTCAACCGCATCTTCGTGACCGACGCCGCAGAGGGAATCCTGGCGTCGATGGCGCGGCCAAATCCGGGCCGGGCCTACAACCTCGTGGACGACGCCCCCGCCCCCGCCGACGTCGTTCTGGAATGGACCGCGCGGCGCCTCGGCCTGCCGCTCCCGCCGGAGGTCGACTGGACCGACCCGTCGGTATCGGATGCCATGCGGCGCTTCTATCTGGACTCCAAGCGCGTCTCGAACGCCCGCGCCAAGGCCGAGCTCGGCTGGCGCCCCGCCCACCCGACCTGGCGCGAAGGGGCGGAGGCGGTGCTGCGGGGCGAGGGGTGAGTGGCGCCAGTGAGCATGGGGTGAGCAGGGCGTGCGCAGGCGATGGCTCAGCGGCTCACCCCTCGCTCACCAGGACTCTTCACACAGTGATCAGAACGGAAGCAGGTTCCGCTGGCGGCTGTAGCTCATGGTGCCCACGTTGGCGCCGAGCCGGAGGCCCACGCCGGTGCGGATGGGCGCCAGGATGATGCCGTCGGCCTGCTGGTAGTTCACGCCCAGGCCCGCCACCAGATAGGCCGAGCCCTCCACGCCGGGGTAGCGGCGGTAGATCATGTCCGGATGGTACAGGCCGTAGACCAGGGTGAAGACGCGCGACGCGTTCCCGCCGATGTCCCAGCCCACCGAGGCGCCTTGCCAGAACACCTCCTGCGAGGCGCTGAGGTCCTTCATGTGCAGGGCGCCGCGGCCGTAGCGGGCCCCGATCACCGCGGCGCCGGAGGCTTCCTCGCCGGCGATATAGGCGGTCGGCCGGTCGCCCTGGTCGGCGAAGATGCGCTCGATGGCGCCGCCCACGGCCTCCGCCGCGATGCCGAGCTCGCGCGAACCGGCGGCGATCAGTTCATCGGCGGTGTAGGCGGGGGCGGTGCGATCCGAGGAGATCGGATAGTTGGGGTCCTGCGCCGGGCGGCTGGCGCACGCCCCCATGGCGAAGGCGGGGCCGGCGGCGAGGCCGGTCAGGATCAGCTGGCGACGGTGCATGGCGGGACCTTTGGGACGGCGACCTGGGCGCGAGGAGGACGGCCGAGAGCCTCCGCCGCCTTTGCGGCAGCCTTGGGACCATAGGGTTAACCGGACCTTACGGCCGCGCGCCGGACGTCAGCCTCTGAGCGTCGCCCCGACCTTCGCCGCCGCCGCGGTGATCTTGCCGGTCAGCGCCTCGATCTCCGCATCGGTCAGGGTCGCCTCGCGCGGCTGGATCACGACCTCGAGCGCGAGCGAGACCTGACCGTCCGGCACGCCCTGGCCCCGATAGACGTCGAACACCCGCACGTCCTCGATCAGCGCCTTGTCGGCGGCGGCGACCGCCCGGACCAGCTCGGCGGCCGGTTTCGCCGCGTCGATCAGGAAGGCGAAGTCGCGGGTGAGCGGCATCAGGTTCGGCAGGTCCAGCGCCGGACGGGCCTTGCCGCCCTTTCCGGCGCGCGGCTCGGGGATGGCGTCCAGATCGATCTCGAAGGCCAGCATGGGCGCCGACGCGTCCAGCGCCTTCAGCGTCCGCGGATGCAGCGCCCCGAACTCGGCGACGACGGTCTTCGGGCCGAGCTGCAGGCGCGCCGACTGACCGGGCCGCCACCAGTCGCGGTTCTGGCCCTCGACCAGCTGCAGCGACCCGACCGGCGCGCCCAGCGTCTCCAGAAGCGCGTAGAGCTCGGCCTTCAGGGCGAACAGCGGGTGCTCGCCCGCGCCCGACCAGTGACGCGGCGCGTGCGGCGCGATCAGGGCGGTGATGGTCGTGCGCTGATCCTGCGGCCGGTCGCCGAGATAGATGGGGCCGATCTCGAACAGGGCCGCGTCGGCGTGGCCGCGCGCGGCGTTCCGAGCCGCCGCCTGGATCAGGTTCGGCAGGATCGAGGGCCGCATGCAGTCCAGGTCCGACGCGATCGGGTTCTCGAGCCTCAGCGCCTCGGCGCCGCCGCCGAACAGCTCGGCCGTGGCCTGGGCCGTGAAGGACCAGGTGACCGCCTCCTGGAACCCTTGCGCCGCCAGCGCCCGACGGGCGGTGCGCATGCGGGCCTGACGGGCGCTGAGCACGCCCCTCGGCGGGCGGGGTGCGTCGGGCAGCGGCGTGGACGGGAGGGCGTGGTAGCCGGCGATGCGGGCGACCTCCTCCACCAGATCAGCCGGCCCCTCCACGTCGCGGCGGAAGGACGGCGGCGTCACCCTCCAGGGGGAGCCGGTCGCCACCTGGAAGCCCAGCGCGGTCAGGATCTCGCCGATCCGGCCGTCCGAAAGCTCCAGCCCCGACAGCCGCTTCACGATCGCCGGGTCGAAATCGAACGCCGTCGGGTCCGCCGGCGCCTGACCCGCCACCGTGATCTCCGACGGCGCGCCGCCGCAGAGCTCCAGGATCAGCTTCGTCGCCAGCTCCAGCCCAGGGATCACCGACGCCGGATCGACCCCGCGCGCGAAGCGGTACTGGGCGTCGGAATGGATGCCGAGGTCGCGCCCGGTCTGGGCCGTCGCCAGCGGGTCGAACCAGGCGCTCTCGATGAAGACGTCGGTCGTGGCCTCGTCGCAGCCGGTGGACTCCCCGCCCATGACGCCGCCCAGGCCGATCGGCCGCTCGCCCGCCGCGTCGGCGATGACGCACATCTGCGGCTCCGCCGCATAGGTCTTGCCGTCCAGCGCGATCAGGTGCTCGGGCTCTCCGGTATCGTTCGCCGTCTGCCCGCCCCGCGCGACGATCTCGGTCCCGACCAGCTTGGCCATGTCGTAGACATGCAGCGGCCGCGCCCGGTCATACGAGATCAGATTGGTCACATCGACCAGGGCGTTGATCGAGCGCAGCCCGATTGCCGTCAACCGTTGCTTCAGCCAGTCCGGCGACGGGCCGTTCCGGACGCCCCGGATCACCCGGCCCGCGAACACGGGACACAGGCCGGGCGCCTCAAGCCGGACCGTCACCGGGCACGGATAGCGGCCGGGAACCGCCGTGATCTCCGGCGTGGTCAGCCGTCCGACGCCCGCGGCGGCCAGGTCCCGCGCGATCCCCGCGACGCCCAGCCAGTCGGGCCGGTTCGGCGTCACCTCGAAGTCGATCACCGGCTCGGCGCCGAACACGCCGGCGGCGGGCGTGCCGACCCGCAGGTCGTCGGGCAGCTCCAGGATGCCGTCGGACTCGTCCGAGAGCTCGAGCTCGGACGCCGAACACAGCATGCCGTTCGACACCACGCCGCGCACGGGCTTCTCGACCAGGGTCACGCCGAGGCCCGGCACATAGGCGCCGATGGGCGCATAGATGGTGGTCAGGCCCGCGCGGGCGTTCGGGGCGCCGCAGACGA
This sequence comes from Brevundimonas balnearis, assembly GCF_042434805.1. Lineage (NCBI taxonomy): Bacteria > Pseudomonadati > Pseudomonadota > Alphaproteobacteria > Caulobacterales > Caulobacteraceae > Brevundimonas > Brevundimonas balnearis. Next base: position 139,293 of record NZ_JBHLSW010000005.1, on the reverse strand, counting down.
TCTCCTTCATGCCGTCGACGGTCTCGACCTGACAGACCTGCAGCCGGTCGGCGTTCGGGTGGCGCTCGGCCGAGAGGATCCTCGCCACCGTGAAGGGCGCCAGCGCCGCGATCGGATCGTGGACCTCCTCGACCTCCAGCCCGGCCATGGTCATGGCCTCGGCGATGGCGTCGACCTCGGCGGACGTGTCGAGGTGTTCCTTGAGCCAGGACAGGGTGAACTTCATCGCGGCGCTCCACCCAGACCGAGCGCGAGCACCTCGCTGATGAAGGCGTCCGAGCCGGTGAAGCCGACGCCGTAGAATTCGCAGCCTTCGAAGGTGGAGCCGCGAACCGGCACCGTGCCGACCGCGCGCGGCCCTTCCGGCCGGAGCACCAGATTGCGGATGTCTCCGCGCGCGTCGCCGAAGTTGGTGGCCGAGAAGACCACGTCCTCGCCGACCAGCACGATGGCGGGGCCCTGCAGCCGGCAGCGGCGGAAGGTGCGTCCCTGGATCAGCGGCGTTCCGCTGGACGAGGCGGCGAGCAGCAGTTCCGGCAGGCTGATGTCCACATCCTCGAAGAGGGTCGCGGACAGGTCGTCGGGCGGCGTGACGGGGCGTTGGATCGTCATGGGCGGGATCAGCTCAGGCCGGTGGCCAGGTTGGGCGCGGCGAAGGGCGAGAAGCCGTAGTGGGCGAGCCACCGCGTGTCGCCCTCGAACATGGGGCGCAGGTCGGGGATGCCGTACTTCAGCATGGCCAGGCGATCCACGCCCATGCCGAAGGCGAACCCCTGCCATTCGGACGGGTCCAGGCCGCAGGCGCGCAGCACGTTCGGATGCACCATCCCGCAGCCCAGGATCTCCATCCAGTCGTCGCCCGCGTTGAGCCTGAGCGTGCCCCCCGAACGGTCGCAGCGGATGTCCATCTCGGCGGACGGCTCGGTGAAGGGGAAGTGGTGCGGCCGGAAGCGGGCGTCGATCGCGTCCATCTCGAAGAAGCGCGCGACGAAGGTCTGAAGCGTCCACTTCAGGTGGCCCATGTGGATGTCGCGGTCGATCACCAGGCCCTCGACCTGGTGGAACATCGGCGTGTGGGTGGCGTCGGAGTCCTTCCGGAAGGTCCGGCCCGGCGCGATGATGCGGATCGGCGGCTCCCGGCCCGCCGCGATCCAGCTCGCCGGCGGCTTGTCGTTCGTCACGCGCATCGTCCGGACCTGCACCGGGCTGGTGTGGGTCCGCAGCACCTTGCGCTCGCCCGTCTCCGGGTCGGGTCTGAGGAAGAAGGTGTCGTGCATCTCCCGCGCCGGGTGCTTGGGCGGGAAGTTCAGCGCCGTGAAGTTGTGGAAGTCGTCCTCGATGTCGGGGCCCTCGGCGACCGAAAAGCCCATCTCGGCGAACAGGGCGGTGATCTCGTCCATCACCTGCATCGTCGGGTGAACCGAGCCTCGACGGCGTGGGGCCGGCGGCAGGGTCAGGTCGATCCGTTCGGCCAGCAGCCTGGCGTCCAGCTCGGCGGCCTCCAGCTCGGCCTTGCGAGCCGCCAGGGCGGCGCCGACCCGATCGCGCAGGCCGTTGATCATCGGCCCCTTCTCGCGCCGCTCGTCCGGGCTCATCGCGCCCATGCCCTTGAGCAGGCCCGAGATCGTGCCCGTCTTGCCGAGCGCGGCCACGCGGACGGCCTCGACCTCGGCGGAGGTGGCGGCCGCCCCGATGGCGTTGATCAGGTCGAGTTCAAGCTGGGCGAGATCGGTCATGGGAGCGTCGTCTAGCGGCTGGGGATGAAAGCAAAAAGCCCCCCGGCGCTGGCCGGGGGGCTTTTGGGCGTTCCGAGTGTCGGAATACTTAAGCCAGGGCCGCGCGGACCTTGTCGGCGACGGCCTTGAAGCCGGTCGGGTCGGCGGCGATGGCGGCCAGCACCTTGCGGTCAAGCATCACGCCGGCCTTGTTCAGGCCGTTGATGAACTGGCTGTAGGTGAAGCCCTCGGCGCGGGCCGCGGCGTTGATACGCTGGATCCACAGGGCGCGGAACGAGCGCTTCTTGTTGCGGCGGTCGCGGTAGGCGTACTGACCGGCCTTGTCCACCGCGGCCTTGGCGGCGCGGATGGTGTTCTTGCGGCGGCCGTGGAAGCCCTTGGCCTGCTCCAGAACCTTCTTGTGCTTGGCGTGGGAGGTGACCCCCCGTTTGACGCGAGCCATGATGTTTTTCCTTCGGAAGTCCCCTACCGCTCGGCCCGCGGGGCCTCGCTGCTTGAGGGGATCATTTCAAACTGAGTGACGGTTGAAGTTCGATCCTGCCGCGCGCCGATCAGGCGTAGGGCATGTAGGACTTGATCTTCTTGGCGTCCGCGTCGCTCATCACCGAGGTGCCGCGGTTCTGGCGGATGTACTTGGCGTTGTGGCTGATCAGGCGGTGGCGCTTGCCCGCCACGCCGGCCTTCACCTTTCCAGTCGCCGTCAGTTTGAAGCGCTTCTTGGCGCCCGACTTCGTCTTCAGTTTCGGCATTTTCCGTTCCTTTTCAGTCGGCGGGACGGACCCGCCGCCGGTTCTGAGGACCGCCCAGGCATGCCTGTTCGCCCGGCGGTCCGGTTACGCGAAGGCGCGGCTTCTAAGCGATCAGGCCCGCGAAGGCAAGTCGGCCGGCGATGCGGCCGACGCTTCCGCCTCGATCCGGCGCGCCACCCGCCCGGCGTTGATGGCCATGACGGCCGCCGGCACGGTGAAGGCGGCGCCGATCAGGAAGGGCCAGTCGTGGCCGACGCCGGAGAAGACGGCGCCCGCCGCGATGGGGCCGAGAATGCGCGCCGAGGAGCTCGCGGCCATGTTCAGGCCCAGCATCGCCCCCTGTTCGTCCGGCGAGGTGGCCCGGCTGATCATGGCGGAGATGTTGGGCATGGTCATCGCCATGCCGAAGGCCCCCAGACCCATGAAGACCACCACCAGCGCCTCCGTCGGCGACAGCACCTGAAGCACCAGCCCGGTCCCGAAGGTCAGACAGCCGAACGCCAGCACCCGGCTTTCGCCGAACACCCTGGCCAGCCGCCCGGCGAGAACCCCCTGCGTGACCACCGAGACGACGCCGACGACCATGAAGGCCAGCCCGACCTCGCGCGCGTCCCAGCCATATCGGGCGGCGGTCCAGAAACCGAACGTCGATTCCATGCCCGAGAAGCCCGCCATGTAGATCAGGGTGACGAGCAGCACCCTCGACACCACCGGATTGGCCCGCGCCCGTTTCAGGCCGGCCAGGAACGGTGGGCGCTTCGCATCCGGGGCCGAGCGGGCGCGACTCTCGCGCAGCAGGACCCAGACGCCGATGAAGGCCGCCAGGGCGAGCCCCGCGGCCGCGAAGATGGGAATCTGGTAGCCCAGCCGCCCCAGCTCGGGGCGGGCCAGGAGACTGCCCAGGCCCGGACCGACGATGAAGCCGGCGCCGAAGGCCGCGCCGATCAGACCCATGCGCCCCGCCCGCCGCTCCGGCGGGGTCACGTCGGCCACATAACCCTGGACCGTCGAGATGTTGCCGGCGCCCACGCCCGTGAACAGCCGGATCGCGATCGCAGTCCAGATGTTGGGCGCGAAGGCCAGCGCAAGATAGCCGACGGCGTTGGCCAGGAGGGTGATCATCAGCACCGGCTTGCGCCCGATCCGGTCCGACAGCCGGCCGAGGATCGGCTCGCCGAAGAACTGACCCAGCGAATAGGCCGAGAACATCAGCGTCACCTGCCAGGTCGGGGCGCCCAGGCTCTCGCCGAAGAACGGCAGGAGCGGAATGACCAGGCCGAAGCCGACGAGGTTCAGAAAGACGATGGCGAACAGCACTGCGAGCGCGGACGCCTTCGGGCCATTCGGAGCCTGATCGGATATCGCGGCGCTCATGCGCCGCTTCTAGGCTCAAGCCGGGCTGTGGGAAAGCCGCGAGCCCCGCGACCTATCCGCTCCGTCCGTAGGCGGAATGAAATCCAAAATTGCGTCGTAAAAACTTGATGTTGGGTCAAGCTGATCTTAAGCGCCCCGGCTCAGCTTGCGGCTGTCCTCTCCCCGGGAACAGCCATGGCCGTCATTGGTGACTTCGTCGAACGGATCAAGCCCATCGCTCCGGACGCCCGGGGCGCCGAGGTCTTCGACCGTTTTCAGGCCGAGCCCGACGTCCTCGCCCTGGCCGTGGTGGACGGCGACGGCCGCCCCCTGGGGCTGGTCGAACGCAACGCCTTCTTTCTCAAGATGGGGGCGGAGTACGGACGCGCCCTCTACGCCCGCCGGCCGGTTCAGGCCCTGATGGACGCCGACGCGCCGCGCGCCGAGGCCTCCACGCCCGCCGACGCCTTCTTCCGCCAGGCGGGGGCCGCGAACATGAGCGCCCTGCTGCGCGGGTTCATCGTCACCGACCAGGGCCGGTACGTCGGCGTCGGCACGGCGCTTCACCTGATGCAGGCCGGATCGGCCCTCTATCGCCAGCGCGCGGATCAGATGACCGCGCTCGCCGCCGACCTGTCGCGCGCCGAGGCCGAGGCGCGCGCCTCCAGCCGGGCCAAGTCCGAGTTCCTGGCGGTCATGAGCCACGAGATCCGCACGCCGCTCAACGGGGTGCTGGGCGTCGCGGAACTGATCGACCGCAAGCTCGAGCAGCCCGAGCTCAAGCCCTATGTCGCGACGATCCTGGACTCCGGGCGCACGCTGCTGCGCCTGTTGACCGACGCGCTGGACATGTCGCGCGCCGAAGCGGGCCTCTTGACCCTGGAGCCCCAATCGCTCCGCCTTTCGGGCCTGGCCCGCGACGTCGAGATGCTGTGGCGACCTCGCGCCGAGGAGCGCGCCATTCGGCTGGAGGTCGACGCGTCCGAGGTGGAGACCGCCTGGGTTCGCGCCGACGGCATGCGGATGAAGCAGGTGCTCAACAACCTGATCGGCAACGCCCTGAAGTTCACGCCCGTCGGCGGGCGGGTGACCGTGCGCCTGACCGGCTCCGGCGCGGGCGATCCCCTGCGCCTGCGGGCCGAGGTCGAGGACACCGGGCCCGGCGTGCCGGAGAGCGCCGCCGCCACCATCTTCGAGCCGTTCAACACCGGACAGGCGGGCCGCGAGGGCGCCGGCGCCGGTCTGGGCCTCGCCATCTGTCGTCAGATCGTGGACCGCATGGGCGGGGTGATCGGACTGGAGACGGGCGCCGGCGGGGGCGCGCGCTTCTGGTTCGAGCTGCCGCTGGAACGATCCGATCCGGACATCGCCGCCGCCGAGGCCGAGATCGCGCCGCCGACGCCGCATGAGACGCTGCACGTCCTGATCGCGGACGACAACGCCACCAACCGCTTCGTGGCCGGCAAGCTCTTGGAGACCTTCGGCTGCACCCACGCCGCCGTTGAGGACGGAGCCCAGGCCGTGCGGGCGGTTCAGCAGGAGCGCTTCGATCTCGTCCTGATGGACATCAAGATGCCGGTGATGGACGGGCTGCAGGCCACCGCCGCGATCCGGGCGACGCCGGGGCTCGACCGCGATCCGCCGATCATCGCCCTGACCGCGAACGCCGATCCGCGCGACGCCGAGGTCTATCGCGCGGCGGGCATGGCGGCGGTGGTGGAGAAGCCGATCCGCCCCGACGCCCTGCTGGACGCGATGCGTCGGGTTTTGTCGACGGCCGAGCCGGACGCCGTCATGGCGGCCTGATCGAAGCCTACTTCGGCGCCAGGATCATGATCATCTGGCGGCCCTCCATGCGGGGGGCGTACTCGACCTTGGCGACCTCGTCGAAGTCGGCCTGAACCTTGTTGAGCAGCTTCATGCCCAGCTCGGGGTGCGCCATTTCACGACCCCGGAAGCGCAGGGTCACCTTGACCTTGTCGCCCTCCTCGAAGAACCGGTGCATGGCCTTGGCCTTCACCTCGTAGTCGTGGGTGTCGATGTTGGGCCGGAGCTTGATCTCCTTCAGCTCGACGACCTTCTGCCGCTTGCGCGCCTCGGCCTTCTTCTTCTGCTCCTGGAACCGGAACTTGCCGTAGTCCAGGATCTTGCAGACGGGCGGATCGGCGGTGGCGACGATCTCGACCAGGTCCATGCCGGCTTCCTCGGCGGCCTCCAGCGCGGCGGAGATGGGCATGACGCCCTGCTTCTCGCCGTTCTGATCGATCAGCAGAACGCGGGCGGCGCGGATTTCCTGGTTCGTGCGCGGACCGTCCTTGACGGGCGGCGCTTGCATGGGACGGCGAATGGGCGTCGTTTCCTTATGTGGTCGATGAAGGGTGTCGTCGTCGGGCGAGCGAAACCGCGCGCCTGCGCACGGTCCCTCCCAAGGCGTCAGATATGCCCGCCGCGGCCCGTGATTTCAAGGCGGCAGGGCGGATCAGCGGCGAATGTGCGCGTCGTGCAGCCGGATCACGGCCTCGAAGACGTGCTGCACCGTCAGGTCCTCGATCGGCGCGAACTGACCGCGCGTCTCATTGGAGGCGACCGTCGCCGTCCTCGGGCCCCAGGGGCCGTAGAGCCACCATTCCGTCGGGCCGAACAGGCCCAGCGTCGGTCGTCCCAGCGCCGCCGAGACATGCATCAGCCCGGAGTCGTTGCCGACGAACAGGTCCGCCCGGTCGATGGCGGCGGCCGAGGCCAGGATGTCCCCCTTGCCGACGAAATCGATCCCGCGCGGCCCGGCCGCCTCAAGCGCCGGCGTCGCCGGCGGCCGATCGCCCGGCCCGCCCACGGCCATGAAGCGCCAGCCGTCGAAGCGCGGCTCGACCTTCAGCCGCTCGACCAGCGCCCCCCACCGATCGGCCGGCCAGCTCTTGCCGGGCTGGTGGGCGATGGGCGCCAGGGCGAGGATCGGTCCCGACCCGGCGCCTCCCGCCAGTTGCGGATCGATGACGGCGGCCGCCTCGGAGCGCGCGCGGTCATCGAGGAAGATCTCCGGATCCAGGTCGCGGTCCGCGCCCATCATGGCCGAGACCATCTGGACCTTTCTCAGGCCCGTCTCGAGCTTTCGCGAATAGACGATCCGGCGGCGCGCGTTCAGCAGCCAGGCCAGGCCCGAGCCCCGGATGTCGACGACCATCTCCCAGCGGGTCGCCCGCGCCTGTCGCCACAGGTCCAGCCAGTGGCCGGACAGCTTTTTCTTGTCGAGCGGGATGACCTTCACCACCCCCGGCGCCGAACGGAAGAAGGGCGCGGGCGGCCGCCCGCACGCCACGGTGATCTCCGCGCCCGCAACCTGCCGCGCGATCTCGCGGATCACGCCGGACGAGATCACGCAGTCGCCGATGCGGTTGGAGGTGACGAACAGGACTTGGGGGGCGTTTCCGTCGGCCATCCGGTTTGGCTATCAGGCGCGGAGGCTTTGCGCGAGAGGGCGACATGGACGCGATCGAACGGCTGGACACCCAGGGCGGCCACGCCCTCGCCTATCGCCGTGTCGAAGGCGCCGGGCCGACGGTCCTGTGGATCGGAGGGTTCCGCTCGGACATGGAGGGGACCAAGGCCCTGGCTTTGGACGCCGCCGCGCGCGAGCGGGACTGGGCCTATGTCCGCTACGACCACTTCGCCCACGGCCAGAGCTCGGGCGCCTGGACGGACGCCACGATCGGCCGCTGGCGCGAGGACGCCCTGGCCCTGATCGACCACATCGGCGGCCCGGTGATCCCGGTCGGGTCGTCCATGGGCGGCTGGGTGGCGCTGCACGCCGCCCTGGCCCGGCCGCAGGCGGTCGCCGGCCTCGTGCTGATCAACCCCGCGCAGGACTTCACCGAACGACTGATGTGGCCCTCGCTTCAGGATCACGAGCGCCAGGCCATCCTGCGCGACGGCCAGGCGACGATCGCCGACCCAGGGCTGGGCGACTATGTGCTGACCCGGCGCTTCTTCGAGGAGGCGCGCGACTGGCTGCTGCTGGACCGGCCGATCCGGCTCGAGGCGCCCGCCCACATCCTGCAGGGTCTGCGCGACGACGTCGTGCCGTGGCGCCATCAGGTCGAGTTGATCGAGCGGCTGACCGGCGCGGACGTCACCCTTGAGCGGATCGAGCACGGCGACCACCGGCTGTCCGACCCGCCTCAGATCGCGCGGCTGATCGCGGCGGTCGAGGCCATGCGACGCCGTCAGCGCTGGACGAGCCCGGCCTAGGGCGCGATGAAGCGGCCATGACCGAGCCCTCCGCGCCCCTTCGTCCCGATGTGCTGATCGTCGGCGGCGGGTTGGCCGGCGCGACCCTGGCGCTGGCGCTCAAGCGGCACGGGCTGGAGCCGCTGGTGGTCGACGCCCAGGCGCCGGCCGAGCGCCTGGCCCCGACCTACGACGGCCGCGCGACCGCCATCGCCTTCTCCACCTTCCGCATGTTGAAGGCGCTGGGCATGGGCGAGGCGCTGGAGCCTCACGCCTGCCGCATGGACCGCATCCTGGTGACCGATGGCCGACGTCCCGGGGCCGCATCGCCCCCGCCGTCGCCCGCCTTCCTGCGGTTCGACGCCGATGAGATCGCCGAGCGCACCCAGGGCGAGCCGCTGGGTTATCTGGTCGAGAACCGGCGCATCCGCCTGGCCCAGGCCGAGGCGCTGAAGCGCGACGGCGTGGCCCTGCTGGCGCCCGTGCGGACCGACGATCTCGGGATCGAGCGCGACGGCGTGCGCGCGCGACTTCAGGACGGGACGGGGATCCAGGCCCCGCTGGTGGTCGCCGCCGACGGGCGCGGCTCGCGGGTGCGTCAGGCCGCGGGGATCGGGGCCGTCGCATGGCGTTACCGCCAGAGCGGGGTGGTGGCCACGGTGCGGCTGGAGCGGGATCACGGCAACGTGGCGCACGAGTACTTTCTGCCGGACGGGCCCTTCGCCATCCTGCCCTTGACCGAGCGCCGCGCCAGCCTCGTCTGGACCGAGTCGACGCGTCGGGCCGAGGCGCTGCGGGACGCGTCCGACGCCGCCTTCCTGTCCCACCTGCGCCGCCGCTTCGGCGAGTTCCTGGGCGAGGTCACGATCGAGGGGCCGCGCTTCGTCTATCCGTTGGCGCTCGAACTGGCCGAGGCGCTGACCGCGCCCCGCGTCGCCCTGGTCGGGGACTCCGCCCACGGGGTGCATCCGGTGGCGGGCCAGGGGCTCAACATGGGGCTGAAGGATGTGGCGGCGCTGACCGAGGTTCTGGTCGAGGCCGCCCGGCGCGGCGAGGACCTGGGCTCGGAAGCCGTGCTCGACCGCTATGCGCGGTGGCGCCGGTTCGACAATGTGGCGCTGACGGCCGGCTTCGACGGATTCGTGCGGCTGTTCTCGAACGACCTGGCGCCGATCCGGCTGGCCCGCGACCTCGGCATGGCGGCGGTCAACCGCATCGCCCCGCTCAGACGCGCCTTCATGCAGGAGGCGGGCGGCGGCGCCGGCGACCTGCCGAAACTGCTGCGCGGGGAGCCGGTTTAGCCCTCTCCTCCCCCGCGAGCGGGGGAGGGGGACCGCGAAGCGGTGGAGGGGGCGACCGAGAGCGCCGGTGCTTGAACTCGCCCCCTCCACCACTCTTCGGGCGGTCCCCCTCCCCCATCAGGATGGAGGAGGAGCGAAGGTCAGCCGCCGACCATCTGCATGCCCAGCCATTCGGCGATCAGGGCGGGCTTGTCGGCGCCCTCGATCTCGACGGTGAGTTCGTGCTTCAGGAGCCAGCGCCCGCCGCCCTTGTCCTCGGCCGAGAGCAGCTTGAACCGCCCCCGCACCCGCGATCCGGCCGGCACCGGCGCGAGGAACCGCAGCTTGTCGAAGCCGTAGTTGACGCCCATCACCACGCCCTCCAGCGGCTTGACCGCGTCGTACGACATGGCCGACGCGAGGCTCAGCGTCAGGAAGCCGTGGGCGATCGTGCCGCCGAACGGGGTCGCCTTCGCGGCCTCCGGGTCGATGTGGATGAACTGGCGGTCCTCGGTGATGTCGGCGAAGGCGTCGATGCGCGCCTGGTCCACCTCGATCCAGCGGCTGACGCCGACCTCCTGGCCGATCAGGGACGACAGGTCGGACGGTCTGGTCATGCGGCTCTCCCGGGGAAGCGGTCTTCGATGATGGCCGAAAACAGCGCCGGATCAATGTTGCCGCCCGACAGCACCGCGACCGTCGTCAGCCCCTTCGCCTGGACCTTGCCCGCCAGCAGCGCCGCCAGGGACACCGCCCCGCCGGGCTCGACCACCAGCTTCAATTGACGGAAGGCGAAGCGGACCGCCTCGGCCGCCTCGTCGTCGGTGACGGTCTCGACCCGGTCCAGTCGACGGTTGATCGGAAACGTCAGCTCGCCCGGCCGATCGGTCATCAGGGCGTCGCAGATGGTCGGTCCCGAGGCCGGCGGGTGGGTCATGCGCTCGCCCGCCGCCAGCGACCGGCGGGTGTCGTCGTAGCCGGCGGGCTCCACCCCGATCACCCGAGTGTCGGGCCAGCGCGCCGCCATGGCCAGGTTGATGCCGGCGATCAGCCCCCCGCCCGAGGCGCCGCACACCAGCTGATCGGCGGGCGCGTCCGCCTGTTCGGTGATCTCGAGCCCCGCCGTACCCTGGCCCTCGATGATGAAGGGGTCGTCGAACGGCTTGACCAGCACCGAGCCTCGCTCACGCGCGATCTCGGCCCCGATGGCCTCGCGACTCTCCCGATAGCGGTCGTAGCTGCGCACCTCGCCGCCGAAGCCCAGCACGCCCTCGACCTTCACCTTCGGGCTGTCGGCCGGCATGACGATCAGGGCGCGGGTCCCCATCAGCTGGGCCGCCCGGGCCACGGCCTGGGCGTGATTGCCGGAGGAATAGGCCACCACCCCGCGCTTCAGCTCATCTGGGCTAAGCCTGCTGATACGGTTGTAGGCGCCCCGGAACTTGAAGGCCCCGGCCACCTGGAAGGTCTCGCACTTCAACAGCACCCGGCCGCCGAGGCGTTCGTTCAGCGCCGGGTGCTCGATCAGCGGCGTGCGGACGGCGACCGGGGCGATCTGACGGGCGGCGTCGAGAACGCCGTCGAAGGAGGGAGTGCGCATGAGGCCCCTTAACCTGACCGCGGCGCTTTGCGTAGAGTGCCGCAATGGACCCGCTGATCCTCAGCCTCGACCAGGGCACGACCTCGACCCGGGCGGTGGCGTTCGCCCTGACCGGCGGGGGAAGCCTGACCCCGGTCGCGGTCAGCCAGATCGAGCTGGCCCAGCACTATCCGCATCCCGGCTGGGTCGAGCACGACGCCGCCGAAATCTGGGCCGCGGCGCTTCAGACCTGCCGCGAAGTGGTCGACAAGGCCGGGGGCGTCGCCCGCTTCGCCGCGATGGGTCTGACCAACCAGCGAGAGACGGCCGTGGTGTGGGACGCTGCGACCGGCGAACCCCTGCACAGGGCGATCGTCTGGCAGGACCGCCGCACCGCCGAGACGACCCGGGCGCTGGCCGCCGCAGGGCATGAACCGAAGGTCCAGGCCGCCACCGGCCTCATCCTCGACCCCTACTTCTCCGCGACCAAGTTCGCCTGGTTGCTGGACGCGGTGCCCGGCGCGCGGGCGCGGGCGGCGAGGGGCGAGATCCGGCTGGGCACCGTCGACGCCTGGCTGATCGACCGGCTCAGCGGCGGCCGCGCCCACGTCACCGACGCCACCAACGCCGCGCGCACCAGCCTGATGGATCTCGACACCCTGGCCTGGCGCGGCGACCTGTGCGAGCTGTTCGGCGTCCCGGAGCCGGCCCTGCCGCGCATCCACGCTTGCGCCGGACCGCTGGCGACCACCGCCGCCGAGATCTTCGGCAAGGCCTTGCCCGTCACCGGCGCGGCGGGCGACCAGCAGGCGGCGCTGGTCGGTCACGGCGCGCTGAAGGCCGGCGACGCCAAGATCACCTACGGCACCGGCGCCTTTCTGGTGGCCAATGTCGGCGATCGCCCGGTCCCGTCTTCGGCGCGCCTTCTGGGCACGCTCGGCTATGTCGCCGACGGCGCGCGCGCCTACGCCCTTGAAGGCTCGATCTTCTCTGCCGGCTCGGCGATCCAGTGGCTGCGGGACGGGCTGAAGGTGATCGACGAGAGCCGCCAGTCCGAGGCTTTGGCCAAAAGCCTTCCCGACAACGGCGGCGTCTATCTGGTCCCCGGCTTCACCGGCCTGGGCGCCCCCTGGTGGGCGCCGGACGCGCGCGGCGCCCTGACCGGCCTGACCCGCGACGCCGGCCCCGCCCACTTCGTCCGCGCGGCGCTGGAGAGCCTGGCCTATCAGACCCACGACCTGCTGGACGCCCTGAAGCAGGACGGCGCGCCGCAGCTGTCGGTGCTTAAGGTCGACGGCGGCGTCACCGCCAACGCCTGGGCCATGCAGTTCGTGGCCGACATCTGCGAGGTCGTGGTCGAGCGGCCGGCCTATCAGGAGATGACGGCGCTGGGGGCGGCGCGTCTCGCCGCCTTCGGGGCGGGCCTGATCGACGATCTCGAGGCGCGCGAGGACGCCGCCCCGGCCCGCTGGATCCCACGCATGGACGACGCTGAGCGAGGGCGGCTGCTCAGGGGCTGGCGCGCCGCGGTGCGCGCCGCCATGATCGCGGCCGATCCGGAGACCGCATGACCCAAGACCCCAGCCTGGACCCGCAGGACGCCTTCTCCGGCACCCGCGACGTCGACCCCCGCCATGCGCTGGACGCCGCCGCCCTCGACCTCTGGATGCGCGATCACGTCGACGGCTACGCCGGCCCCCTGACGATCCGGCAGTTCAAGGGCGGGCAGTCCAACCCGACCTACGAACTCACGACCCCGACCGCCGCCTACGTCCTGCGCCGAAAGCCGCCCGGGACGCTGCTGGCCAGCGCCCACGCCGTGGACCGCGAATTCCAGGTCATCTCGGCCCTGCATGCCCAGGGCTTCCCCGTCGCTCGGCCCTACGCCCTGTGCGCCGACGACGCCGTCATCGGCTCGATGTTCTATGTCATGGCCAGGGTCGAGGGCCGGGTCCTGTGGGACCTCAAGCTTCCCGGGCTCGAACCCGCCCAGCGCCGCGCCATCTACGAGGCGCAGGTCCGGACGCTGGCCCAGCTGCACGCCTACGACCCGGCCGCCATGGGCCTTTCGGACTACGGCAAGCCCGGCAACTACTTCGCCCGCCAGGTCGGCCGCTGGTCCAAGCAGTACCGGGCGTCCGAGACCGATCCCATCCCGGCCATGGACCGGCTGATCGACTGGCTGCCCCAGACCCTGCCCCCCGAGGGGCCGGCGCGGGTGGTCCACGGCGACTACCGGCTCGACAACCTGATCCTGGCGCCCGACGCGCCGGAAGTCCGAGCCGTGCTGGACTGGGAGCTGTCGACGCTCGGCGACCCCATGGCGGACTTTTCCTACTTCCTGATCGCCTGGGCCATTCCGGCGTCCCTCAGGAACGGCCTCGCGGGGGCCGATCTCGAGGCTCTGGGGATCCCGAGCGTCGAGGAGATGGTCGAACTGTACGCCGGCCTGACCGGCCTTCGCCCCGCCGACCTCGACTGGCTCTACGCCTACAACCTGTTCCGGCTGGCGGCGATCTGCCAGGGCATCGCCGGGCGGGTGCGCGACGGCACCGCGACCTCCGCCCACGCCCGACAGATGGCCGCCCAGGCCCTGCCCCTCGCGGAGGCCGCCTGGGCCTTCGCCCGCAAAGCTGGCGCCTGATCTGATCCGCCCGCGGAGGGATTGACACATGGACGCCGTGCAAGCGTCGCCGAACGATGATTGGCGCGCCGGGCGGCGGCGAAGCTAGAGCCGACACCCGAGCGGTCGATCGTGGGGCTGAACCCGCGCGCCGCGTCGGGGAACCCTCATGAAAGCCTCTCTGTGGATGAGCGCGGCGCTGACGCCGCTCCTCTTCGGCCTCGCCCAGCCCGTCGCGGCCCAGGACGCCGACGACCAGCCGACGCAGGTGTCGGAGATCATCATCACCGGCCAGCCCGTCTTCCGGAACCGTACTGAGGACGTCGCGCCGACCCTGAGTTACGACCTGGAGTACTTCCAGCGCTTCGAGCCCCTGACCGTCGGCGACGCCCTGAAGCGCGTGCCCTCGGTGGCCTTCCTGTCAGACGTGCTCGAGTCGGACGGCGTCCGCCTGCGCGGCCTGGACCCGGGCTATACCCAGATCCTGATCAACGGCGAACGCGTCCCGGGCGCCGGCGTCGATCGCTCCTTCTTCGTGGACCGCATCCCCGCCGAGCTGATCGAGCGGGTCGAGGTGGTGCGCTCCTCCTCGGCCAATCGCTCGGGCGACGCCGTCGCCGGCGCCATCAACATCGTGCTGCGTGACGCCTACACCCTGGACGGCGGCTATGTCCGCGCCGGCGCCATGCGCTTCGACGACGGCGAGTTCCGCTACACCGGCGGCCTCACTTTCGGGGGCGAGGTCGGCCCGGGCCGCCTGCTGCTCGGCGCGAACGTGCAGGACCGCTATAACCCGAAGGAAAAGTTCAGCATCCGCTATGACGAGCCGGGCGGGTCGATCGACAACGTCGAGGTCCAGACCGACGTGCGCGACGGCACCGACTATGCGCTGAACGCCGCCTATGAGGTCCCCTTCGCCGGCGGCGAGCTGGCCCTGACGGGCCTGTTCGTGCGCACCGAGCGCACCGAGAGCGAGAACTCGATCGAATACGCCGACGGGATCATCTCCAACGCCGAGCTCGAGACGATCAACGACAACGTCAACGACATCGAGACCGACAACTGGTCGCTCGGCGCGCGCCTGGAGCGGGAGTGGGCCTACGGCGAAACGACGCTTCGTATCGGCTACGCCGCCATCACCGACAACCAGTTCGAGTTCGAGGACGAGACCGCCTACGACCCGTTCCCGAGCGTGGACGAGTTCGAGAGCGCCCAGCTCGACACCGAGATCGAGGACACCGAGTTCTCGGCCTCGTTCGCCCATGAAATCGACCTGTCGGACGCGCTGGAGCTGGAGTTCGGCGTGCAGTACGTCGACAAGCAGCGCGACACCCTGATCCTGGAGCGCGAGAGCGACACGCCGGGCGTCTATCCCGATCCGTTCGAGGCCATCACCGGCGGCGACAACGCCATCGAAGAGACCCGCATCGACCCCTACGTCATGCTGGAAGGCGAAGGCGGCCGCCTGAGCTGGGAGGTCGGCCTGCGCTACGAAACCACCGACGTCACCATCGTCGACGAGACGGCCGATCCGGCCGACCGCGTGTCGGAGACGGACTACGCCGAGCTGCTGCCGTCGGCGAGCCTGAGGTTCGCGCTGAACGACACCGATCGCCTGATCTTCTCGGCCGCGCGGACCGTGCGCCGCCCGAACTTCAACTTCCTGTCGCCGGCGCTGCTGGAGGAGGAGGTCGGCGACAGCGACTTCATCGGCAATCCGGACCTCGAGCCCGAGACCTCCGTCGGCTTCGACATCGGCTTCGAGCGTCGTCTGGGCCGTCGCGGCGTCGTGGGCGTCAACGCCTTCTACCGCGACGTCACCGACCTGATCGAGAACGTGGTGGTCACCGATGCGTCCGGCACGCCGCTCGAGGGCAGCGAGGGTCCGGGGACCTTCGTCTACTCGGTGGAGAATGTGGGCGACGGCGAGGTCTACGGGGTGGAGTTCGACCTCTCGACGCCGCTGGACGTCGTCGGCCTGGAGAACACCGGCGTCTACCTGAATTACTCCTGGCTCGACAGCTCGGTGGAGGATTTCCTCGGCGACCGCCGCTTCAACAGCCAGTCGGACTACATCGTGAGCGCCGGCTTCACCCACGACATCCCGACCTGGGGCGCCGCCTTCGGCGCAAGCTACCGCAAGCAGGGCGACGCCTTCGAGCGCGTGCTGGCCGAGGAGGTCACCACCTCCTACGGCGAGGACCTGGAGATCTTCGTCGAGAAGACCTTCGGCGAGAACGTCGTCGTGCGTCTGACCGGCTCGAACCTGCTCAACGCCTCCAAGGACGAGATCTTCGACAAGTTCGACAACCTCGAAGACCAGATCGACCGCGACTACGACGAGTTCGAGCTCGAGACCGAGGAAGCCGGTCCCGTGTGGCAGCTGATCGCCCGCGTCGCCTTCTGATCCGACGACGCGCCTGAACCTGAGGGCCGGTCCTTCGCGGGACCGGCCCTTTCGTTTGCGTCAATTCGGGATGGCGACGTTCCGTCGGCTCGCGCGGCCCGCCCGTCTGCGCTAAGCCCGCCCCGGCCCGTCCCTTGCAGTTGAGTGGGTCGAGTACGAAAGCGGGACGCGACGATGTTTCTGGAAGGTCAGGTCGATTGGGTGCTGGTGCTGGCGATCGTCGCCGGGGTCAGCCTGGTCCTCGCCCTGGTCGCCTCTTGGTACGCCGTGACCCGCGGCGCGCGTCACGTGGACGCCAGCGACGAGCTGCAGGCGGCGCGGCGCGCCGCCGCCCTGGCCGAGCGGCGCCTGTTCGAGATCCTGAACGCCATCCCCGTCGCCCTGGTCGAGACCGACCCTCAGGGCAAGTTCGTGTTCGCCAACCGCGCGGCGCACCAGCTGCTCGGCCGTCGGGACGCGGAGCTTCTGGGCCTGCGCTTCCACTCCGCCACCTGGGGCATCACCTATCCGGACGGCCGGCCGATCCCGCCGGACCTCCTGCCCAGCGCCCGGGCGCTACGCGGCCAGACGGTCAAGGGCTTTCAGCACATCCTCGCCAATCCGGCGAACCGCAAGAAGATGCTGGTCTCGGTCACGGCCATGCCGATCGAGGACGAGATGGGCCGGATCATCGGCTCCACCGCCGCGATCGTCGAGACCGAGGGCCTGACCACGCCCGAGGCCGCGCCGCCCGAACCCGTCGTCGTCCAGGCTCCGCCCGCCCGCGACCTGACACGCCGCGTGTTCGAGGCCGCCGCCTCCGCGCTCGTGGTGATCGGCCCCGACGGCCGCGTCCTCGAAGCCAATCCTCAGGCCCGCGCGCTGAGGGCCGAGAGCCTGGACGGCGCCGATTTCGCCGAGCTTTTCCTGCCTGAGGACGGGCGCCTGGCGGGACGACAGGTCCTGCGCGCCGTCCTGACGGGCGCCGAGGATGCCGAGCCCCTCCTGTCGCCTCAGCTCGGCGACGGCGGCGTCGTGTGGCGCGCCCTGCCGCTCGCCGACGCCGAGGGCCGGATCGAGGCCGTTCTGCTGGCTGGCGAACGGGCCCCCGAGCCGGACCTCGAGCCCGAGCTGGAGGTCGAGGGCCCGGTTGAGAGCCAGGCGGACAACGAGGCCGCCGTCGCCGCCCGCGCCGAAGCCGAGCGCCTGGCCGGCGAGCTGGCCGAGACCCGCGCGCGCCTGGCGACGCTCGAACGATTGTCGGAGACCGAACGCGTGACGGGTCGCCGGCTCGAGACGGTCGGCCGCCTGACCGGCGGCGTGGCCCAGGACTTCTCCAGCCTGCTCGGCGTCATGACCAGTGCGCTCGACCTGATGCTGCGACAGGCCGACGATCCGGCCCGCGTGCGGCGCCTCGGCCAGGCGGCGCTCGCCGCAGGACAGAAGGGCGAGGTGCTGACGCGGCGCCTGTCCGCCTTCTCCCAGGGCGACGACGTCCCGGCGGCCCAGACGCTGGACGCCTCGACGCTGCTGCGCGGCCTGGAGACGCGCTTGCGGCGCGTGGCCGGCGACGGGGTCGACCTGCTGATCGAGGCGCCGGTCGAGCCGCTGATGTTGACGCTCGACCCCTCGGGACTTGAGGCCGCGCTGTCCGCCCTCGTCCGCAACGCGGTCGAGGCCGGGGGCGAGCCGCCGCTGTCTGTCGCCGTGCGCCTTGCGGCCGCGGATCAGGGCGGGACCTTCAGCGTGCGCGACAACGGCCCCGGCATGCCGCCCGATGTTCGGGAACGGGCGCTCGAGCCCTTCTTCACCACCCGCCCGGGCGCGGCGGGGCTCGGCCTCAGCGAAGCGCACGCCTTCGCCCGCCAGTCCGGCGGAACCCTGACGCTGGGCGACGCCCCCGGCGGCGGAACCGAAGTGCGGATCACCCTGCCCGGCGCCTGACGGCTGCCGCATCCGTCGCCACCTGTGCTATAGGTTAATGGCGGGAGAGAGGGAGTTCGACCATGCGGGCCTTGCAGGTGATCCTGGCGCTGGCGGTTCTGGCCTACGCCGGCTGGCTGGCGTGGCCCTTCGTGTCTCCGTTCCTCGAGGGCGCCTCGCCCGAGATCGCCGCCACCCGGGCCGAGGCGGCGCTGCCCGTCGCCCTGCCGGTCGCCGCCTTCTGGATCGGGGCCGTCGTCCTCTACGTCGTCGCCGCCCTTATGCTGGGCGCGGGCAATCCGCGCGCGGCCGTCGCCTACTTCATCGGCTTCCTGGCCGACGCGGCCCTGAGGCTCGCCATCGACCGCTCCGGCGACTCCGCGGCGCCGGAGATCGCGGCCCGCTCGACCGAGCTCGCCCCCTATGCGGAGCCGATGACCCGGGCGGGCGTCGACCCCGTCTGGATCGTGCTCGGCGCGCTGTTCGTCCTGGGCCTCCTGATCGCGGCGGTGTCGCGACGGAGGCGGCGACGGCGCATCCCCGGACAGCTCGGGGCCTGAACCGGTCCGCGACTCCCCTGCCGCCCCGCACCGCCTATATGAGAGCGTGACGCCGCCCGCGGTTGACCCGGCGGCGCCTGACGCTAGTTTCCGCCCGCTTTCCGCACCTGGCGCGCCCTCCCCGCGCGCCCCCGCTTCCGAGGATCCCATGGCCGAAGCCGCCCAACCCTATGACGTCATCATCATCGGCGGGGGTCCGGGCGGCTACAACGCCGCGATCCGCGCCGGTCAGCTGGGCCTGAAGGTCGCCTGTGTGGAGATGCGCGAGACGCTGGGCGGCACCTGCCTGAACGTCGGCTGCATGCCGTCCAAGGCGCTGCTGCACGCCTCGGAGCTGTTCGAGCTGGCGGCCAAGGACTTCGCCGGCCTCGGCATCGAGGTGCCGGCCCCCAAGCTGAACCTGCCCCAGATGATGAAACAGAAGGGCGAGAGCGTCACCGCCCTGACCAAGGGCATCGAGTTCCTGTTCAAGAAGAACAAGGTCGACTGGTTGAAGGGCCGCGGCCGCATCGACGGGCCCGGCAAGGTCGTGGTCGAGGGCGCCGACGGCTCCAGGACCTACGAGACGAGGAACATCGTCATCGCCACGGGCTCCGAGCCGACGCCCCTGCCCGGCGTGGCCTTCGAGGACGGCAAGGTGGTGGACTCCACCGGCGCCCTGTCGCTTCCGGCCGTGCCGAAGCACCTGGTCGTGGTGGGCGCGGGCATCATCGGGCTTGAGCTGGGCTCGGTCTGGCGCCGGCTTGGCGCGCAGGTGACCGTCATCGAGTTCCTGGACCGGATCACGCCCGGCATGGACACCGACCTGGCCACCGCCTTCCAGCGCACCCTGACCAAGCAGGGCATGACCTTCCGTCTCGGCCAGAAGGTCACCGCCGCCAAGACCACCAAGGACGGCGTGGAGCTGACGGTCGAGCCCGCCGCCGCCGGCGCGGCCGAGACGGTCAAGGGCGACGTCGTGCTGGTCGCCATCGGCCGTCGTCCCTATACGCAGGGCCTGGGCCTCGAGACGGTCGGGATCGAGCTCGACAAGCGCGGCTTCGTCGCCAACGACCACTTCCGCACCGGCAAGGACGGGATCTGGGTGATCGGCGACGTGACCCACGGCCCCATGCTGGCCCACAAGGCCGAGGAGGACGCGGTCGCGGCCATCGAGACCATCGCGGGCAAGGCCGGCCACGTCGATTACAACCTGATCCCCAGCGTCGTTTACACCTATCCGGAGGTCGCCTGGGTCGGGAAGACCGAGGACGAGCTGAAGGCCGCGGGCGTCGCCTACAAGACCGGCAAGTTCCCCTTCACCGCCAACTCGCGCGCCAAGATCAACCACGAGACCGACGGCTTCGCGAAGGTTCTCGCGGACGCGGCGACCGACCGCATCCTGGGCGTCCACATCATGGGGCCGCAGGCCGGCGAGCTGATCGGCGAGGCCTGCATGGCCATGGCCTTCGGCGGCGCGTCCGAGGACATCGCCCGCACCAGCCACCCCCACCCGACCCGCTCCGAAGCCGTCCGCCAGGCCGCCATGGGCGTCGAGGGCTGGACCATGCAGGCGTAAGAACTATATTAGCGAATCGGGAGTTGACTCCCGCATGGAATCGCCGGGAGCCCAAGCATGATCGCCAAGATGACCTATCGGAAGGTTCGCATGCCGGGCAGCGGCGCCGGCTGATCCAGACGTCGCCTCAGCCGCCGAGGCGACGCACCTTGAAGCTGTATCTCTTGTTGTTCATGGGCAACGCTGCGGCCTTGTAGGTCCAGATCTGACGTTCGTGAGCCAGACCCTGATGTCTCGCCGACAACTCGCCGGGCTGAGTCGGGTCGCCCTTGTCGAAGGCCAGGCGTCCCAGTCCGCTTGAGAACGAGAACTCCATGTCCGTCTCGGCGACATCGTTCTCTTCCGCCGACGCGAACTCAAAGAAGAACTCGGACGCGCCCTTCGCCGGAAGATCGCCAACGAACTTTTTCCAGGTGTGCTTCACGCGAAAACGTCGGGTGTCTCCAGCCTTTATGGGCGGCACGAAGATCAGAGCGAACGTTTTCACCAGCGGCCCATTTTCCACGACGGCCCATTCCACCTCGGTCCCCTCATCCACGGATCTGGCCGAGAAATCGATGTCGCTTGGGAATTCGGCCGGCGTCGCGGTGGGGTCGGCGGCGATGGTGACCTTGAACCCGATCACCTGCTTGACCGCCTCGATGGTGTAGGTCCGCGTCGAGGTGGTGGTGCCGTCGGCTTCGACCTCATAGATCTCCTCCACCCGGCGATATCTCCAGGTGTCGTTGTCGTCCGCGTCCGCGCGCCACCCCTGCAGCGCCCGCCGAAGCGCGCTCATGGATTGATCCAGGGTCGCCGACGCGCTGCGTTCCTTGGACAGGGCGGCGGACAGGCGCCGTCTGAACCGTTCGGTCTGAACGACCCAGGCGATCCCTCTGCGGGCGCTCAAATAGGCGGTGATCGCCACGCCGGAGATGATCAGCAGCGCCGAGAACCAGAAGCCGAAGCGGAGTCGCGCCGTTCCCTCCGTCGGATCGACGCTCACGAACCATTCGGTCGGCACGTGAGGGTAGCTGTCGCTGGCGAAGGCCAGGACGGCGGCGACGAAGGACACGATGCCGAAGAATACGGCAAGGACGGCCGCGATGGACGCCTGACCCAACCGCGCTCGAACCAGTCTTTCGTCATTATCCTCGGCGTCCATGACAACCATGAGGCGTGCGGCGCCTCCGACTGTCAAGCTTGGCCCCTCAATCCGCCACCGGGTCCAGGAACCTGTGCACCGCCTGGACCGCGACGGAGCCTTCGCCCACGGCTGACGCCACCCGCTTGACCGAGCCGGAGCGCACGTCGCCGACGGCGAACACGCCGGGGCGGCTTGTCGAATAGGGCGAGGCCGGATCGCCGCAGACGATGAAGCCCTTGGCGTCCAGGTCCAGACAGCCGTCCAGCCAGCCGGTGTTGGGCTGGGCCCCGATCATGACGAAGACGTTGCCAATTTCCTTGGTCTCGCTCTCGCCGGTCTGGCGATGGCGCCAGGTCACCCGCTCCAGCGCCGGGTCGCCCTCCAGCGCCGTGATCTCGGTGTGGGCGTGGAGCGTGATGCGCGACGAGGCGTCGATCCGCTCGATCAGATAGCGGCTCATGGTCGCCGCCAGACCCTCGCCGCGCACCAGCACGTGGACATGCCCGGCCGAGCGCGACAGGAACACCGCCGCCTGGCCCGCCGAGTTGCCGCCCCCCACGACGATCACCTCTTCCGACCGGCACAGGCGCGCCTCCACGGCGGTCGCGGCGTAGTGCAGGCCCCGTCCGTCGAACCGCTCGGACCCCTCGATCTCCAGTCGCCGATAGCGGGCGCCGGTCGCGACCACCACCGCCCGCGCCGAAACCCGACGACCGTCGTCCAGCTCGACCCGGTAGGGACTCTGGTCGCAGTGCAGGCGTTTGACCGAGCGCGACACCGCCACCCGCGCGCCGAACTTCTGCGCCTGGGTCAGGGCGCGTCCCGCCAGCGCCTGACCGGAGATGCCCGTCGGGAAGCCGAGATAGTTCTCGATCTTGGAGCTGGTTCCCGCCTGACCGCCCGGCGCGAAGGTCTCCAGCACGATGGTGTCCAGCCCTTCCGACGCCGCATAGACCGCCGCCGCCAGCCCGCCCGGCCCGCCGCCGACCACCGCCACGTCGTGCACATGCTCCGGATCGATCTCGATCGAGATGCCCAGCCGGTCGGCCAGCTCGGCGTCGGACGGATTGAACAGCAGCTGGCCGTCCGCCAGCACCACCGGGAGCTGTTCGGCCTTCAGGTGAAAGCCCTCCAGAAAGCTGGAGGCGTCCGCGTCCGTTTCCCGGTCGATCAGCCTCAGGGGATAGCCGTTGCGTTCGAGGAAGCTCTGGATGCGGCTGGTCTCGCCGTCGTGGCCGGAGCCGACCAGTACGACGCCGCCCTGCGCGTGCCGCATCAGGCCGACACGCCTCAGGATGAAGGCCCGCATCAGGATCTCGCCGATGTCGGCCTCGGCCGCGATCATCCGGCGGAACACGTCGCGCTTCAGCCGCACCACCCGCGTGGCGCCGCGCGTTCGGCCCGAGACCAGGATCTGGCGGTCGTTGAACAGGTCCACCTCGCCGGTGAACTGGCGCGGCCCGTGCACGGTGAAGACATGCGGCTGCCCGCGCTCGTCGAGGTCATAGATTTCAATCGCCCCGTCCAGCACGAGGAAGAAGTCGACCGACCGCTGGCCCCGCTCGAACACCAGGGTCCCATCGTCCAGGGTCTCCGGAGCGCCGTAGGACGCGATCCGTTCAGCCATCTCCTCGGGCAGGACCGGAAAGGTCTGGGCCTCCCGCGCATAGGGGTCGGCGGCGTCCAGCGGCTCGGTCGCCTGATCGGTCATGGTCGCCTCGCTGCGGGTCCGTTTCGCCATACCCGCGATCTTTTCGCCTGTCTCGCGCGTTAACCCTTCAGGCGGGGCTTGGAAGGGAGACGGACATGAAGACCATCCACACCACCGCGCTGGCCGTTTGCTCGGCGCTCGCGCTCGGCGCCTGCGCCAGCGATCCCTACGGCTATGGACCGCGCGACAGCTGGGGCCCCTACTGGGACCCCTACACCAGCGGCGATCGCTACTATCGCATGCGTGATCAGCGGTACGGCTTCGCGCTGCGCAGCGACGGCTACTGGTACAATCGCGACCTCGGCTACTATCACCCCGGCCACGGCTGGTGGGACGCCGAGAGCCGGTGCTGGCGCGGCCGCGATTGGACCCCCGGCCGGACCTATGGGGCCACCGTGGCCATCGACCCGCCCGCTCCTATCGGCGGGCGCGGTCCGATCCGCTGTCCGCGGTAGGTCAGGCTCGAGGATGGGCGGCGGCGTAGGCGCCCAGCAGCCGCTCGGCGTCGACGCCGGTGTATTTCTGCGTGGTCGACAGGCTCGCGTGGCCCAGGAGCTCCTGAAGGCTCCTAAGGTCCGCCCCGGCGCCGAGCAGATGGGTCGCGAAGCTGTGCCTCAAGGCATGCGGCGTGGCGCTGTCGGGCAGCCCGAGCCGCCCGCGCAGGCGCTGCACCGTCGCCTGGACATGGCGGGCGCTCAAGGGTCCGCCCCGCCGCGCGCGGAACAGCGCGTCGGTCGGCGCCAGCGGGAACGGCGACAGGCGCAGATATTCGGCCGCGGCCTCGGCCACCTGCGGCAGGATCGGCACGAGCCGCGTCTTCGCGCCCTTGCCCATGATGCGCAGCGTCTCGGGCAGGGGCGCGTCGGCCCGCCTCAGCGACAGCGCCTCGGATATCCGCAAGCCCGCGCCGTAGAGCAGGCTCAGCACCGCCCGGTCCCGCGCGGCCTCCCACGGCTCCGCGTCCGGGTCGGCGCCCGGCTCCTGCAACAGGCCGATCGCCTGATCCTGGCTGACCGGGCGGGGCAGGGACGCCTTGACGCGCGGCCCCCGCACCAGCGCGATCTGCGGATTGGGCAGGTCCAGCCGCCGGTCCAGAAATCCGTGGAAACCGCGGATGGCCGACAGGGTCTGCACCAGCGAGCGCGCCGACAGGCCCGCCTCGCCCCCTCGGCGGTCCGCCAGGTGCGCCCGCACCTCCGCGGCCGTCACCGTCGCCAGGTCGGCCGCCGACGGGACCTCGCCCCGATGCTGTTGCAGGAAAGCCAGATACAGCCGGCCGATGTGGCCATAGGCCTCCAGCGTGCGCGGCGAGAGCCGCCGCTCATGCGCCAGATGCTCCAGCCAGGCGTGAAGCGCCTGATCCGCGCTCAGTCCAGGATGGGCCATCGCTCGGCCGTGCGCTCGACCACCCGCGCCACGAAGGCCACGAGCTCGCAGCCCATGTCGCGCGTGAAGCCCTCCGCCTCGCCCGAGCCGAAGGCGCACAGGGCCGTGCGGTGAGGGGTGAACGGCGCCATGCGGATCAGCGCCACGGACTTCACCTGATCCTCGGTCGGGCCGAACAGGCTCAGCCCGTCGAAGTTCGGCCCCAGCCAGTGCAGCCCGTCCTCGCCCAGCAGCTGGTCCACTCGGCCCGGCTCCAGCGCGCGCCAGCCGAACGGCACGCCGCCGGGCTTCTCCAGCGCCGCCGCGGCCGCGACCAGGCCGAAGCGGGCCTGCGCCGCCGCGTCCAGCCGCCGGGCCAGATCGGCGTGGTTTCTCGCCTCCATCAGGTCCAGCGCGGTCACATGGGTCTGGGTCTGGGCCGCGAAGTTCGCCCGCGCCACCGCCTCGATGCGCTGGCGAGCCCCGGTCTCGCGCTCGATCACGGCCTCGAGCCGCGTCAGGGCCGCCTTGCCGAACTCCACGACATTGCGGCCCGTCGCCTTCAGGCCCAGCTCCTCGAGCAGCGTCCGGTCCTCCACCAGGGTTTCGGGATGCGCCTTCAGCCAGTCGCGCACGCGCGGCCAGTGCAGGTCGTCGGCGTCATCGGCGGGAAAGAGGTCGAGCGAGCCGTTGGACAAGGACCTCTCCGAGGGGAAGGCGACGGTTACAGGATCGACTGGCCGGTCTTGCCCCAGTCGGCCAGGAAGGCATCCAACCCCTTGTCGGTTAACGGGTGCTTGACCAGGGCCCTGAACACGTCCGCCGGCAGGGTCGCCGCGTCCGCGCCCGCCAGCGCCGCCGCCGACACGTGGCCGGGGTTGCGCAGGGACGCCGCCAGCACCTCGGTCTCGAAGCCGTGGATGTCGTAAAGGGTGCGGATCTCCTCCAGCAGACCGACGCCGTCCGCGCCGTGGTCCTCCAGCCGGCCGACGAAGGGCGAGATGAAGGTCGCGCCGGCCTTGGCCGCCAGCATCGCCTGGGCGGCGGAGAAGCACAGGGTGACGTTGGTCTTCACGCCTTTGTCCGAGAAGGCGCGGCAGGCCCTGAGGCCATCCCAGGTCAGCGGCAGCTTCACCACCACGTTTGGCGCGATGGCGGCCAGCTTGTCGCCCTCCTTGACCATGGTCTCGAAGTCGGTGGCCACGGCCTCGGCCGAGATCGGCCCCTCGACGAGGGCGCAAATCTCGGCGATGACCTCGGCGATGTTTCGGCCGGACTTCGCGATCAGGGACGGGTTGGTGGTCACGCCGTCCACCATGCCGGTGGGGACCATGTCCTGGATGACGGCGACGTCGGCGGTGTCGAGGAAGAGCTTCATGGGCGCGGGGTTTAGCCGCACGCGCGTCGCCCGTCGATGCCCGGCATTCAATATCTCGCGGAGCCCTCCCCTTCGATGGGGCAGGGTTGGGTGGGGGTGCGCACGCGCTGTTTCCGGCGAAGCTCCAGAGGCGCCGGTCCAACCTCGCCTCTCGCGCCACACGATTTACCGACGCGCCCCCACCCCCATCCCCGACCCTTCCCCCATCGAGGGGGAAGGGGGGCATTCATGAAGGTCGCCTCCGTCCTGATTCCGCTGCCGGTGCCCGAGGCGTTCGACTACGAGGTCCCCGGGCCCATCGAGGTCGTACGCGGCGACCAGGTGGCCGTGCCGCTCGGCCCCCGGCTCCTGCGCGGCGTCGTCACCGAAGTGCGCGAGACCACCGGCTCCAACCGGCGGCTGAAGGCGATCGAGGCGGCGCTGGACGATCCGCCCCTCCCGGACCGCACCGTCGACTTCATCGAATGGGCCGCCCGCTGGACCCTGTCGGCGCCCGGCGAGATGGCTCAGACGGCGCTTAAGGGTCTGCGCAACCCCGCGCCCCGCCCCGAGCGGCGCGTCCGCCGCGTCGAAGGGCGGTCTCCGGCCCGATCGACGCCCGCGCGCGAGGCGGTGCTGGCCGCGTTGGGAGACCGTTCGACGCCGGGGCCCCAGCTGGCGCGCGCGGCGGGCGTCTCCTCCGGCGTCATCAAGGGGCTGATCGACGAAGGCGTGCTGGAGGTCGTCGAGATCGCCGCCGTCGCCGCCTTCGACCCCCCGCGACCGGACCATGCCCGCGCCGACCTGAACCCGGACCAGGCCGCCGCCGCGACCGCCATCGCGGACGGCGCGGCGACCAAGGCCTTTTCGCCCTTCCTGCTGGACGGCGTCACGGGCTCCGGCAAGACCGAGGCCTATCTGGAGGCGGTCGCGCGGCTGCTGGCGGCCGAGCCGGACGCGCAGATCCTGATCCTGCTGCCCGAGATCGCCCTGACCCAGGCCCTGATCGAGCGGATCGCCGCCCGCTTCGGCGCCACGCCCGCGGAATGGCATTCCGGCGTCGCCCCGCCCGCGCGCAGGAAGGTGTGGGAGGCGGTGATCGCGGGACGCTGCAATCTGGTGGTCGGAGCCCGCTCGGCCCTGTTCCTGCCCTTCGCCAACCTGCGCCTGGTCGTGGTGGACGAAGAGCACGACGCCTCGTTCAAGCAGGAAGACGGACTGGTCTATCACGGTCGCGACCTGGCCGTGGCCCGCGCCCGCATCGAAGGGGCGACGGTGGTGCTGGCCTCGGCCACGCCCTCGCTCGAGACGCTGTGGAACGCCCATCAGGGCCGCTACGGCTGGCTGAAGCTGAAAGCGCGCCACGGCGCGGCGGTCCTGCCCGACATCGCCCTCATCGATCTGCGTCAGACGCCGCCGGAGCGGGACCAGTGGCTGTCGGCGCCGCTTCGCGAGGCGATGGCGCGGACGCTCGAGCGGCGCGAGCAGGTGCTGCTGTTCCTCAACCGCCGGGGCTATGCGCCGGTGGTTCTGTGCCGCGCCTGCGGCCATCGCCTGACGGCGCCGGACACGGATTCCTGGCTGGTCGAGCATCGCTACACCGGGCGGCTGGTGTGCCATCTGACCGGCTTTTCCATGCCCCGGCCGAAAGCCTGTCCCCACTGCGGCGCGGAGGATTCGCTGGTGCCTGTCGGCCCGGGAGTCGAGCGGGTCGAGGAGGAGGCGAAAAGCCTGTTCCCCCACGCCCGCACCGCCGTCTTCAGCTCCGACACCGCGCCCGACGGCCGCTCGGCCCGCGCCCTCATCGAGGCGATGGCGGCGGGCGAGATCGACATCCTGGTGGCCACCCAGGCGGCCGCCAAGGGCCACAACTTCCCCGGCCTGACGCTGGTCGGGGTGGTGGACGCCGACCTCGGCCTGCGCGGCGGCGACCTGCGCGCGGCCGAGCGCACCTTCCAGCTGTTGACCCAGGCGACCGGGCGGGCCGGACGCGCCGACCGACCCGGCCGCGCGCTGCTGCAGACCTGGACGCCCGAACACCCGGTGCTTCAGGCGCTGGCGGCCGGCGACCGCGACGCCTTCGTCGAGGCCGAGATGGCCGAGCGCGAGCTCGCGTCCCTCCCCCCCTTCGGCCGGCTGGCGGCGCTGATCCTGTCCAGCGAGAACCCGGATGCGCTCGAGAAGACGGCCCGGGCGCTGGCGGAAGCCATTCCCAACGCCGAGCGGCTGGAGGTGTACGGGCCCGCCGACGCGCCGCTGGCCCTGGTTCGCGGCCGCAGGCGCAAGCGGCTGCTGGTCCGAGCCGACCGCGACGTGGATCTGCAGGGCTTCCTGCGCGCCTGGCTGGCGCGGGTGAAGGTTCCCGGGTCGGTCCGCCTCAGCGTCGACGTGGACCCCTACAGTTTCCTCTGACCTCTCCTCCCCCGCGCGCGGGGGAGGGGGACCGCGCGCAGCGTGGTGGAGGGGGCGAGGTCAAGCGCCGGCGGCGCAGGGGTCCGCCGCCGTCGTGTTCGTTGTGATGAACCTGGGCCGTCAGGCCATGCGCCGCCGCTCGCCGTCGCCCCCTCCACCTCTTCGCGGTCCCCCTCCCCCTCTGCGAGGGGGAGGAGACGTCCCTATTCCCCCCGCGCGTAGCCGATGCGCACTGCGAAGTTCCTGACCCCCTCGATCCAGACGAGCGCGGGGGCGGACAGCTGGTCCTGGGGCGTTCCGGCGTTGAGAACCAGATCATACTGAACCGTCGCCGACCCGTCGGCGGCGAAGGCCTTGAGAAAGCGCTGATCCCGGTTCCAGTCGTTGACGGCCTCGAGCGTGGCGCCCGGCGCCGTGAACCGCGCCGCGAACTGGGCGTCGCCGCACACGGCCGTCTGGCAGCCGGGAAACCGCAGGGACCAGCTCAAGGGGCCGTCCGTCACGTCCAGCCGCGTGCCGTCGCTGTCCACGACAGGTTCCGCCACCTGGGCTCCGGCCCCGATCAGCCACGCGCGGGTGTCCGCCACGGAGACCCCTTCGGGCGCCTGGGCCACGGCCGACGAGGCGATGAGGGCGAGGGCGGCGACGAGGGCGGGCGTCTTCATGATCGGCGTTCCATCACGGGATCGGGGCGAAGCTGGGGCGGGCCTCAGTCGGACTTCAGCCAGTCGGGCCGGCTCATCTGGTTCAGGCGAGAGACGGTGCGCTCGAACTCGAACGCGCCCTGGCCCTTCGGATACAGCGCCTCCGGCATGGCTTCGGCCAGCGTCACCAGCCGGACCTTGGCCTCGTAAAGCGCGTCGATCAGGGTCACGAACCGCCGGGCCTCGCCATAGCGGCTCTCGTCGAGCGCCGGCACGTCCTCCAGGAACAGGGTGTGGAAGCGTTCAGCGAGCGCCAGATAGTCGTGCGGCCCCAGCGGCCGGGCGCACAGGGCCTCGAAGCTGGATCGCGCCATGCCGCCCACCGTTCTGTCGATCACCACGCGCCGGCCGTCGACCTTGAGCACCGTCGGCTCCTCGGGCTCCTCGCCGCGCAGATCCTCCCACAGATGGTCGAACGCGATGCGGCGGCCCATGTCGTCCGACGGCGCGTACCAGACGCGCGAGACCCCGAACCGATCCACCCGCCAGTCGCGGGGGCCCGCGACCTCGACCACCTCGCAGCGCGCGCGGATCAGGTCGATGAAGGGGATGAACAGCTGGCGGTTGATGCCGTCCTTGTACAGCTCGCCCGGCTCGCGATTGGAGGTGACGGCCAGCACCACCTTCTTCGCGAACAACGCCTCGAACAGCCGGCCCAGGATCATGGCGTCTGCGATGTCGGTGACCTGCAGCTCGTCGAAGCACAGCAGCCGCGCCTCCGACGCGATCAGGTCGGCGACCGGTCCGATCGGGTCGTCGCCCCTGTGCCGGCCGAAGACCCGACGCCTCTCGCCCGCGTCGCCCTCGCGCCACTGACGGATCAGGTCGTGGACCCGGGCCATGAAGGCGTGGAAGTGCGCCCGCGTCTTCTTGGGCTCGGGCGCGCAGGCGAAGAACAGGTCCATCAGCATGGACTTGCCCCGCCCCGGCGGCCCCCAGAGGTAGATCCCGCGCACGTCCGGCCGCCCGCCGAACAGCCCGCGCCTTCCCAGGCGCGTCTCGAGCGCCGACAGCCGCTCCAGCGCCTGCGTTTGGGCGGGATCATCCTTCAACCGGCCGGATTTCAGCCGCTCGGCATAGGCCTTGCGCAGTCCTGAGGGCATGGATTGGCTCTAGACTGCGACCCGATTGGTGAAAAGGCGTTGCTTCGCAGACGCGAAAGCCTAAATGCGACTTCCTACCATCCGATTGCGCTCAAGCAGCGAGGCGCCGCGCGCCGAGCGGTAGCGCGCCCGAAGGGACTGATCATGAGCTACCGCGTCGCCGTCGTGGGCGCCACCGGGAATGTCGGCCGCGAGATGCTGGCCATCCTGGAAGAGCTGAACTTCCCGGTCTCGGAGATGCACGCCGTCGCCTCGCGCCGCTCGAAGGGGGTGGAGGTGGCCTTCGGCGACCGCACCCTGCGCTGCGAGGACCTGGAGCAGTTCGACTTCTCCAAGGTCGACATCGTCCTGATGTCCGCCGGCGGCGCGGTGTCGAAGGAATGGTCCGAGAAGATCGGCAAGGCCGGTCCGATCGTGATCGACAACTCCTCGGCCTTCCGCATGGACCCCGACGTGCCGCTGATCGTGCCGGAGGTGAACCCCGACGCCGTCAAGGACGCCAGGAAGAAGAACATCATCGCCAACCCCAACTGCTCGACCGCCCAGCTGGTCGTGGCGCTGAAGCCGCTGCACGACGCGGCGAAGATCACCCGCGCGGTGGTGGCCACCTATCAGTCCGTCTCCGGCGCCGGGAAGGAGGGGATGGACGAGCTGTGGAACCAGACCAAGGCCATCTACGGCCTGGGCGACGCGACGCCGAAGAAGTTCCCCAAGCAGATCGCCTTCAACGTCATCCCCTTCATCGGCGCGTTCCGCGACGACGGCTACACGGACGAGGAAGCCAAGATGTGGGTCGAGACCCACAAGATGCTGGACCCCTCGATCCGCCTGACGGTCACCTGCGTGCGGGTTCCGGTCTTCGTCGGCCATTCGGAGGCCGTCACGCTGGAGTTCGACCGTCCCATCGAGCCGGAGGAGGCGCGCGAGCTGCTGCGTGACGCCCCCGGCGTGCTGGTCGTCGACAAGCAGGAGGCCGACGGCTACGTCACCCCGGTCGAGGCGGCCGGGGAGTTCGCCGTTTACGTCAGCCGCATCCGCAAGGATCCGACGGTCCCGAACGGCCTGTCCATGTGGGTGGTCTCCGACAACCTCAGGAAGGGCGCGGCCCTGAACGCGGTGCAGATCGCCCAGCTGCTGGACGAACAGGGCGTGATCCAGCCTCAGAGCGGCTATCGCACCCTGACGGTCTGATCGTGACCGGCGAGACGCGCCCGGCCTATCTGTCGGCGCTGGGTTGCTACGTCATCTGGGGCCTGATGCCGCTGCTGTTCATGGGGCAGGCGGCGCAGGGCTTCACCGCGCTTGAGATCCTGGCCTATCGCGCCCTGTTCGCCGCGCCCTTCGCGCTGGCGCTGGTCTGGCTGGCGCGGCAGGGGGGCCAGGTGCGCGCCGCGCTGGCCCAGCCGCGCACCCTGGCCTGGCTTCTGCTCTCGACCCTGCTGATCGCCGTGAACTGGGGCGTCTACGTCTGGGCGACCACGAACCAGGCCACGCTGGAGGCCAGCCTCGGCTACTACATCAACCCGCTGCTCAACATGGTCGTGGGGCTGTGGCTGTTCCGCGAGCGGATCGACCGCTGGGGCTGGGTCGCCATCGGCCTGGCGGCGGTCGGAGTGCTGTTCCAGGCTCTCGCCCTGGGCCGGCCGCCCTGGATCTCGCTGATCCTGGCGTTCAGCTTCGGCGCCTATGGGGTGATCCGCAAGCGCGTCCCCGTGGAGGCCCAGAGCGGTCTGTTCATCGAATGCCTGATCCTGGTCCCGTTCGGCCTGGCCTATGTGGGCTGGTTGACCGCCTCGGGCGGGGGCCATGCGCTGGACGGCGCGGCCTCGCTCGCCTGGGCGCTGGCGAACGGCCCGGCCACGGTGATCCCGCTGGCGCTGTTCGCCTTTTCGGCGCGCCGCCTGCCGCTGTCGACCATCGGCTTCATCCAGTTCCTGGCGCCCACCCTGCAATTCTGCGTGGGCGTGCTGGCGGGCGAGGCCTTCACGCCGCTCAGGGGGATCAGCTTCGCCTTCATCTGGGGCGGGGCGCTGGTCTTCGCGCTCGCCGCCTGGCGCCGCAGCCGTCTGGCCCGACGCGCCGTGGTTCAGCCGGTCTGAAGATTCTTCCGCCGCCATCCTCGGGCTTGACCCGAGGATCGGACCGTCCGCGTCCATATCTGTAGGCGCCGTGCGACACGCCCTCCGACCCTCGGATCAAGTCCGACGATGTCGATGTGTGATCGTTCAGAAGCCTAAAGGGCGGTCCTGAGCGACCACAGCTCCGGGAAGCAGCGCCGCTTCAGCGTCGAGGCCAGATAGCCCACCCCGTCCGTGCCGCCGGTGCCGCGCTTGCCGCCGATGATCCGCTCCACCGTCACCACGTGCTTGTGTCGCCAGGTCAGCAGCGCGTCGTCCAGGTCCATCAGCTTCTCCGCCAACTGATAGAGCGGCCACCACCGCGCGGTGTCGCGATAGACCTGAAGCCACGCCGCCTCGACGCCGGCGTGCGGCTCGTAGGGCCGGCGCACGTCCCGCCCGAGCACCTCGGCCGGGACCGGCAGCCCGGCCTCGGCCAGTTGGTGCAGCGCGTCGTCATAGAGGCTGGGGTGGTCGATCGCGGCCTGGAGCGCCGCCTTCGCTTCGGGCCGGTCCTCGTGGAACGCCAGAAACCGTGCGTCCTTCAGCCCCAGCAGGGCCTCCAGCCGGCGGAACTGGTCGCTCTGGAACCCCGACGAGGGCCCCAGCACCTGGCGGAAGCGCAGGTAGTCGGCTGGCGTCATGGTCGCCAGCACGTCCCAGCTCTGGGTCATCACCGCCTGGATGCGGCTGACCCGCGCCAGGCTCTTGTAGGCCGGCACCAGATCCCCGGCGCGCACCAGTCGCTTGGCCAACGCCACCTCGTGCAGGATCTGCTTCAGCCACAGCTCCTTGGTCTGGTGGATGACGACGAACAGCATCTCGTCATGCTGATCGCTGAGCGGGTGCTGGGCGGCGAGCAGCTCGTCGAGCGCGAGATACCGCGCATAGGTCATGTCGCCGGACGTGGGATGGGTCATGCCCCGGTCTAGCCCCCGCCGCGGTCGGCGCTCAAGTCATCCGACCAGCACGGCCGCCCGGCCGTCGCCCGTGGGGCATTCCACGCCATGGACCGTCAGGTTCGCCTCGCCCAGCCCGACGCCCAGCAGATCCAGGAGCGGGTTCACCACGCCGTCCAGCGTCGCTCCGACGGGCGCGAGCAGCGATCCGAGCGCCGCCGTGAGACCGCCGAGGCCGAGGCCCAGCCCCAGGACCTGAACCTCCAGGTCCAGATCCCTGAGCAGGGAAGACGCCGCACCCTCGACCATTTCGCGGCTCTGGACCGTGCGGGGGCTCCGGGCCGCCACGTCGCCCGGGCTGAAGCGGACGTCGGCCCAGCTCCGGTCCTCCGCCTTCATGGCGGCCGCGCCATGCACCCGCACGAGTCCGGCCACGCTCAGCAGGGTCGCCGGGCCCGACACGGGCTCCCGCTTGAAGTCGTTCAGCCGCGCCTCGTCGACGGCCCCCAGACGGACCGAACCGACGCCCGGCCGCGCGCTGAGCGTCACCGCCCCGGCCGGACAGTCGATGCGGCTGAGCCGCGCCTCCGCCGAGGCGAGCTCGATCAGGATCGGCAGCTCGACCTGCGCCAGTCCGTTCAGCTTCTGGGCCGTGCGGGCCTTCAGGAACAGCCGCGCCTGGGCGGTGCGGATCGTCGGCGCGCCGTCCTTGGCCACCGCCATCCAGGGACTGCCGTTCGGCCGCTCGCCGATCGCCAGCACGACATCCAGATCCGCCAGTCCGGCCTGGGCGCCGAGGTCCAGCGCCACCTGCCGCCGGCCGGCGCCGATCTGAAGGATCGCGCCGGCCAGATCCAGGCTCGAAACCGCCACGTCCAGCCCGCCCTTCAGCCCGTCCGGGCCGGTCGCGGACGCCCCGATCAGGTCGCCGATCTCCAGCTCCGCCGATCCCGCCGCCGAAGACAGCCCCTCCAGCGCGTCACCCGCTCGGCCGCCGGTCAGCTGGCCGAGCACCTCCAGCGCGACGCCGGACGTGGTGGTGCGGGCGAGCAGGCCTTCATAGTCGCCCGCCGTGACGCCCAGTCGGTGCGACAGGGCGTCGGCGAACTCCAGCATGCGCACGTCCGCGTCCGCCAGCGCGCGATAGTCCATCGCCGACAGGCTGACTTGCGACCCCGTCAGACCGCTCAGCAGCTGATTCGCCAGACCGCCGTCCAGCGAGGCCAGGCGGGAGCCGATGGAGAAGGCCGCGACTGGCGGCTGGGCGCGGGTCGCGGCCCGGCCCGTGCGTGTCACCGGCCAACGCTCCCGACCCAGAAAGATATGGGCGAAGTAAAGCCTCGCCTCCGCCGTCAGCCGCACCTCGGCGGCGTCGGGGTCGAGGCTCGACGCCGTGAACCGGTCGACCGGGGCGAGCGCCGGATCCGGGCGGTAGCGCCCCAGCGTCAACGCATAGCCGGTCAGGTCCGGCAGATTGGCGGCGGCCGTGGCCCGCGCCGCGGCGTCCGCGCGCTCCAGATGGCGCGCCGCCGACTGGGCGGCGAGGTCAGCCGCCCCCTGCACCCGCCGGGCGGTCAGGGCGATGGAGCCGAGGTCGATGGCCACGGCGGCGGCGGCCAGGGCGACGGCGCCGCCGACCGCCGCCATCACCGCCACCGCTCCAGAACGCTCGTGGAC
The DNA here is from genome assembly GCF_042434805.1 of Brevundimonas balnearis. Taxonomy (NCBI): domain Bacteria; kingdom Pseudomonadati; phylum Pseudomonadota; class Alphaproteobacteria; order Caulobacterales; family Caulobacteraceae; genus Brevundimonas; species Brevundimonas balnearis. Next base: position 104,851 of record NZ_JBHLSW010000005.1, on the reverse strand, counting down.
GAAGCCCCGCACCTCAATAGCCTCCGACCCGAACGACGGCGCTGCGCACCAGGATCTCCGGAGGGCGCGGCAGGGGGCCGGCCAAGGCCGTCAGCGGATGTTCGGTCAGATCCAGCCGCACCGTGACCGTCAGCCGCTCGGCGGTCTCGTCCACGTCGGCGCTCAGCCGCTCTGCGGCCAGTCCCGTCATCCCCGGGGCCTGGGCCGCGATTTCCGCGCGGGCCAGAGTCTCGCGCTCCAGGGGATCAAGGCCCGCGACCGCCGCCCGGGCCGCCTCGGCCGCCAGCGCCTGCACCGAGTGGGCCAGCCAGTACCAGCCGCCGTAGACCGCCACCGCGAGGAACAGCAGGATCAGGAAGGGGGCCACCAGGGCGAACTCCACCGCCGCGACCCCGGCTCTGGGATCGTGACGGTGGAGCGCTCGCTGGGGACGAGGGGTCGGCATGACTTCTAGTTGTAACAACTAGGCGTAAACAACTCGTATAAGTTGTTCTGCGTCCTGTCATCCGGCTGTCGCGCGCCGGGCCTAGATCGCGCTCGTGATGATCCTGTCCCGGATGAAGCTCCCCTTCGCGACGCCTGCGCCGGGCGGCCTGAGCTGGCCGCTGGTCGTCAGCGTGGCGCTCGGCCTGCTCCTGGTCGTTCAGGCCGGCCGGCTCGTGTGGGTGTTCGCCGGGCCCGCAGCGGCGCAGCCGGGCGCGGCCGCCCCCGCCGCCGCGCCCGCTGTCGATCTCGAGATCTTCCAGCGCATCGACGCCTTCTTCCGTTCGGGCGCGGCTTCGACGCTCGCGGAGCCGGGCTCCGGCGACGCCGCCCAGCTTCGCCTCTTCGGCGTGCGGGCGGGCGGCGCCGACGGCGGCTCGGCCATCATCGGCCTGCCGGACGGGACCCAGCGGTCGGTGATCGTCGGCGAGGAGGTTCTCCCCGGATTGGTGCTACAGGCGGTGGACGCCGAGGGGGCCACGCTGTCGCGCGGCGGCTCCTTGAGCCGGCTCCTGTTCAGCGACGCGCCGGCGCCCGCCCCCGCTCCGGCCCAGACGACCGCGCAGGTGGTCTCGCCCACCCCCGCCGCCTCCGCCGATCCGGTGGTCGATCCCGCGGCCCTGGCGGCCCAGGCGGGCCTGCGCCCGCGTCTCAGGGGCGCGCGGATCGACGGCTTCGTGGTTCAGACCCGGGGCGACGGGGCCGCCGTCCGCGCCGCCGGCCTCCAGTCCGGCGATGTCATCCTGGCCGTCAACGGCGTCGAACTGAACGGCGTGCGGCAGGTGGCGCAGCTGCGCCAACAGCTCGCCGACGCGGCCAGCGCCGAAATCCGCTTCGAGCGCGGCGGGGCGGTGCGCACCGTGACCGTCCGCACCCGGCCCTGAGCCATGGGCGCCCGGCGACGCGGCGGCTTCAGCCTCGTCGAGGTCCTGGTCGTGGTGACGATCATCGCCCTCGCCGCCACCGCCGTCATCCTCACCGCTCCGGACAGCTCGCCGAGCGCGCGGGGCGACGCCGAACGTCTGGTCGTTCGCCTGTCCGAGGCCCGCGCCGAAGCTATCCTGACATCCCGACCGGTCGCGCTCGACCTCGGCGCCCAGGCCGTCGCCCCCCTCGCCTTCTCGGGCGGACGCTGGTCGCCGCTCGCCGGGACCCGCCTGGGCATGGACTGGAGCGAGGGCGTGTCGCCCCTGCTGGACGGCGACGTCCAGCGCGTCGCCTTCGATCCCACCGGCCTGGCCGAGCCGGTCGAGATCCGCCTGTCGGGGCCGGACGGGACCGTTGTGGTGCGTGTCGACGCGACCGGTGAGGCAAGCCTGCCACAGGGGCGTGGCGATTCCACTTCACGTTAAGGCTTCGCCGCAACTCGGCCTTAAGTTCGCGCGCTCATGCTGGACGCTCAACTCCAGGCGATCCGCATGGCCCGGCCGATCCTCATTCCCGTCTCTCCGATGACGCCTCCGAGGCGCCCGGCCCGGTCGTCCGGCGGCATGGGCGCGCTCGCGGGCGCGGCGCTGGGCGCGCTCGCGGTGGCGCTCAGCCTGGTGATGCAGCTGATCGGCTGAGCCCGACGCGCAACGATTCGTCGCGGCCCGCATTCTTCCTGCACCTAACGCTGGAAGGAGCACACCATGGGCATTCTCGCCTGGATCGTCATCGGTATCGCCGCGGGCTGGCTCGCGGAGCAGATCATGGGCCGCAACCACGGCCTGCTGACCAACCTCGTCGTCGGCGTGCTCGGCGCCATCATCGGCGGCTTCCTGTCCGCCAACCTGCTGGGCGTCCCGGTCGGCGGCTTCAACCTGACCACCTTCATCGTGGCCACCATCGGCGCGGTGATCCTGCTGTTCGTGCTGGGGCTGTTCAAGCGCCGCACCGTCTGAGCCTTCCGGCTGGATCGAGACCAGGAAGGGGCGGCCCGACGGGCCGCCCTTTTCACGTGCGTCAGGCCGCGTCGCCACCGGCGGTCACACCGGCCTCGGCCAGCCATTCCAGGATCTTGCCCTTGGGCATGGCCCCGACCTTCATCGACGCCATCTGGCCGTCGCGGAACAGCATCAGGGTCGGGATGCCCTTCACGCCCAGCTTCGACGGCGTCATGGGCGAGTCGTCGATATTCAGCTTGGCGATGCTGACCTGACCGGCCAGCTCGTCGGCGATCTGCTCCAGCGCGGGACCGATCTGCTTGCAGGGGCCGCACCATTCCGCCCAGAAATCCACCACCACGGGCGTGGACGCCTTCAGCACGTCGGTGTCGAAGCTGTCGTCGGTGACCTTGATCGTCGCCATGTCATTCCTTTCGATCGCGGCCCGGCCGCGCGTTCAGCGTCCTCAGGTGGCGGGGCTCGCGGCGGAAATCAACCGCTCCAGCGCCCGATCCATCAGCTCGGGGGCGACCGGCGTCAGTTTCGGCCCGTCGGTCCAGACCAGCGCCGCCTCCACCGTCCGTCGCGGATACAGCTCGCTCAGCACCGCGCGGTAGACCGCCAGCTGCAGCACATAGGCGGGGTCCGCGTCCTCGGCCCGCTCCGGAGCCGGCCGCTGGGTCTTGTAGTCGACGATCAGGACACGATCCGCCGTGACCACCAGCCGGTCGATCCGGCCCGCCACCGGCCCCGGCAGCCCCGCCGCGCGCCCGGCCAGCGCCACCTCGGCCCGCGAGCCCGGTCCGAACACCTCGGCGAAGCGCGCGTCCTCGATCACCGAGAGGGCCGCCGACAGGATCTCCCCGGCCGCCGCGTCGGACAGCCCCGGCTCGCGCGCCAGCATCCGCCGCCCCGCCTCCGCCCGCTGGTCCGCCGCGAAGTCCGGCAACCGCTCCAGGAGCTTATGGATCAGACTGCCGCGCCCGAACCGACCGAGCCGCCCGTCGCCCGACGCCGCGCTCAGCGGCGACGGAACCGCCGCGCCCCGGATCGGCGCCAGCCGCGACGGCGCCAGCGCCTCGGCGCCCCGGTCCGGGGCCACGCGCGCGTTCAGCCAGCCCGGCCGGTCCGGCGTCTTCGATGCTGGCGACGGCTCGGCGGGCGTCGCCGCCGTCACGGGCGCCGGTCCGAACCGCACCGCCCCTTCCCGTCCCTCGACCGGTTCGGTCGGCAGGGCGTCGAAGGTCTGGGCGATCGCCGTCCACCAGCTGCGCTCGCTGGGGCCGGCCCTAGCCGAGCGACGCCCCGCCACGATCACCCGGTCCCGCGCCCGGGTCAGCGCCACATAGAGCAGCCGCATCGCCTCGGCGTCGCTCCGATCCTCCCGGTGCGCCCGCGCCCGCGCCACGGCGGGGCAGTCGTCGCCCCTGGACGAGGGGCACATCAGCCAGCCGACCTCGGCGTCGTCCCCGTCCACCGCCGGGATCAGCATCGGGCGGTCGCCGCCGCCGCGTCCGGTGGTGTCGGGCAGGATCACCACCGGCGCCTCCAGCCCCTTGGCGCCGTGGACGGTCATGATCCGCACCTCGCCGCGCGGTCCCTCCAGCTCACGCTTGACCTCGACCTCGGCCGTCTCCAGCCGGTCGAGCGCGCTCTCCAGGTCGGTGATCCCCTGACGCTCCAGGTTCAGGCACTGGCTGAGCGTCTCCTCCAGCACCTCGATCGCTTCGGCCCCAAGGCGCGCCAGGATGCGCGCCCGCCCCGACCGGCCCTGCCCGTCCACGCGGTCGAGCATCCGGGAGACGAAGCCGAACGCGGTCTGGTCCGCCGCGCCCCTCGCCGCCTTGAGCACCTCCAGCGCTTCAGACCATTCGGCGCGCTCGCCCGCCCGGTCCCGGATCACGCGCCAGAGGGACGGCCGCTTCGGCTCGCGGCCCGCCAGTTCGAACAGGGAGTCCTCCTCGACGTCGCACAGGGGCCCGCGCAGGATCTCCGCCAGCGACAGGTCGTCGTGCGGATAGAGCGCGAACCGCATCAGCGAGATCAGGTCGCGATAGGCGATGTGCTCGGACAGCTTCAGCCGGTCGGCGCCCGCCACCGGCACGCCCTTGTCCTTCAACGCCCGGATGATCTCCTCGAAAGTCGCGTCGCGCCGACGGACAAGGATGAGAAAGTCACCGTAGTCGCAGGGCCGATACTCGCGCCGATCCTTGTCCAGAACCGCCACGCGCCCGTGCACCTGCCGCTGGATCTCCTCGGCGATGTCGGACGCCAGTCGCTTTCTCGCGCTCGTCTCGCCGGTCTGGTCCACCGGGTCGATCCAGCTTTCGCGGTCGGGGATCGCCGGCTCGACATAGAGGGGCCACAGCTCCACGCACCCCGGATCGGTCCGCATCGCCGCATGCGCGGGCCTGTCGCCGGTCAGCGGGCTGAGCGCCCGGCTGCGAACCGGATCGCCGCCGAACAGGGCGTCCACGAACCCGAGCACCTGAGGCGTGGAGCGATAGGACGTCGACAGGGGCGAAAACGCGAACTCCCGGCCCGCCGCCGTCACCCGGTCCCGGTACTTGCGCCCCTCCTGGATCAACCGCTCGGGGCGCGCGCCCTGGAAGGAGTAGATCGACTGCTTCTCGTCCCCCACCGCGAAGATCGTGCGGCGGCCCTCCGGATCGGTGAAGAAGTCGTCGGTCAGGGCGCGGATGATGTCCCATTGCTCGGGCGCGGTGTCCTGCGCCTCGTCGACCAGCACGTGCCGGATCCCGCCGTCCAGCTTGTAGAGCACCCAGGCCGAGCTCGACCGGTCGGTCAGCAGCTCGACCGTGCGCGCCACCAGATCCTGGAAGTCCAGCGCGCCGGCCCGCGCCTTCGCCGTCTCATAGAAGCCGGCGTGCGCCCGCGCGAGCGTCAGCGCCTTGACCGTCTCGTCCGCGGTCTTCCAGGCGGCGATCTCGTCCTTGGCCGCGAACCAGGCCGCCTGCCACGCCAGCAGGCGCGCGCGCACCGCCTCCGGGATCTTCCGCGTGCCGAGATAGTCCTCGCCCTTGGGCGTTCCGTCCGAGGCCTTGGCGAAGACGGGGCGCATCGCCGCGTGGGACCAGTCCGTCTCCAGCACTGACAGCATGCAGGCGCCCAGGTCCGCGTCCCGCTTGGAGCTCGCCGCCAGCGCCTCGGCGCAGCTGCGCCAAGCCTGGGGGTCGACTCCGGACAGGAACTGCGCCGCGATCACATCCGCCGTCCGCTCCGGATCGGCGCCGGTCAGGGTGAACGGCCCGTCCGCCTCGCGCGCCTCCACCGCCGCGACATAGGCGGCCAGCTCCGCGCGCCGGTCCTCCAGCTGCTTCAGGAAGCCCTCGAACCGCTGGTGATCCATGGCGACGGCGAAGTGGGCGTAGGCTTTCCCGACGGGCCCGTCGGGATCGGCGAGCGCGGCCTGGGCGAGGTCGTCGCGGGCGCGGCGCGACAGTCCTTGCGCGCGCGCGTCCTCCAGCACCTCGAAGCGCGGCGACACCCCCGCCTCCACGGGAAAGCGCCGCAGCAGCGCCTCGCACAGGGCGTGCAGCGTCTGGATCTTAAGCCCGCCCGGGGTCTCCAGCGCGCGTGCGAACAGCCGCCGCGCCTTCGCCAGGGCCTCATCGTCGATCCCGGCGGCATCCCGACCGTCCAGGTCGACCAGGGCCTTCTCCAGCTCGCGATCGTCCGCCAGCGCCCAGGCGCCCAGCTTGTCGAACAGCCGCGTCTGCATCTCCGCCGCGGCCGCCTTGGTGTAGGTCACGCACAGGATCGCGCCGGGCTCGACCCCGGTCAGCAAGAGCCGCGCCACCCGGTCCACCAGGGTGGTGGTCTTGCCCGACCCGGCGTTCGCCGCGACGAAGACCGACAGGGCCGGATCGGCCGCCTGACGCTGCGGGTTCACGCTCACGACGCGCTCTCCGACAGGGCGTCGGCGCCGACCACCGACCACTCCCAGACCCGCGCCAGCACGTCGTAGTCCCCGTCCAGCCCCTTGGCGAACTGCGGCGCGGTCCAGGACGGATAGGGGGTGGCTGGATTGCGATAGACCTCGACCCGGCGGCGCAGACCCTCCAAGGCCTCGGCCGACAGCTCCTCGGCCGTACGCGCGTCGGTCTTGGTCGGGGCTCCGACATCGATCTCCTCGCCCGCCTCGCCCCGCCCGGTCAGGCGCACATAGGTCAGGGCGCCCGGCCGCGCCGCCGGCACGCCCTCGAACCCTCCGGCCGCGACGATCGCGCCCGCCAGCGTCAACTGTGGACTGAAGCCCGTCGCGACCTGCTTCCGGCTGGGCGCCATGCCGGTCTTGAAGTCGATGATGTCGGCGACCCCGTCCGCCACCTCGATCCGGTCGGCCCGGGCCTTGATCGTAAAGGGCGCGCCGCCCGCAGTGATCTCCAGCTCCCCCTTCACCTCGGAGCGGATCAGGGTCCCGGCCCTGCGCCGCCGCGCCTCGAAATCGACCAGCCAGCGGGCGCAGGCGTCGGCCAATAGCCCCTCCCGCGCCAGGCCGGCGGCCGGGAACCCCGCCTCGATCAGCCCGTCCCGCATCCAGCCCGCCAGCACCGCCGCGCAGCCGGGGGGCAGCTCGTCGGGATGCTCGCGCGTCAGTCGGTCCACCGCCTCATGGATGGCGTTGCCCCGCGCCGCCGCCTCCAGCGACTGGCCCGGCCTCAGCATGGCGGGCAGGTTCAGGATGTAGCGCGCATAGATGTGGTACGGGTCGCGCACCCACCGTTCCACGGCGGTGACGTAGAGGCTGTTCGGCCGCCGCTCGACCGGCGGGCGCGGCTCGGGTCTCGGCGCCAGCTTGGGCGGCGCGGTCGGCGCGTCGAGCGCCCGCGCCAGCGCAGCGGTCGCCTCGTCCCGCGCGATCCCGGCGCCCGCGCCTCTCGCCATCATGTCCAGCCGCCACAGCCAGCGCGAGCGGATCGTCGGCTGTCCGCCGCGCCGCTCGACGTGCACCAGCGTCACGTCCGGCGCGGCCGCCGCCTGGACGAAGTCCTGCGCCGTCTGGCCCAGCCTGCGCTCCGGCGAGGGCAGGCCCAGCGTCCTCCGCATCGCCCGCGACAGGAACGGATCGACCTGGGCCCCGGCGGGCCAGACGCCCTCCTCCAGCCCGGCCAGGATCATCCGGTCGGCCCGGACAAGCCGCGCCTCGATGGCGCCGAGGATCCTCAGGCGCGGGTGGGTCGCCCCGCCGGTGCGGATCGGCTCGGCGGCGAAAAGGTCGCGCACCAGCTCCGGCAGGTCGGCCCGCGCCACCCGTCCCAGCGCCCCGCCCGCCTCGATCAGCCGGGTCAGCAGACCGGCCGCCGCCTCGCCGTCCGCGCCGGACCATACGGCCTCGCCCGCCAGCGTCTCGACCAGCTCCACCAGCGCTCGCGCCGCGTCGTCCGCCGAAGCCTCGGGCGTGAAGCGGGCGCCGGCCCGGTCCAGCATCGCCTCGACGGCCCGAACCAGCCGCTCGGCCGAGGCCAGCCGCGCCAATTTCCAGTCCGGCGGCGGAGCACCCCGCCGATCCGGCCCCCGCGCCTTGACCAGCCGCTTCATCAGGTCGGCGGCGTCCCGGGGCGGCGCCTGGCGAAGCGCCGCCTCCTCCAGCGCCTCCAGCCCGGCCAACGCTTCGGGCTCGCCCGGCAGGGCCGTCAGCGGCGATTTCAGCGCCGCCAGCAGCAGATGCGGCGACATCGGTTCGGCGATCCAGCGCGCCGCCGTCTCCACCAGCCGCCCGACCGGCGTCAGGTCCAGCGGCGTCCCCGCCGAGACGTCCGGCCTGACCCCCCAGCGGGCCAGCCGGGCCTCCACCCGCCGCGACAGCTCCAGGTCGGGCGTGACGAGCGCGCAGGTCAGACCCGGCGTCTCAAGGGTCTCACGCATCTTCACCGCGATGGCGGCGGCCGCTTCGTCCTCGGTCCGCAGCGTCATCAGCGACAGCCCCGCGAGGCCCTCGGCGACCGGGTCGCGCCCCGTCCCGGCCTCTTCCGACCGCCAGGCCTTCAGCGCGCCCTGCCAGGCGTCGGTGGCGTCGGCGGGCCTCAGCGCCCCGTTCAGCAACCGTTGACGGGCCCCGCCGCGCCGCGAGGTCTCCGGCGAAGGCCAGGCTCGCACCTCCGCCCGCGTCACGCCGCGTCCGTCCAGCAGCGCCTTCAGCGCCGCCTGGGGATGTTGGTCCTCGATCCGATCCCACACGTCGTCGGGCAGCTCCAGGTCCAGCCCCGGCAGCACCACGGCCCCTTGGGGCGCCTCGGCCACCGCGCCCAGCACCGCCGCGGCGGCGGGAAGCGTGCCGGTCGAGCCCGCGGCGATCACGGGATGTTCCGGCGGCCGCTCATCCCACTGCGCCGCCAGCCGCCGGAGCAGCGTCGCGCGACGCCGGGCCGGATCGCTGGCCCCCAGTTCCTCGAGCCGCCTCGGCCACAGCTCCAGCGCCCCGCCGAGCAGGGACGCCGCGGTGCGCCAATGGTCGGCCAGATCCGCCTCGACCAGATCGATCACCCGCTCGGGCCGCTCGACCTCCTCGAGATAGATCGCGTCGAGGAACCGGCCCAGGGCGTCGCCCATCGCCAGCGCCCGCATCGGCGACTCCGTGCGCCCCGTCAGCCGGGCCGCCAGGGTCGCCAGCTCGAACCGGCGCGTCAGGCCGTCCAGCGGCGGCGCGAGGTCCAGCTCCAGCGACCCCGGCGCGAACGGCGGCTCGTCCGCCTCCAGATCGCCCAGCGGCCGCACCTGCGGCAGCAGCACCGGATGGTCCGACACCTCCGCCAGGGCGTCGGAGAAGGCCCGCGCCGCCCGCCGATTGGGCAACAGCACCAAGGCGTCGGACAGCCGCTCGGGCGCCTCTGGGCCAAGCCAGTCCAGCAGCCCCGCGGCCAGGTCCTTCAGGAACGGCCGGTGCGCCTGGATCGCCCACCAGCGCGGCCCGGCGCCCGCGAATGGATCGAATTCGCTCATCCGCCCGCCTTCAGCCGCGCCTCGGCCTCGTCGCGGGACCGCGGGTCGCCGACGTGCATCCAGTCGCCTTCCAGCACCGTCCCGAACAGCCGCCCCTCCGCCGCCAGACGCCGCCACACGCCCGCCAGCGAGAACGGCCCCTCCGGCCCGTCGTCCACCACCTGCGGCTTGGTGATGTGCACGCCCATGTAGGCGTAAGGCGCGCTCGGCGCCTCGCCCCGGAAGGTCAGCCGCCCGTCCTCGGCCATGAACACGTCGCCCGACCCCTCGAACCCGATCGAGCCCTCGCGCCGCGCCAGCAACAGCGCCACGTCCATCCGCGCCGGGTCCCACAGTCGGATCAGATCGGCCAGCGCATTCCCGCGATCGATCCAGACGCTGTCGATATTGGCCACGAACACCGGATCGTCGCCCACCAGCGGCCGCGCCTTCTTCAGGCCGCCGCCGGTCTCCAGCAGCTCGGCCCGTTCGTCGGAGATGACGACCGTCGGCCGGGTCCGCCCGCTCAGGTGATCCTCCAGCCGGTCGGCGAACCAGTGGACGTTGACCACCGCCTCCTCGACGCCTGCGTCCGCCAGCCGATCCAGCACATGGTCGATCAGGGCCCGCCCGCCGACCTCGACCAGCGCCTTGGGCCGGTCGTCCGTCAGCGGGCGCATGCGGGTGCCCAACCCCGCCGCCAGCACCATCGCGCGCGTCGGCGAACTCATCTTCCGATCTCCCCCGGCGCGTGTTCGGCGAACCAACGCGCCACCGCCTCCAGCCCCCGCGTCTCCAGATTGCGCCTGAGATGGTCCCACATCCGGGGCATGAAGGCGGCGTAGCGGGGCTTGCCGTCCCGCACGATCAGGCGGGCGAAGACGCCCAGGATGCGCGCCTCGTTCAGCGCCGCCAGCCCGGCGTAGGCCCGCATGAAGGCCTCCCGATCCGTCTCGGGCCTGAGGGCGAAGTACCGGTCCAGCGCCGCCGCCTCCAGCTCGGGGGCCACGTCGCGGCGCGCGTCCTGGAGCAGGGAGTGAAGGTCCCAGGCCGGGTGCGCCCGGACCGCGTCCTGGAAGTCGATCATGCCCGCCCGCGCCGGACCAGCCCGCTCGGCCAGCCAGATCAGGTTCTCGGCGTGATAGTCCCGGTGCGCCATGACGCTCGCCCCCGCCGCCCCGGCCTCGACCACCGGTAGCCAGGCCGCGCGCCACGCCTCGATCGCCGCCGCGTCGAACGCCAGCCCGGGCTCCAGCTTCGGCAGCCATTCGACGAACAGGTCCGCCCCGGCCTGCAACGCCACGGTGTCGTAATCCTGAACCGGCCAAGGGCCGCCCGGGCCGTCCAGCACCTCTGGGGGCGGGCCGGCCGCGTGCAGCCGGGCCAGCGCCTCGATGGCGGCGAAGTACAGGTCGCGGGGGTCCGCCCCCGCCTCGATCACCCGCGCGAACACCGCCTCGCCGAAGTCCTCGAGCACCGCCAGGCCGCTCTCGGGGTCCAGCGCCACGATCTCGGGCGCGGAAAGGCCCAGCCCCTTCAGATGCGCCGCCACCGCGGCGAAGGCCTCGATCCGGCCCGCCGACAGGCGCGCGGTCGCGTTCCAGCCCTCGGCCCGCCGCCGCGCCTCGTCCCACGACGGATCGGCCGGCGGGCTCTCCGCCGACGGCGCCTGGTCCATCAGCATGAGGGTCGTCCCCGACGGCGTGGTCAGACGCTCGTAGCGCCGCGTCGAGGCGTCGCCCGGCAGCGGCGCGCGGCGCGCGTCGGCCAGCCCCGCCTGGGCCAGAAAGGCGCGTCGCCGGTCCTCGCGGTCGATGTCAGGGCTCGAGGTCACGCAGCTTTCTCTCCCAGCTCCCTGCGCCGGAAACGGTCGCAACGCGACCCGCTCCCTCCGGCGCGATCTCCACCGTCAGCCGATCCGGCCCAAGCCAGCGCGCCACGTCCTCGCCCAGCCGTTCAGGCCATTCCACCAGCGCCGCGCCCTCGTCCAGCGCCTCCGTCAGCCCGATCTCGCGCGCCTCGTCGGCCGTTTCCAGCCGGTAGAGGTCGAAGTGGGCCAGGGGCGGCTCGGCCTCGTAGTACTGCACCAGGGTGAAGGTGGGGCTCGGGACGTCCTCTTCCGGCGTCGTCAGCGCCCGCACCAGGGCCCGCGCCAGGGTCGACTTGCCGGCGCCCAACGGTCCTGACAGCAGAACCGCCTCGCCGGCCTCCAGCCGTGCGGCGACCGCCTCGCCCAGCCGCCCCGTGGCGGCCTCGTCGCGAAGCGCGATCCTCATGCGCCGACCTTCAGGCAAAGGACGCGTCCGGTTGCCCCGGCAGCACCCGCTCCACATAGGCCTTCAACGCATAGGTCGCCTTCGCCGCGTCGATGTCCAGCCGGGCGGGCGGGATCGGCGGCCCCACCTTCAGCTCGAATCGGCGACCGGTCTTGTTCAGCATCTCATGGAACAGGGTGACGTCCCTCAGCTCCTGCGAAAACCGGTCGAAGAGGTGGAACAGCCGGGAATAGGGCCCATCCACGTGGATCGGCACGATCGGCGCCTGATATTTCCTCGCCAGGGACGCCGCCGTCGTCGCCCAGTCGGGGTCGGTCAGGGAGCCGTCCTTCGACACCCGCGCCAACCGCCCCGCCGGGAACATCACGACGCAGCGTTCCGCCTCGAAGGCGTCCCGGGCGGCGTTCAGGGTCGCGCGGGTCTTCTCCCGGGTGCGTTTGGCCTCGACCCACTCCACCGGGATCACGCTCTCCCCCAGTCGGGGACTGACCCTCAGGGCGTCGGCGTTGGCGAAATAGATGGCGTCGCCGCGCGCCCGCTGGACCGCGGCGTGCACCGCCAGACCGTCCGCGATGCCCGTGGGGTGATTGGCCACCACCAGACAGCGGCCCGTGGCCGGAATCCGCTCCTCGTTCAGCACCCGCACGTCCAGCCTCAGCAGCTCCGACACATAGGCCAGGGCGTCAGGCCCCGACATGTGGGCGATGGCGTCGGCCATGGCGCGCGCCCGGCCGTAGCCCAGCACGGCGTAGAGCACGGGACGGACCAGGGGCCAGGCGGACGACGCCGTCAGCCGGGGCGCCCGCTCGGCGATGAGTTCGTCGACGATGTGCATCGGCGCGCCCCTCTCGGGCGCGGCGCGTCGGACGCTTTCAGGATCGACCAGGACCATCGCCCGCTTGTCGCCGCTTCGTGAGGGTCGGGCAAGCTTCCGCGCCGTGGCAGGGCCATGCTACCGATCGCGCCTCATCGTCGCGAGGGTCTCATGCGCCTGCTGTCCGCCGTCTCCGCCGCCGCCGTCCTGGCTTTCGCCGCCGCGTCCGCCTTGGCCCAGGACGCGGTCCAGGACGCGCCTCAGCCCTTCACCTATCGCGATCTGATCGAGCTGAACCGGCTGTCGGACCCGCAGGTCTCGCCGGACGGAAACTCGGTCGTCTACGCCGTGCGCGCCACCGACCTGGAGAACAACCGCGGCGTCACCAGCCTGTATCTGCTGCCGCTGAACGGGGGCGAACCGCGTCGGCTGGCGATCTCGGACGGGGGCGCCAACACCGCGCGATGGGGCCGGGACGGGCGACTGTATTTCCTGTCGGCGCGCTCCGGGTCCAATCAGGTCTGGATGACGGACGCCGATGGGGCGACCGCCGTCCAGGTCACCGACTTGCCGACCGACGTCCAGGCCTATCGCCTGAGCCCGACGGGGGACCGCATCGCCGTGTCCCTGTCCGCCCATCCCGACTGCCCGGACCTGGCCTGTTCGGTCGAGCGGGCGAACGCGCCGCGCATGGGCTCGGGCCTGACGTACGACCGCGTCTTCGTGCGTCATTGGGATGCGTGGGGCGACGGCACGCAGAACCACCTGTTCACCCAGGGCCTCGACGCCTCGGGCCGCGCGACCGGGCCGCTCGCCTGGGTGACGAAAGGCTTCGACGGCGACACCCCCTCCAAGCCGTTCGGCGACGAGAGCGAGTTCGCCTTCACGCCCGATGGCGCCTCCGTCGTCTTCGCCGCGCGCGAGGCGGGCCGGACCGAGCCCTGGAGCACCGACTTCGATCTCTACGTCACGCGGTCGAACGCCGACGCCGACGGGCGGTTCGAGAACCTGACCGAGGCCAATCCCGCCTGGGACACCGGGCCCGTCTTCTCGCCGGACGGGCGCACCCTCGCCTATCGCGCCATGGCCCGGCCGGGGTTCGAGGCGGACCGCTTCGTCATCCACCTGCGCGACGTCGCCACGGGCGCGGTGCGCGCCCTGGCCGCCGACTGGGACCGCTCGCCCGACAGCCTGACGTGGAGTCCGGACGGCCGCACGCTCTACGCGACAGCGCAGGACGTCGGCTCGACCCGGCTGTTCGCCATCGAGGTGGCGTCCGGCCGGGTGACCCCCGTCACCGGCCCCGGCCATGTGGGCGCGGTGCAGACCACGCCGCGCGGGCTCGTCTTCTCCCGCGACGCGCTGGACGCCCCGGCCGACCTCTACTTCAAGACCTATCGCGGCCGCGACGCGCCGCGCCGCCTGACCGAGGTCAACGCCGAGCGCCTGGCGGACCGCGCCTTCGGCGAGCATGAGCAGTTCAGCTTCCCCGGCTGGAACGGCGAGACGGTCCACGGCTTCGTGATCAAGCCCGTCGGCTACGTCGAGGGCCGCAAGTATCCGACCGCCTTCCTGATCCACGGCGGGCCGCAGGGGTCCTTCGGCGAGAGCTGGTCGTATCGCTGGAACCCGATGACCTACGCGGGCGCGGGCTATGCGGTGGTGATGATCGATTTCCACGGCTCGACCGGCTACGGCCAGGCCTTCACGGACTCCATCAGCGGCCACTGGGGCGACCGCCCGCTGGAGGACCTGCAGAAGGGCTGGGACCACGTCCAGCGCACCTACGACTTCGTCGATGGCGAGCAGGCCTGCGCGCTGGGCGCCTCCTACGGCGGCTACATGATCAACTGGATCGCCGGCAACTGGGCGGGCGCGTTCGACTGTTTGGTCAACCACGACGGCATCTTCGACACCTTCGCCATGGGCTATTCCACCGAGGAGCTGTGGTTCACCGAATGGGAGAACGGCGGCACGCCCTACGACGTCCCCGAGAATTACCAGCGGTTCAACCCCGCCAACCACGTCCGGAACTGGCGCGATCCGATGCTGGTGATCCAGGGCGACCTCGACTTCCGCGTGCCGACCACCCAGTCGCTGTCGACCTTCAACGCCCTGCAGCGGCGCGGGATCGAGAGCCGGCTGATCGTCTTCCCGGACGAGAACCACTGGGTGCTCAAGCCGCGCAACAGCCTTCAGTGGCACACCGAGGTGTTCGGCTGGCTGGACCGGCACCTCGACGGCCAGGCCGGACGCTGAGCCGCGGCGGCTTGGCGGCCCAGCGTCGCGTGCTAACGATGCGCCCCTGAAGATCGGATCGGGGAGGATCGGAATGCGTGTCGTCGTCGCCTTGCTGTGCGCAGCCCTCGCGTCACCCGCCGTGGCGCAGGAACCGGCCGCCCCGGCGCCCACGGCGTCCGGCGGCCTCAGCCTCGAGCAGCTGGCGATGATGGAGCGGGTCTCGGACCCGCAGCTGTCCCCGGACGGGCGACGGGTGCTCTACCATGTGCGCACCACCGACTGGGCCGGCAACCGGGGCGTGGGCGCCCTGTGGATGATCGAGGCGGACGGCGCGAACCGTCGGCTGCCGATCTCCGACGGCGGGGCCGCGAACGGCCGCTGGAGCGCGGACGGAAGGGCCGTCTACTTCCTCTCGAGCCGGGGCGGCTCCAGCCAGGTGTGGCGGACCGACGCCGAGGGCCAGGCCGCGACCCAGGTCACGACCGCGCCGGTGGACATCGGCGGCTTCCGCGTCTCCCCGTCTGGCGACGCGCTGATCCTGTCGGCGGCGGTCTTCATCGACTGCGCGGACCTCGCCTGCACCCGCGACAGGCTGAAGGCGCGGTCCGAGCGCAAGGCGACGGTGGAGAGCTACGACCGGCTGCCCCTGCGCCCCTGGGACAGCTGGAACGACGGACGGCGCAATCACCTGTTCCTCCAACCACTGAACGGCTCGGGGTTGGCCGAGGGCGCGCCGCGCGATCTCACGCCCGGCCTCGACGCGGACATCCCGTCCCGACCGCAGGGCGGCGAAGGCGAATACGTCGTGAGCCCCGACGGGCGCCATGTGGTCTTCTCCACCCAGACCCAGGGACGCGTCGAGGTCTTCACCAACAACAGCGACCTCTACCGCGTGGCGGTGGACGGCGGCACGCCGGTCAATCTGACGGAGCAGAACCCGGCCCCCGACTTCGCCCCGGCCGTCTCGCCGGACGGACGCCGCCTGGCCTGGCTGGCGGGCCGCCGCGAGAACGTCGGCGGCGATCAGGCGCGCGTCATGATCGCCGGGGCCGACGGCTCGGCCGCGCGCGTCCTCGTCGACGACTGGGACCGGGGGCCGGCGAGTCTCGCCTGGCGCTCGGACGGCCGCGCCCTCTACGCCACCGCCGCGGAGAACGGGCAGAACAAGCTGTTCGAGATCGACGCCGCCTCCGGTCGGGTTCGCGCCCTGACCGATCGCGGGACCGTGTCGGGCCTGGACGAGGCGGGCGGGCGGCTGGTGATGGCCTGGGACGCGTCGGACCGGCCCACCCAGATCGTCGAGGGCGCGCGCGCCCTGACCGACCACAACGCCGCGCTCCTGGCCTCGACCGCCCTGTCGACGCCGGAACCCTTCACCTTCGCGGGCTGGAACGGCGACACCGTGCAGGGCTGGGTCTACAAGCCGGTCGGCTGGCGCGAGGGCCAGACCTATCCCGTGGCCCACCTGATCCACGGCGGGCCGAAGTCGCCGTGGACCGACGGCTGGAGCTATCGCTGGAATCCGCAGGTCTATACGGCCGCGGGCTTCGGCGTGGTGATGATCAATTTCCACGGCTCGCCCGGCTTCGGCCAGGCCTTCACCGACGCGATCAACGACCACTGGGGCGACCGCCCGCTGGAGGACCTGGAGCGGGGCTTCGAGGCCGCGCTGTCCGCCAACCCATGGATGGACAGGGGGCGCGCCTGCGCGCTCGGCGCCTCCTACGGCGGCTACATGGTGAATATGATCGCGGGCCGGGCGCACGAGCCCTATCGCTGCCTCGTCAATCACGCCGGCGTCTTCGACGTGGGCATGCTGATGAACGCCATGGACATCGGCAACTTCATCTGGGAATTCGGCGGCCCCTCGTGGGAGCGGGCGGCCCTCTACGCCGAGATGAGCCCCAACACCTATGTGGGCCAGTGGGAGAAGCCGATGCTGGTGCTGCACGGATCGCGAGACTTCCGCGTACCCGTCGAGCAGGGCCTGGCCACCTTCTCCGCCCTCCAGCGCCAGGGGATCGAAAGCCGCTTCGTCCACGTGCCGGACGAGAACCACTGGATCCTGAAGCCGCAGAATTGGGTGGAATGGCAGCGGGAGATCCTCGACTGGACGACGCGCCATACGGCGGCGCCATAGAACCGCCGGCCTGTCGGGGCGTTAGTTCGTCGGGCTGAGCAATCTCGGGAGACGGGCGCGATGACCCCGGATCGGAACCCTGGCTGGCGCGCACGCTTCACGTCCGCCTTCGACCACGGCCGTCGGCGCTGGCCGCTGAAGCGTCGAGGAACCATCACCCTGGGGGCCCTGGCCGCGACCGGCCTGATCGGCGTGGCGGGGCTGAACGCCGTCGGGGCCGCGCTCGACGGGCGGGGCGGCGAGCCGAGCGGGCCGGGGCTGCAGATCGCCCTGTTCGACCCTCCGCCCCCGCCGCCCGCCGAGCCCGGCCCTCGACTGGAGGTCCTGAGGGATGCGCCCGACGGCTTCGAGCTTCCGCCGCCCCGGCCGGTCGAGCCTGTGGAGACGGCGATCCTCCCGCTCGACGCGCCGGACCCGCTGGACTTCGACGATCCGCTCGGCGGCGCGGCGTCCGCTCGAAAGCCGGCGGCTCCGCCGAGGGAGGCGCGGGTCTATCGCTCCGCCGGCGACGAGTGCAGCCACGCCCTCACCCGCGCCGAGGCCATGGTCTGTCGCGACGGCCGCCTGGCCGCGGCGGACCGCCGCCTGCGCCGGACGCTGGATGAGGCGCTGGACCAGGGTCGGGTCGAACCCCGTCGCCTGCTGCGCGATCAGGAGGCCTGGGAGCGGGCGCTGGACCGCGCCGCCGTCGACGGCCCCGGTGCGCTGGACCGGCTTTACCGTATCCGGCAGGCCGAGCTCGAAAGCGCACTGAACTGATCGGCTAGAGCAACGCCCCGGCCGCCCACCAGGCCGCGGCGAAGACCACGGCGACCAGGCAGGCGAGGCCGAACAGGCTCCGGCCCCCCTCGCCTCGGGGTCGCTCCGGCGGAAGCTGGACGGGCAACTGACGCATGGGCGCGGCCTCTGCAACGCGCCAGCATCCGCCCGTCACGCTTTACCTTTCGTTCACGAACGTGGTTGCTCGAGGAACCGCAGGGCCGTCAGCACATGGGCGCGGACACCCACCGGCAGGACCGACTCATTGACGTCGAACTCCGGCGAATGGTTCGGCGGCGAGGTCGCCGGATCGACGCCGTCGGCCGAGGCCCCAAGATGGTAGAAGACCCCGGGGATGCGCTGCTGGAAGTAGCTGAAGTCCTCCGCCACCGTCGTCGGCGGCGTCGCCGGATTGACGTTCTCCGCGCCCGCCGCCTCGCCCAAGACCGGCGCCAGCCAGGCGGACAGGTCGGGATCGTTGAACACCAGCGCCGCGTTCTGGCGGACGGAGAATTCGGCTTCGGCGCCATGGGCGTGGGCCACGTTCTCGATCGCCGCCTCGGCCCGCTGGATCAGGGCGTTGCGCTGATCGACGTCGAAGGTCCTGAGCGTGCCCGACAGCGTCGCGTCGCCCGGGATGATGTTGTAGCGCACGCCCGCGTCCAGGGTGGCGATGGTGAAGACCGTCGGCGTGGTGGTCGGATCGACGGTGCGCGCCGTCAGGGTGTTGA
The DNA here is from genome assembly GCF_042434805.1 of Brevundimonas balnearis. Taxonomy (NCBI): domain Bacteria; kingdom Pseudomonadati; phylum Pseudomonadota; class Alphaproteobacteria; order Caulobacterales; family Caulobacteraceae; genus Brevundimonas; species Brevundimonas balnearis. The sequence goes on along the minus strand of NZ_JBHLSW010000005.1, from coordinate 86,600 downwards.
CCGTCTGCACCACCGCCGCAGAAGCCGCGATCACGTCCACGCCCTTCCACGGCCAGGCGCCGTGGGTCTGACGCCCCGTCAGGCGGATGTCGACGCGGTCCGACGCCGCCATGAACCCCTGCGGGCGATAGAAGATCGTCCCGGGCCGCCCCGGCACGACATGAAGGCCGAAGATCGCCTCCGGCGCCGGGTTCTCCAGCGCGCCCTCCTCGATCATCAGCGCCGCGCCCCCCAGCGGCTCGCCGGGAGGCGCGCCCTCCTCCGCCGGCTGGAAGATGAACACCACCGTCCCGCTGATCCGGTCCCGCAGGCCGGTCAGCACCTCGGCGGCGCCCATCAGCATGGCGATGTGGGCGTCGTGACCGCAGGCGTGGGCGACGGGCACGGTGTTCCCCTGATAGGTCCCGGTGGCCGTGGAGGCGAACGGCAGGCCCGTCGCCTCCTGCACCGGCAGGGCGTCCATGTCCGCTCTCAGCGCCACGGTCCGGCCGGGCCGCGCGCCCCTCAGGACGCCGATCACGCCGGTCTTGCCGACGCCCTCGCGCACCTCCAGCCCCAGCGCCCTGAGGTGGGCGGCGACCACGCCGGCCGTGCGCGTTTCGGCGAAGCCCAGCTCAGGGTGCTGGTGCAGGTCGCGACGCCAGGCGACGACCTCCGGCGTCACCGCCTCGACGGCGCGGGCGACCTCGGCGGCGGCGACCTGGGCCGCGGCGGGTGCGGCCGCCGTCAGGGCGGCGAGGGCGAGGAGGGCGGCGGCGAGGGCGGGGTGGCGCATGGCGGGCTCCTGGAACAGCGGCCCCGCAGCATGGGCGGAACGAACACCGTGACGCAACCGCTTGCGACTGTCATGGAACGCCCGCATCTCAGGACCATGCCGCTCAAGACCGCCAAGACCCGCTGGCGCGAGGTCGTCCTCGTCTGCAGGAAGTGCCAGAAGAAGCTGGACGGCGGCTTCGGACCCGATGGGGATCAGAGCCTGAAGAAGGCGCTGAAGCGCTACCTCAAGCCCGAGATGAAGGTCGGCAAGGGGCGCAAGGCCGATCTCGCGGTCATCGAGACGGGCTGTTTCGACATCTGCCCCAAGGGCGCGGTGGTGGCGGTGAACGCCGCCCGGCCCGAGACGGTGCTGATCGTGCCGCCGGGCATCGATCTTCTCGAGCTGCGCCAGAAGCTGGGCGTGCCGGAACGTCGACGCCCGGCGGACACCTTCGAGATCGTGGCCCGCGACCCGGTGGACGCCGCGCGCCGCAAGGCCTAACCGGAGCGTGTGACCCTTCGCTCCACCGCCTTCGGCCTCCTGTTCGCCGTCAGCCTGATCGCGGCGGCGGGCAACATGGCGCTGCAGTCGGTGCTTCCCGCCATCGGCCGGGCGTTCGAGCTTTCGGACACCCTGGTCGCCGGCGCCTTCGCCATCTCGGCGCTGATGTGGACGCTCACCTCGCCCTACTGGGCGCGGCTGTCGGACCGGCTGGGCAGGAAGCGCGTCATCCTGATCGGCCTTTCGGGCTTCGTCGCCTCCATGGGCGCCTTCGGCCTGGCCGCCACCAGCGGGCTGGAAGGCTGGCTGGCCGCGCTGGTCGCCTTCACCCTGATGGCGGTGGCGCGCACCATCTACGGTCTGTTCGGCTCGGCCGCGCCGATCGCCTCCCAGGCCTATGTGGCGGACCGCACCAGCCGCCGGGCCCGCACCCGCGCCATGTCCATGCTGGCCTCGGCCCAGGGGCTGGGCACCGTGCTGGGCCCGGCGCTGGCGCCCTTCTTCGTCCTGCCGTTCGTCGGACTGGCGGGGCCCATGTACGCCTTCGCCGCGCTGGGCGCCGTTGTCCTGGTGCTGGTCTGGCGCCTCTTGCCGTCGGGCGGGGTGGAGCGCCGGCCCACGACGCCGGATACGCACAGGGGCCTGTGGAAGGATCCCCGCCTGCGGGACTTCCTGCTGTACGGCCTGCTCGTCACCGGGGCCCAGGCGGTCAACATCGGCGTGCTGGGCTTTCACGTCATCGACGAGCTGGCGGTTCAGGGCGTGGGGCTCGAGGCCGCCCAGCCCTTCGTGGGGATCGCCATGTTCGCCGGCGCCGCCGCCACCCTGATGGTCCAGTGGGGCGTGATCCCGCTGCTGCGCATGCAGCCGCGCGCCCTGATGCGCTGGGGCGCCGCCCTCGCCCTGGCCGGCAACGGCGTCAGCGTCTTCGCCGAGGGCTTCTACGGCGTCGTGGCGGGCTATGCGATCATTTCGATGGGCGTGGGGTTCGCCCGCCCCGGCTTCACCGCAGGCGCCTCGCTGGCCGCCCGTCCGGAGGAACAGGGCGCCGTGGCCGGCCTGATCATGGCGCTGGCGGGCCTCAGCTTCCTCGCCCCGCCGGTCGCGGGCGTCGCGCTTTACGAATGGGCCGAGCCGGCGCCGTTCTGGCTGAACGTCGTCCTCCTCGCCGTGTCGCTGGCCCTGTGCTTCATCAGTCCGGCGCTGAAGGACGGCGAGGGCCGCGCCGCCCCGACCCAGCCGGCCTCCCAACCGGGTCCGGAAGGCGCCGCTGTCGCACCGCCTTCCTCAGGCCGGATTAGCGTGTGAGAACAGCGCCATGAGCACCGTCATGAGAGTGGAGAGCCGGGTCGGCGTACGCGCGACCTCGGAGCGGATCTGGGACCTGTTCGCCGACTTCGGCGACTGGTCGCGCTGGAATCCCTATGAAGGCGATGTCCAGGGAACCCTCGGCATCGGCGCGCCCGTCGCCCTGACCGAACGCCTGCCGGGCCTGAAGGAACGCCGCGTCGAGGCGCGCCTGGGCGACTGGCAGCCCTACGCCCAGCTGGTCTGGCACGAGCGCCGCGGCTGGCAGTTCCGCGCCACCCGCTACTTCGAGATCGAGGAGCTGGAGCCCGGCAGCTGCATCGTCGCCAACGGCCTGATCGTCGGCGGCCTCGTCGGCGAATGGTGGTTCGACAAGCACCGCCGGAAGGTCAAGGAGGCCTACGCCGAGATCGGCGAGGCCATCCGGCGCGCGGCGGAGGGATAGAAGCTTTCTCCTCCCCCGCCTGCGGGGGAGGGGGACCGCCCGAAGGGGGGTGGAGGGGGCGAGTTCAGGCGCCGGCGCTCCCAGTCGCCCCCTCCACCGCTTCGCGGTCCCCCTCCCCCTCGCGAGGGGGAGGAGATGGTCGCGCGTCTTCATGCCCACCTCGCCGCTCTCATCACCCTGTTCCCACCGCTCGAACGCGCCTATCTAGACCCCCATGAAAGACCTCAACGCCCTGATGCAGCAGGCCCAGGCGATGCAGCAGAAGCTGCAGGACGCCCAGGCCAAGATGGCCGAGACCACCGCCGAGGGCTCCTCCGGCGGGGGGCTGGTGACCGTGGCGCTGAAGGGCCCGGGCGAGATCACCCGCGTCGCCATCGACGACAGCCTGATGGTCCCCGGCGAGACCGACATCCTGGCCGACCTGATCGTCGCCGCCCACGCCGACGCCAAGCGCAAGCTCGACGAGGAAAACGGGCGGCTGATGCGCGAGGTCGCCGGGCCGCTCGGCGGGATGAACATCCCGGGCATGCCGAAGCTGTTCTGACTTGGCCGCGACCGCCGGACCCGAGATCGAGCGCCTGATCGGGCTTCTGGCCAAGCTGCCGGGCATGGGCCCGCGCTCGGCCCGGCGCGCCACGCTCGCCCTCCTGAAACGCCGCGAGCAGCTCCTGGAGCCTCTGGCCCAGGCCCTGCGCGACACCGCCGACCGGGTCGTCTCCTGCTCGATCTGCGGCGCGCCCGACACCCGCGACCCCTGCGCCGTCTGTTCCGACGACGCCCGCGACAACGGGCTGGTCTGCGTGGTGGAGGAAGCAGGCGCCCTGTGGGCCATGGAACGATCCGGCGCCTTCCGCGGCAAGTACCATGTGCTCGGCGGGCTGCTCTCGGCGCTCGACGGCGTGGGGCCGGAAGCGCTCAGGGTCGGCGAGCTGGTCGGCCGCGCCCGCTCCGGCGCCGTGAAGGAGGTGGTGCTGGCCCTGCCCGCCACCGTCGACGGCCAGACCACCGCCCACTATCTCGCCGAACGCCTGAAGGAGTCCGGCGTCGAGATCACCTCGCTGGCCCGCGGCGTTCCGGTCGGCGGCGAGCTGGACTGGCTGGACGACGGCACCATCGTCCAGGCGCTTCGCGCCCGCCGGCCGGCGTGATAGTTTCCGGCCATGGCGGATGATCGCATCAGGCCCGATGATCTCTACGAGACGGACTTCGTCGCTTGGACAGAGGCGCAAGCGGACGCCCTGCGTGCGCGCCGGAGTGGTGGGAACGCGCTCGACTATGACCATCTCGCCGAGGAGATCGCGGATTTGGGCCGATCCGACGTCCGCGCCTGCCGCAGCCTGATCGACCGCATCGTCGAGCATCTGATCAAGCTTGAGGCCTTTCCCCACGATCAGGCTGTCCCGCACTGGCGGCGGGAGGTGCGGGTGTTCCGTCGCGATCTGGCCGACACCCTGACGGCGACGATCCGTCTTCGACTCGAGCCGAGACTGGCCGACGTGTTCTCCGCCATGCGCTCGGGGCTGATCGAGGACGGCTACGACCTGGCCGCGTTCGACCGGGAGCCCTACGGCTGGGAACAGGTCGTCAGTCCCAACTGGCTGCCGGGCGGCGACGGCTGAAACGTCCAGCCTTTCTCGCGCGCCGGACTCGCGCTAGGAACGGAGCATGAACGCTCTCGCGATCGCGCTCGCCGTCCTCTCCGCCGCCTTGGCCGGCGGCTTTCTGTGGGCCTTCCTCGGCTGGCAGCGGGCCAGGAGCGAGGTCGCGGCCGCCGAGCACCGCATCGCCCTGATCGAGGAGAGCCGGAAGGAGACCGCCGAGTTCATCAAGGCGCAGTCGGCGCAATCGGCGCAGGCGGTGGCCGAACAGCTGGTCCAGCGCGCCACCGAGACCTTTCAGGCCCAGGACCGCGTGGCCCGCGAGCGCATGGAAGCCCAGCTCAAGCCCGTCGCCGAGACGCTGAAGGCCTTTCAGGAGAAGGTCTCCCTGCTGGAGAAGGAGCGCGCCGAACAGGCGGGCGGCCTCAAGGCCCAGATCGACGCCCTGATGCGCGCCTCGGCGGAGACGCAAGGAGAGGCGAGGAAGCTGTCGGCGGCGCTCCGGCGCGGCGCGGGCGTGCAGGGCCGCTGGGGCGAGCAGACGCTCAGGAACGTGCTGGAGGCCGCCGGCCTGACCAGCCGGTTCGACTTCGAGGAACAGTTCAGCCTGGACACCGAGGAAGGCCGCCGGCGTCCCGACGTCAAGGTGCGCATGCCCGGCGGCGGCGTCTTCGCCATCGACGCCAAGGCCTCGTTGAACGCTTTCCTCGAGGCGCAGGAGGCCGCCGACGACGCCGCACGCGAACAGGCCCTGATCCGTCACGCCCAGTCGCTGAGGGCGCATATGAACGGCCTTTCGGCCAAGGCCTACTGGGACCAGTTCAAGGGCGAGGCCTCGCCGGATTTCGTCGCCATGTTCGTCCCCGGCGATGGCTTCCTCGCCGCCGCCCTGGAGCGCCAGCCGGACCTGCTGACCGAGGCCATGGACAAGCGCGTGCTGATCGTCACCCCGACGACCCTCTTCGCGCTCTGCAAGGCCGTCGCCTACGGCTGGCGCGCCGAGGAGCAGACGAGGAACGCCGACAAGGTGGCTCAACTGGGCCGCCAGCTCTATCAGCGCCTGTCGGTCATGGGCGGCCATGTCGAGGGCCTGCGGCGAGCGCTGGATCAGGCGGTGGGCAAGTACAACCAGTTCGTGGGCTCGCTCGAGAGCCAGGTCATGGTCTCGGCCCGCCGTTTCGAGGATTTGCACGTCGATCACGAGGGCAAGGATCTGCCGGAACTCGGCGCGGTCGAGCAGACGCCGCGCGGCCTGGCGCGACCCGAGCTGACGGCGCCCGACGCGCCCGACCGCCCGCGCCTGATCGCAGAGGGGTGACGCGCGCGCCGACGCCCGCCATAAGCGCGGCCATGACGGACCTCCCCGCCTCCCCCATGCCGACCGGCCAGCTGGTCGGCCGCATGATCGCCATGCCCGCCGACACCAACCCCGAAGGCGACATCTTCGGCGGCTGGCTTCTGGCCCAGATGGACCTGGCCGGCTCCACCCCCGCTTTCGACCTTGCGGGCGGGCGCTGCGCCACCGTCGCGGTGGACGCCATGGTGTTCCACCAGCCGGTGTCGGTCGGCGACGAGATCAGCCTCTACGCAGAGGTGTTGAGGACCGGCCGCACCTCGATCCGGGTCCGGGTCGAGGCCTACAAGCGCGGCCGCGCCTCGGACCACATCGTGCGCGTGACCGAGGGCGTCTTCACCTATGTGGCCATCGACGCGGACCGCCGGCCGCGTGCCCTGCCGGGGGTGGAGTAACCCACCTCCAGGGTCGGAAATCTTGACCCGGACGACCTCCGGGCTTACCTGCCGCCCATGGCCGTCCGTCGCATCCTGACCATTGACAACCCCGCCGACCTGCAGGTCCTGAAGCAGGTCTCGACCCCCGTCGCGGCGGTGGACGACGACGTTCGCGCGCTCATGGACGACATGCTCGAGACCATGTACGCGGCCCCCGGCATCGGCTTGGCCGCGGTTCAGATCGGCGACACCCGGCGCGTCGTTGTGATGGACCTCGGCGACGGCGAACCCGACCCGGACGCGGAAGACGGCGAGGACGCGCGCCGTCCCAACCCCCGCTACTTCGCCAACCCCGAGGTGCTGTGGGCGTCGGACGAGCTGTTCGCCTACGAGGAAGGCTGCCTTTCCATCCCGGAATACTTCGACGAGGTGAAGCGCCCCGCCCGCGTGCGTGTCGCCTATCTGGATCGTGAAGGTCAGCGGATCGAGGAGGAGATCGAGGGCCTCTACGCCGTCTGTTTCCAGCATGAGCTCGACCATCTGAACGGGGTGCTGTTCATCGATCACCTGTCGCGCCTGCGTCGCGAGCGCGCGGTGGCCAAGGTCAAGAAGACCCAGCGCGAAAGGGCCGCGGCATGACCCTCCGGCGCGGCGGCAAGAGCCGCATCATCGATCCGCGCGGCCGTCGTCGCCTGACCCGCAGCGAGCGGGTGGGCGTGGCGGGCGTGGTCACCCTGCTCGGCGTCGCCGCCATCGGGGTGATCGCGGGCGTCCTGCTGGATCGCCTGCTCGACTTCGACGACGCCCTGGACGCCGGCGGCGAGTGGGACGAGGGCGGCGGGACCTTCACCCGCTGGCAGTAGAAATTTCGCGCCGCATGCGTTACATGTAACGCATGTCCAGCTCCGCCAAGCGTGTCGCTCAGCACCGCGCCACGCTGCGCGCACAGGGCCTTCGTCCCGTGCAGATCTGGGTGCCGGACACCCGCGCGCCCGGCTATTGGGAAGCCATCGAGCGACAGCTCGCCGCTCTGAAAACCAGCGAGGCGGAGCGCAAGGCGTTGAAGGAGCTCGACGAGTTTCTCGACTGGGACGATGAGGATTGAAGCGCGGTGACATCGTCATCACCCTGGTGAAGGGCGAGTATGGCAAGCCGCGCCCCGCTTTGGTCGTTCAGAACGACCGGTTCAGCGCGCATACCTCGATGACCATCGCCCTGATCAGCGGCACGCTCGCCGAACTCGACGGCATCCGACTGACGATCGAGCCGTCGCCATCGAACGGGTTGCGCAAGCCCTCGCAGGTGCAGCTCGATCGCCTGCAGACCGTCCCCCGAGGCCGGATCAAGGATGTCGTGGGACGCCTGTCCGCCGAGGAAATGACACGCGTCGATCGTGGGATCGCCCTGTTCCTGGGCCTCGCCTGAGGGTAAATCCCCGCCATGCGTCTCGCCTTCATGGGCACCCCCGCCTTCGCCGTTCCGTCGCTGGCCGAGCTGATCGCCTCGGGTCACGAGATCGTGGCCGTCTATTCCCAGCCGCCCAAGCCGCGCGGACGCGGCCAGAAGCTGACGCCCAGCCCGGTCCAGGCCTTCGCCGAGACGATGGGTCTGCCGGTTTTCACCCCGGCGTCCATGAAGGCGCCCGACGCCGTCGAGACCTTCCGGGGTCTGGAGCTGGACGCGGCCTGCGTCGTCGCCTACGGCCAGATCCTGAAGCCCGAGGTGCTGGAGGCGCCGCGCCTCGGCTGCCTGAACCTGCATGGCTCGCTCCTGCCGCGCTGGCGGGGCGCGGCGCCCATCCAGCGGGCGATCATGGCCGGCGACCGCCAGACGGGCGTCCAGATCATGCGGATGTCCGAGGGTCTCGACGAGGGCCCCATCCTGCTGTCGGAGGTCATCCCGATCCACGCCGACGACACCTCGGGCACGCTCGCCGAACGCATGTCGACCATCGGCGCGAGCCTGTGGCCCCGGGCGCTGGCGGCGCTGGAGCGGGGCGGGGTCGTCCCTCAGCCCCAGGTCGGCGACGCCACCTATGCGAAGAAGATCAGCCCCGCCGAGGCCCGCATCGACTGGTCGCGCCCCGCCGCCGAGGTGGACGCCCACATCCGGGGCCTGTCGCCCGCCCCCGGCGCCTGGTTCGAGGCGCCCGGCCCCGACGGTGCGGTGCGGATCAAGGCTCTGTTCTCCCGCCTCAGCCTGAAGGGCTCGGGCGCGGCCGGCGAGGTGTTGGACGACCGCCTGCTGGTGGCCTGCGGCGACGGCGCGGCCGTGCGCCTGCTCAAGGTCCAGCGCGAGGGCCGGGCGGCGCAGGACGCCGAGGAGATGCTGCGGGGGTTTCCCATTCCCGCTGGGGCGGTGCTCCCCTCAAGCAGCGAGCCCCCGCGGGGCGAGCGGTAGGGGAGCACGAAACATGCCCCGCTATCGACTGACGGTCGAGTACGACGGCTCGGCCTACAACGGCTTCCAGGTCCAGGCCGGTCAGCCGACGGTCCAGGGCGCGATCGAACGCGCGATCACCGCCTTCAGCGGCCAGACCGTGCGCATCGCCGCCGCCGGCCGCACCGACACCGGCGTGCACGCCACGGGCCAGGTGGTCAGCTTCGACCTGGACAAGGCCTGGCCCGCCGCGACCGTCATGAACGCGCTCAACGCCCATCTGGTGGAGGAGGCCGTCGCGGTGCTGGACGCGTCGGAGGTCGATGCGGCGTTCCACGCCCGCTTCTCGGCGACCGGCCGGGCCTATCTTTACCGCGTGTTGAACCGGGCGGGACGCCCGGCGCTCGATCTGGGGCGGGTCTGGCACGTGAAGGGCGCGCTGGACGTGGAGGCCATGCGCGCCGCCGCCGCCCATCTGGTCGGCCAGCACGACTTCACCACCTTTCGCGACGTCAACTGCCAGTCCGCCTCTCCGGTGAAGACACTCGACGTGGCGGACGTCGCGCGCTCCGGCCACGAGGTGCGGCTGGTGTTCGAGGCGAGGAGCTTCCTGCACCGCCAGGTGCGGTCCATGACCGGCAGCCTGGTCCAGGTGGGCCTCGGCCGCTGGAGCCCGGATGACCTGAAGGCGGCGCTCGACGCGCGCGACCGGAGCGCCTGCGGCCCGGTCGCGCCGTCGGACGGTCTTTATCTGACCGGCGTCAGTTACTGATCGGACGTCAGTTCCGGGCTTCGTTCGAGGCACCGGTGACCGCGTCGCCCGCGGCCGAGACGTCGCGGCCGATGCCGGCGACGGTGTTGCAGGCCGACACGGCCAGGGCGGCCCCGAGGGCGGCGAGAATGACGAGCTTCTTCATGGCGGGTCTCCGCGTGTGAGTTGAACCGTGGCCGTTAACGCCAAGCGTGGCCATACGGTTGCACCGCCCGCACTCGGTCGCGTGGCCAACGCGCCGCATCCTCTGCTAAGTCCCCCGCCATGTCCCAGCCGCCCAACACCGCCGCCCGCCGCCTTGTCGAGACCCTGATCGTCAACGGGATCGACAAGGTCTTCTGCGTGCCGGGCGAGAGCTACCTGGCGGTGCTGGACGCGCTGGCCGACGTGCGCGACCGCATCCAGGTGATCACCTGCCGCCACGAGGCGGGCGCCGCCAACATGGCCGAGGCCTACGGCAAGCTTACGGGCAGGCCCGGCGTCTGCATGGTCACACGCGGACCCGGCGCGACCCACGCCTCGATCGGCGTGCACACGGCGCACCAGGACTCCACGCCGATGATCCTGTTCGTGGGCCAGATCGCCCTGAAGGACCGCGGCCGCGGCGCCTTCCAGGAGGTCGATTACCGCGAGGTGTTCGGCGGCCTGGCCAAGTGGGCGACCGAGCTGGAAAGCCCGGATCGGACCGTCGAGATCGTCGAGCGGGGGATCGCCACGGCCCTGCAGGGCCGGCGCGGCCCCGTGGTCATCGCCCTGCCAGAGGACATTCTCGAAGAAGACGGCGGCCCGGCGCCCGCCGGCCCCGTGGTTCCGGCCCGCGCCGCGCTCGACCCCGCCCTCCTCGCGGACATCGGCGCGCGGCTGGCCCGGGCGGAGCGGCCCCTGATCGTGGTCGGCGGCTCCGGCTGGAGCATCGAGGCCGCCCATGCGCTGGCTGACTGGGCCGAGCGGCTGGGCGTGCCGGTCTCCGGCTCGTTCCGGCGCAAGGACATCATCGCCAACGACCGGCCGAACTACGCCGGCGACCTGGGGCTGGGCTGCAATCCGAAGCTGATCGCGCGGGCGCGCGCCGCGGACCTGATCATCGCCGTCGGCGCCCGGCTCGGCGAGAACCCGACCCAGGGCTATACCCTGTTCGACCGCGACCACACGGCCAAGGTCCTGGTCCATCTGCATCCAGGCGCCGAGGAACTTCACCGCGTCTGGCCCGCGGCCCTCGCGGGAGTCGCCGACAACAGCCTGGCGGCGCTGGCGCTGACGACGTTGGAGCCCGGCCGGACCTGGACCGAGGGCGCGGACGCCCACGCGGACTACATCGCCTTCTCCACCCCGGTCGCCGTGACCGGCGCGGTGAACCTGTCGGAGTGCATGGCGCACCTGAACACGGCCCTGCCGGCCGATGCGGTGATCACCAATGGGGCGGGCAACTTCGCCGCCTGGCTGCACCGCTTCTATCGCCACAGGGCCTGCCGTACCCAGCTGGCGCCCACCTCCGGGGCCATGGGTTACGGCTTTCCGGCCGCGCTGGCGGCCAAGGCCGTCCACCCGGAGCGGGAGGCGGTGTGCGTCGCCGGCGACGGCGATTTCCTGATGACGGCCCAGGAGCTGGCCACCGCCGTCCAGCACGGGCTGAACGTGGTCGTCATCGTGGTCGACAACGGGACCTACGGCACCATCCGCATGCACCAGGAGACCCATTATCCGGGCCAGGCGCGGGTGATGGCCACCGACCTGACGAACCCGGACTTCGTCAGATACGCCGAGGCGTTCGGCGCCTTCGGGGTGCGCTGCGAGACCACCGGGGACTTCCCGGCGGCGCTGGACGCGGCGCGGGACGCGGCCAGGGGCGGTCGTCCGGCGCTGGTCCACCTGATCACCTCGGCCGAGGACATCGCACCCGGCCGCACGCTCACGGCCCTGCGCGGCGGCTGATCCCGCTTGCCAGGGGCGCGCCGTCGAGGCGAAGGTGCGGCCCTCCGAAGGGATCGAGGAAGCGTCCATGCGTAAACTGCTCACCGTCGCGGCGGGGGCCGCCGCCCTGCTGCTCGCCGCCGGAACGCCGGTTCTGGCCCAGAACGGGCCCGCGGCGGCGGCTGAGGCGACCCAGGACGCGGAGCTGAACGCCTTCTTCGAACAGGCCTTCCAGGCTCGCATCGCCCTCAGCCCGCAACAGATGACGTCGCTGGGCCTGAAGACGGATTACGACAAGCTGGACGACGTGTCCGCCGCCGCCGCGGACCGCGCGCTGGCGCTGCAGGAGACGCAGCTGGCCGAGATGCGCGGCCGCTTCAATCCGGACCGCCTGAGCGCCCAGGCGCGACTGTCCTATCGCCTGTTCGAATACGGCGTCGAACAGGCCCGGCGGGGCGCGCGCTGGCGCGACTGGGGCTTCCAATTCGCCGCCAACGGCAACCCGACCACCGGCCTGCCGGTCTTCATGATCAACAACCACCGGGTCGGATCGGTCGAGGACGCGGAGGCCTATGTCTCCCGCCTGACCGAGGTCGAGCGCTACATGGGTCAGGTGGTCGAGACGCTGAACGCCCGCGCCGACGCCGGGGTGATCTCGCCCCGCTTCGTGTTCGAGCCGTCGGTGGCCGCGACGCTCGCGGTCATCACCGGGGCGCCCTTCGACGACGGGCCGGACAACCCGGTCTGGGCCGATTTCCAGCGCAAGGTCGCGGCGCTGGACGCCCCCGAGGCCGAGAAGGCCCGGCTGATCGCGGCCGGTCGCGACGCCCTGACGGGGCCCTTCCGGCGCGGCTACGAACAGGTTCTGACCGCGCTGGACGCCGTGGCCGAGCGCGCCGACTCCGACGCCGGCGTGTGGCGGCTGCCGGACGGCGAGGCCTACTACGACGCCCGTCTGCGGCTCTCGACCACCACCGACCTGACCGCCGACCAGATTCACGAGATCGGCCTGGCGGAGGTCGCCCGCATCCAGGCCGAGATGGAGGCGATCAAGACCGAGGTCGGCTTCGACGGCACGCTCCAGGAATTCTTCACCTTCGTGAAGACCGACCCGCGCTTCCAGTATCCGAACACGGCGGAAGGGCGCGAACAGTATCTCGCCGACGCCCGGGCCTTCGTGGCCCAGGTCATGGCCGTGGGCCCGCGGTGGTTCCGTGACCTGCCCGAGGCGCCGCTCGAGGTGCGGGCGGTGGAGCCCTGGCGCGAGGCCACCGCCTCGATCGCCTTCTACAACTCCCCCGCCCCGGACGGGTCGCGGCCCGGCATCTACTACGTCAACCTCTCGGACATGACCCAGGTGCTGAAGCCCCAGATCGAGGGCATCAGCTATCACGAGGGCGCGCCGGGCCATCACTTCCAGATCGCCTACGCCCAGGAGATGGAGAACCTGCCGCGCTTCCGCCGCTTCGGCGGCTACGGCGCCTACGCCGAGGGCTGGGGCCTCTACGCCGAGCGGCTGGGCCGGGAGATGGGCTTCTACCAGGACCCCTATTCGAACTTCGGCCGGCTCTCGACCGAGCTGTGGCGCGCGGTTCGGCTCGTCACCGACACGGGCCTTCACGCCAAGCGCTGGAGCCGCGAGGACGCCATCGAATACTTCCGCGCCAACTCGCTGCTGTCCGAGCGCGACATCGTCAAGGAGGTGGAGCGCTACATCACCAACCCCGGCCAGGCGACCAGCTACAAGATCGGCGAGCTGAAGATCATGGAGCTCAGGGACCGGGCCCGCGCCGAGCTCGGCGACCGCTTCGACATCCGCGACTTCCACGCGGTGGTGCTGGGCTCCGGCTCCATGCCGCTGGACGTGCTGGAGGACGTGGTGAACGCCTGGATCGCGAGCGGCGGCGGCGATCCGACGGCCTCGTAGAAGAAGGTCGTCATCCTCGGGCTTGACCCGAGGATGACGTGACTGGGCGAGCCTCAAAGCCCCGCCCGGCGGGCCCTGGCGGAGACCTCGAGCAACAGGCGTTCCGCCAGCAGCTGGTCGGGCGAGCCGGTGGAGCGCACGGCGGCGTCGGTCGCGTAGACGCTCTCGTGCACCTCCTCGAGCAGCTCCAGCCGCCAGGATCTGGCCTGGCGCAGCATCTCCGCCTCCTGCTTCCAGAAGACGCCGGCGGCCTTGGCGGCCTCCTTGGGACCCGCGCCGTTCGCGGTCAGCACCGCGATGCGGCGCAGCTTCTGCAGGTGGAGGCTGAGCTGGCGCAGCGCCGAAACAGCGCTCTCGCCCTCGGCGAAGGCCCGGCGCAGCGCCCCTTGCGCCTTCTCCGCCCGGCCGCCGAACGCGTCCAGCGCCGCGTCCTGCAACGAGGCGTCCGGCTCCACGCCGAGGTGCGCCTCCAGCCCGTCCAGATCCAGCGTCCGGCCGCTGCCCGGCCCGATGTAGAGGGCCAGCCGCTCGATCTCCTGACGCATCAGGCCCCGCTCGCGCGGCAGCCGCGCCACGAACCGCTCCAGGGCGTCGGACGTCAGGCCGACCTTGTCCGCCGCCAGCGCCTCGCGCGTCATGCGGGCCACATCCCCGGTCTCGTCCTCGTAGCAGGCGATCGCGGCGGCCCCTTGCGCCGCCTCCGCCGTCTTCCTCAGCGCGGAGTCGCGGCCGAGCGCATCCGTTTCGATGACCAGGAGCGTCTCGGGGTTGAACTCGCCGTCCGCATGGCGCTTGACGGCGTCCGCCAGCGCCTTGTCGATCCCGGCCTTGGCCGCGCCCAGCCGAACCCGCACCAGCCGGCGCCCGCCCATCATGGACATGGCCGCGAGCGCGTCCTCCAGCCGGCCGTCGCCGGCGTCCAGGTCCGCGTCGGTCAGCAATGTGACGTTGAAGGGGTCGTTCAGATCCTTGACGACGGTCCTGCCCAGCGTCGTCGCCCGCTCGCCCACGCCCGACCGGTCCTTGCCGTGCAGCAGCACAGCCCTGACCGCCGGATCGGGCCGCGCCAGGAAGCGATCCACCTCCGGCCGCTTGGCCAGGATCATCTGACGAAGCCCTTCTCCCCTCGGGGGAGAAGGTGGGCCGCAGCGCGGCTCGGATCAGGGGGCTTGCTCAGCTCGCACATGGTCAAGAGGTGGGCGGTGGACACTTCCCCCTCATCCGTCATGCTCCGCATGCCACCTTCTCCCCCGAGGGGAGAAGGACGACGATCCGTCATTCCGCCAGCACCCGCATCAGGTCGAGCCGGATCAGGCGGGCCAACTCGGCGGCGGCGCGCTCCTCGCCGTCCTGCTGGGCCGCGATGGCGGCGTAGGGCTGGTCGGCCGCCGCATAGGTGGTGGTCACCACCTCGCGTCCGGTCGCCGGCGCGCCCCCGCCCGACGGCGTCAGGGTCCAGTCGCCGGTCACCACCAGCTCATAGCGCACCGCCGTGTCATCGATCCTGCGCCCCAGCGGACGGCGCTGCTGATCCACCGCCACCTCCAGCCTGTGGGTCGTCGCCGCGCCGGGGTTCCGCCCCAGCGCGTCCTCCAGCTGCTCGCGCAGGCGATAGCCCAATCGGTCGTCCGGCGTGGACACGGCGATGCGCGACAGGGTCCCCAGCTCGGGCTCGGCGTACAGCGGCGTGAATCCGCAACCGCCCAGCGTCAGCAAGGCCAGGGCGACCGCCGCGCGGCGCATCAGGCGATCACCAGGTTGACGATGCGGTCCTTGACCACGACCACCTTCTTGATGGCCTGGCCTTCCAGCTTCGCCTTGACGGTCTCGTCGGCCAGCACCAGCGCCTCCACCTGCGACGGCTCCATGCCCCGCGCCACGCGGATTTCGGCGCGCCGCTTGCCGTTGACCTGGATCGGCAGGACCACCTCGTCGTCCGCCGCCAGCGCCGGATCATAGACCGGCCAGGGCGCGTCGAGAACCATTCCTTCCATGCCCAACCGCGTCCAGCCTTCCTCGGCGAGATGCGGGGTGAAGGGTGCGATCAGTCGGGCCAGCGCCGACAGGGCCTCGCCCCGCGCCGCGCCGCCGGCCTTGTCGTGGTCGCGAAGGGTGGCGACGAAGGCGTAGAGCTTGGCGATCGCGGAGTTGAAGCGGAAGCCTTCGACTCCTTCGGTCACCGCCTTGATCGCCTTGTGGGTCTCGCGGCTCAGCGCCTCGTCGGCCGCCGGATCGCCCGGCTTGTCGGCCTCGTGCGCGTCGAACAGGGCCCAGGCGCGCTGCACGAACCGGCCCGCGCCCTCCAAGCCGCCGGCGGTCCACTGCACGTCCCGCTCCGGCGGGCTGTCGCTGAGGACGAACAGCCGCCCGGCGTCGACCCCGTGGCTCTCCAGGATCTCGGCCGGCGCCACGACGTTCTTCTTGGACTTCGACATCTTCTCGATGTCGCCGATGGTCAGGGTCTCGCCGGTCGACAGCTGGCGCGCGCGCCGCGCCCCGCCCTCGGTGACGATCTCCACGTCCGTGGGCTCGACCCAGGTTCCGTCGGCCCGGCGATAGGTCTCGTGGACCACCATGCCCTGGGTGAACAGCCCGGCGAAAGGCTCGCGCACGTCCATCAGGCCCGCGTCCGACAGCGCCCGTGAGATGAACCGGGCGTACAGCAGATGCAGCACCGCGTGCTCCACCCCGCCGATGTACTGGTCCACCGGCAGCCAGCGGTTCGCCGCCGCCCGGTCGATCGGCGCATCGGCCTTCGGATCGGCGAAGCGGGCGAAGTACCAGCTGGAGTCCACGAAGGTGTCCAGGGTGTCGGTCTCGCGCACCGCCTTGCCGCCGCAGGACGGACAGGCGACGTGCTTCCAGGTCGGATGCCGGTCCAGCGGATTGCCGGGGACGTCGAAGCTGACGTCCTCCGGCAGCACCACGGGCAGCTGGTCGTCCGGCACGGGGACCGCGCCGCAGCTCTCGCAGTGGATGATCGGGATCGGGCAGCCCCAGTAGCGCTGGCGGCTCACCCCCCAGTCGCGCAGGCGATAGATGGTCGCGCCCTGCCCCTGGCCCATGGCCTCGATCTTCTCGATCGCCGCCGCCTTGGCCGCCTCGATGTCCAGCCCGTCCAGGAAGTCTGAGTGGAAGATGCGGCCCGGCCCGACATAGGCCTCGTCGGCCACGTCGAAGTCCTCGCCCGCCCCGTCCGGCTTCACCACGGGGATGACGGGCAAGTCGTACTTCCGGGCGAAATCCAGGTCGCGCTGGTCGTGGGCCGGGCAGGCGAAGATCGCGCCCGTGCCGTATTCCGACAGGATGAAGTTGGCGATCCACACCGGCAGCTCGCGCCCGTCGAAGGGGTGGACGACCTTCAGGCCCGTGTCGAAGCCGATCTTCTCGGCCTGTTCGATCTCCGCCTGACTGGAGCCGCCCTTCCGGCACTCGGCCACGAAGTCCGAGACCGCCGGGTTCGCCGCGGCCAGCTGCTGCGAGATGGGGTGGTCCGGGGCCAGGCCGATGAAGGAGGCGCCGAAGAGCGTGTCCGGGCGGGTCGTATAGACCTCCACCGCCTCACGCCCCTCGGGGGCCGCGCCCTCGGCGAAGCGCCAGCTCATGCGCAGTCCCCTGGACCGGCCGATCCAGTTCTCCTGCATCAGCCGGACCTTGTCCGGCCAGCGGTCCAGCGTGGCCAGGCCGTCGATCAGTTCGTCGGCGTAGTCGGTGATCCGCAGGAACCACTGGTTCAGCTTGCGCTTCTCGACCACCGCGCCCGAGCGCCAGCCGCGCCCGTCGATGACCTGCTCGTTGGCCAGGACGGTATTGTCGACCGGGTCCCAGTTGACGACTCCGTCCTTGCGATAGACCAGGCCGCGCTCGAACAGCTTCAGGAACCACGCCTGCTGCTTTCCGTAGTATTCGGGATCGCAGGTGGCGAACTCCCGGTCCCAGTCCAGCGACAGACCCAGCAGCTTCAGCTGGGACCGCATGTTGGCGATGTTGTCGTAGGTCCAGGCCTTGGGATGGACCTTCCGCTCCATGGCCGCGTTCTCGGCCGGCATGCCGAAGGCGTCCCAGCCCATGGGGTGCAGCACGGCGAACCCCTGGGCCCGCTTGAAGCGCGCCACCACATCGCCCATCACATAGTTGCGGGCGTGCCCCATGTGGATGTTTCCCGAGGGATAGGGAAACATTTCAAGCACATAATAGGTCGGTCGGCCGTCGTCGGCTTGCGGCGCGGAAAAGGCGTTCGCCGCCTGCCATCGCGCCTGCTGGCGGGGCTCGGCGGCTTTCGGATCGTAGCGGGCCATTCGGTCCTGAGGCGGGAGGAGTGTCGGTCCGGCTCAGCCGCCGGCGGCGAGGTTCAGCTGGCGCGCGCGCGTCAGGATGGCGTTCTCGAGGTCCGCCTCGGTCTGGGCGGCGAGCGGCGCGGTCGTCCACTGGCCCGAGGCGTCCTGAACTTCCTTGGTCACGCTGACGTTCAGGGCGTCGGCGCGCAGGCGTCGATCAAGGATGAACACCGTCGCCTTGAAACGCTCGTTGGGAACCTGCGGATTGACGTACCAGTCGTAGTTGATGACGCCGCCCCAGGGGTCCGCCGTGGTCAGGGGCATGAACGACAGGGTGTCGAGAGACGCGCGCCACAGGAAGGCGTTGACGCCGATGCCGAGTCGCTCGGTCGCGTCCGCGGGCTCGCCGCGACCCCCGAGGCCCAACCCCCCGCACCCGGCCAGACCTGTCGCCGTGAGCGTCATCGCCAGGGCGATCGAGGCGCCGCGAACCATGCCCATAGGTCTCATCTCCGTCGTGATCGAGGCCGTCCGGCCGCTCCGGCCGGTCGAGGCGCTCGTCGGCGCCCCCGCGCCCTGCTTCGTCTATAGCACGGCGAAAAGGGGCTCTGACAAGCGTGGAGCCCCGGCCCGGGCCGTGACGAAGGGGACACACGCGCCGGGGGAACGAAGTTCGCCGAGGAGGGGTTCATTGACCGCGGCCGGCGGAGGGATCAAATGCCAGTTTCAGAGACCGGTCGAACCGGCGTTGAGGGATGGCTTGGGATGCGCGCTCGCGGCGTCATCGGCGGACTGGCGGCGATCTTCGTGATCGCGAGCGCCGGCGCGGCCGTCGCCCAGTCGCCCGCCCAGAGCCAGACGCCCGCGGCCACGCCGAACGCCCGGACGACGCTCCAGCTCAACGAGGCGCGCGCCGCCCGGCGCAGCCTGCAGTTCAACGAGAACGGGCGCTGGAGCCTGAACCTCAACATGCAGCAACCGGTCGGCCGCGAAACCGAGTGGGGCGATGTGGAGGCCGGGGCCTACTATCGCGTCAATCCTCGCCTGCGTCTGGGGGCGTCCGCCGGTCTGGGCCGCCCCGAGACCGATCCCGCCCGCGCCGCCGAAAGCGATCGCCGCGCCCAGCCGCGCGTGCGCCTGGAATCGATCTTCCGCTTCTAGTCGGAACCGAAGGCCCGCCGGATCGCGTCCACGCCGGCGATTCCGCTCGCGCCGGTCCCCCGGAGCGTCCCGACGTTTCCCGCCGTCAGCCCGCCCAGCGCCACCACCGGCAGCCGGGTCGTCGCCGCGAGCTTCGCCACCCCGTCGGGCCCCAGCGGCGCGCCGCTCGAGCGTCCGCCGGGGACGAACACCGGCGAAAGCATCGCGAAATCCGCACCCGACGCCGCGGCGTCAGCCAGCGCCCTCGCGTCGTGGCAGGCCGCGCTGATCAGTCGATCAGGGCGCCTGGCGCGCAGGCGCGCCGCCCGGTCGATCATCCGCTCCGGCAGATGCACGCCGTCCGCCCCCACCGCCTCGGCCAGATCCGGATCGGCGGCGATGAGGAAGATCACCCCCGCCCCGGCCGTCGCCGTCCTCAGCCGCCCGGCCCAATCCAGAGCTTCCGGCCGCCCGAAGTGGCGCAGGATAACCCCCGCGCCCGCGGGCAGGCGCGCCGCCGCGCCCCACGGCTCCGGCGTCCGCTCCGGGTCGGTGAGGAACCACAGCGGCGGGATCGATCGGCCGGCGGGGCTGACGCGGGCGTTCTCCCGGCCTAGATCAAGCGCCGTGGCCCAAAGGGTCCTCGCTTCAGCCGACAGGGTCATGACCGATCTCTCGCCCGACCACCCCGCCGCGTCCAGTCCGAGCGTCGCCGAAGCCTTCGCCCGCGCCCGCCATCGCATCTCCAGGGCGGCTCGCGCGGCGGGGCGGCCGGATGAGGACGTGGTCCTGGTCGCGGTGACCAAGACCCAGTCCGACGCCGCCGTCGAGGCGGCGCTCGCGGTCGGCCAGCGGACGTTCGGCGAGAACCGGGTGCAGGAGGCGCAGGCGCGCTGGGCCGGACGCAAGGCCGTCCTCCCGGACCTGAATCTGCGCCTGATCGGCCCGCTCCAGACCAACAAGGTCGTCGACGCGCTGCGGCTGTTCGACGTCATCGAGACCCTGGACCGGGAGAAGCTGGCCCGTGCGCTGGCGGAGGCCGGATCGAAGCTGGGCGTCCGGCCGCGCGTGCTCGTTCAGGTCAATACCGGCGCGGAGCCCCAGAAGGCGGGGGTCCTGCCGGGCGAGGCGCCGGCCCTGATCGCGGCGGCCCGGGCTCTGGACCTGGCGGTCGAGGGGCTGATGTGCATCCCGCCGGTCGATGAGGCCCCGGGCCCTCATTTCGCCCTGCTGGCGAAGATCGCCGCCCGTGAAGGCCTGGGCGTCCTGTCCATGGGCATGAGCGACGACTATGAGACGGCGGTGCGCTTCGGGGCGACCCATGTGCGGCTGGGATCGGCGCTGTTCGGGCCGCGCTCGAAGCCCGCACCTTGAACCAGCGGCGATTTTCGGCGTTTCCGGCCTTGGCGTGGCCGTATCGCGTCGCCATTGTCTAGGTCATGCCCAGCCCCAAGAGCCTGCTCATCATCGACGACGACGACGACCTGCGCGAAGCGCTGGCGGAGCAGCTGGCGCTGCATGAGGAGTTCCGGCCGATCCAGGCCGCGACCGCCGCCGACGGGCTCAAGCTGGGGCGCGAGACGCGCGCCGACCTGATCATCCTCGACGTCGACCTGCCCGACATGGACGGGCGCGAGGCCTGTCGTCTGCTGCGCAAGGACGGCATCTCGACCCCGATCATCATGCTGACCGGCCAGACCTCCGATTCGGACGCGATCCTGGGCCTTGACGCCGGGGCCAACGACTATGTGGCCAAGCCCTTCCGCTTCGCCGTGCTTCTGGCCCGCATCCGCGCCCACCTGCGCAGTCACGAACAGTCCGAGGACGCGGTCTTCTCCATCGGGCCCTATGAGTTCCGCCCCGCCGCCAAGGTCCTGATCGACGCCAAGGGCAGGAAGATCCGCCTGACGGAGAAGGAGACCAACATCCTGAAGTACCTCTATCGCGCCGGCGCCAAGGCGGTGTCGCGCGAGGAGCTGCTGACGGAGGTCTGGGGCTACAACGCTGGCGTGACCACGCACACGCTCGAGACCCACATCTATCGCCTGCGCCAGAAGATCGAGCCCGAGCCGGGCCAGGCGCGGCTGCTGCTCACCGACACCGGGGGCTACAGGCTGCAGCCCTGAGGCCGGGGCTCAGCCGCCCTTTCGCGCCAGCCAGATGGTGGCGTTTCCGGCCGAGGCGTCGTCGGTGACCTGCTCCACGACCCGCAGCCGGCCGCGCGCCAGGGCCGCCGCGTAGGCCCCTGGGTCCAGGCTGGCGTGGTAGAGCGGAACGCCGTTCCAGTCCCCCAGGCGCTCGTCGGCCCGATCCCCGGACGTGAACATGGCCACGCCGCCCTCGACCAGCCAGCCGCCGATGCGGGCGATCAGCTCGGCCTGCTGCGCCGGCCTCAGGTGGAACAGGCTGTGCCAGGCGATCACGGCGGCGACGGGCGCGCCCGGCGTGAACGCCCGCATGTCCGCCTCCACCCAGGTCTGGTTCGGCCAGGCCGCGCGGGCGTGGTCCAGCAGGGCCGCGGAAGCATCGACACCGATCACGCGCCTGCCCCGCGCGATGAGATAGCGGGCGACCGGCTCGCCGAAGCCGCAGCCGAGGTCCAGCACCGGCCCGTCGGGCGCCAGGGCCAGGAAGCGGTCGAGCCAGGGCCGCTCGAACAGGGTGGTCGTGCGCCGCGCCACATAGTCCGCCGCGCCGTCGCGATACAGGTCCACGACCGCCGAGGCGGCGCGAGTCAGCGCATCAGGCGTCGGCACAGGTCGTCCAACTGCTCCAGGGACTCGAACCGGAGCTTCAGGTCGCCCCGGCCGTCCCGATAGGTCAGCTGAACCCCGAGGCCGAGGACTTCCGCCAGGTCGTGTTCCAGAGCGACGATGTCGGGCGAGGTGTCGCGGGGGGCCGATCGCCCCGCCGGGCGCGGCCTGACGCCCTGCACCGCCTGGCGCGCGAGGGCTTCGGTCTGGCGCACGTTCAGCGACTTCGACAGCACCTCCTCGGCCAGGGCGGCCGGGTCGGGGGTCGTCACCAGCGCCCGCGCGTGACCGGCGCTGAGCCGCCCGTCGGCGACCATCTCGAGCACCGGATCGGGCAGTTGCAGCAGACGCAGGACGTTGGCCACATGGCTGCGGCTCTTGCCGACGACCCCCGCCAGCGCGTCCTGGGTGCGGCCGAAGCGGTCCATGAGCTGGCGATAGGCCTGAGCCTCCTCGACGGGGTTCAGATCCGCGCGCTGGACGTTCTCGATGATGGCGACCTCGAGCACCTCGACGTCGTTCATCTCCCGCACGATGATCGGGGCCTCGCTCAGACGCGCGGCCTGGGCGGCGCGCCAGCGCCGTTCGCCGGCGATGATCTGCCAGATCCCCGGCTCGCCGGGCTGCTCCCGCACCAGGATCGGTTGCAGCACCCCCTTGTCACGGATCGAGGCGGCCAGTTCGTCGAGCTCCGCCTGGGCGAAGCGGCGGCGCGGCTGATCGGGATTGGGGCGGATGCTCTCGATGGGAACCAGGCGCACCCCGCCCTGGGCCGCGACGGCGCCCGCGACCGGCGTCTCGATCGCGATATCCTCCCCAAGCAGCGCCGACAGGCCGCGCCCCAGTCCCCTCTGACGTTCACTCACAGGCGTTCCGCCCTCTTCTGTCCGCGGTTTCGATTTGGCTCAGGCCGCCTGGCGACGCCGGCGCTCGCGCGACACCACCTCGCGGGCCAATTTGAGATAGGCTTGGCTGCCGGCGCACTTGAGGTCATAGATCAGCGCCGGCTTGCCGAAGGACGGGGCCTCGGACACCCGCACGTTACGGGGGATCACGGCCTCATAGACCTTGTCGCCGAAGTGGGCGCGGACGTCGTTCGCGACCTGGCCTGACAGGGCGTTGCGCCGGTCGAACATGGTCAGGACCAGTCCCTGGATCTCCAACGCCGGGTTCAGGCTGCGCTTCACCATGTCGATGGTGCGCATGAGCTGCGACAGGCCTTCCAGGGCGAAGAATTCGCACTGCAGCGGCACCAGCACCGCGTCCGCCGCCGCCATGGCGTTCAGCGTCAACAGGTTGAGCGACGGCGGGCAATCGATCAGCACATAGTCGTACCGGGTGTGACCGCCGCCCTGAGGTCCCCCCTGACCCTGTTTCGCCAGGGCGTCGCGCAGCCGATAGGACCGCCGATCGGCGTTGGCGAGTTCGATCTCGATGCCTGACATGTCCGCGTCGGCCGGGATGATCGACAGGCCCGGCACCGCCGTCGCGACCGCGGCGTCGTCCACGGCGCGCCCATCGACGATCACGTCGTAGATGGTCACCCGCCGCGTTTCACGTGGAACGCCCAGGCCGGTGGACGCATTGCCCTGCGGGTCCATGTCGACGATCAGCACCCGCTCGCCGATCGCGGCGAGCGCGGTCCCCAGGTTGATGGCGGTGGTGGTCTTGCCCACCCCGCCCTTCTGGTTGGAGACGGCGAGGACGCGCGTGGGGCGTTCAGCGGACACGGCGAAGACTCCGGACGAGAACGAGGCGGCCGCGTTCGTCGCTGGCCGAGGGAAGAAGCTCGGCCTCGAAATGCCAGGATTTCCGCGCCTGAAGCAACTCGTCCTCCACGCGCTGTCCCTTCAGGAACAGACCTTGTCCACCGGCGGCGATGTAGGGCTGTGCGTAACCCAGCAGCCGTTCCATCGGCGCGACCGCGCGCGCGGTCACGACCTCGACCTTCAGCCGCTGATCCTCGGCCCGGCCGTTGACCACCGTGGCGGGCAGGCCGAGCTCGTCAACGATGCACTCCAGAAAGCGGCAGCGCTTCGCGAGGCTCTCGACGAGCCAGACGTGCGCACCCGCTCGGCCCTTCAACAGTATGGCCAGGATCAGACCCGGGAAGCCCGCGCCGGCCCCGAGATCGGCCCAGGTCACAGCCCCCGGTTTCACGTGAAACAGCTGGGCGCTGTCCCAGGCGTGCCGGTTCCAGAAGTCGGGAAGGCTGTCGGGGCCGACCAGGTTCATCACGGCGTTCATGCGCGTCAGCCGCGCCTGGAAGTCGTGCAGGTCCGCCATCGCGGAGTCGCTCGCTCCGGTGCGCGCCTGGAACGCCTCGGGCGTCATCAGGCGGCTGCGTCCCGGTCGGCGCGTCGCACATGCGCCAGCAGCGCCGTCAGGGCGCCGGGCGTCACCCCCTCGATCCGCCCCGCCTGGCCGAGCGTCGTCGGACGCACGCGCGCCAGCTTCTCACGCACCTCGGACGACAGGCCGCCGATCGCCGCATAGTCGAGATCGGGCGGCAGCATCAGGGCCTCGTCCCGCCTCAAGGCTTCCGCGTCCGCCGCCTGACGGTCCAGATAGCCCGCATAGGCCGCGTCGATCTCCACCTGCTCCCGGATGTCCTCCCGCCAGCCGGCGATATCCGGCGCGGCGGCCACGAAGTGATCCAGGGTGACGCCCGGATAGGCGAGAAGGTCCAGGATCGACCGCCGCTGGCCGTCGGCGTTGACCGCGATCCCCAGGCTCGCGGCCTCCTTCGGGGTGAAGCGGGTCTCCCGCGCCAGCCGCTGGGCCGCCGCCAGCGCGACCGCCTTGGCCTCGAAGGCGGAGCGTCGGGCGGGGCCAGCGAGACCCAAATCCGTCGCGAGGGGGGTCAACCGTTGATCGGCGTTGTCGGCCCGCAGCGACAGTCGGTATTCGGCCCGGCTGGTGAACATGCGGTAGGGCTCGGTCACGCCGCGTGTGACCAGATCGTCGATCATGACGCCGATGTAGGCCTGGTCGCGGCGCAGGATCACCGCGTCCAGGCCGGCCGCCGCGCGGGCGGCGTTCAGGCCGGCCATCAGCCCCTGGGCTCCCGCCTCCTCATAGCCGGTGGTGCCGTTGATCTGACCGGCGAGATACAGGCCGGGCAGCGCCTTGACCTCCAGCGCCGGCGTCAACTCGCGCGGGTCGACGTAGTCGTACTCGATGGCGTAGCCGAAGCGGAACACCTCCACCGCCTCCAGCCCCGGAATGGTGCGCAGGAACGCCAGCTGGGTCGCGTCAGAGACCGAGGTGGAGATGCCGTTCGGGTACACGGTGGGATCGTCCAGCCCCTCGGGCTCGAGGAAGATCTGGTGCGAGGTCTTGTCGGCGAACCGGACCACCTTGTCCTCGATCGAGGGGCAGTAACGCGGCCCGCGACCTGACAGGCGGCCGCCGTAGACGGCCGACTCGCCGAGGTTCTCGGCGATGATGCGATGGGTCTGTTCGGTCGTATGGGTCACGCCGCAGGCGATCTGCGGCACGGTGATCCGGTCGGTCATGAAGCTGAACGGGACGGGCCGATCGTCGGCGGCCTGCATCTCCAGCCGGTCCCAGGCGATGGTGCGGCCGTCCAGCCGCGCGGGCGTGCCCGTCTTCAGCCGCCCGAGCGCGAGGCCCGCCGCGTGCAGATCCTGGGCCAAGCCGGTGGAGGGCGCCTCGCCATGACGCCCGGCCGGCACGCGAAGATCCCCTCGATGGATCACCCCGTTCAGGAAGGTGCCGGTGGTCAGCACGACGGCGTCGGCCGCCAGCGCCCGTCCGTCCGCGGTGACGACACCCCGAACCCGACCGTCGATCAACCTCAGCCGCTCGGCCGCGCCCTCCACCAGGACGAGGTTCGGCGTGGCCGCCAGTTCGGCCTGCATGGCCTCACGATACAGTCGCCGGTCGATCTGGCTGCGGGGGCCCCGCACCGCGGCGCCCTTGGAGCGGTTCAGCATGCGGAACTGGATGCCGGACATGTCCGCCATCCGGCCCATCAGGCCGTCCAGGGCGTCGATCTCGCGGACAAGATGGCCCTTGCCGAGGCCGCCGATGGCCGGATTGCAGCTCATCTCCCCGATCGTGTCGAGACGCTGGGTCAGCAGCGCCGTCCGCGCGCCCAGGCGCGCGGAGGCCGCGGCCGCCTCGCAGCCCGCGTGGCCACCGCCGATCACGATCACATCAAAGGAGAGCGCCGTCGTCATGGGCGGCGACACATAGGCGAAAGGGGCCGAAATCTCCAGATGCGGCGGTCCGCTGTTTCACGTGAAACGGCGCTGGGACGATCTCCTATTTGCCGATGCAGAAGTTGGCGAAGACCTCGCCCAGGATCTCCTCGACCCCGACGGCTCCCGTGACCGCCGCGAGCGCCGCCCCGGCGCGACGAAGCTCCTCCCCGGCCAGCTCCGGGGCGTCGGCCAGCCGGTGGCGCGCCGAAAGCGCCGCCGAGCGGGCCGCCTCCAGCCGCCGCCGATGGCGCGCCCGGGTCACGGGCGGAAAGTCCGATCCCGACAGGGCCGCGGTCACCCGGTCCGTCAGCGCGGCGCGCAGCGCCTCCAGACCCGCGCCGGTCGCCGCGCTCACCGAAAGCCCCTCCCCTGCCGGGGCGCCCAGATCGGCCTTGGTCCAGACGATCAGGTCGCCGGACCTGACGAAGGGCGCCGCGGCGCCGTCGGGATCACCTGGGGCGCGCACCCACAGCCGGAGGTCCGCCGACTCCGCCCGCGCCCGGGCGCGCCGGACGCCCTCGGCCTCCACCGCGTCGTCGCTGTCGCGCAGCCCCGCCGTGTCGGACAGGATGACGCGATAGCCGCCGAGCGTGAGTTCCGCGTCCAGCACGTCCCGCGTCGTGCCCGGGATCGGGGTCACGATGGCCGCGTCGCGGGCGACGAGCGCGTTGAACAGGGAGCTCTTGCCGGCGTTCGTTTCGCCGATCAGGACCACGCGATAGCCGTCGCGCACCCGCTCGCCCCGCGCGGCGTCGCCGAGCGCCGCCTCCAGCGCCTGGATCAGCTCATCGAGCACCGGACCGGCCGAACGGGCCAGGTTCTCGGGCACATCCTCGTCGGGGAAGTCGATCTCCGCCTCGACCAGCGCCAGCGCGCGCACGAGGCGGGCCCTCAGCGCGGCGTAGGTCTGGGCCAGCGCCCCCTCCAGCTGGCCGAGCGCCTGCCGCGCCTGGGCCGAGGTCTCGGCGTCGATCAGGTCCGCCACGGCCTCGGCCTGGGTCAGGTCCATCCGGCCGTTCTGAAAGGCGCGACGGGTGAACTCCCCCGGCTCGGCGGGCCTCAACCCCGTGTCGATCAGGGCCGCGCTGACCGCCTCGACCACCGCTCGACCGCCGTGCAGATGCAGCTCGGCCACGTCTTCGCCGGTGTAGCTATGGGGCGCGACGAACCGGAGCACGAGCGCCTGGTCCAGCGCCGCGCCCGCATGCGCCAGCGTGCGCACGCCGGCCAGACGCGGCTTCAGGCCGCCGGCGCCGAGCGCCTCCAGCGTCCCGGCCACCTGCGGCCCCGACAGGCGGATCACCGCGACAGCGCCCCGCCCCGGCGGCGTCGCCAGGGCGAAGATGGTGTCGTGGCTCACACGCCGCCCCCTTCTGGCGCCAGGCGACCGAACCGCGTCCGAGGATGCGAGACGGGCCTCACGCCCTGGAGCCCGACACAGCCGCCTCCATCAGGCGGCGGAACTGGTCCTGGGCCTGCACGCCGAAGCTGGTCCAGGTCTTCATCAGCTCCTCGGGCTGCATGGCCTGCATGTTCTCGGCCATCCGTCGCTGCATCTCGGCCACCAGATGCTCATTCAGCGGCGTGACGTCCGGCAGCCCCAGAAAGGCGCGGGCCTCGACGGGGGTACAGTCGATCTCGACCTTGATATTCATCGGCGGGCTCCAACTTCCACCAGGCCACCTTTGGCGCAAACCCCGGCCGGAAGGAACCCGCCATGAGCCAAGCCGAGCATCGCGCCATTCGCCTGAACCAGACCGGCGGACCTGAGGTCCTGGAGCTTCACACAGTGGCGACGCCAGAGCCCGGCGCGGGCGAGATCCGTGTGCGTCACGCGGCGATCGGGCTGAACTTCATCGACATCTACCAGCGGGACGGCCTTTATCCCCTGACCTTCCCGACTGGCCTGGGCCTGGAAGCCGCCGGCGTCGTCGAGGCGGTCGGGGACGGCGTCACCCGCTTCGCACCGGGCGATCGCGTCGCCTACGCCAACGGCCCGGTGGGCGCCTACGCCGACACCCATGTGGTCCCGGCGGATCGGGCCGTGACCGTACCTCAGGACGTCGACCTGACGACGGCCGCCGCCGCCCTTCTGAAGGGCATGACCGCCGAGATGCTTCTGCGCCGGGTGTTTCACGTGCAACAGGGCCACGTCGTCCTCGCCCATGCGGCCGCCGGAGGCGTCGGCCTCATCCTTACCCAATGGGCCAAGGCGTTGGGCGCCACGGTGATCGGCACGGTCGGCGACGAGGCCAAGGCCGAGTTGGCGCTCGCCAACGGCTGCGATCACGTGATCCTGTACGACCGCGAGGACGTGGCGGCGCGGGTCCGGGAGATCACCGACGGGCAAGGCGTCGAGGTCGTGTACGATTCCGTGGGGGCCGCGACCCTGGAGGCGTCGCTCGCCAGCCTGAAGCGACGCGGCATGCTGGTCAGCTTCGGCAATGCATCCGGGCCCGTGCCGCCGATCGCGCCGCTCAGGCTGTCACGCGGTGGCTCGCTCTATCTGACCCGGCCCACCCTCTTCGACTATGTCGCCACGGTCGAGGAGCTGGACGCCAGCGCCAAGGCCCTGTTCGACGTCATCCGGTCGGGCGAGGTGAAGGTCCGCATCGGCCAAACCTTCCCCCTCGAGCGGGTCGCCGACGCCCACCGGGCGCTCCAGGGCCGCGCCACCACCGGCTCGACCCTGCTGATCCCCTGAGTTCCCCGGAGGCGGCCCCCGCCCTCAAACAGCGAGGCGCAGAACGCCGAGCGGTAGGGCGACTCCAACACGCCCTCAAGCAGCGAGCGACGGCGTCGCGAGCGGTAGGGCAAGCCTCACGTATTCATGCTCTGGAAGAACTCGCTGTTGGTCTTCGTCTGGCGCAGCTTGTCGAGCAGGAACTCGATCGCGTCCTGCGGGCCCATGGGGTTCAGGATGCGGCGCAGCACATAGGTCTTGGTCAGCTGGTCCTTCGGCGTGATCAGATCCTCTTTCCGCGTGCCGGATTTCAGCACGTCGATGGCGGGGAAGATGCGCTTGTCGGCCACCTTCCGATCCAGCACGATCTCCGAGTTGCCGGTGCCCTTGAACTCTTCGAAGATCACCTCGTCCATGCGGCTGCCGGTGTCGATCAGGGCCGTGGCGATGATGGTCAGGCTGCCGCCCTGTTCGATGTTCCGGGCGGCGCCGAAGAAGCGCTTGGGCCGCTGAAGCGCGTTGGCGTCCACGCCGCCGGTCAGGACCTTGCCCGACGACGGCACCGTGGCGTTGTAGGCGCGGCCCAGGCGGGTGATGGAGTCCAGCAGGATCACCACGTCCTTCTTGTGCTCGACCAGGCGCTTGGCCTTCTCGATCACCATTTCGGCGACGGCGACGTGACGTGACGCCGGTTCGTCGAAGGTGGAGGCCACGACCTCGCCCTTCACCGTGCGCTGCATGTCGGTGACTTCCTCGGGCCGCTCGTCGATCAGCAGCACGATCAGGAACACCTCCGGGTGGTTGGCCTCGATCGACTTGGCGATGTTCTGCAGCATCACCGTCTTGCCGACGCGGGGCGGCGCCACGATCAGGCAGCGCTGGCCCTTGCCCAGGGGCGCCACGATGTCGATGACCCGCCCCGACCGGTCCTTCAGGGTCGGGTCCTGGATCTCCATGTGCAGCCGCTCTTCGGGATAGAGCGGAGTCAGGTTGTCGAACAGGACCTTGGTCTTGACCGTCTCGGGGTCTTCCAGGTTGATCGTGTCGACCTTCAGCAGGGCGAAGTAGCGTTCGCCCTCGCGCGGGCCGCGCACCGCCCCGTGGATGGTGTCGCCCGAGCGCAGGCCGAAGCGCCGGATCTGCGACGGCGAGACATAGATGTCGTCCGGCCCCGGAAGGTAGTTGGCGTCCGGGCTGCGCAGGAAGCCGAAGCCGTCCGGAAGGATCTCCAGCACGCCGTCGGCGATGATCTCGACCTCCTCGTCGGCCAGGGCCTTGAGGATGGCGAACAGCAGGTCCTGACGGCGCAGGTTCGAGGCGTTCTCGACCTCCAGCTGTTCGGCGAAGGCGACTAGGTCGGCGGGGGTCTTCTCGTTCAGCTCGGCCAGGGTGATGCGGCCGTTCGGCACGATCGGCTCGCCGTCCTCCTCGTCCTCCTCGGCGGAGGTGTCGACGCCCTGGTCCTGGTCCTGCTCGGTCGCGCCGGCGTCCAGTTCCGGGGTTTCGGGGGCGGTCGGGTCGGTGTCGCGCACGTCGGTCATGGTCGAAAACTCTTCAAGCGCGCGCGTCCGCTCGCGGGGGCGAGGGCGGACGGGCTGACGATGTCATGGCCTCGCGGCCGGAGGGAGACGCGGAGGGTCCCGGGCCACAAGGCGCGGGGTCCGCGAAAGGAAGGGAGCCCAGCCGAACCACAGGGGCGAAACGGCGTCAAGCGGAACGGGAGATCAGGCTCCCCACTCCAAGGTGACGGACAGGACCATGACGATGGCGATGAGGAAGGGAATCTCGTTGGTCATCCGCCAGAAGCGGCCTGTGCGGACCGACGTCCCCGCCTGGACGCGACGGAACTCGGCCGACAGATAGCCATGCCACCCGCTCAGCGCCAGGACCCCCGCCAGCTTGGCGATCATCCAGGGCTGGTGGGCGAAGCTCCAGTCCGCGCCGCTCCCGCTGCGGAGCCAGAACAGCCACAGGCCCAGACCCCAGGCCAGGATCATCGCCGGGTTGACGATGATCTTGAGAAGACGCCGCTGCCAGGTCCGCAACAGCGCCCGCATCTCGCCCTTCAGCGGCTCGGCCTTGTCCGCCTGCTCGGCGTCATAGGCGTAGAGACGGGGCAGGAACAGCAGACCCGCCATCCAGGCGATCACCGCCAGGATGTGGAGGCCCCGCGCGAGATCATAGAGGTTCACGCCGCCCGCCTTTCCCGCTGACACGGGCAGGCCTTCCAGCGGCCCTGACAACCCGGACCGAACGGCGCCACGCCGGTGCGGCCCAGGCCGTCGATCACGGCATCGGCCAGGGCGCCCACGAACGCCGGGTGCAGGCTGACGGTCGGCGCCCGCAGATAAGGCGCGACGCCCTCCTCGTGGGCCAGCTCGCCGTATTCCTCGTCCAGCTCGACCAGGGTCTCGATATGCTCCGAGACGAAGGCGATCGGGACCAGGACGACCCCCTTGCCGTCCCGACCGGCCTGTTGGATGGCGTCCGGCGTCGCCGGGCCGAGCCATTTCAGCGGCCCGACGCGGCTCTGGTAGCAGATCGACCAGTCGATCGGGCCCAGCCGCGCGGCCACGGCGGCGCAGGTGGCCTCGATTTGCTCCTGATACGGATCGCCCTTCTTCGCCACGAGCGTCTCCGGAATTCCGTGGGCGGAGAACAGCACCCGCACCGGCCGATCGCCGGCCTCGGCCAGCTTGGCGCGGATCAGGTCGGCCTGGGCTTCGATCCATCCATCGGCGCGCGGATAGCAGCAGACCGTACGGCTCACCCCCGGCCCGCGGTAGGTCTCGTTCCAGAGCTTCAGCGAGGACTGGCTCGTGGTGGTCGAGAACTGCGGATAGAGCGGCAGGAGCACGATTTCGTCGGGCGCAAAGGCGGCGACCTCGGCGGCCGTCTGCTCCGTCAGCGGATTCCAGTACCGCATGGCGATGAAGACGCCGACCTCGTCGCCGGGACGGCGGCTCTGAAGCTCGGCCTTCAGCGCCTCGGCCTGGCGGCGGGTCTCAGGAAGAAGGGGCGATCCGCCGCCCATGCGGGCGTAGTTGGCCTGGGCCTCCTTCTCGCGCCGGCTGGAGATCAGACGGGCCAGAGGCGTGCGCACGACGCCGGGCAGGCCGATGATCGCCGGGTCGTTGAACAGGTTGAACAGGAAGGGCTTCACGTCGGCCTGGCCATCCGGCCCGCCGAGGTTGAACAGAACGACGGCGATCCGCCGTCCGTTGGCCGCGCTCATTCCGCGCCGATCCTCTTCAGCACCTGTTCCACATGGGCGATCGGGGTGTCGGGCAGGATCCCGTGGCCCAAGTTGAAGACGTAGGGACCGCCGGCCCAGGCGTCCAGCAGCTGATCGACCCTGCGATCCAAGGCCGCGCCCCCGGCTCGCAGCAGCAGCGGGTCCAACGCCCCCTGGATCGGCTTGATCGCCTGCACCCGACGACCGACCTCGAGCGGACAGGCGGTATCGAGCGCCACCAGCTGCACGTCACAGGCCCGGGCGTAGTGTTCGGCGATGGCCGCCGAGCCGCGCGGGAAGCCGATCAGGGGCGCGGTCACGCCCAGCTCGCGCACTCTCGCGACCAGCTTCTGGTGCGGCTTCAGCACCAGTCGGTCGAACAGGTCGTCCGACAGGCCCTCGGCCCAGCTCTCGAAGATCTTCAGCGCCTGGGCCCCGGCGTCGGCCTGCATCTTCAGATAATGGGCGGTCGCCTCCACCAACACGTCCAGAACGGCGTCGACCTTCTCCGGTTCGCGATAGGCGAAATCCCGCGCCTCGGCCCTCTGGCCCTTGCCGATCGCGCGTTCGCCGCCGTCCAGCATGTAGGTGGCGACGGTCCAGGGCGCGCCCGCGAAGCCGATCAAGGCCCGGTTGGCCGGCAGGGCCGCGCGCACCCGCGACAGGGTCTCGCCGACCTGGGACAGGGCGCCGCCGGCGTCAGCCGACCGCTCCGCCATCGCCTCGACCGGCGGAAGCGGCCCCAGGACCGGCCCCTCCCCCGCCTCGAAGGCGACCTGCTGGCCCAGCGCCCGGGGGATCAGCAGGATATCGGCGAACACGATGGCCGCGCTGAACGGAAACCGCCGCATGGGCTGGAGCGTCGCCTCGGCGGCCTTCTCCGGGTCCAGGCAGAAGGCGATGAAGTCCGGCGCCGTCGCCCGCAGCGCGCGATACTCCGGCAGGTATCGACCCGCCTGCCGCATGAACCACACGGGCGGCGTCGCCTGACGCTCCCCGGCCAGCACCTTCAGGAAGGGCGCCTCGCCCAGGGTCGGAACGGTCTCAAGGCCGGAGGTCATGACGGGGCTCTAGGCCGGTCGACGCCAAGGCTCAAGGTTCGCGCCCCTTCCCTCCTCTCCTCTCAAGATTCGAAAGGTTGAAGAGGATAGGTGGAGGGGGGGAACAACGGGCGCCGATCCCCGCCTGTCCGCAGCCGATCGACCTCGGCGCCCCGGTGTCGACGCCCGAGATGGCGTCTATGCGAAAGCCTGTCGAAAACGGGGATGGATCCTAACGAATCCTTACCGATCGGGCGTTTGACCGCGCCGCTCCGAGGACTCGGACGAAGACTGCGTTAGGGACTCATTAACTTTTCCCCGGCGAAGGGGCACAGAGAGCTCACACTTGGCAAGACTCGGGAAAACGGCGCCTCCGGCGTCCCGGTCTGTCCTCGCTCGCCCCCCGCATCGCGGCGCGCTATAGGCGGCGGGACCGGATCATCCGCAGCTTCGCCCACCCCATCCACAGGGCCGTCCAACGTTGCTGGCCCGCTCGCCCACGGGAATCCGCCGCTCATGCATAAGCCGCACGGCCGGCTCGCCACCTACTTCCACGTTCACCTGGTCTCGGACTCGACCGGCGAGACCCTGAACGCCATGGCCAAGGCCGTGGTGGCCCGCTTCGACGGGGTGATCCCGATCGAGCACATCTACGCGCTCGTACGCTCGAGAAAGCAGCTCGACCGGGTGCTGGAGGAGATTTCCGCATCGCCCGGCGTCGTGCTGCACACCATCGTCGACAAGGAGCTGCGGGCCGCCCTGGAGGACGGCTGTCGCGCCCTGGACATGCCCCAGATCGGCGCGCTCGATCCTCTGGTCGGGGCCCTGTCGCGTTATCTGGGCGCGGCCCTTTCCACGCGGGTGGGCGCCCAGCACGCCCTTGACCACGACTATTTCAACCGCATCAGCGCGCTCGACTTCGCCATGGCGCACGATGACGGCCAGGGCACGGCCGAGGAGCTGGAACGCGCGGACGTCGTCCTGTGCGGAGTCAGCCGGACGTCGAAGACGCCCACCTGCATCTATCTGGCGCACCGGGGCATCCGCGCCGCCAACGTGCCCCTGATCCCCGGGCAGGAGGACGGCGAGCGTCTGACCCATCTGAAAAACCCGCTGGTGATCGGCCTGACGGTCTCGCCTGACCGGCTGGTCCAGATCCGCCGCAACCGGCTGGACAGCCTGAACGCCGACCGGTCCTCGGCCTATGTCGATCATGACCTGGTCCGGGAAGAGACGGTGAAGGCCCGGCGCGCCTTCGAGCGGCGCGGCTGGCCGGTGATCGACGTCACCCGCCGCTCGGTCGAGGAGACCGCGGCGGCCATAGTCAACCTGTTGAGCGAACGCCGCACCAAGCAGCTGGGGGCGACATGGTGAGGCCCCCGATCGTGCTCGCCTCGGCCAGCGCCGCGCGTCGGGCCATGCTGTCCGGCGCCGCCGTCCCGCATACGGCCCAGGTCTCCGAAGTGGACGAGCCGGCGCTGAAGGCGTCGCTGACGGACGCCTCACCCGCCGAAGTCGCGCTCGAGCTGGCCAGGGCCAAGGCCCTGGACGTGTCCGCCCGGCGGCCCGGTACGGTGGTGATCGGCTCGGACCAGACCCTGGATCTCGACGGGCGGACGCTGGACAAGGTCGCCGACCTCGCCGCCGCGCGCGAGCGGCTGATCTCCCTTCGGGGCCGGCCGCACCGGCTGCATTCGGGCGCGGCCTTGGCGCTGGACGGCCGCATCGCCTTCGCCGTGGTCGAGAGCGCGACCCTGACGGTGCGCGATTTCTCGGATGCCTTCCTGGACGACTATCTGGCCACCGAAGGCCCGCGGGCGCTCGGCTCGGTCGCCTGCTACAGGCTGGAGGGGCCCGGCGCCCAGCTGATGGCGGCCGTCGAGGGCGAGCATTTCACCATCCTGGGCATGCCGCTGTTTCCGGTGATGCAGGCGCTGCGGAACCTCGGGGCGCTCCCGTCGTGAGCCGGACGGTCCGGGCCGGGGTCGTCGGCCATCCCATCGATCATTCCCTCAGTCCCCTGATCCACGGCGCCTGGATCGCGGCGCTGGATCTCGACGCCGCCTACGATCGGTTCGGGCCGGGGGATCAGGCGGGCTTCGACGCGCTGGTCGGGCGGTTGAGGGCCGGAGAACTGCGGGGACTGAATGTCACCGCCCCTTACAAGGAACGGGCTCTGGCCCTGGCCGATCAGGCGTCCGACGTCGCGCGGGCGGCGGGGTCGGCGAACCTTCTAACCTTTGAGAACGGCCGACTGATGGCCGACAGCACCGACGGGCTGGGCATGATCGCGGCGATCCGGGAGCAGGCGCCCGCGCTGGACCTGACGTCCGGCGCGGCGGTGGTGCTGGGGGCCGGAGGCGCGGCGCGGGCGGCGATCCGGGCGCTGCTGGACGCGGACGCGCCGGAGGTGCGGATCGTCAACCGCACCCGGGCCAAGGCCGAGGCGCTGGCGGAGACCTTCGGTCCGAGGGCCCGCGCGGCGGGACCCGAGGCGCTGGACGGCGCGCGGCTGGCGGTGAACGCCGCCGTGGGCGCTGATCCGCCGGACCTGTCCGGGATGGTCTCGAACGGAGCGGTGATGGACATGACGTACAGGCCGCTGATGACGCCTCTGCTGCGGGCCGCCGTGGCCCGCGGCCTGACGCCGGTCGACGGTCTGGCCATGCTGATCGGCCAGGCGCGGCCGTCGTTCGAGCGCATCTTCGGCGCGGCGGCGCCGGTCGATGTGGACGTGCGCGCGCTGGCGCTACAGGCGATGGACGCATGATCGTCCTCGGACTGACCGGCTCCATCGGCATGGGGAAGTCGACGACGGCGGAGATGTTCACCGAAGCCGGCTGCTACGCCTGGAACGCCGACGCGGCGGTGCATCGCCTCTATGCGCCGGGCGGGGCGGCGGTTGAGAAGGTGGCCGAGGCCTTTCCGGGCGTGGTCGTCGACGGGGCTGTGGATCGCGACCGCCTGGCGGCGGCGCTGGGCGCTGACGCGGCGGCGTTCCGACGGCTGGAGGCGATCGTGCATCCCCTGGTCGCCGCCGATCGCGCCGAGGCCCTGACGGCGGCGGCCGATCGCGGCGTGACGGTCGCGGTGCTGGACATTCCCCTGCTGTTCGAAGTGGGCGCAGACAAACTGGTGGACGCGGTGGTGGTCGTCACCGCCGACCCTGAGATCCAGGCGGCGCGGGTGCTGGCCCGGCCCGGCATGACGCGCGAGCGGTTCGAGGCCATCCTGGCGCGCCAGGCGCCGGACCCCGAGAAGCGCGCCCGGGCGGACTTCGTCATCGACACCGGGCGGGGCCTAGAGGCCGCCCGCGCCGAGGTCGAGCGGATCGTCCGCACCGTGACCGATCCGTCGTGGATATCGCCGCGCAGGGGATTCACCTCCCCGGCGACTTAGGCCAAGAAGGGTCATGGCCCGCGAGATCGTCCTCGACACCGAAACCACCGGCATCGACCCGCGCCAGGGTCACCGGATGATCGAGATCGGCTGTATCGAGATCGAGGAACTGATGCCGACGGGGCGGACGTTCCACCGCTTCATCAACCCAGAGCGGCTCATCGATCCGGACGCCATCCGGGTCCACGGCATCACCGACGAGAAGGTCAGGGACGCGCCCGTCTTCCGCCTGATCGCCGAGGAGCTGCTCGAGTTCTGCGCCGACGCGCCCCTGATCGCCCACAACGCCGCCTTCGACCGGGGCTTCATCAACCACGAACTGGGTCTGTGCGGTCATCCGGAACTGCATGAGAGCCGCTGGGTGGACACCCTGCGGCTGGCCCAGACGCGCTTTCCCGGCATGGCCAACTCGCTCGACGCCCTGTGCCGCCGCTTCAAGATCTCGCTGGTCGAGCGGACGCTGCACGGGGCGCTGATCGATGCGCGCCTCCTGGCGGACGTCTATCTTGAGCTGAAGGGCGGCCGCGAGCGGGCGCTGGACCTGGGCTCCGGCGTCGCGGCCCGCGCCATGGTGGCGGCGGCCGCCTCGGGCGGACACGGGGATCGGCCCCGCCCGCTTGCGCCCCGCTCCACGGACGAGGAGCGGGCCGCGCACCTCGCCTTCCTCAGGGCCAACCTCAAGGACCTGTCGCTGTGGGCCGCGAACGGACTGCCGGTCGAGACGAATCCGGCCTGATCAGGCTTGGGCCGGGGCCCCGGGGAGCTGAGCGGCCTGGGCGGCCTGCTGGCGCCGGGCGATGTAGATGGCGGCGAAGTCCAGCGGCTCCAGCATCAGCGGCGGATAGAATCCGCCGTCGGCCGTCTGCTTGGCGATGATCTCCCTGGCGAACGGGAAGAGGTAGCGCGGGCACTCGACCAGCAACATCGGCTCGATGTCCTGTTCGCGCACGCCCTGGAGCTGGAACAGGCCGCCATAGACCAGCTCGACGTGGAACAGGGCCTGATCCGCGTGCGACGCCTTGATCGACAGCTTGATGTCGACCTCGAACAGATTGTCCGGACGTCCCTGGGCGCTCATCTCCACGCCCATGTCGATCGCCGGCTTGCCATCGACTCGCAGGCTGTCGGGCGCGCGCGGGTTCTCGAACGACAGGTCGCGGACGTATTGGGCCAGCACGCGATAGCCCGGCGCCGGCGGGGTTCCCGCCTGGCCGTTGGCGGCGCCGTCGGTCGGCGTGGCGGTGGTGTCTGCGGGAACGTCTGTCATGGCGGGCCTTGAAGGGCGAGTGTCGATAGGCGGCGGCGACTAGCACGGCGCGTCCCAGGGTCGCAACGTCGCAGGCCGGTTCGCGCGGCGGGGGCGGCGGCTTGGCGGGGCGACCCTATATCCGCTAGAGCCAATCGTCGCCGCCAGGGAAACGCCGTGCCCTATCAGTTCCAGATCGTCATCTTCGCCGCCATCGCGGCCGTGGTGCTGTTCAGCCTGTACAACGTGCTGGGCAAGAAGGTCGGCCGTCAGCCGGAGGACAACGCCGACAAGGCCCCGCCGGCGGGGATCCCGCCGGCCGAGATCGTCCAGGCGCCCAAGGCGCCGCCGCCCGTGGATCCCTTGACCGCCGCCGCCGCGGCGCCCCTGAAGGCGCGCGACCCGGCGTTCGACCCCAATCGCTTCCTCGAAGGCGCGCGCACGGCCTATGAGACCATCGTACGCGGCTATGCGTCCGGCGATCGCGGCGCCTTGAAGCCGCTGCTGACCGAGGCCGTCATGGGCTCCTTCGAGGCCGGCATCACGGCCCGCGAGGGCCGCGGCGAGCGCGAGGAGGTCGAGTTCATCCAGGCTCCGCGCGCCGACCTGGAGAGCACCTCCGTGGCGGGCGATCGGGCCTCGGCCAAGGTCCGCTTCCTGGCCGAACTCAGGAACCGGGTGATCCCCGTGGAGGGAGAGCCGGTGATCGAGGAGCGTCGCACGGCCGAGCACTGGACCTTCGAACGGACCCTCGGCGCCTCGGATCCCAACTGGGTTCTCGCCCGCGTCGAGCCGGCCGAGGCGTGACATCGGGACGAGGCTTGCGGGCGTGGGCCGCGATCTCGTTCGCGGCCCTCGCGTCGGCCTGCGCCACGCGGCCCGAAGGCGCCGCCCCGCCGCCGCCTTCGCCTTCGCCCGTTCCCGCCCCGCGTCCCGAGCCCCCGGTCGGGCGTCCTCCCGTGACCGCGGACGGGACGGTCGCGGCCCTGCCGGGCTGGGCCGAGGAGGACCACCGGGCGGCGTTGCGCGCCTACGCCGCCACCTGTCGCGTGGCGCCCGGACCGGCCGAGCGCGCGGTTTGCGCCGCCGCGGCGGACCTCGCGCCGTTCGCCGACGCCGCCCGGGCGCGCGCCTTCTTCGAGACCCGGTTCACCGCCGTGCCCGCCGAGACCGCCGACGGGCGCCCGGGCCTGCTGACCGCCTATTTCGCCCCGGAGTATCCGGCGCGGGCCACGCCGTCGGCCGAGTTCGACGCGGCCGTCCTCGCCCGCCCCTCCGATCTGGTGCGCCAGGGCGGCCAGGTGATGCGCCGGACGACGGGGGGGCTCGAGCCCTATCCCGACCGCGCCGCCATCGAGGCGGGTGCGGTTCAGACGGAAATCCTCGGCTGGATGCGCACCGAGGACCTCTTCTTCATGCAGATCCAGGGCTCCGGCTACCTGACCTTCGAGGACGGACGGCGGGTGCGCGCGGCCTATGCGGCGGACAACGGCCGGCCCTTCGTCGGCATCGCCCGGCCCATGGCGGAGCGGGGCCTCCTGCCGCCGAACGGCACGTCGGGCGAGGCGATCCGCGCCTGGCTGGCGGCGCGTCGGGGACCGGAAGCGAGGGCGATCACGGCGCTGAACCCGCGCTACATCTTCTTCCAGCTCCAGCCCGACGACGGCGAGCCGGTCGGCGCGGCGGGCGTTCCGCTTGTCGCGCGCCGCTCGATCGCGGTGGACCCGGCGTCCTGGCGCTACGGCGACCTCGTCTTCATCGACGCCGACGGCGGGAATCTAGCGGGCGCGCGAGCCAGCTATCGCGGGCTGGTGACCGCGCTGGACACCGGCAGCGCCATTCGCGGCCCGGTCCGCGCCGACTTCTACATGGGTCGCGGCGACGCGGCGGGCGAAGAGGCCGGCACGGTGCGGCACCCCTTGCGCATGTGGCGGCTGGTTCCGCGCTAACGCCGCCGCATGCTTCCGAGCACGCCGCGCAGGATTTCGCGGGTGATCGCCGAGCCGGCCGTCCTGAGCACCGACTTCGTCAGGGCCTCCATCGGCGTCTCGCGCGTGCGGGCGCGGGGTCGGGCCTCGGCCTTGGCGGCGTCCCTAGCCTGGCGTTCGGCGATCTTGGCCTCGGTGGCGCGGGCGGCCTCGGCGGCTTCGGCCTGGGTCGAGGCGGCGGCCCGGGCGGCCAGCACCTCGTCGGCGGATTCGCGGTCCAGCGCCGTGTCATAGACCCCGCGCACCGGGCTTTGAGCCATGACCGCCTGCCGCTCCGCCTCCGTCGCGGGGCCCAGCCGCGAGGCCGGCGGGCGGATCAAGGTCCGCGCCGCCACCGTCGGCGCGCCCTTCTCGTCCAGCACCGAGACGACCGCCTCCCCCACGCCCAGGGCCTGGATCGCCTCGGCGGTGTCGAAGCCCGGATTGGCCCGGAAGCTGTCCGCCGCCGCCTTCAGGCCCCGCTGCTCCGAGGGCGTATAGGCCCTCAGCGCGTGCTGGACCCGGTTGCCCAACTGAGCCAGCACGGTGTCGGGGATGTCCGCCGGGTTCTGGGTGACGAAATAGACGCCGACCCCCTTCGAGCGGATCAGGCGCACCACCTGCTCGATCTTTTCCAGAAGCGGCTTGGGCGCGTCGTTGAACAGCAGGTGCGCCTCGTCGAAGAAGAAGACCAGGCGGGGTTTGTCGGGATCGCCGATCTCCGGAAGCTGTTCGAACAGCTCCGACAGGAGCCAGAGCAGGAAGGCCGCGTAGACGCGCGGGCTGTTCATCAGCCGGTCGGCGGC
Source organism: Brevundimonas balnearis (assembly GCF_042434805.1). NCBI lineage: Bacteria > Pseudomonadati > Pseudomonadota > Alphaproteobacteria > Caulobacterales > Caulobacteraceae > Brevundimonas > Brevundimonas balnearis. Next base: position 46,496 of record NZ_JBHLSW010000005.1, on the reverse strand, counting down.
CAGAACATTGACCTGGCCCCGGCCCGACAGGTCGGTGCGCACAAGGTCCTCGAGCCTGAGCGCCGGCTCGCCGAAAAACGCTTTGCCCCCTTGGGTCTCCAGCTGCAGCAGGGCGCGCTGGATGGCGGCGACGGAGGCCGGCGCCACATGGCCGTAGCGCTTGCCGATCGTCTCGGCGTTCTCGGCGACGTAGGCCAGCAGGCTTCTGAGGTCGTCGAGGTCGAGCAGCAGCAGGCCTTCCTGGTCCGCGACATGGAAGGCGATGGTCAGCACCCCCTCCTGCACCTCGTTCAGATCCAGCATCCGTGACAGCAGCAGCGGCCCGATCTCGCTGACGGTCGCGCGCACCGGGTGGCCCTTCTGGCCGTACAGGTCCCAGAACACCGTGGGGGCGGCCTTCGGCTCCAGCGTCAGGCCCAGCTGAGCCGCGCGGGCCAGGAGCTTCTCGTTCGGGGAGCCGGGCTGGCTGATGCCGGACAGATCGCCCTTCACGTCGGCGCAGAAGACGGGGACGCCGGCGTCGGAGAAGCCTTGCGCCATGATCTGCAGGGTCACGGTCTTGCCGGTGCCGGTCGCGCCGGCGACCACGCCGTGACGGTTGGCGCGCTTGAACAGCAGATTCTGGGCCGCCCCGCCCGACGCGTCCTGGGCCAGCCCCAGGAACAGACCCGCCGTCTCGCTCATTGAAGGACGCCTCCCGTGTCGCTGCGTCCCTGCTTAAGCCCTCATCGGGACGGGCTCCAGCCGAAAGACCCGCGATTGACGACCCCGTCCGGCCGCCCGACAAGACGTCGCATGAAAGCGCCGATCACCCTGCCGACCTCGACCGTCACCCGCAACGCGGTGGTTCTCATCGCCGCCGTGGCGGTGGGGGCGGCGCTGTACTGGCTCAGGGACATCCTCACGCCGCTGGCCATGGCGATCTTTCTGCTGATCATGATCGACGGGGTCAAACGCTTCGTGGAGAAGCGCTTCCGCCTGCATTCCCGCGCGGCGGGGACCGTGGCGCTGATCCTGGTGATCCTCGGCTTCTTCGCCTCGATCGGCATCCTCGTGAACGGGGCGGCGGGCTTCTTCACCGACGCCTCCGGCGTCTCGACCAACCTCGGACCCAGGCTCGACGCCATCATCCGTGACGGCGCCGCCCTGTTCGGCATGGAGACGGCGCCGACGGCGGCCGAACTGATCCGCGACATCGACATCCGGGGCTACGTCACAGACCTCGCGTTCCAGATGCAGGGGGTGGCGTCGGGCGCCTTCTTCGTCCTCGTCTACCTCGGCTTCCTGATCGCGGCCCAGGCGGGGTTCAGGAAGAAGCTGGTTCATCTGTTCCCGCACCGCGAAGCGCGCGGCGAGGCGGTGGAGGTCTTCGAGCGGGTCCGGTCGGGGGTCGAGGGCTATCTGTGGGTCCAGACGGTCACCGGCGTGATGATCTGCGCCGCCGCCTGGATCCTGATGCGGGCCGTCGGGCTCCAGAACGCCGAGTTCTGGACCTTCGTCATCTTCATCGTGGGCTTCATCCCGGTGCTCGGCGGGGCGGTGGCGGGTCTGGCCCCGCCGCTGTTCGCCCTCGTGCAGTTCGACAGCTACTGGCCGGCGCTGATCCTGCTCATCGGGCTCCAGACCATCCTGTTCCTCGTCGGCAACCTCGTCCAGCCGAGGATGCAGGGGGACAATCAGAACATCGACCCGGTGGTGGTGCTGCTGTCGCTGGCCCTCTGGGGCAAGATGTGGGGCGTCGTGGGGATGTTCTTGTCGACCCCCCTGGCGGTTATGGCCATGGCGATCCTGGCCGAGTTCAAGGGATCGCGCTGGATCGCCGTCCTGCTGTCGGGCGACGGGGAGCCGGACACGGGCCACCCCGATCCCCACCACGCCGGCCGCCGCGACAAGCCGCCACAGGTCGATGAGGCCAGGACGCCGCCCCCCGCATCTTGACCTACACGTCAAGCGCTCCCACCTGCACGTTACAGACGGAGCCTCCCTCCCCCTCCCTCGGCTCCGTCTCAGTCCGCCGGTCCCTCCCCTCCCTCCCCTGGGCCGGCAACGAAGACCGCCGGCCGCGAAAGCGCCGGCGGTCTTTTCGTTTTCGGCGCAAGCTTCACGGGAACCGGGTCAACGAGGCCGCGTTGCATCGCACGGAAGGGCTCACGCGCCCGCGGGCGCACCCGGGAGATCAGTTTTCATGAAGACCGCAGTTTCGTTCGCGGCCCTCGCGGCCGCCGGCCTCATCGCGTCCCAGGCGCAGGCCCAATCCGCCCCGACCGACTGGTCGGGCCCCTACGTCTCGATCTACGGCGGCGGCCTCCTTCCGGAGGACGACGAGGACGAGCGTCTGGTGTTCGATCGTGATTTCGACGGCGACTTCGACGACACCGTGGTCACCGGCGCCGGCGCCGACGCCTTTTCGCCGGGCTCGTGCGGCGGCCAGGCCCTGGGGGCCACCCCCGCGGCGGGCTGCGACGACGACGGCGAGGGGGTCGAGGCGGGCGTCCGTGTCGGCTGGGACTGGGCGTTCGGCCCGATCGTGGTCGGCGCGCTGGCCGAATACGGCGTCGCCGACGCCGAGGACACGGTGACGTCCTACAGCACCACGCCCGCCTTCTACAGCTCGACCCGTACGCTCCAGCGCCTCGGCGCGGTTCGGGCCCGGGCGGGTTACGCCTTCGGTCAGAACCTCCTCTACGCCACCGGCGGCCTGGCCCAGGCGGAGATCACCAACACCTTCTTCACGTCGAACCGGGCGAACAGCTTCACGCCGACGGTCAACGACGACGAGGCCGACGGCTGGCAGGCCGGGGTGGGCTGGGAGCGTCAGCTGGGCCGGGGCCTGAGCTTCGGCGCGGAGTATCTCTACACCTCGCTGGAGGCCGGAGAGTACGACATCCGCGTGGGACCGGGGACGGCCCCGGCCACCAACCCCTTCATCCTGCCGCCCAACACGGCCGGCACCGACCTGCGCCGCAGCAACCCGGATTTCGAGATGCATCAGGTCCGGGTGAGCATGGGCTACCGCTTCTAAGTCCCCCCAGAGGAGCTTTCGCGCGCCGCCGGTCCCCCGGCGGCGCGTTTCTTTTGGGCCGTGGTTGATCGGCGCGTCGAGAGGTCTAGTTTGCCGGCGTTCAGCGGCCTCAGAAGCCGTGCCAGCCCAGGTCCCCGAATGCCCGCCGATTCGCGCACTCCCGCCCGTCCGCAGCCGGAGAAGGGGGGCCAGGACGCGCAGGTCCTGCTCGATCATTTCGCGAAGGCGCTGGGCAAGGCCGGACCCGCCCTGAACTCGCTCGAAAGCGACTTCGTCGCCCAGGCCCACGAAGACTATCTGGCCGACGAGACGCCGGAGCTGGACCTGGTCGATCTCGCCGCCGCCCTGGCCGACGCCTGGCGCGCGGCCGAGGACCGCGCCGACGGGACGCCGCCCCTGATCTCCGTCGGCCCGCTCAAGGGCGCCGACGGCCGGCAGACCGGCTACGACGCCCTGCGCATCATCCAGGACGACGCGCCTTTCCTCGTCGACAGCGTCATGGGCGAGATGGCCGACGCCGGCGTGACCGTGCGCGCCCTGTTCCATCCCGTCGTGGCCCACGAAGGCGGTCGTCGCGAGTCGGTCATCCTCGTCGTCTTCGATCCCGTCCCGCAGGAGCGACGGGACGCGATCGGCGAGGGCGTGGCCGCCGCCCTGGCGGATGTCCACGCCGCCGTGGGCGACCACCAGGCCATGTTCGAGCTTATGCGCCGTTCGGTGAGGGAGTTGGAGGCCTCCTCCGAGGGCGTGGACCCGGCCGTGGTGGAGGAGAACATCGCCTTCCTCCGGTGGCTCAAGGACGATCATTTCGTCTTCCTGGGCGCGCGCGACTACAGCTATCCGCGCACCCCCGACGGCGGCTACGAGGCCGAGGCGCCGCTGGACCAGTCCGGCGAGGGGCTGGGCGTGCTTCGCGACCCCAGCCGAACCGTCCTGCGCCGGGCGTCGGAGCCCGCGGTCCTGACGCGACAGATGAAGCGCCAGCTGGATCTGTCGGAGCCGGTGACCGTCGCCAAGGCCAATCTGCGCAGCCGGGTGCACCGCCGAGCCTACATGGATTACGTCGGCGTCAAGCGGTACGGCCCCGACGGCCGTCCGTCGGGCGAGACGCGCTTCGTGGGTTTGTTCACCGCCGAGGCCTATGACCGCGCCGCCTCGGAGGTGCCGCTGGTGCGGCGCAAGCTGGCCAACGCCCTGACCCGCGCCGGCAAGCTGCCCGGAAGCCATAACGAGAAGCGGCTGAAGAACATCCTGGAGAACTATCCCCGGGACGAGCTTTTCCAGATCACCGAGGACGAACTGCTCGAGACGGCGCTCGGCGTCCTTCACCTCTACGACCGGCCCCGGGTGAAGATCTTCACCCGCAAGGACCCGTTCGACCGCTTCGTCTCCGTCCTGGCCTTCGTGCCGAGGGAGCGGTTCGACGCCGGCGTGCGCGAGCGGATCGGCAAGCTGCTGGCGGCCGCCTGGGGGGGCCGCCTGTCGGCCTGGTATCCGCAGCTGTCGGACGCGCCCCTGGTGCGCATCCACTACATCATCGGCGTGACGCCGGGCGATCACCCGATCCCGGACATGGCCGAGCTGGAGGCCGCCGTGGTCGAGACGGCGCGCAGCTGGACGGACCGCTTCGAAGCCGCGGCCCGCTCGGCCGACTTCGCCGAGGCCGAGATCGGCGCGGTCAGCGCGCGCTGGGCCGAGGCCTTCGGCCCCGCGTACCGCGCCCGCTACGACGCCTTCGAGGCCATCGCCGACCTGATGGAGATGGATCGGCTGAGCGCGGACGGCTTCGGCCTTGAGGGCGTGGCGGTGCGGGCCTTCCGCGCGGCCTCGGACACGCCGCTGCAGTTCCGCTTCAAGCTTTACAAGCGGGGCGGCGCCGCCCCGCTGTCGGACGTCCTCCCGATCCTGGCCGACATGGGTCTGAAGACGCTGGAGGAGTACGGCCACGAAATCCATCCGGCCGACGACGCGCCCATCCACATCCACGAGTTCCTGCTGGAGGATCCGCGCGGGGAGGCCCTGACGTTCGCCGATGTGAAGGCGCCGTTCGAGGCGGGCTTCCAGGCGGTCTGGTCCGGCCGGACCGAGAGCGACGGCTTCAACAGGCTGGTGCTGGAGCTGGGCGTGTCGTGGCGGGAGGCGGCGCTCATCCGCACCCTCGCCAAGTATCGCCAGCAGTCGGGCCTGGACCCCAGCCAGTCGGTGCAGGAAGAGGCGCTGGCCCTCTATCCCGACGTGGCGCGCGGCCTGCTGAAGCTGTTCACGCTCAAGTTCGACCCCGGGGCCGGAGGTGACGCCGCGTCCCGCGTCGCGGCCGCCGACGCCCTCAAGGCCGAGATCGCCGCGGGCGTTCAGGTCGTGAAGAGCCTGGAGCACGACCGCGTGCTGCGCCGCCTCGCCGACCTGATCGACGCGATCAAGCGGACCAACTATTTCCAGACGGACGCGGCGGGCGAGCCCAAGCCCTACATCTCGATCAAGATCGCCTCGCGCGAGGTCGAGGACCTGCCGCTGCCCAAGCCCTATCGCGAGATCTTCGTCTGGGCCCCGCACGTGGAGGGGGTGCACCTTCGGTTCGGGCCGGTGGCGCGGGGCGGCCTGCGCTGGTCGGACCGGCGCGACGACTTCCGCACCGAGGTGCTGGGCCTGGTGAAGGCCCAGCAGGTCAAGAACGCGGTGATCGTGCCGGTCGGCTCCAAGGGCGGCTTCTATCCCAAGGGGCTGCCCGCCCTGGTGCGGGCCGGCGCCGAGCGCGACGCCATCCAGGCCGAGGCGATCCGCGCCTACAAGACCTTCCTGTCCGGTCTTCTCGACCTGACCGACAACATCCTCGCCGACGGTTCGGTGAAGCGGCCCGACGCGGTGGTCGCCTGGGAGGACGACGACCCCTATCTGGTCGTGGCCGCCGACAAGGGCACGGCCACCTTCTCCGACATCGCCAACGGGGTCTCGGCGGATTACGGCTTCTGGCTGGGCGACGCCTTCGCCTCGGGCGGCTCGGCCGGCTACGACCACAAGGTGATGGGCATCACCGCCCGCGGCGCCTGGGAGGCGGTGAAGCGGCACTTCCGGGAGATGGGCCGCGACATCCAGACCGAGCCCTTCACCGTCGTCGGCGTCGGCGACATGTCGGGTGACGTGTTCGGCAACGGCATGCTGCTGTCGAAGGCCACGAAGCTGGTCGCCGCCTTCGATCACCGCGACATCTTCATCGACCCGAACCCGGACCCCGCCTCGAGCTGGGAAGAGCGCAAGCGGATGTTCGAGCTGCCGCGCTCGTCCTGGCAGGACTACGACGCCTCGAAGATCTCCAGGGGCGGCGGCGTCTTCTCCCGCTCGGCCAAGTCGATCGACCTCTCGCCGGAGGCGCGCGAGGCGCTGGGGATCGAGGCCGAGAGCCTCGACCCGGCGACCCTGATGAACGCGATCCTGAAGGCGCCGGCGGACCTGCTCTACCTCGGCGGGATCGGCACATACGTGAAGGCCGGCGGCGAGACCGACGCCCAGGTGGGCGACAAGGCTAACGACGCCATCCGCGTCGAGGCGGGCGAGCTGCGCGTGAAGGTGGTGGGGGAGGGGGCCAATCTCGGCCTCACCCAGGCGGCGCGGATCGCCTTCGCGGCGAACGGGGGACGGATCAACACCGACGCCATCGACAACTCCGCCGGCGTCGATTCCTCGGACCACGAGGTCAACATCAAGATCCTGACCGGATCGGCGATCGTCTCGGGCGCGCTCAAGGCCGAGGATCGCAATCCGCTTCTCGCGTCCATGACCGAGGAGGTGGCGCAGAAGGTTCTGGCCCACAACTATGACCAGACGCTGGCTCTGACGCTGCGCGAGGTCCAGGGGACGGCCGAGCTGGACCATCAGGCCGGCTTCATGCGTCGGCTGGTCGAGGCCGGTCGCCTGGACCGCAAGGTCGAGGGTCTGCCGACCGACGCCCAGATCTCCGAGCGGCGCGAGCAGGGTCGGGCCCTGACCCGGCCGGAGCTGGCGGTGCTGCTGGCCTATTCCAAGCTCGAGCTGAGCGAGGACATCGTCGCCTCTCGGGCGCCCGAGGACCCCTTCTTCGAGGAGACCCTGGTCCGCTACTTCCCCGAGCCGCTGGCCAGGTTCGACACAGAGATGAAGACCCACCGGCTACGCCGCGAGATCGTCGCCACGGTGATGTCGAACGAGATCGTCAACATGGCCGGCTTCACCTTCCCGGCCCGGCTGCGCGCGGCGGCGGAATGCGACACCACCGCCCTGGTGGTCGGCTTCGAGGCCGCGCGGCGCATCTTCCGGCTGGATCAGGCCTGGGACGCCGTCTCGGCGCTGGACCTCAAGATCCCGGCCGACGCCCAGATCGCCCTGTACCAGGAGGTGGCCAACGGCCTGCGGCGCCAGACCCTGTGGCTGGCCCGGCGGGCCCAGGCGACGGGTCGTGGGGTGGAGGCGCTGATCGCGGCCTACCGGCCCGCGGCGGACGCGCTGCGCTCGGCCGGCGGCGATGTGCTGTCGCGCTTCTCCCAGAGCCGGCTGAAGGATCGCATCGACGGGCTGACGGCGCTCGGCGCCCCCGCCGAGATGGCGGCGGACCTGGCCATGCTGCAGCCGCTCGCCCCGGCCACCGACATCGCCGACCTGGCGCGCGAGGCCGGCTGGAGCGATCCGGCCATGGCGCGGCTGTATCACCAGGTGGGCGCCGCCTTCGATTTCGACCGCCTGCGCGCGGCGGCGCGGCAGGTGCCCTCGGAGGACCACTACGATCGCCTGGCGGTGCGGCGACTGATCAGCGAGCTGTCGGTCGAGCAGATGGCGCTGACCCGGGCGGTGGCCAGGGGCGCGAACGCCGGCGTCGGCGATACCGAAGCGGCGGCGGAGGCGGCCGTCGACGCCTGGATCGGGCCGCGTCTGGCCGAGGTGGAGGCGCTCAGGGCCTCGGTGGACGAGATCGAACAGTCCGGTCGCGGCTGGTCCTTCGCCAAGCTGACGATCGCCAACGGCGCGATCCGCGGCTTCGCGGCCGCGCTGTAGCCGGGCGGGGAGGGGGGCATGCCGAGGAAGTTCCTGGTCGTCGCCGACGACACGCCCGAGTTCGCCAGCGCCCTGGCTTTCGCCGCGCGCCGGGCGAAATCCACCGGCGGCCGCGTGGCGCTGCTCCGCGTCATCTCCCCGACCCATGACGAGCACTGGTCCGGCGTCCGCGAGGAGATCGAGCGTCAGATGCGCGAGGAGGCCGAGGCGCTGCTCCGCCGCTTCGCCGAGGAGGCCGAGGCCCGCTCGGGCGCGCAGCCGGTGCTGCTGATCGAGAGCGGCGACGTGCAGACGGCGATCCGCAAGGCCGTGGCCGACGATCCGGAGATCAAGATCCTCGTGCTCGCCGCCAGCGCCGGGGCGCGCGGGCCGGGCCCCCTGATCAGCCTGCTCCTCAAGCAAGGGGGCCTCGGGGGGCGCAAACTGCCGGTCACCATCGTGCCTGGAGAGCTGTCAGAGGCGGAGCTTGAGGACCTGGCTTGAGCCTCGCGGCCAGGTCCCCCTCCCGCCGCCGCTGATCAGGCCCTATCTGGCGGGGATGACAGACCTTTCCCCCCGCGAGATCGTCTCCGAACTGGATCGTTTCATCGTCGGCCAGGACGACGCCAAGCGCGCCGTGGCCGTGGCGCTGAGGAACCGCTGGCGCCGCAAACGGGTCCCTGAGGACCTGCGCGACGAGGTCACGCCCAAGAACATCCTGATGATCGGCCCGACGGGCGTGGGCAAGACCGAGATCGCCAGGCGGCTGGCCAAGCTGTCCGGCTCGCCCTTCCTGAAGGTCGAGGCGACCAAGTTCACCGAGGTCGGCTACGTCGGCCGCGACGTCGATCAGATCATCCGCGACCTGGTCGAGGCGGCGCTGGTCATGGTGCGCGACCGCCGCCGGGCGGGCGTGCGGGCCCGGGCCGAGGGCCAGGCGGAGGCGCGGCTGCTGGACGCGCTGGTGGGCCCGGGCTCGCAGCCGACGACCCGCGAGGCGTTCCGGAAAAAGCTGCGCGCCGGCGAACTGGACGACAAGGAGGTGGAGATCGCGCTCGCCGACACCGCCTCGCCGCTCCAGGGTCTGGACCTGCCGGGCGCCAATGTGGGCGTGCTGAACCTGTCGGAGATGTTCGGCAAGATGGCCGGGGGGCGCACCAAGACGGTCAAGCTGCCCGTCCGCGACGCCTGGGCCCCGCTGGTCACCGAGGAGAGCGACAAGCTGCTGGATCAGGAGAGCCTGGCCAAGGAGGCGGTTCTGCTGGCCGAGAACGAGGGCATCGTCTTCCTGGACGAGATCGACAAGGTCGCGGCCCGCTCCGAGGCGCGCGGCGCCGACGTCAGCCGCGAGGGGGTCCAGCGCGACCTGCTGCCCCTGATCGAGGGCACCACGGTCTCCACCAAGTACGGGCCGGTGAAGTCGGACCATGTGCTGTTCATCGCGTCCGGCGCCTTCCACGTCGCCAAGCCGTCGGACCTGCTGCCCGAGCTGCAGGGGCGGCTCCCCATCCGGGTGGAGCTGAAGGCCCTGACGCGGGACGACTTCCGCCGCATCCTGACGGAACCCGAGTCCAACCTGATCCGCCAGAACCAGGCGCTGCTCGCGACCGAGGACGTGACGCTGGAGTTCACCGACGACGCTGTGGATGCGCTCGCCGACGCGGCGGTGGCGGCCAACAGCGCGGTCGAGAACATCGGCGCCCGCCGGCTTCAGACCGTGATCGAGCGGGTGCTGGAGGAGACCAGCTTCAGGGCCTCCGACCTGTCGGGCCAGACCGTCCGCTTCGACGGCGACGCGGTGCGCGAGAAGATCGCGGGCCTGGCCGCCAACGCCGACCTGAGCCGGTATATTCTCTGAAGTAAGTTCCTCCCCCGCCTAGCGGGGGAGGGGGACCCTGCGCAGCAGGGTGGAGGGGGCGAGTTCAAGCGCCGGCGTCCGGGGGGGTCGCCCCCTCCACCACTTCGTGGTCCCCCTCCCCTTCAAGAGGGGGAGGAAACGCCTGTCCGATCAGCCCAGCGAGGGGTCGATCTGCTTGCAGGCCTCGATCAGGCCCTGCACCGAGGCGACCGACTTGGCCAGCATGGCCTTCTCGTCGTCGTTGGTGGTGAACTCGATCACCTTCTCCGCGCCGCCGGCGCCGATCAGGGCGGGCACGCCGACGTAGAGGTCGTTCAGGCCGTACTCGCCCGACAGCCACACGGCGCAGGGCAGAACGCGCTTCTGGTCCAGCAGGTAGGAGCGGGCCATGGCCACGGCGCTCTCGGCCGGGGCGTAGAAGGCCGACCCGGTCTTCAGCAGGGCCACGATCTCGCCGCCGCCCTTGCGGGTCCGCTCGACGATGGCGTCCAGTTCGGCCTGCGTCATGAAGCCGGCCTTGACCGCGTCCGGCAGGGGCAGGCCGCCGACGGTGGAGTGGCGCACCATCGGCACCATGTCGTCGCCGTGGCCGCCCAGCGTCCAGGCGTGGATGTCCTGGATCGACACGCCCGTTTTCTCCGCCAGGAAGTAGGCGAAGCGGGCCGAATCCAGCACGCCGGCCATGCCCACGACCTTCTCCTTCGGAAGGCCCGAGAACTTCTGCAGCGCCCAGACCATCGCATCCAGGGGATTGGTGATGCAGATCACGAAGGCGTTCGGCGCATGCGCCTTGATGCCCTCGCCCACGGCCTTCATGACCTTCAGATTGATGCCGAGCAGGTCGTCGCGGCTCATGCCAGGCTTGCGCGGCACGCCCGCGGTGACGATGCAGACGTCGGCGCCGGCGATGTCGGCGTAGTCGTTCGCGCCCTTCAGCGCCACGTCCTGGCCGATGACGGCGGTGGCTTCCGCGATGTCCAGCGCCTTGCCCTGGGGGGTGCCCTCGGCGATGTCGAACAGGATCACGTCGCCCAGCGCCTCGCGCGCGCAGATGTGGGCGAGGGTGCCGCCGATCATGCCGGCGCCGATGAGGGCGATCTTCGCGCGAGCCATTCAGGCCTCCAGAAGCTTGTGCGTTGCGAAACGGAACGCCGCGCGGTCTAGACCCGGGCGGGGCGAGGGGCAAGCCACCCGTCTTCCTCACCCATAGCGTAGCGTATGGGGGAGGGGGACCATGCGCAGCATGGTGGAGGGGGCGAGTTCAAGCGCCGGTGTCTGGAGTCGCCCCCTCCACCGCTTCGCGGTCCCCCTCCCCCGCTCGCGGGGGAGGAGAGACATGCCCTACCGCGCCGCCGCCGCCAGGATGCTGCCGTCGGCGCGGCTCTGGACCAGCACGGCCATGGCCGCGCCGTCCTCGATCTCGGGCAGGGTCAGAAGGGTCGAGCGGCCGCGCCAGTCGCCGAGGGACCGCACGTCGCTGACCACGTTGACCTGGCGCAGCTCTCGGCCCCGATTGTCGCCTGCGCCGACCTCGACCACCTGGACGCCCGGCTTGAACACCACGGCCCAGACCTCCGCGCCGCCCGCCGGCGGCCGTCCGGATCCGACGCCGACGTGACGACCCGTCTCGCGAAACTCGATCTCAGGCGGGAACAGGCGCTCCTCGGCGGCCGCGTTGACCGCCTCCGTCACCGCTTCGGCGTCCACGCCCGAGACCGCCCGCCGCCCGTCGATCACGATCTGAGGCGTATAGACCCCGCGCAATCTGAGCGCCTGCTGATAGGCGCGCTGGCGTCGCACGAACTCGGGCTTGGCGAAGGTGTCGGCCCAGCCCTGATAGTCCCAGTAGTCGACCCCGTAGGTCAGGGCGATGACGCCCGGCGCCTCGGCCAGGGCCTCCACCGTGCGATCGGCCTCGGGACAGGCGCCGCAGCCCTGGGCGGTGAAAAGCTCGACCACCACCGGCTCGGGCACGGCGACGCGCGCGGGGGAGGACCGGGCCGGCTGCGCCGCCGACCCGGCCGTGAACGCCAGCGCCAGGGCGCCCGCCCCGGCCATGACCCAGCCCCTCGTAACCATGTCCGACGTTCTACGGCCGCGCGAAGATCACCGCCCCTCATATCTGCGTGAGGCGAAAAAGCGGCGCGAGATTCAGTCCATCAGCTGCTGGGACAGATAGACGTAGTGCCGCGCCCACCGCCGGGCGTTCGCCACCGGGTCGGCGTCGTTGGAGTGCCCGCCCGACGTCTCCTCGTAATAGAGGTGATCGTAGCCGAGGTCGCCCAGCCGCGCGGCGAACTTGCGCGCATGGCCGGGATGGACCCGGTCGTCCAGCGTGTTGGTCGTGATGTAGACGCGCGGATACTCCCGGCCCGGCGCCAGCCGCTGGTAGGCCGAATACGCCGCGATGAAGGCCGCGTCGCCGGGCACGCGCGGGTCGCCGTACTCGCCGATCCACGAGGCCCCGGCCGGCAGCAGGTGATAGCGCAGCATGTCGATCAGGGGGCTCTCGATCACCGCCGCGTCGAACAGCTCCGGCCGCTGGGTGATCGAGACCGAGGTCAGGACCCCGCCGTTGGATCGCCCATAGATGCCCAGGTGATCCGGGCTGGTGATCCGCCGCGCGATCAGGTCCTCGGCCACGGCGGCGAAGTCGTCGAAGGCCAGTTGGCGGTTCTCGCGCAGCGCCGCCTGGTGCCATTCGGGCCCGAACTCTCCGCCGCCCCGGATGTTGGCCTGGACGAAGACGCCGCCGTTCTCCAGCCACAGCTTGCCCATCTCGGGCTTGTAGGCGGGCGGGAAGCTGACCTGGAACCCGCCGTAGCCGAACAGGATGGTGGGCGCCGAGCCGTCCATCGCCAGGTCGCGCGGCCGCACCACGAAGTAGGGGATCAGGGTCCCGTCGCTGGACCGCGCCTCGAACTGCTCCACCTGATGGGTCGAGGCGTCGAACAGGGCGGGCGCGGCCTTCAGCGGCGCGATGCGTTCCGGCGGCGGCGGCGTGCCGGGCGCGCGGCGGGGGATGGCCACGCCCGCGTCCAGCAGTCCCAGCGACGGCGGCGTCAGGAAGCCTTGCGACGCCACGAAGACCTGCGCGCGGCTCTTGGAGGCGTCGCCCAGGTCGATGGCGCTGTTGTCAGGCGCCTCGACCGAGCGTTCGGTCCAGCCCCATTCGCCATGGTTGGCGAAGATCGACACGCGGCCGCGCACATTGTCGTTTCGCGCCACCACAACCCGGTCCGACAGGACGGCGACGTCGCTGATGGACTGGCGCGGGCCGGGCGCGAGGATCTGGCGCGCCTGGTTACTGATCACGACCTCGTTCCCGTCACGCAGCGTCGCGAGCGGGAAGGACAGCAGGGATCCGGCCGCATACTCGATCCCCGTCGGCGCCCACGCCTGTTCGGGAGAGAAGATCAGCACGTTCCCGATCGTCCCATAGATCGAGGCCCGCTCGGGAAGGTTCAGGCGGACCACGCGTCCGTCCACCCATTCCGACCGCTCGCTCCTGAAGGTGTCCAGCGGGCGGTTGAAGATCACGGCCTGGACGACGCCCTCGGCGTCCCGGAAGACCGAGGCGCTGACGCCGTAACCCCCGTCGCTCCGGTCGCCGCGATAGACTTCCGTCGCCTGGGCCAGGGTCTGCCCGCGCTTCAGCGACTTCACGATGTAGGGATAGCCGGACTCGGTCAGCGTCCCGGGGCCGAAGTCCGTGGCGACCAGAAGCGTGTCGGCGTCCAGCCAGCTGATGCGGTGCTTGCCCTCCGGCAGGCTGAAACCGCCGTCCACGAAGGCCTTGGCCGCGGTGTCGAACTCCCGCACCACCACCGCGTCCTTGCCGCCGTCGGACAGGGAGATCAGGCAGCGGCGCTCGTCCGGCGCCAGGCAGTTGGCCCCCTTGAAAACCCAGTCCTCGCCCTCGGCGCGGGCCAGCGCATCGATGTCGAGCAGCGTCTCCCAGGCCGGCGTGTCGGTCGCATAGCTCTCCAGCGTCGTGCGCCGCCAGACGCCCTTCGGATTGGCCGCGTCCTGCCAGAAGTTGCCCAGGCCCTCTCCGAGAAAGGTCGGGTAGGCGATCCGGTCCTGCGACGTCAGGATCGCCTCGGCCTCGCGCCGAAAGGTCTCGTAGCGCGGATCGCCGGTGAGGCTGGCCAGCGCCCGCTCGTTCGACGCCCGCACGAAGGCCAGGGCCTCGGCGCCCTGCACCTCCTCAAGCGCCAGATGGTCGTCGGCGGCCGCGACGGCCTCCGGCGTCAGCTCGGCCGGAAGGTGCGGCATCGCCTGCTGGGCGACAGCGGGAGACGCGAGGACGAGGGCGGAGGCGGTGAGCAGCAGCAGGCGCATGGGAACTCCAGTTTTCTGTTTCCTCCCCCTCGCAGAGGGCGAGGGGGACCGCGAAGCGGTGGAGAGGGCGAGGTCAGGGCGCGGTGGTCGAGGTCTCCCCCTCCACCACGCCACGCGGGGTCCCCCTCCCCCGCTCGCGAGGGAGGCGTGGGTCTTCAGTCCTCCGGCATCAGCCGGTCGGACAGATAGGTGTACTCCAGCGCCAGCCGTCGGGCGGTCTCGCGCAGGTTGGCGCCCGCCGCATGTCCACCGTCGGTGTTCTCGTAGAACAGGACCGGATAGCCCAGCTCCTGAAGCCGAGCGGCGGCCTTCCTCGCATGGCCGGGGTGCACGCGGTCATCCTTGGTCGAGGTGTGGATGAAGACCTCCGGATAGGGCTGGCCGGCGCGCAGGTTCTGATACGGCGAATAGGCCTGAATCCAGGCGCGCTCCTCGGGGATGTCCGGGTTGCCGTACTCCGCGATCCAGGACGCCCCGGCGAGCAGGCGGTGATAGCGCAGCATGTCGAACAGGGGGACCTGGATGACCGCGGCGTTGATCAGGTCCGGCCGCTGGGTCAGCATCGCCCCCATGAACAGCCCGCCCTGGCTGCCGCCCATGATCCCCAGGTGCGGCTGGGAGGTGATCCCGCGCCGAATCAGGTCCAGCGCCACCGCCTGGAAGTCCTCGTGCGCCCGCTGGCGGTTCGCCTGCAGCGCCGCCTGGTGCCAGCGCGGGCCGAACTCGCCCCCGCCCCGGGTGTTGGCGACCACATAGACGCCGCCACGCTCCAGCCACAGCTTGCCGACGGTGGCCGAGTAGCCCGGCAGCATCGACACCTGGAACCCGCCGTAGCCGTAAAGCAGCGTCGGATTCGAGCCGTCCATGGGCATGTCGGACCGGCCCACGACGAAATAGGGGACCATGGTCCCGTCGGCGGAGCGCGCCTCGAACTGGCGAACCTCCATGCCCTCGGCGTCGAACTTGGCGGGCAGGGACTTCACGGCTTGCGCCTGCAGCGTCGAGGCGTCGGCGAGATACAGGGTGGACGGCGTCAGGTAGCCGTTGATCGAGACGAACACCCGGTCGTCCAGCTCGCTGGCCGAGCCCAGACCCACAGACACGTTCTCGGGCAGGTCCATCCGCTCGCGCGTCCAGCCGTCGGCGGTCGGCTGATAGACATAGACCCCGCCGCGCACGTTCTCATACAGGGCGACGATCAGGCGGTTGCGGGTGATCTGGACGCCTTCGATCGACTCGCGGGGTCCGGGCCGCAGGATCAGTTGCATCGGCGCGGCCGAATCGGCCAGCCAAGCGTCGAGGTCGACGCTGAACAGGTCGCCGGTCTGGAAGCTCTGGCCGGAGCCCGAGGTGAAGTCCTCGTCCGTCGTCAGGATCAGCCGGTCGCCCAGCAGGCCGGTGATCGACGCCTTCTGCGGCAGCTCCAGCCGGCGCGTCGAGCCGTCGGCCTGCAGCACGAAGTATTCGCGCGTGTAGAAGGTCATCGCCCGCGAGATCAGGGTCGCCCTCAGCGTCCCGTCCGGGTCGCGCAGGGTGAAGGCGCTGACGAAGACGTCGTCCGGCCGGGCCTCGAAGATCGTCTGCGCCTGATCCAACGACTGGCCGCGCGCGAGTCGCTTCAGGATCCGGGGATAGCCGCTGGCGGTCAGCGAGCCCTCCCCGAAGTCGCGGGTGATGAGAAGCGTGTCTTGGTCGATCCAGGTCGCGTCGCCCTTGGATTCCGGCAGTACGAAGCCGCCCTCCACGAAGGCGCGGCTGACGCGGTCGAACTCGCGCAGCGTCGAGGCGTCCTTGCCGCCGTCCGACAGCTCCACCAGACAGCGCCGGCCCTGCGGCTCCAGGCAGTTCGCCCCGCGCCAGACCCAGTTCGCATCTTCGGAAGCCGCCAGGGCGTCGAGGTCCAGCACCGTCTCCCAGGCCGGCTCGGCCGTGGCGTAGCTCTCCGGCGTCGTGGTGCGCCAGACGCCCCGGACGCTGTTCGCGTCCTGCCAGAAGTTGTCGATGCGCTCGACCCCCTCGACCCTGCGGAAGCCGGGCGTGGGGATGCGGTCGCGGGATTCCACCAGCGCCAGGGCGTCGGCGTGCAGCCGGTCGTACAGCGGATCGCCCTGCAGCCGCCCGAGCGACGCCGCGTTCTGCTCGCGGACCCAGGCCATGGCCCGCTCGCCCTCCACCTCTTCGAGCCAGATGTAGGGGTCGGCCTCGGCGACCTGCTCGGGGGCGTGCGGAGGGGTGGGCAGGCCGACCTGCGGCTCCTGCGGAGGATTGGACATGGGCGTCTCTGAAACGGCCGATCCGGCCAGAAGAACCGCCGCGAGGGCGGCGAGCGAGGCGGCGCGGGACATCAGGGCTCCCCCCAGTCGAAACACAGGGCGGGCACCTTAACCGGCTGAGGACGCGGATCAATCTCTCCTCCCCCAGCGCAGCGTACGGGGAGGCGGACCGCGCGCAGCGTGGTGAAGGGGGGCGAGGGCAAGCGCCTGCGCTCCCGGTCGCCCCCTCCGTCTCGTCGCTGCGCGACGATCCACCTCCCCCGCTTCGCAGGGGAGGAGACCCTCATTCAGTGCTGGCTCTCGGGCAGGCGGACGACCAGCCCGTCCAGGTCGTCGGAGACGCGGATCTGGCAGGACAGGCGGCTGTTCGGCTGCACGTTCTCGGCGAAGTCGAGCATGGATTCCTCCATCGCCGACGGCCGCCCGGTCTCGGCCTGGAAGGCCTCGTCGACATAGACGTGGCAGGTGGCGCAGGCGCAGGCCCCGCCGCAGTCCGCGTCGATGCCGGGCACGTTGTTGCGGATCGCGCCCTCCATCACGGACAGGCCCGTCTTGACCTCCACGACGTGCTCGGTTCCGTCGTGCTCGATGTAGGTGATCTTCGCCATCCGGGCCTCATAGCAACGCCCGCGCGGAATGGAAGCCGACGCTCTTTTTGCCGCGCTATCGCTCGCGACGCGGTCGCTCGCTGCTTCAGCGCTAGTCGAAGATGTCGAAGATCGACGGGCGCTTCTTGCGATAGCCGTAGCCGCGCTCGCCGTACTCGCCGCGTTCACCCCATTCCCCGCGTTCGCCACGTTCGCCATAGCCCCAGGGCTGCTGGGGCGGCGGCTGCGTCGGATAGGGGGGCGCGGGCGCGGCCTGGGGCGGCGGCGCGGGCTGGGCGACGCGCGGGGCCTCGTCCACGGCGGCCTGCATCAGCTTCTCCAGCTCGCCCCGGTCCAGCCAGACGCCCCGGCAGGTCGGGCACATGTCGAACTGCACGCCGGAGCGCTCGACCGTGGTCATGGCGGCGTTGTCGTTGGGGCACATCAAGAGCGGCATGGTCGTCCTCTCAAGCAGGGAAGGTCACCCGCGGTCCGACATCGCACGCCGTCCGTGACGGCCCGCCAGAGGGGCCCGCACCGCCGACCGACACTAGGGGCGCGACGGCGCCGCTTTCAAGGCCATGAGCGCCAACAAGCCCGCCCTCAAGCAGCGAGCGACCGCGTCGCGAGCGATAGGGCGTCAACATACCTGCCCCGCGGCCCAGCCGGACGACCAGGCCCACTGGAAGTTATAGCCGCCCAGCCAGCCGGTGATGTCGACGGCCTCGCCGATGACATACAGGCCGGGGGCGGTCTTCGCCTGCATCGTCTTCTGGTCCAGCTCATCGGTCGCGACGCCGCCCAGCGTCACCTCGGCGGTGCGATAGCCTTCCGAGCCGACCGGCTTGACCCGCCAACGGTTGATCGCGGCTCCGACCGCCGCCAGCCGCGCGTCCGGCCTCTCGGCCAGCGCCCCGCTCGCCCCCTCGGCTTCGGCGACCGCTTCCGCCAGGCGTCGCGGCAGGTGTTCGGAGAGCGCCGTGACGACCCCTTGCCGTCCCGCCTCCCGCTTTCGGGCCTTCAGCATCTCCGCGACGTCGACGTCCGGCGCCAGGTCCAGCTCGATCGACTCGCCCTCGCGCCAGTAGCTGGAGATCTGCAGGATCGCCGGACCGCTGATCCCCCGGTGGGTGAACAGCACCGCCTCGCGGAACCGGCCCGACCGCCCGCCCTCGCCCGCGCGGGCCACCGCGTCGGGCGCGGCGACGCCCGCCAGCGGCTTCAGTCGCTCGAGCAGCGCCGCCTCGAAGGTCAGGGGCACGAGCGCGGGGCGGGTCTCGACGATACGGAGGCCGAAGCGGCGGGCGACGTCATAGGCCCAGCCGGTCGCGCCCATCTTGGGGATGGACTTGCCGCCGGTGGCCAGCACCAGCGAGGCCGCCTCGATCCCCTGGCCGTCCGAGAGGGTCGCGCGGAACCCGTCGCCCGCCCGCTCGACCGCCTCCACGGAGGTGTTCAGGCGCAGCTCCGCGCCCGCCCGCCGCATCTCCTCGGTCAACAGATTGACGATCTGGCGCGAACTGTCGTCGCAGAACAGCTGGCCCAGCGTCTTCTCATGCCAGGCGACGCCGTGACGGTTCACCAGGGCGATGAAGTCGTGCTGGTCGTAGCGCTTCAGCGCCGAGGCCGCGAAACGAGGGTTCTCGCCCAGGAACGCGTGGGGTCCGCAGCCCAGGTTGGTGAAGTTGCAGCGCCCGCCGCCGGAAATCCTGATCTTCTCGCCGGGCGCCCTCGCATGGTCGATCACCAGCACCGAGCGGCCGCGCCGCCCCGCCTCGGCGGCGCACATCATGCCGGCCGCGCCCGCGCCGACGATCAGGACATCCACCTTGCGGCTCTTCATGCGAGGGGCCATAGCAGGCCGGAGCGGGCAAGGCTTCACCGTGTCGCGGTTGCGATGACCGGCGGTTCATGACAAGCGGCGCCGCATGATCACATATCTGATGTTGGCGCTCGGCCTGGTTCTCCTCACGGTCGGCGGTGACACCCTCGTGCGCGGCGCCTCGACGGCGGCCAAGAGCCTGGGTGTTTCGCCCCTGCTGATCGGCCTGACCCTGGTCGGCTTCGGCACCTCGACGCCCGAACTGGTCACCAGCCTTACGGCCGCCCTGGCCGGGTCGCCGGGGATCGCGGTCGGGAACGTGGTGGGCTCGAACACCGCCAACATCCTGCTGATCCTGGGGCTGACGGCCCTGATCGCGCCGATCGCTGTGGACCGCACGGCGTTCCGGCGGGACGGCTGGATGCTGGTCATCGCGGCGGTCGTCTGCGCCGCCGCCGTTCTGGCCGCGCGGATCGGACCGATCTGGGGCGCGGCGATGGTGGCGATGCTGCTCGCCTATCTCGTCGTCGCCTGGCTGGGCGAGCGGAACGCCGTCGACCCCGAACGGGACAAGTACGAACACATCGCCGAGGACGCGCCGAAGTCCGGCGGCGGCCTTCTCGTCGGGCTGGGTCTGGCGGTCCTGGGCATCGCCCTGACCATCGGCGGCGCGAACCTGCTCGTGAGCAACGCCATCGTCATCGCGCGGGACTTCGGCGTGTCGGACGCGGTGATCGGCGTCACGGTGGTGGCGGTCGGCACCTCGCTGCCGGAAATGGTGACGTCCGTGGTCGCGGCGATGAAGCGTCACGCCGACGTGGCGCTCGGCAACGTCGTCGGCTCAAACATCTTCAACGTGCTGTTCATCCTGGGCGTGACCTCGATGGTCCAGCCGATCCAGGTCCCGGCCGAGATCGCCCGGCTGGACATCTGGGTCATGCTGGCCGCGACGGCGCTTCTGGTGGTGTTCGTCCGCACCGGCATGAAGATCGTGCGCTGGGAAGGCCTTGCGCTGCTGGCCGCCTACGCCGCCTACATCTGGTCGCTGGTGCGCGGGATCGTCTGACCAGCGCTAATGAGCGTCGTCCCAGTTGGCGGCGGCCTTGGCCTCGACCTCCAGCGGCACGGTCAGCGCCACGGCCGGCTCCGCGGCGGTCTCCATGACGCGGCGGATCAGGGGCAGGGCCGCCTCGACCTCGGCCTCGGGCGCCTCGAACACCAGTTCGTCGTGGACCTGCAGCAGCATGCGGGTCTGAAGCCCGGCGTCGCACAGGGCTGACGGCATCCGCATCATGGCCCGGCGGATGATGTCCGCCGCCGCGCCCTGGATCGGGGCGTTGATCGCCGCGCGCTCGCCGAACGCCCGCTCGGCGTTCGACTTGGACCGGATCGCCGGGATGTGGATGCGCCGCCCGAACAGGGTGGAGACGAACCCCGCCTCGCGCACCTCGGCCTTGGTGCGGTCCATGTAGGTGCGGATGCCGGGGAAGCGCTCGAAATAGGTCTTGATGTAGGCCCCGGCCTCGCCCTGGTCGATCCCGAGCTGGTTGGCCAGGCCGAAGGCCGAGATGCCGTAGACGATGCCGAAGTTGATGGCCTTGGCGCGCCGCCGCGTCTCGGCGGGCATGCCCTCCACCGGCACGCCGAACATCTCGGACGCCGTGGCCGCGTGGATGTCCAGCCCCGCCTTGAAGGCGCGCTTCAGCTCGGGGATGTCGCCGATGTGGGCGAGCAGCCGAAGCTCGATCTGGGAATAGTCGGCCGAGATCAGGACGTGGCCCGGCCGGGCGATGAAGGCCTGACGGATCTGTCGGCCCACCTCGGTGCGGATCGGGATGTTCTGAAGATTGGGGTCAGAGCTCGCCAGGCGTCCGGTGGTGGCCGCGGCCAGCTGGTAGGAGGTGTGCACCCGGTCCGTCTCCGGGTCGGCGGCGGCGACCAGCGCGTCGGTATAGGTGCCCTTGAGCTTGGACAGCTGGCGCCATTCCAGCAGGGTGGCGGGCAGGTCGTGCGTCAGCGCCAGCTCCTCCAGCACGCTGGCGTCGGTGCCCCACTGGCCCGTGGCGGTCTTCTTGCCGCCCGCCAGGCCCATCTCGCCGAACAGGATGTCGCCGATCTGCTTGGGGCTGCCCAGGTTGAAGGGCCGACCCGCCAGGCCGTGGGCCTTCTCCTCCAGCTCGGCCATGCGCAGGCCGAACTCCGACGACAGCCGGCGCAGGCGCTCCGGATCGACGCGGATTCCCGCCAGCTCCATGTCGGCCAGCACCGCCGGCATGGCCCGCTCCAGCGTCTCATAGACGGTGGTCAGCTTCTCCTCGACCAGCCGGGGCTTGAGGATGCGCCACAGGCGAAGGGTCACGTCCGCGTCCTCGGCGGCGTAGCAGGTCGCCGGCTTGAGCTCGACGTGCTTGAAGCTCTTCTGGCTCTTGCCGGTCCCCGCCACGGTCTTGAAGGCGATGGGCTCGTGGCCGAGATGCAGCCGCGCCAGCTCGTCCATGCCGTGGCCGTGCAGGCCGCCCTCCAGCACGTAGGAGATCAGCAGGGTGTCGTCGATCGGATGGACCCGGATGCCTCGGCGCGCCATCACGGCCAGGTCGTACTTGATGTTCTGCCCGACCTTCAGCACCGCCGGGTCTTCCAGCAGCGTCTTCAAGCGCGCCAGGGCGGTGGGCTTGTCGATCTGGGTCAAGGGTTCGCGCGTGTCGGCCTCGCCGCCGAAATCCAGCCCGCCCGAGCCCTCCACGGGCGCGTGCTCGTGGGTCAGGGGGATGTAGCAGGCCTGGTTCGGCCCGATGGCCAGCGACACCCCGCAGAGCCCCGCGTGGGTCGCCGACAGGCTGTCGGTCTCGGTGTCGAAGCCCACGATCCCGGCCGCCCGGGCCTTGTCGATCCAGGCGTCCAGTTCCTCCAGCGTCTGGATGCAGGCGTAGCCGTCGTGGTCGAAGGCATGATCCCCAGGCTCTACCGGCGCGCGGGGCGCGTAGCGGGGCGTCATCACCGGCGCGGTCAGAGGCTTGGGCGCCCGCTGCATGGCCGGACCGTCCCGCTCGGGCGCCTTGCCGTCGCCGACGCGCCGCGCCAGCGAACGGAACTCCATCTCGTCCAGGAAGGCCGACAGGGTCTCGGGGTCCGGATCGCGGACGGCGAAGTCCTCCATCGGCTCGGGCGCCGGGGCGTCGCAGGTCAGGCGCACCAGCTCGCGCGACAGCCGGATCTGGTCGGCGAACCCGATCAGGGTCTCGCGCCGCTTCGGCTGCTTGATCTCGCCGGCCCGGGCCAGCAGCGTGTCGAGGTCGCCGTACTCGTCCAGCAGCTGGGCCGCCGTCTTGGGGCCGATGCCCGGCGCGCCCGGGACGTTGTCGACGCTGTCGCCGATCAGGGCCTGCAGATCGACCATCTTGTCCGGCGTGACCCCGAACTTCTCCATGACCGCGTCCTCGGCCAGGACCTTGTCCTTCATCGGGTCGTACATGACCACCGACGGGCCGATCAGCTGCATCAGGTCCTTGTCGGAGCTGACGATGACGGCCTTGCCCCCCGCGTCCCTGGCCTTGCAGGCGTAGGTGGCGATCAGGTCGTCGGCCTCGTAGCCGGGCAGTTCCACGCAATGCACGCCGAAGGCGGCGGTCGCCTGGCGCACCAGGGCGAACTGGGGGACCAGGTCCTCCGGCGGCGGGGGACGGTGGGCCTTGTAGCCGTCGTAGAGGTCGTTCCTGAACGTCTTCTCGGAGTGGTCGAAGATGGCGACCAGATGGGTCGGGCCGTCCTCGCCCTTCAGGTCCCGCAGCAGCTTCCACAGCATGTTGCAGTAGCCCTGCACCGCCCCCACCGGCAGGCCGTCGGACTTGCGGGTCAGCGGCGGCAGGGCGTGGTACGCCCTGAAGATGTAGGCGGAGGCGTCGATCATCCACAGCCGGATCGGCGGCCCGTCTTGCGTGAGGGGGCGGTCGGTCGTCTCGGCGGCGTCGTCGGTCATGGGTGGAAGATAGGCGGGCGCGCCGCCGCCGTCATCGCCTGATCTGGGTCGCCACGACGGGTGTCAGCGCGGCGCGGCGTCGATCCGGACCTCGACCCGGCGTCGCAGCGGTTCGGCCGCCCCGGTGGGGGTCACCGCGCCCTGATCGCCCGCGGCGTAGAGCTGGAACTCGGGGGCCGGAAATCCGGAGGCTGCGAGCGCCCGCGCGACCTCGGCGGCGCGGCGCTCCGACAGGGAAAGATTGGCGCTGCTGGACCCCGTGGCGCTGGCCAGGCCCACCACCTGGACCGCGCGGACGGCGCAGGCGGAGACCATATCGGCGTGCAGCCGCACGGCCTCGGCCGCCGGATCGGTCAGCCGCGCCTCGCCCTCACGGAAATACACCTCGAACACATGCGCCCGGCACGCCGCAGGCGCGGCGACCAGCGGCGCCCGATCTTCGGCGCGACCCGCGCACCCCGCCGCCAGCGCCGCCAGCGACACCGCCGCCAATCCCCGAACCCACGTCATTGGAGCCTCCCCAGGCCTGTCGAGCAGAGAAAAGGCGGCCCGCGTCGCGAGCCGCCCTGTACGATGTCTCTCGCGGACCGCGATCGCCTCAGTAGCGACGCGAGCCGTCTTCCCAATAGCATTCGACCTGGCGGCCGTCGTAGCAGTAGTAGTAGGCGCGACGCTGGGCGTCGTAGTAGCGCTGCTGGTTGGCGCGGTCCTGCTGCGAGCCGCGGATCGCGCCCGCCGCGCCGCCCACCACCGCGCCGATGGCCGCGCCGGTGCCGGCGTTGCCGTCGCCGACGTTGTTGCCGATGATAGCGCCGGCCACGGCGCCGATGCCGGCGCCGATCGCGCCCTGGCGGACGGTCTCATTGGTCCCGCCGTAGCCGTACGGGTCGCTCGCGCAGGCCGAGGCCAACAGACCGGCGCCGGCGACGGCGATAATCGCCTTTTTCATGTGAGATCCCTTTATCCCTGCGGTTCGCCCCCGGGGTGAGAACGCTGGACCAGCGTGGCGGTTCCAAGGCCTATCCCCGAGCGAGCGTTGAGATTATCACGTTCGACGAGCAGGTGGGAGCGGGCGAGACCGCCCGTCGGGAGGCGACATGAAGTTCCTTGAACCGGTCCGCATGGCGGACGACGACGGCCACGGTCCGGTCTGGGCCCGCTCCAGACGCAAGAGCGGCGGCAATCCAGTGGTGGGCCTGATCGTGACCCTGGTTGCGCTGTTCGGGGCGCTGACGATCGCCCTGTCGGTCGCGGAGCGCTCGGTGGCGGGCGCGGGAGAACGGATCGACGGCTGGATCGCGGTCGCCGTCGACGGCGTTCGCGGCCTGACCGGACAGGCGGACGAGGCGGCGGAGGCGGCCGGGCAGGAAGCCGTCCAGGCCACCGAAAAGGCCGGCGACGCCATGCAGGCGGGGGCCGAGGCGGCGCGTGAGGAACTCTCAAATCCCTGAAGCCTGTCCCTCGAACGGAACGGCAAGGGTCGGACGGGCGTTGGCGGGCGATGACCGCCGCTGACGCCCCCCTTCCCGATCTGTCCGAAGCGAAGCGGTCGAGCCTGACGCCTCACGCGCCGCTGAGACGGATCACGGTGCTGGTCAATCCGCTGTCGGGCTCAACCGGACCCCACGCCGCCGAGCAGGCGGAGGCCCTGCTGGCCGATTACGCGGTCGAGGCGGAGGTGCGGCGTCTGACCGACGGCCGGTTCGAGCCGCAGATCGAGGCAGCGCTGGCCGACGAGCCCGACCTCCTCGTCGTCCTGGCGGGGGACGGCACCGCCCGAGCGGCGGCCGGGCTGGCCGGCCCCAGGGGGCCGCTGGTGGCGCCCCTCCCCGGCGGGACCATGAACATGCTGCCCAAGGCGCTTTATGGCACCACCGACTGGCGCGCCGCGCTGAAGGTCGCGCTGGAGGAGGGTGAGCCGCTGGACGTGGTCGGCGGCGAGGTGGACGGCCACCCCTTCTACTGCGTCGCCATCCTGGGCTCGCCCGCCTTGTGGGCGCCGGCGCGGGAGGCTGTGCGGGTGCGCAAGTTCAGTCTGGCCTGGCAGTACGCCCGGCGAGCGCTGCGCCGGGCCTTCTCCGGCCGTATCCGGTACAGCCTCGACGGCGGCCCCCGCACCTCGGCCGAGGCGCTGGCGCTGATCAGCCCTCTCATCTCGAAGGCGCTGGAGGAGGATGACGGGCTGGAGGCGGCCGCCATGAGCCCCGTGGACGCGGCCGAAGCCTTTCGCCTAGCCTATCACGCCCTGACGAGCGACTGGCGCCATGATCCGGCGGTCCGGACGCGAAAGATCCGGCGCGCCGAGGTGACGGCGCGCTCCCGCATTCCGGCCGTTCTGGACGGAGAGTCCGTGCTGCTGACCCACCATTCCCGGGTCCGTTTCCGGTCC
This sequence comes from Brevundimonas balnearis, assembly GCF_042434805.1. NCBI lineage: Bacteria > Pseudomonadati > Pseudomonadota > Alphaproteobacteria > Caulobacterales > Caulobacteraceae > Brevundimonas > Brevundimonas balnearis. Next base: position 21,224 of record NZ_JBHLSW010000005.1, on the reverse strand, counting down.
AAGGCCTTCCGCGCGCTGGCGCCGCGACCGCCGGCCGAGGCGGACAGCGTCTGATGCCCAAGCTCCTTCAGTTCTCGGACGTCCACTTCGGCGTGGAGCATGCCGACGCCTGCGCCGCGGCGCTGGACTATGCACGCGCGGCGCGCCCGGACCTCGTGCTGGTCACGGGGGACGTGACGCAGAAGGGGCTGCCGGACGAATTCGAGGCCGCCGCGCGATGGATCAAGGCCCTGCCGGAACCGGTGTTCGTCATCGTCGGCAATCACGACGTGCCCTATTATGACCCCGTCGCGCGCATCTTCTATCCGTGGCGGCGGTTCGAGACGGTGATCGGCCATCCGGCCCACGATCACGAGTATCGGGGTCCCGGCGTGATGGTCCGGGGCGTGACCACGGCGCGGGGCTGGCAGGCGCGGCTCAACTGGTCGAAAGGCGTGATCGACCTGGATCAGACCCGCCGCGCGGCCCAGGCCCTGGCGGCGGCGCCGACCGGCGATCTTCGCATCCTCGCCTGCCATCACCCCCTGATCGAGATGATCGGCACGCCCATGACGGGCGACGTCATCCGGGGCGAGAGGGCCGCTCACATCTTCGCCGAGGCCGGCGTGGACCTCATCATGACGGGCCACGTGCATGTGCCGTTCGCCCTGCCGATCCGCCTCGGCGACGGCTGCTCCTACGCCGTGGGATGCGGGACCCTGTCCCGGCGCGAGCGCGGGGCCCCGCCCAGCTTCAACCGCGTGGAGTGGGACGATCGCCGGATCGTGGTGACCGCGGTGGCGTGGAAGGACGGCCGGTTCGCCGACAGCCAGACCTGGACCCTGAACCGTCGCCAGGACACCCGGCACGCCGAGTCGCGACCGCCGGCGCCGAGCGAGGCGGCCATAAGAAAAGCCGCCGTCTGATCGACGGCGGCTTGCCTTGTAACCCGATGACCTGGAGGTCGCGCTAGATCCTCGACCCTCGACCGCGCAGACCGCCGGCGACCAGAGAGATCACGAACAGGATCAGCGCGATGACCGCCACGAACTTGGCGATCTCGAAAGAGAAGTTGGCGATGCCGCCGAAGCCGAGAACGGCGGCGACCAGCGCGACGATCAGAAAGATAATGGCCCAGCGAAGCATGGGGTCCCTCCGTTGTTGATCGGCGAGTCGGCGACGACTTGCCGAGCTCGAGCACACAACGTTTGGACGGCTCCGCTGTTCCCTCGCCAGAAGAAAGGACCCGGCCGGATACCTTCCGACCGGGCCCCGCCGCATTCAATGGGGACGTCTCAGCGCCGCCGGCGCGAGCTCCGGCTCTGCTCGGTGAAGGCCGCCGCGACCATGGTCGCCAGGGCGGGGTTGCGGAGAAAGATCCAGCCGCCCGCCAGGGCCGCCACCGTGCCGAGGATCGGTCGCTGGCGGAAAAGATGGTAGGCGCGCGCGCCGAGCCCTTCCGGCTCGTCGTCCTCTTCAGGGTCGTCGCCGCTCGCCTTCGACAGGAACATTGCGGCGACACCTCCGGCGAGGGCGGCGAAGATCAGGGCGGTCACGGCCGCGGCGCCGAGCGGCTCAAGCGCCAGGGCCAGGGCGTAGTAGGTCGCCGCGCCCAGCGCCACGACGACGACGAAGGCGCAACCGGCGACGACGAACGCCGCCGCCAGGCGCTTGACCAGCCCCTTGCCCAGCATCAGTGACGCCGGCCGGCGAGCAGCAAGCCGAGGACGACGCCGACGCCGAGGGCGATTGCGGTGGACTGCACCGGGCGCTCCTGAACCCGCTCGACCAGATAGCGCTGGGCTTCGTCGAGCCGTTCGGCGGCGTCGTCGTAGTACTCGCGGCCGCGCGTGCGGGCCTCGTCGTAATAGACCCGAGCGCGCTCGCGGGCGGCTTCGGCCTTCTCGCGCAGCCGGGCCTCGGTCTCCGCCGCCTTGGCCTTGAGGCGGGCGGACTCCTCGCGGCTCACGGCCTTGAGATCTTCCTTGAGGGTGTTCAGGTCGTTCTTGACGTCTTCCCGAGCCTTGGACGTGGCCATGATGCGCGCTCCTGAGGTGAAAGCTTGGCGTTACGATGATCTAGGGGACCCCGCGGGCAAACGCCAGATCGGGGCGAGGGTTCCCACCGTCAGACCCGGCGGTCGACAGCTCGCGGGCCGCCGACTATGGCTTCGGGCCATGAGCGAATGGCTGTTCGACCCGCCCGCCGCGCCGTCCCTGCCCATCGTGGGGCGGACCGAGCGCTTCCCGGTCCGCCGCATCCTCTGCGTCGGCCAGAACTACGCCGCCCACGCCCGGGAGATGGGGTCTGAGCGCGCCGAGCCCTTCTTCTTCTCGAAGCCCGGCGACGCGATCGCTCCGGAGGGGGGGCGGGTCGCCTATCCGCCCTCGACTGCGAACCTGCACCATGAGGTCGAACTGGTCTGCGCCATCGGTCCGGGCGGGACGATCGTCGGCTGGGCGGTCGGCTGCGACCTGACCCGGCGCGACCTCCAGGCGGCGGCCAAGGCGGCGGGGCGTCCGTGGGACGCGGCCAAGGGCTTCGACCAGTCCGCCCCCTGCGGACCGATCACGCTCGGCGCCCTGCCGGACGCGGACGGGGAGATCGCGCTCGACGTCAACGGCCGGTCGCGGCAGCGGGGCGTCCTGTCGGACATGATCTGGGCGCCGGAGGAGATCGTCGTGGGGCTGGGGAAACTGTGGCGGCTCATGCCCGGGGACCTGATCTTCACGGGAACGCCCGAGGGGGTGGGGCCGGTGGTCGACGGCGACCGGATCGATTGCCGCATCGCGGGCCTGGCCCCGCTCAGCTTCGAGATCGCCGGATGATCCTGCACGGCTATTGGCGCTCAGGGACGAGCTATCGCACCCGGATCGCGCTCAACCTCAAGGGCCTGACCTACGACCAGGTCGGCGTGGACCTGCGTGCGGGCGCGCAGCGGTCGGACGCCTTCCTGGCCTTGAACCCGCAAGGCATGGTCCCCGCGCTGGAGCTTGGTCCGGAGGACGGCGGTCCGGCGGTCCTGACCCAGAGTCCGGCGATCCTGGAGTGGCTGGACGAGGCCTTTCCCGAGCCGCCGCTCTTGCCGGTGAACAAGATCGAGCGCGCCCATGTGCGGGCCATGGCGGCGCTGGTCGAGTGCGACGTGCATCCCCTCAACAATCTGCGGGTCCTCAAGGCGGTGCGGGAGATCTCCGGCGGCGACCAGGCCGACACCGACGCCTGGGCCGCGCGCTGGATCCGGCCCGGCCTCGAGGCCCTGGAAAGCCTGATCGCCCGCCATGGGCGCGGCTGGTGCTTCGGCGAGACGCCCACGCTGGCGGACTGTTGCCTGATCCCCCAGGCCTATTCGGCCACGCGCTTCAACATCGCGCTCGACCCCTGGCCCCGCATCGCGGCCGTCGTGGCCCGCGCGGCGCTGCATCCGGCCTTCGCCGCGGCGCATCCGGACCGTCAGGCGGACGCGGACTAGGCAGTAGTCAGTAGGGCAGTCGGCGGCGGTTGGAGGCGGCTGGCCTGGACGGCAGGGGCCCTCACAAGTCCTGCTCCCTAACCCCTACTGCCTACTGTCGACTGCCCCTCCGGTAACCCTTCGGTAGCGTCTGGGAAGCGGTCCCTTAAACTTTCGGGGGCAGGGTCGTCCGGTGAACCCGTCCGCGCCCGACAATCCCGCCGAACGCCTGTGCGTCGCGCTCGCGCCCTCCCCGGTGCGTTCGCCCGCGCCGCCGCCGGGGGCCCAGGAGGACGCGACCCGTCAGCTGCTGCAGACCGCCGCGGACGCCGGCGTCCGCCGCGTCACCTCGCGGCCGGAGGGCGAGGTCGAACGTCTGCTCGGCCAGGCGTGGCCCTTCCCCTCGCCGTTCCGCGTCGATGTCCGCACCGTGGCCATCTCGGAGGGGCTGGATCGGGTGGAGGCGCGCGCCCGCCGGTCGCTCGAGCACATGGGCCTGCCCAGGGGCGAGACGCTGTTCGTCGGCCGCGCCTCGGATCTGGCCGGCGCCGAGGGTCGCGCCATGTGGGACCGGCTGGAGCGGCTGAAGGCGCAGGGCCTGTTCAGAAAGCTCGGCATCTGCGCCGGGCCGGAGGATTCGCCCGCCCTGCTGGCGCGCCGGTACGCCCCCGACGCCATGCGCGTACCGTGCAGCCTGCTGGATCAGCGGGCCCTGAGGACCGGGACGCTCGAGGCGCTGGCGGCGATGGATCTGGAGGTCCAGGTGTCGGCCGTCTTCGCCCACGGCCTGCTTTTCGGCGCCGTGGACCTGGCGCCCCAAGGGGCGGACATGCTGGCGCTGTCGCGCGTGCGGCGCCGCCTCGCCGAAGCGCGTCTGGACCCTATGCAGGCCGGGCTCAGCTTCGGGCTGGACCTGCCCGGTCGGCCGCTGCTGGTCACCTCGGTCGCGTCCGCGGCGGAGCTGCGGGCCATGCTCGCGGCCGCCCACGGTCTTCGGTCCCACGCCGGCCTGGACTGGGCGGGGTTCGCGCTCGACGCCGAGGCGGCCCAGGCGCTGTCGGCCCCCAGGGCCGCCAGCGCGGCCTGACGTCGTCGCAATCCGGCGCTTGAGCCGAAGGGGCTGATCCGCCACCCTGCGGCGGCCTCATGAACGCCCCGCTCTCCCATCCGCCGAAGACCGCCGCGAACGACGGCGCCACCCCCGTCATGGCCCAGTTCCTGGACGCCAAGGCGGGGCATCCGGACGCGCTGCTCTTCTTCCGCATGGGCGACTTCTACGAACTGTTCTTCGAGGATGCGGAGAAGGCGGCCGCGGCGCTGGGCCTAACCCTGACCAAGCGCGGCAAGCACCTGGGCGAGGACATCCCCATGGCGGGCGTGCCGGTCCACGCCATGGAGGGCTATCTCGCCCGCCTGATCCGCCAGGGCTTCAAGGTCGCCGTCTGCGAACAGGTCGAGGATCCGGCCGAGGCCAGGAAGCGTGGCTCCAAGGCGGTGGTGCGGCGCGAGGTCGTGCGCGTGGTCACGCCCGGCACCCTGACCGAGGACTCGCTGCTGGATGCGCGCGGCGCGAACCGGCTGGCGGCGGTGGCGATCGTGCGCGGCGAGGCGGCGGTGGCGGTGGTGGAGCTGTCGTCGGCCGAGGTGGAGACGGTCGCCTGCGCGCCGGAGGACCTGGCCGCGGCCCTGGCGGCGTTCCGGCCGAGCGAGGTGCTGGCGGCGGAGCGGCTGTTCGCGGACACGCACGCCCGGGCGGCGCTGGACGCCTCCGGCGCGGTCGCCCAGGCGATGGCCCAGGCGCTGGCCGAGCCGACGGGCGCGAAGGGGCGGGTCGAGCGGCTCTACGGCGTGCGCGCCTTGGACGGGTTCGGGGCTTTCACTCCTGCGGAGATCGCGGCGCTGGGCCTGGTCGCGGCCTATCTGGAGACCACCCAGGCGGGGCGGCTGCCGCCCCTGAAGGCGCCGCGCCGGCTGGGACAGACCGGCTTCCTGGCCATCGACCCGGCGACGCGGGCGAGCCTGGAGATCGACCGGACCCAGCGGGGCGAGCGGGAGGGGTCGCTGCTGGCGTGCCTCGACCGGACCGTCACGTCGGGCGGCGCGCGGGCGCTGGCGGAGCGGGTGGCCCGGCCGCTGACCGACCCGGACCGGATCAACGCCCGGCTGGACGCGGTCCAGTGGTTCCTGGAGCGGCGCGAGCTGAGGCGCGACGTGCGAGAGCTCCTGCGCGGCTCGGCCGATCTGGCGCGGGCGGCGACCCGGCTCAGCCTGGGGCGTGGCGGGCCGCGCGACCTGGCGGCGGTGCGCGCCAGCCTGACGACGGCCGAGGGCCTGGCCGCGCGGATGCTCGAAGCCGGCGAGCCGCTGGCCGGACCGCCGGCGGAGATCGCCCGCGCGCTGAAGGCCCTCACCCCCACCGCCGACACCGGCGGGCTGCTGGCGGAGTTGAACGAAGGCCTCGTCGAGGGGCCGCCGCATCTGGCGCGAGACGGCGGGTTCGTCCTGCCGGGCTACCGGCCCGAGCTGGACGCCGCGCGGGCGCTCAGGGACGACAGCCGCAAGGTCGTGGCCGAGCTGGAGGCGCGCGCGGTCGCCGAGGCGGGCGTGCCCTTCAAGATCCGGCACAACGCCGTCCTGGGCTACTTTCTGGAGACGACGGCGAAGGCGGCCGAGCCTCTGATGCGGCCAAAGGACGGACTGGGGCCGGACAGCCCCTTCATCCACCGCCAGACGCTCGCCAATCAGGTGCGCTTCACCACCGTGGAGCTGTCGGAGCTGGACGCCAGGATCAGCCAGGCCGGGCATCGCGCTCTGGCGGTCGAGGCCGAGGTGTTCGAGACCTGGCGGCGCCGGGTCGAGGCGCTGGCGGAACCGCTGGGCGCGGTGGCCGAGGCGCTGGCGGCGCTGGACGCCCACGCCGCCCTGGCCGAGTGGGCGGAGGAGGTCGGCGCGGTGCGCCCGACCGTGGACGACACGACCTGTTTCTTCGTCGAGTCGGGTCGCCATCCGGTGGTGGAGGCGGCCGTGAAGGCCGAGGGGCTGCCCTATACCCCCAACCCCTGCCGGCTGGACGGCTCTGGAGAAGGATGCGCGCGGCTGGCGATCGTCACGGGCCCGAACATGGCGGGCAAGTCGACCTTCCTGCGCCAGAACGCGCTCCTGGTGATCCTGGCCCAGGCCGGCGCCTTCGTGCCGGCGTCCTCGATGCGGCTGGGGGTGGTGGATCGCCTGTTCAGCCGGGTGGGGGCGGGCGACGACCTGGCGCGGGGCCGTTCCACCTTCATGATGGAGATGGTCGAGACCGCCGCCATCCTGACACAGGCGACGGATCGAAGCTTCGTGGTGCTGGACGAGATCGGGCGCGGCACCGCCACCTATGACGGGCTGGCCATCGCCTGGGCGGTCGCGGAGCACCTGCACGAGACCAGCCGGGCCCGCACCCTGTTCGCCACCCACTATCACGAACTCGCCGATCTGGAGGGGCGGCTGGATCACGTCTGCAACCTGTCGATGCGGGCGCAGGAGTGGAATGGCGAACTGGTCTTCCTGCATGAGGCCAGGCCCGGGGCGGCGGATCGCTCCTACGGCGTGCAGGTGGCGCGGCTCGCCGGCGTGCCGGGCGCGGTCGTCGCCCGGGCCCGCGAGGTGCTGGAGCGGCTGGAAGGCCAGGCGACGGCCAAGGCGCGGCTCGACGACCTGCCCCTGTTCGCTGTGGCGGAACCGCCCTCGCCGCCGCCGCCGAGCTCGGCGCTCGACGACGCGATGCGGGCGATCGAACCCGACGACCTGACCCCGCGCGAGGCGCTGGAGGCGCTCTACAGGTTGAAGGGGCTGGCGGGTCTCCGATGACCCTTTCTCCGGACCTCGCCGAGGCGCCTGACGTCCGCGTCGCCGTCGCCGGGGCCCTGAGGGCCCAATACGACGCCGGACGGGCCCGGGCCTTCCGCAAGCTCGAGGGCGGGGCGGGCGGGGTGGAGGTCGCGCGGCTGCTGTCGCAGGCGGCCGACGAGATGATCGGGACGCTGTGGGCGTTCACCACCGAGGTCCTCTATCCGGCGCCCAATCCGACGGAGGCCGAACGGTTGGCGGTGCTGGCGGTCGGCGGGTACGGGCGCGGCGTGCTCGCCCCCTTCTCGGACCTGGACCTCCTGTTCCTCAGGCCCTGGAAGACGACTGCGCGCACGGAGTCGGTGGTGGAGTTCATGCTCTATGTCCTGTGGGACCTGGGGCTGAAGGTCGGCTCTGCGGTGCGGTCGGTGGACGAGAGCCTGTCGATCGCGCGTCAGGACATGACGGTGCGGACCGCGCTTCTGGAGGCGCGCTGGCTGGTGGGGGACCAGGCGCTGGCCGAGGGATTCCTGACGAAGTTCAGGACCGAGGTCGGTCGCGCCGATCCGCGCGCCTTCATCGCCGCCAAGCTGGAGGAGCGCGACGCCCGTCACCAGAAGGCCGGGGCCGTCCGCTACAAGGTCGAGCCCAACGTCAAGGACGGCAAAGGGGGCCTGAGGGATCTCAACACCCTGTTCTGGATCGCCCGCGCCCTGGCGCCGGAGAGCCCCCTGGGCGAGCGGGTGATGGACGACCTCCTGACGTCGCGGGAGCGACGCAGCTTCGAGTTCGCCTTCGACTTCCTGTGGCGGGTGCGGGCTCACCTCCATCTGTCGGCGGGCCGGGCGGTCGAGACCCTGTCCTTTGACCTCCAGCCCGAAGTCGCGCGGCGGATGGGCTGGCGCGGTCGTGGCGACGAGCCGGCGGTGGAACGCTTCATGCGTCGCTATTTCCAGGTCGCCCGCGACGTCGGCGCCCTGACCCGCGCCATGTCCGCCAAGCTGGAGGCGCGGCATCAGAAGACGGCGCTGAGCCTGTCGCGACTGCTCCCCCGCAAGTCGAGGAAGCTGGGCGTCGAAGGTTTCATCGAGGACGCCGGGCGCCTGTCGGTGACGGGGCCGGAGGTTTTCGCCGACGACCCGGTCAGGCTGATCGAGCTGTTCGTCGCCGCCGACGCGCACGACCTGGACCTCCACCCCGACGCCTACGCGGCCGTGATCCGCGCCCTGCCGACCGTGTCGCCGTCCCTGAGGCGAGATCCGCGCGCGGCGGCGGCCTTCCTGCACGTGCTGGCGCACGGGGAGAATCCGTATCGGGCGCTGACGCTGATGAACGAGACCGGCCTGCTCGGCCGGTTCCTGCCGGAGTGGGGTCGGATCGTCGGCCAGACCCAGTTCAACATGTACCACGCCTACACGGTCGACGAGCACACGCTGCAGGCCATCCGGGTGATCGCCGACATCGCCGCCGGGCGGCTGAGGGACGACCATCCGCTGGCGACCGAGATCGTGCACCGGATCGCCGACCGCGAGGCGCTGTTCCTGGCCATGCTGCTGCACGATGTCGGCAAGGGCGGGGAGCGCGGCCAGCTCGAGGACGGGGCCATCGCCGCGCGACGGGCCTGCGAGCGGCTGGGGGTCGAGGGCCGCCGGATCGAACAGGTGGTCTGGCTGGTGCGGCACCATCTGGCCCTGTCCGACTACGCCCAGAAGCGCGACGTGTCCGACCCGGCGACGGTCAGGGCCTTCGCCGAACTGGTCGGGGATCCGGAGCGCCTGCGGCTGCTGCTGGTCCTGACCGTGGCGGACATCCGGGCGGTGGGGCCGGGGGTGTGGAACAGCTGGAAGGGTCGGCTGATGCGCGACCTCTACGGCCAGGTGGAGGCTCTTTTCCGAGGCGAGGCGCTGGAGCACGCCGATCCGCTGGCGGAGCATCCGGGCCTGCTGGAGGCGGCGCAGGCCGAGGGCGCGGCGGTCGAGGTGCGGGCGCCCGAGGCGCGGGTCAAGGGTCCCGCCGACGCCGACGAAAGCCTCCACGTCACCGAGGTCGCGGTCGCGGCGCGGGACCGCCCCGGACTGTTCGCCGATCTGGCGGAGGCGCTGGCGGCGTCCGGGGCCGACGTGGCGGGCGCGCGGGTGGCGACCACCGACGACGGCTGGGCGCTGGACGTGTTCCAGATCCAGGACGGGACCGGCGCGCCCTACGGACAGGCCGAGGCGCGCCGCCTGCCGGGGCTCGCGGCGGCGCTTCGGACCGCGGCGCTGGGCCGCAGTCAGGTGCGGGCGTTGGAGATCCAGCCGGTCAGCCGCCGCCGGGCCGCCTTCGAGGTCCGTCCGGTGGTGATGATCGACACCGCGACCAGTCCGCGCGCGACGGTGGTGGAGGTGTCCGGCGCCGACCGCCCGGGCCTGCTGGCCGATCTGGCGCGCACCCTGACGGAGCAGGAGGTCTCGATCCGGTCCGCCCACATCGCGGCCTTCGGCGAGCGGGCGGTGGACAGCTTCTATGTCACCGACGCCGAGGGGCGGAAGCTGACGTCGGAGGCCGCGCTCGACCGGCTGCAGACGGCGCTGGAGGCGGTGCTTGAGGAGGGGCCGCCCCTGCCGTCCGGGCCGCCGCTGATCCGGGCGCGGGCCAGCGCTCGGGACGTCTCGGAACTGAAGCGTCGCCGCCGTCGCCGACCGGGCGTATCCAGCGCCGCCGAAGCGGGCTAAGGCGAACCGTCCCTCCCGGAACCGGTCATGAGCCTCGCGCGCAACACCCTGGTCCAGTCGACCCTGATCCTGGGCAGCCGCATCCTGGGGTTCGCCCGCGACCTGTTCCTGGCCGCGCGCTTCGGCCAGGGGCCGATGATGGACGCCTTCACCACCGCCCTGATGCTGCCCAACCTGTTCCGGCGGCTGTTCGCGGAGGGGGCCTTCGCCCAGGCCTTCGTGCCCCTGTATGGCGAGGCCCGCGAGCGGGACGGCGAAGAGGCGGCGGCGCGGCTGGCCTCGGAAGCGGCGGCCTTCATGATCGCCTTCGTGGCCGGCTTCTGCATCGCCATGCAGATCGCCCTGCCCTGGCTGATGCCGCTCCTGCTGTCCGCCTATCGCGACGACCCGGAGGTGTTGAGGCTGGCGGTGATCGCCACCCAGCTGGCCATGCCGTATCTGGCCTGCATGACCCTGGCGTCCCTGTTGTCGGGGGTGCTGAACACGGCGGGACGATTCGCGCTGTCGGCCGGCGTGCCGGTGCTGTTGAACGTCTGCACCCTGATCCCGCTGGCGGCGCCGCTGGTCGGCGTCGAGATGGCCCAGTCGACGCTGCTCTTGGTCACGAGCGCCGCCGTGACGGTCTCGGGCGTGCTGCAGGCGGCGCTCCTGTGGTGGGGGGTGCGGCGGCTGGGCGTGCGGCTCAGGCTGAAGGCGCCGCGTCTGACCCCGGCGGTGAGGCGCACCATCCGGATCGCCATCCCCGGCGCCCTGGCGGGCGGCGCCATGCAGCTGAACAGCCTGGTCAGCCAGGTGCTGTCGGGCTCGGACGAGGGCGCTCGATCGGTGCTCTACAACGCCGACCGGCTCTACCAGCTTCCGTTGGGCCTGGTGGGCGTGGCCATCGGCCTGGCGCTGGTCCCGCGCCTGACCCGCGCCTTCGTCGCCGCCGATCACGCGACGGGGCAGCGGACCATGGACGAGGGCGCGGCGCTGGCCATGGCCTTCACCCTGCCGGCGGCGGCGGCCCTGTTCGTCATTCCGTTCGTGATGATCGACGCGACAGCGACGCGCGGGGCCTTCACCTCGGCGGACGCGGCGCGCACGGCCGAGGTGCTGCGCCAGTTCGCCTGGGGGGTGCCGGCCTTCGTGCTGGCCAAGGTGCTGACCCCGCCCTTTTTCGCCCGCCAGGATACGCGCCGGCCGATGCGCTACGCGGTGGTCTCGGTGATCGCCAACATCGTGCTGGGCGCCGCCCTGTTCTTCGGCTTCAGGTCCATGGGCGAAGACGGGGTGATCGGCCTGGCCATCGCCACCAGCGCCGCGGCGTGGATCAACGTCGGCCTCCTCGCGTCGACGCTGATCCGCGAGGACGCCTGGCGACCGTCGGCGGCCTTCACCGCGCGGCTAATACGGATCGGCCTGGCCGTCGCGGCCATGGCGGCGGTGCTGTTCGCGGCGGGCGTCAACTATGGACGGCTGTCGGAGCTGCTGACCAAGGAGATCGCCGTTCTGCTGATCGTCGGCGCGGGCGGGCTTGTCTATGCGCTCGCGGTCGTGCTTTTCCGGGCCGCCAGCCTGTCCGAGCTGAAGTCGGCCCTTCGCCGCGAGCCGGGCGGGCCACCGACCACCGGACTGGACTGATGACCGACCACGCCTCTCCGCCCGCCTATCAGGGCCCGCGCCGCATCCTGTCCGGCATCCAGGCCTCGGGCGCCCTGCACCTGGGGAACTATCTGGGCGCGCTGAAACGCTTCGTCGCGCTTCAGGACGAAGCGCCGCTTTTCGTCTTCGTGGCCGACCTGCACGCCATCACGGTCTGGCAGGATCCGGCGGTGCTGACGGCCCAGACGCGCGAGATCGCCGCGGCCTACATCGCTTCCGGTCTTGACCCCGACAAGGCGGTGATCTTCCCGCAGTCCGCGGTGCCTCAGCACGCGGAGCTGGCCTGGGTCTTCAACTGCGTCGCCCGCCTCGGCTGGCTGGACCGCATGACCCAGTTCAAGGAGAAGTCGGGGAAGCACAAGGAGCGGGCGTCCGTCGGGCTCTACACCTATCCGGTGCTCCAGGCCGCCGACATCCTGCTCTACAAGGCGACCGAGGTGCCCGTCGGCGAGGACCAGAAGCAGCATCTGGAGCTGACCCGCGACATCGCCGCCAAGTTCAACACCGACTTCGGCCGGCCCGGCTATTTCCCTCTGCCGGAACCGGTGATCCAAGGCCCGGCGACGCGGGTGATGAGCCTGCGCGACGGGGCCGCGAAGATGTCGAAGTCCGACCCGTCGGACCAGTCGCGCATCAATCTGACCGACGACGCCGACGCCATCGTCGCCAAGGTGAGGAAGGCCAAGACCGATCCGGAGCCGCTGCCGGAGACGGTCGAGGGGCTGGACGGCCGGCCCGAGGCGAAGAACCTGGTGGCCATCTACGCCGCCCTGTCGGACAGCACGGCCGCCGAGGTCATCGCCCGTTTCGGCGGCCAGGGCTTCGGCGCCTTCAAGCCGGCGCTGGCCGAACTCGCGGTCGAGGCGCTGGCCCCGGTCACCGCCGAGATGCGCCGCCTGATGGCCGACCCCGCCGAGATCGACCGGGCTTTGGCGAAGGGCGCCGAACAGGCCCGCGCCATCGCCGAGGTCACGGTCGCCGAGGTCAAGGACATCGTCGGCTTCTGGAGGGCGCCTTGAGCCTGCACGTCGCCGAGATCGAATGGTCGCGGGGCGATCAGCCCTTCCTCGATCAGACATACAGTCGCGCCCACGCCTGGCGCTTCGACGGCGGGATGGAGGTGAGGGCTTCGTCCGCTCCCACCAGTGTTCCCGTCCCGATGTCGGACCCGACGGCGATCGACCCGGAAGAGGCGCTCGCCGCGGCGGTGGCCAGCTGCCACATGCTGTTCTTCCTGGCCCTGGCGGCCAAGGCGGGGTTCATCGTCGACCATTACGCCGACCACGCCGAGGCGCTGCTGGAAACCGACGACCGGGGCCGCAAGTCGGTGACCCGGGTGACCCTGAAGCCGCGCATCGACTGGGCGGGCGATCCGCCGGCGCCCGAGGCGCTGCGCCAGCTCCAAGATCAGGCGCACCGGCTCTGCTACATCGCCAACTCGATCCGCGGCGAGGTGTTGGTGGAGGGCTGAGCGGTCACGCCGCCAGGCCGGCCGCCTGCATCAGGGGCTTCAGCGTCGGAAGGACGGTCGGCTCGGCCGTGATCTCGGCGCGCGTCTCCGGAGCCCTGAACAGCCGCATCGCCTCCGCCTTGGCGCGGTCGGCGGCCGGGCCGGAGGGGGCGGTCTCGCCGGCCGCCAGCTTCAGCAGCGCCGACAGCTTCTGATGCGCCGGCGCGGGCGAGCGGCCCAGCTGGGCGACCAGCCGGCCCTCCGCCTCGACCACCCCGCCCACGGCGCCGATCGCTTCGAGGATCTGCTGTTCGTCACGCTCGCCCAGCGCGGCGGCCCGCACCCCCTTCTGCAGGCGCGCCAGCACCGTCAACCGTTGCGCGGCCACGGGCGGCGTCGCGCCGGCGCGCATCTCGCTCTCGAACTTCAGGGACGTGACGCAAGCGGCGAGCCAGCGTGCGGCCGACCGCTTGTTGGCGCCGCCGGTGACGTTCTCGCAGAGCCGGGTCAGATGTTCGGCCTCGCAGATGGCCGTGTCGCAGATGGACACATAGGCGCCGACGAAGTCGGCGGTGACCAGGGCCTTGGACCGTTCGGTGAAGGCGTGCTGGATCTCGTCCAGCGAGAGGAGCCGCCCCGCCGTGGCCGTCAGACCCATCGCGAGCGCTCGCAGGATGTCGATCTCGCCTCGGGCGTTGGAGGGGCGCAGGCGGCGCGGCCCGGTCAGCTCGCGCACGACCATCCGCACGAGGGCGGCGGCCAGCAGCGGATACTCGCCCGCCGCCAGACGGGCGGCGAGCCGGGCGGTCGGCCCGTCGGTCGGCGGCATCATCGCGGCCATGCGGGGATCGGCCCGGGTCAGCATCTCGACCTCGCGCGGCGCGACAAGCCGGACCGCCGCGGCAAGGCTGGCCCCCAGGTCGAGGTCGGCGCCCAGGATCGCGGCGAGCACGGCCCGCGAGCCCAGCATCTCGGAGAGAATCTGTTCGATCGGCACCATCACCAGGGCGCGCGCGGGCCCCGCCTCCGGAGCCCGGTCGGCGAGATCCATCAGCCGGTCGAGCCGCTCGGACGGCTTGCGCAGCCCCTTCAGCGCGTCGCAGACCACGCCGCCCATCAGAAAGGCGCGGTCCGGTCCGCCGGCGAGCTTGCCGGCCACATCCGCGAGGGACCGGTTGGCCAGGCTCGGAAACTGTTGCCTCCGGCCCGCCTGGATGACCCGCTCCACCGCTTGATCGCTGAGCTTCTGGTAGAAGCGGACGAGCTCGTGCACCGGCTGCCCGGTGGCCTGGCTCTCCGGCACGGCGACCTTCTGAATCGCATGCTGGAGCTCCACGCCGGAGGCTTCGAGCAGTTCCGCGAGGTCCGGGCGGTGCAGCAGTTCGAACGCCGTCGCCCCCTGCCGCGCCAGCCAGTCCTCCAGCACCCGGCCGATCAGCTCGCGCGCGTGAGGCGTATAGAGGTCCCCCGGACCGGTGCAGGGCGGCGCCAGATCGGCGTCGCGGGACGCCTTTGGCTTCGGCGGCTCGGGCGCGCCGCGCGTCAGGATGGTGACGCTGTCGAAGGCCATGGTGTCCGGATCGAGCGTCTCCTTGGTCACGCGAACCGCCACCGCCCGCTTGTCGGTCAGCATGTCCTCGGCGGTCTCGATCGCCTGTTTGCGGTCCTCGCACGCCTGCAGCAGCGTCCAGGGGGCGGGCGCCGTCCTGCGGAAATAGATCTCGTAATGGATCGGACCGGCCATGAACGCGCTTTCCCTTGCACTGCGCGTGTAACCCTAACGGCGAGCCCGTAAGGGCCGGTTTGCGCCGGACGGCGTGGCGAAACGGCCTCGGCCGCCCTAATCTCAACAGGATCGGCGGCGAACGGTTACGCTTGCCGCGCGTTCGAATGGGGACGGGTGGCGCGGTTCGCGCCGCAACGAGGAGACTTCGCCTTGGCCAACATCACCCTGGTCGACGACGACGAGAACATCGTGGCCTCTGTGTCCTTGGCTTTGGAAAGCCACGGCCATACGGTCACCGCCTACCACGACGGGGCCTCTGGCCTGGAGGCGCTGGAGGCCAGCCCGCCGGATCTGGCGATCCTGGACGTGAAGATGCCGCGCATGGACGGCATGGAGGTCTTGCGCCGCCTGCGCCAGTCGTCGGCCGTGCCCGTCGTGATGCTGACGTCCAAGGACGAGGAGATCGACGAGATCCTCGGCTTCAACCTCGGCGCGGACGACTATATCCACAAACCCTTCAGCCAGCGGCTGCTGATCGAGCGGGTCAAGGCGATCCTGCGGCGGTCCGGCCAGTCGGGCGAGGAGATCGAGCCGGCCGGCGACGGCAAGGCCATCCGTCGCGGCAAGCTGGTGATGGACCCGGCGCGCCACGAGTCCACCTGGGACGGCAAGCCGGTGAAGCTGACGGTGACGGAGTTCCTGCTGCTCCAGGCGCTGGCCCAGCGGCCCGGCTTCGTGAAGAGCCGCGACAACCTGATGGACGCCGCCTACGACGATCAGGTCTACGTCGACGACCGCACCATCGACAGCCACGTCAAGCGGATGCGAAAGAAGTTCCGCATGGTCGACCCCGAGTTCGACGCGATCGAGACCCTGTATGGCGTCGGCTACCGATACCGCGAGAGCTGATTCCGAGGGGTCGCTTCGGGGAGAGGGCGACGGCGGCGATCGCCCCCGCCGCCGCTTCAACTTGGTCGGGTCACGCCTCGGCGGGCTGATTCTCGCGCTCAATCTGCTCAGCCTGCTGATCCTGCTCGTCGGAGCGCTGGCTCTGAACGAATGGCGGCGCAACCTGATCGACGCGCGCCTGGATTCGCTCACCGCCCAGGCGGAGCTTCTGGCCAACCTCCTGGGGGAGACCGGCGCCACGAGAGGCGAACCCTATCCGGCGCTCAATCCCGTGGACGCGGGTCTTCTGCTGCGGGACAACTTCATCCCGGTCGGCCAGCGGGCCCGGCTGTTCGATGAACAGGGCCTGCTCGTCACCGACAGCTATGCGGTGTCCGAGATCATCCCCGGAGAACCGCTGCCGCCCGCGCGACCCGCCGGCGAGCCCGTGACCCCGCCCGACCTGGAGGCGAGCGCCCGCGAGCTGGAAGAGGCCCAACGGCAGCTGAACGCCGAGGTCGAGGCCGCGCTGGGTGGACGGGGACAGGCCGGGTTGCGGCGCTCTGAGACCGGCGATCGGGTGGTCTCCGTGTCCTTGCCGATCCGCCATGTCGAGCAGGTTCTGGGCGTGCTGACGCTCGAGGCGGGCGACGTCGATGAGACCGTGGCGGCCCAGCGCCGCGCGCTGATGCCCTTCGCGGTCGTGGCCATCCTGGTCTCACTGCTGTCCTCGGCGCTGCTGCACCTGTTCGTGGCGCGACCGGTCATGCGGCTGTCCGCGGCGGCGGATGCGGTGCGCCTGCAGCGGGCGCGCGCCATCTCCTTGCCGGACCTGGAGGCGAGGAAGGACGAGGTGGGCGACCTCGCGCGGGCTCTGGAGACCATGACCCGCACCCTGTCGGACCGCATGGACGCCATCGAACGCTTCGCCGCCGACGTGGCGCACGAGATCAAGAACCCGTTGACCTCGATCCGGTCGGCGCTGGAGACCCTGCCGCTGGTCAAGGCGGACGCCCAGCGCGAGAAGCTGACCGGACTGCTCCAGGCGGACGTGCGCCGGCTGGACCGGCTGATCACCGACATCTCGAACGCGTCGCGGCTGGACGCGGAGCTGTCCCGCGACCGGCCCCGGCCGGTCGATCTGGGGCGGCTCCTGGCGGACATCACCACGGTTTACGAGGCCTCCGCCAAGTCCGGCGAGGCGCCCGTTAGGTTCTCCGCCGAGCTGGTGGACAGCGCCCGCGTCATGGGCCGCGACGGTCCCCTGGGCCAGGTGTTCCGCAACCTGATCGACAACGCCCGCTCTTTCAGCCCGCCGGGCGGGGTGGTCGAGGTGCGGCTGGATCAGGACGAGGTGGATCCGGAACGCCCGCTTCGCGTCCGCGTCATCGATCAGGGCCCGGGCGTGCCGCCGGAGAATCTGGAGACCATCTTCCAGCGCTTCTACACCTCCCGGCCGAAGGGCGCGGCCTTCGGCGCCAATTCGGGCCTGGGTC
This sequence comes from Brevundimonas balnearis, assembly GCF_042434805.1. NCBI lineage: Bacteria > Pseudomonadati > Pseudomonadota > Alphaproteobacteria > Caulobacterales > Caulobacteraceae > Brevundimonas > Brevundimonas balnearis. Next base: position 4,048 of record NZ_JBHLSW010000005.1, on the reverse strand, counting down.
TATCCATCGCCCGGCAGATCGTCGAGGCCCACGGCGGCCGCATCCACGCCGAGAACCGGCCCGCGCCCGAGGCCGGCGCGGTCTTCACCGTACGGCTGCCGACGACGCCGTCCGCCGCGCCGCGCCGGTCGCGGTGAGCGCCTCAGAACTGATCCACGGCTGCGTCCTGGGCTCCCGCTTCGCCGAGGGCTGGCGCGGCGTGCTCATCGAGGGGCCTTCCGGCGCGGGCAAGAGCCGCCTCAGCCTCGCGCTGACGGCGGCCGGCTGGCGGCTGGTCGCGGACGACTACGCGCGGGTCTGGGCGTCCGGCGGCGCTGTCTACGCGACGGCGCCGGACACGATCGCGGGCCGAATGGAGGTGCGTGCGCTGGGAATCGTCCCGATCCGCCATCTGCGAACGGTCCGGCTCTCGCTCGCCGTGGTCCACGACGACGCGCCCGAGCGGCTTCCCGAGCCCGCCACGCGCGGCCTGTGCGGACTGGTGCTGCCGCGGCTGCGGCTCGATCTCCGCGAACCGCAGGCCGCCCAGGTGATCGCGCTCGCGGCGAGACGGCTTTCGCAGCGCGGCGTCTTGGCCTAAGACACGCCGCCTGTGCGCGCTCTCGACGGCGCGAAGCCAGCGAAGGCGGCATGAGCGGAATGCAAGTCGACGGTCGGGGCGGCCAGATGTTCGGGGCGGCATGATCGGGCTGGTCATCGTCACCCACGGGGGCCTGGCGTCGGAATTCCTGTCGGCCATGGAGCACGTGGTGGGGCCCCAGCGCGGGGTCGCGGCCATCTGCATCGGGCCGGACGACGACATGGATCGCCGCCGCCGGGACATCATCGACGCGGCCCAGGCCGTGGACGACGGCGAGGGAGTCATCCTCTTGACCGACATGTTCGGCGGCACTCCGTCCAACCTGGCGATCTCGGTGATGGAGCAGACGCGGGCCGAGGTGATCGCGGGCCTGAACCTGCCCATGCTGATCAAGCTGGCCAGCGTGCGCGGCCGGGAGCCGCTGGAGGCCTGCGTGGCCCACGCCCAGGACGCCGGCCGCAAGTACATCTCGGTCGCCAGCTGGGTGCTCGCCGGAGAGAAATGAGCGTGTCGGCCAGGGCGATCGTCAACATCTGCAATGCGCGGGGCCTGCACGCTCGCGCCTCGGCCAAGTTCGTGAAGCTGGCCTCGGCCTTTGAGAGCGAGGTCAGGGTCACCCGCGACGGCGCGACGGTCGACGCACGCTCGATCATGGGCCTGCTGATGCTGGGAGCCGGCATCGGCTGCGACATCGAGATCGCCGCCGAGGGCCCGGACGCGGACGAGGCCGTCGAGGCGTTGAAGTCGCTGGTCGAACGCCGCTTCGACGAGGGTGAGTGAAGCCGCGAGCCGAGCGGTAGCGGCCTCACTCCGCTCAAGCAGCGAGGCTCCGCGAGCCGAGCGGTAGCGGCCTCACTCCGCTCAAGCAGCGAGGCTCCGCGAGCCGAGCGGTAGCGGCCTCAAGAATGTATCGCGTCGACGTCGGTCAGGTGCTTCAGCGTCGTGATCGCGCCGAGCGGATTGTCCTCGGCGAGCTCCAGGATCTCGGCCATCAGCGGCGCGGCGTCGGGACTGACGCGGGGGACCGCCATGGCCCAGTCCGGGAACACCCGGCTCTCCAGCGGCCGCCGCAGAACGACGGAGATGTCCGAGTGCCGGGGATCGGCCTGAACGCGGCGCATCAGACGATCGATCGCGTCGCTGCGGCCCTCCACGACCTGGAAGAACCGGCCGTCGCTATAGGCCAGGGCCCCGGTGATCTGGTCGCGCCAGTTGTTCCGCTGCGACGCCGCCAGAAGTTCGGCGACCGCCTGCAGGGACTCCATCTCCACTTCGGACCGGCTGATGTAGGCGAGTTGTTCCAAGGCGGGCATGCGAGACTCCCTACGCGATCGCCGCGACGCAACGCCGCAGCGCGAGGCTATCAACCACGCGCCGTCCTGGCGAGACGTGTGTTCGGAAATCGCCTGGTGGAGCCGAGGGGATTGCATTGGGGTCGGTTTCGTCGGTCATGGCAAGTGCTGCGAGTCGGTTGATCGAGCCGCAGNCTACAGTCAGTTCATCGTCCCGAGACTGTGGCGCCGTCTCGTCACACATACCGTCCAAACGGCCCCTTCAACCGTCTCCCCGGTCACCTGATGCTCGGCGTCGGCAATCGTCTGGCCTGATCGTCAGAGGATCGACCTACTACCTTCGCCTTCGTGTCCCGAGATCGTTGGCAGGGATCGTCGGCTCACTCCAATGTGTCGGCCAGAATGCTCGCTGCCGGTGATCGACCTTCAGCCTTCCGTTCGCTGTAGCGGTCAACGAGGTAGTCTGCCCGCCCTCGGGTGAGGAGGGTGAACTTGAACAACTCCTCCATCACATCGACAAGCCGCTCGTAATACGGCGACGCCAGCATCCGGCCCTGCTCGTCGAACTCATTGAACGCCTTGGCTACCGAGGACTGGTTGGGGATGGTCAGCATCCGCATCCATCGACCCAGCACGCGAAGCTGGTTCACGGTGTTGAACGACTGCGAGCCAGCGTTGACCTGCATGACCGCGAGCGTGCGTCCCTGCGTCGGCCGAACGCCGCCGCTCTCCAGCGGGAGCCAGTCGATCTGCGACTTGAAGATGCCGGTCATGGCGCCGTGGCGTTCGGGGCTGCACCAGACATGACCCTCCGACCAGATCGACGCCTCACGCAGTTCCTGAACCTTGGGATGGCTTGGATCGGCGTCGTCTGGCTGGGGCAGGCCGCGCGGGTCGAAGATGCGCGTCTCGGCTCCGAAGCTCCGCAAGAGACGATCCGCCTCCTCGACAAGCAAGCGGCTGAAGGAGCGTTCGCGCAACGATCCGTAGAGCAGCAGGAAGCGCGGAGGATGGTCGAACGAGATCGGCTCCAGCCGATCCAGCGTCGGGTAGTCGATGAACTCGGGCACAAGGGCGGGGAAATCGGTCATGGCTTTCCCATGCCATACATTTCGTATATTCGTGAAGTATGGAATCGGAATCAGCCGTCGATGCGTTGTCCGCTCTTGCCCATGAAGGGCGACTGGCGATCTTTCGTGCGCTCGTTCGCGCCGGGCCTGATGGTCTGGCGGCGGGCAAGTTGGGCGAGGAGGTCGGGATCGCGGGCAGCACCCTGTCCAACAATCTCACCGTCCTGACGCGGGCCGGTCTTGCGGCCTCTGCGCGCGACGGTCGGTCGATCATCTACACCGCCGACTATGGTCGGATGACCGATCTGCTCGCCTTTCTTCTGGAGGATTGCTGCGACGGGTCGCCGAGTGTCTGCGCCCCGCTGGGCGACGTGATCGCCAAGGCCATGTGTTGCCCGCCGCAGGTGGGCGCATGACGCTCGCAGTTCTGACCCCAGCCGATCCTGCATGGTCTGCCTTCCTATCGGCCCTGATGGATGCCGGTCTGCCCGTCGATGACCTGACGGATGCAGGTCAGTTATTCTTCGTCAGCGAGGCTGGCGCCTACGGCGGATTCGCCCTGCTCGGATCGCATGCTCTGCTGCGCTCCATCGTGACCCCGCCGTCCCTTCGCGGCACGGGCGAAGGCCGTCGCATGGTCGAGGCTCTATGCCGAGAGGCGGCTGAACAGGGCGCCTCGACGGTGTGGCTGCTGACTACGGGGGCCGCCGACTTCTTCGCGTCGTGCGGCTTCGACCGGACTTCCAGAGACGACGCTCCCAACGCCATTCGGACCACGAAGCAGTTCTCCGACATCTGCCCCGGCAGCGCGTCGCTCATGCGCCGCGTCTTGGCCGCCTGATGGCGGTCTTCGAACGCTACCTCTCCCTCTGGGTGCTGCTGTGCATCGGGGTCGGCGTCGCACTCGGTGCGCAGGCGCCTGACGCCTTCGCCGCGCTGGGGTCGATGGAAGTCGCGTCGATAAACCTGCCGGTCGCCGGGCTGGTCTGGCTGATGATCATCCCGATGTTGCTCGCCAATGGCCTCGGGACACGAAGGCGAAGGTAGTAGGTCGATCCTCTGACGATCAGGCCAGACGATTGCCGACGCCGAGCATCAGGTGACCG
>NZ_JBHLSW010000004.1:10000-295401 GCF_042434805.1 Brevundimonas balnearis | reverse complement strand
CGGCCGCTACCGCCGGCGCTGGAGATCAGCTACCAACCCCCTGGGCTCTCATAATGATCGAGGGACCGGCGGGGGGCAGGTCACCAGGAAGACTGGGCCGGCTTCATGAGGAACAATCGAGCAGCGCGAGAGAGTGGCCGCACGAACGAGACATTCTACATGTACATCACGGCCGTGAACGCCAGCACCGGACGGACCACCACCCGAGTGTACGTTGACGGGCCGCGCGCTGCGGACAGCCCGGATCCAGCCCGCCCCACCGAAATCGGACCGGAGGTGAACCCCGATGCTCAACCTTGTTCGTAGTGGCCGAATGCATCGACTGTACGCGACCGTTGGTCTGACCTTTTTGCTGGCCAGCTTTGCGAGCCCAAACGCCGCCCGCGTCGCCCGCGACCAGGGCGTCGAACCGGGGGGCTGGCCCTACATGCAGCTCGTGGCTGAGAATTCGCTGGGGCATCGGCTGGAGATCGCGACCGAGGCGGGTATTCCAAATCATGCCGTCGCGGTCCTGATTATAGGCGACCAGACCTGGCGCTTCACCGATCTGGATTGCCCCCCCTTTCGAGCGGCGCTCGACGCCTTTCAGACCCTTCCGCCTCTCAAACCGGGACCCGCCCTGCTGCAGCCGGGAGCTTCGCGGGAACGCCCCATGCCGCCCTATCGGCCTCATGGGGAGCTCTGGACGATCAGGACGCAGCTTTATGCCCCCGACTGGTCGTCCATGGACGTGGAAATGCGCGGTAGCCAAGGTCCTTACGCCTTCTGGCTGACGGACACGGTAGCCGCCATTCAACGCTGCACCCCCCCGCCGCTCCGGCGGAGCCGTTCCCACAGGCCCTGATGCTGATGCCGATGCTGATGCCGTCACCTCCTCCGCAACAGGCATCTACCCTTGCCCCGACCGTGGCGGGTTTCAGTCGCCGGCTTCTTTCCGGATTCCGCCCAGGTTCGTCTGACGGTTGAGGGCAGCCAAGGCCCGTACGCCGGATGGGGCGCGCGGACCTTCGCCGATCTGTCCGCCTGCTCGGGCTGATGGGCTTCTCTCATGGCGAAAAAGCCAGGATCATACGAGACACCGGGGCCCACCAAGATCGTTCACTACGATCAAGACAATCGCGACGCAGCGATCTCAGGAGAGGAAGGACCGGAAGTTAATCCGGACGCGCAACCATGTCCTTGATGAGATTCGCTATTGCTGTGCTAGGCGGCTTGTTGATCCTAAGCATTGGCACTCCGTCCTTATCTCAGGATGTTGAGGACAGCGTCCGGAAGATCGGTCAGCGAGGCTATTTCCTGGTCGGGTACGAAACGCGGCGCAACGGCGACTGGGTCGTGGAGATCTATTCGCCGGCCAGACGAGACCCCGACGAGGAACCGGCGCTCGCGGCGCTAAGATCGCTGCGAACGCCAGCCGGACGGGAGCAGGAGGTGTGGATCGACTCAGCGACCTGCCCGGTGCTGGCGGACGTCGCCGATGCGCTCGACAGACTGGACATGCCGCAGCTTCGGTTACGGCCTCGGATCGCGACGGCTGATGCGATACCGCCCGCTCCGCGACCTGACGGCGCCAACTACATCGTCTGGGGCCGGGGGCGGCAACCGGACGGCGCCTTTGCGGAGGTTCGGCTTTCGGCGAACGCAGGTGAGTTGGTCGACCGTCTGAGCGCCGCGAACCAGGCGTTGCAACCGTGTTGGGCGGGCCCCGCCCCGAGCGCGCCGGTCCCCCCGAGTCCGTCTTCGGAACGGGCGGCGGCTCGGGATCACGAGCCTGCCCTGCCGACCCGCGCGGCGTTTCTGACGCCGGGGTCCGGCCGGGTCGTCGGCTACGAGGCGTTCGATCCCGAGGGCGTGCTGGTGCGACGCACGACCTTCACACCGACGCCCGGCTCGGATTTCGGGCGCGCGGCGGACGAGCGGGTCTGGATCGCGCGGCGCCAGGCGGTCGGAGCCGACGGTCGCGGGACGGTGGAGGTGACGACGTCGCTGGAATGTTCGACCCTTGTTCACGCCCTCGAGCAAATCGCGAACCTCGATCCAGGTGGCTTCGAGGTCATCGGCATCTCTCCGCCACCAGCTTCTCTGCCGCCCAGAACGTTCGACGGCTACACCTATCGCGTCTTCGGTCCGGGACGGGGGCGCGATCAGGCGAACACACGCCTGTCCGTCGAGAGCAACTCCGGCGAGGTCGGCGCGCTGGGCGCCCTGGCGGATCTCCAACTTCGCGACTGCTGGCGGCCCGCGCCGACGCCGGAGTCCTCAGACGTCGGAGAATGACCGCGCTGGAGGGCGCCGACAAGCGGGTCCCTGGTCCCGCGCCACCCCGCAGCCGATGATCCGACCCTCGGGTCGAGCCCGAGGATGACGGGTCAGACCCTAGGCGCCCGGCTCCGGTTCGCCGACCTCGGTCGGGCGGATCGCGCGCAGCCAGCCTTCGGCGGCGCGGACCTCGGGGACGGCGTCCTTGGTGAAGGGCAGGTACCAGGTGGCGCCGCCGCCCGTGGGCGCGATCTCCAGCATGTCGGAGGCGCCGAAGTTCTGGACCGCCTTGACCCGGCCGATCACGGCGTCGTCGGCGTCGCGGGCCTGAAGCCCGATGAGGTCGGTCAGATAGAACTCGTCCTCGTCCTCGACCGGGGGCAGGCGGTCGCGGGGGACGTAGAGCTTCAGGCCGCGAAGCGCGTCGGCCTGCTCCTTGGTGGCGATCTCCCTTACGCGGGCGACGACGCCCGCCTTGTCCGGCCGGGCCGAGACGATCGTCAGGCCGGGCGAGCCGTCGGCGCGGAGCAGGGGGCTGTAGCCGACCAGGGCCATCGGGTCGGCGGTATGGGCGGTGATCCGCACCTCGCCGCGAACGCCGAACGCCCCGCCCACCTGGGCCACGAAGACGAGTTTGGAACCGGTCATCCTTCTCCCCTCGGGGGAGAAGGTGGCTCGCGGCGCGAGACGGATGAAGGGGTGTCGGCGCCGATGCCGGCCGCATGTCCAGACCGTCGCCGGTTCATCACGACGAACACAACGGAGGGCGCAGAGGGCGCAGCGACGTCGCGGAGCCGCGCCGCAGACGCCTCGTCGGCTGACCGGAACGACAAGGCGCTTCGCGCGCCGCCCCACAGGTCCCGTCGTGTCCGCTGTGACCTCGCTGTGGCCGCCGTGATCCCTTGATCACCTTCGGATAGCCACAGGGCGTTCGCGCCAACACCCCTCATCCGTCATGCTCCGCATGACACCTTCTCCCACAAGGGGAGAAGGGTCGTGCTCTGGCGTCGGGTCTCAGCCCTCGGCCTTTTCCTCGGTCGCCTCTTCGGCGGCGGGGGCGGCTTCGGCGGCCGGAGCCTCCTCGGCGGCCGGAGCGTCTTCAGCGGCCGGAGCCGGCGCGGCGGCCGCGGCGGCGGCGGCTTCAGCCTCGGCCTTGGCGGCGGCTTCGGCGTCGGCCTTGGCCTGGGCCTCGGCCTCCAGACGGTCGGCCTCGCGCTGGGCCCGCTCGGCGGCGCGCTCCTGGGCCTTCTTGCCCGGCTCGCCCTTCTTCGGGTTGTTGCCCTGGGTCCACTTGACCTTGGCGCCGAGGGTTTCGTCCTGGCTCAGGAAGCGGGCGACGCGGTCGGTCGGCTGGGCGCCCTTGCCGAGCCATTCGGCGATGCGCTCGACCTTCAGGGCGACGCGCGGGGTCGGGCCGTCCTTGGGCAGCATCGGGTTGTAGCTGCCGACCTTCTCGATGAACTTGCCGTCGCGCGGCGCGTGGCTGTCGGCGACGACGATGTGGTAGTAGGGGCGCTTCTTGGCGCCGCCGCGGGCCAGACGAATCTTCAGCATTCTCAGTCTCTTCTCAGGTTAGGTCTTCTTGGTGGGGAGGCCGGGCAGGCCCGGAAGCCCTCCCGGAACGGAACCGCCCCCGAGGCCGGCGAGCCGGTCCTGGAGGGCCTTCATCTCGTCGCCCGAGGGTTCGGGCAGCTTGCCGCCGCCCATGGCCTTCAGCCGGGCCATGTCGGCGCCGCCGGGGCCGCCCATGCCGGGAAGACCCATGGCCTGGGCCATGCGGGCCAGGTTCTTGCCCCCGCCCCGGGTCATCATCTTCACCGCGTCCTGCATCTGGCGGTGCTGTTTCAGGAGGCGGTTGATATCCTGCACCTCGACTCCGGCCCCGGCCGCGACGCGGCGCTTGCGGCTGGCGTTGAGCAGGTCCGGCTTCTTGCGCTCGGCCTTGGTCATGGAGCTGATGATCGCCTGCTGGCGGCTGATCATCCGGTCGTCGACGCCGGTCTCGGCCATCTGGGCCTTCATCTTGGCCACGCCGGGGAGCAGGCCCATGATGCCCTGCAGGCCTCCCATGCGCTTCATCTGATCCAGCTGGGCCGCCAGGTCGTCCAGGTCGAACTGACCCTTGGCCAGCTTCCGGGCCATCTTCTCGGCCTTGGCCTGGTCCAGTTCCTGACTGGCCTTCTCGACCAGGGCCACGATGTCGCCCTGGCCCAGGATGCGGCCGGCGACGCGGCGGGCGTCGAAGACGTCGAGCGCGTCGACCTTCTCGCCGGCGCCCAGGAACTTGATCGGCAGGCCGGTGACCGCCCGCATGGACAGCATGGCGCCGCCGCGCCCGTCGCCGTCGGCGCGGGTCAGGACCAGACCGGTCAGCGGCAGCCGCTCGTGGAAGGCCTTGGCGGTGCGCACCGCGTCCTGACCGGTCAGGCTGTCGGCGACCAGCAGGGTCTCGACGGGCCTCGACACCGCCGCGACCTCGGCCACCTCGGCCATCAGGGCCTCGTCGAGCGTGATGCGGCCGGCGGTGTCGAGGATCAGGACGTCGAAGCCCTGGAGCTTGGCCGCCTGCAGCGCGCGGCGGGTGATCTGGACCGCGCTCTCGCCCTGAACGATCGGCAGGGTCGCGACATCGATCTGCCTGCCCAGCGTGGCCAGCTGCTCCATCGCCGCCGGGCGACGGGTGTCGAGCGAGGCCATCATGACCTTCTTCTTCTCGACCTTGGTCAGGCGCAGCGCCAGCTTGGCGGAGGTGGTCGTCTTGCCCGACCCCTGCAGGCCCGCCATCAGGAAGACCGCCGGCGGATTGGCGTTCAGATTGATCGGGACCGGCTCTTCGCCGCCCAGCATCTCGACCAGGCCGTCGTAGACGATCTTGATGACCTGATCGGCGGGCTTGACCGAGCGGATGACCTCCTCGCCCGTGGCGCGCTCGGTGGCGAAGGCGATGAAGTCCTTGACGACCGGCAGGGCGACGTCGGCCTCGAGCAGGGCTACGCGCACCTCGCGCATCGCCTCGGCCACGTCCTTCTCGGACAGGGCGCCGCGCCCGGTGATCCGGTCGAAGACGCCTGTCAGCCGCTCGTTCAGAGCCTCGAACATCAACACCTCGTCAGGGCGACAAACGACCTCAGCCCCCGTGGACGTATGACGTCGACGGGGGTTCCTCTCCCGGCTCGTCCCGTGGCTCCCTTCGGCGAAGGGCGGGGGTCGTCCGGGTGGAGGCGCGAGGTTCACTTGCGCCGGAAGCGGCGGCTTATGGCGGAAAAGGCGGGCGAGGGCAAGGCGAGGCGCGCGGGTGGTGTCCTCCCCCATAGCGCAGCGTATGGGGGAGGGGGACCACGCGCAGCATGGTGGAGGGGGCGAGTTCAAGCGCCGGTGTCTGGAGTCGCCCCCTCCACCGCTTCGCGGCCCCCCTCCCCCGCGCGCGGGGGAGGAATAGGGATGGCGGCGCGCATCCGCACATTGCGTTTCGCGTTCAGTCAGCCGGTGGCCATCCCCCGCCAGGCGGCCTAGGCTCGCGCCATCCCGCCCTCCCCAGACGCGAGACGCCCGATGATCCAGGCCGCCGACGATCGACTGCGCGACGAGGTGCGGGCGCTGGGCGCGCTGCTGGGCGAGGTGATCCGCGACGAGGGCGGGGAGGCGCTCTACGACCGGATCGAGGCGGTGCGCCAGGCCTCTGTCGGCTATCACCGCCACCCGGGGCCGGACGGCGCGGCGCGGCTGGAGGGCCTGCTGAACGATCTGCCGCTGGATCAGGCGGTGGGTCTGGCGCACGGGTTCGCCGTCTTCTCGCTGCTGGCCAACATCGCCGAGGACCGGGCGGGCAAGCGACGCGCCAGGGCCCAGGCCGAGGCCGCCGCGCGGCCGGACACCCCCGAGGGGGCGATGAAGCGGCTCCAGGAGGGCGGGCGCGGGCCCGACGAAGTGCGGTCCCTGCTCGAGGGGGCGCTGATCTCTCCGGTGCTGACCGCCCACCCGTCGGAGGTGCGCCGCAAGAGCGTGATCGACCGGATCGCGGCCATTTCGGACCTTTTGGATCGCTCGGGCGAGGACCTGACGCCGGACGCGGCGCTGAGGCGCCAGGTGGTGATCCTGTGGGCCACGCGGCTGGTGCGCGCGTCCAAGCTGGTGGTGCAGGACGAGATCGACACGGTGGTGTCCTTCCTGGAGGGGGTCTTCCTCAAGGTCGCGCCGGGGCAGCTGGCGGACTGGCGCCGCCGCCTGGACGCGCCGGAGCTGAAGCCCTTCATCCGCATCGGCAGCTGGGTCGGCGGGGACCGGGACGGCAATCCGAACGTGGACGCCGGCACGCTGAGGGCCGCCTTCGCCACCCAGTCGCGGGCGGCGCTGCGCTTCTACATGGACGCGACCCATGCGCTGGGGGCCGAGCTCAGCCTGGCGGGATCGCTGTCGGACGTGACGCCGGAGCTGAAGGCGCTGGCCGAAGGGTCCGGCGACCGTTCGCCCCACCGCGCCGACGAGCCCTATCGCCGGGCGCTCAGCCAGATCTACGCGCGGCTGTCGGCCACCCATCTGAAGCTGACGGGAGAGGCGGCGCCCCGGCCCGCGTCCTTCGCGGCCGAGGCGTACGAGGGGCCGACCGCCTTCGCGCGGGACCTGGGCGTGCTGCACGACAGCCTGGTGTCGCGCCACGGGGCGGCCTTCGCCGACGACGCCCTGGCCGAGCTGATCACGGCGGTGGAGATCTTCGGCTTCCATCTGGCGACGCTGGACCTGCGCCAGAACGCGGACGTGCATGAGCGGGTGGTGGCGGACCTGCTGAAGGTGGCGGGCGTCGAGGCCGACTATCTGTCGCTCGACGAGGCGGGGCGGCTGAGGGTGCTGGAGACCGAGCTCGGGTCCGCGCGGCCCCTGTTCAGTCCGTATGCGTCCTATGCCGAGGAGACGCTGAAGGAGCGGGCGATCCTGGAGGCGGCGCGGGCGGCGCTGGAGGCCTTCGGCCCCGACGCGATCCGCACCCACATCGTCTCCAAGACCGACGCGGCGTCGGACCTGCTGGAGGTCTATCTGCTGCTGAAGGAGGTCGGGCTCTACCGGCCCGAGGCGCCCGGCCAATGCCCGATCCAGGCCGCGCCCCTGTTCGAGACGATCGACGACCTGCGCGCCGCCCGCGCCACCCTGGAACGGCTCCTGGCCAGCCCCGCCGCCCTGGCGGTCGCCCGGGCGCGGGGCGTGCAGGAGGTCATGATCGGCTATTCGGACTCCAACAAGGACGGCTCGTACCTGACCTCGACGTGGGAGCTGAACGAGGCCTCGCGCGCGCTTCTGGAGGTGACCGAAGCGGCCGGCGTGCGGCTGCAGCTGTTCCACGGCCGGGGCGGGGCGGTGGGACGGGGCGGCGGCTCCTCCTTCGCCGGCGTGGTCGCCCAGCCCAAGGGGACCGTGCGCGGCCGCATCCGCATCACCGAACAGGGCGAGGTCATCGCCAACAAGTACGGCGACCCCGACATCGCGCGCCGGAACCTGGACGCCCTGACCTGCGGCGTGCTGCTCACCTCGCTGCGGCCCGCGGAGGACGAGGCGTTCGGCGAGCGTCACGGGGAGACGATGGCGGTCCTGTCCCAGGCGTCGATGCGCGCCTACCGGGCCCTGGTCTATGAGACCGACGGCTTCGTCGACTATTTCCGCGCCGCCACCCCGATCGCCGAGATCGCCGACCTGAAGATCGGTTCGCGCCCGGCGTCGCGCAGCGCCTCGACGCGCATCGAGGACCTGAGGGCCATTCCCTGGGTGTTCAGCTGGTCCCAGAGCCGGGTGATGCTGCCCGGCTGGTTCGGCTTCGGCGCGGCGGTGCGCGACGCCGGCGCCGACATGGCCGAGCTCCGGCGGATGGCGCGGGACTGGCCGTTCTTCAAGACGCTGCTGCAGAACATGGAGATGGTCATGGCCAAGGCCGACATGACCATCGCCCGCCGCTACGCCTCCCTGGTCCCGGACCAGGCGCTGGCGGCCCGGATCCACGGGGCGCTGAAGGCGGAATACGACCTGACCCGGGCGGCGCTCCTGGACATCACCGAACAGGACGAGCTGCTGTCGGGACAGCCGGAATTGGACCGGCTGATCCGGCTGCGGATGCCCTATGTCGAGCCGCTGAACCACGTGCAGATCGAGCTGATCCGCAGGCGCCGGGCGGGGGACGAGGACCCGCGCGTGCGCGCCGGCATCCTCTTGGCCATCAACGGGGTCGCGGCGGGCCTCAGGAACAGCGGCTGAGCCCCGTCACGCGAGCGTCACCGTAAAGGCGGGGCGCCGACGTCCAAGATTCTTCGGCGATACACAAAACATCGGTCGTTCTGTCGGCGAAGCAGGGCAAAAGCCGCCCCGTCGCCTCCCCGCGACGTTCGCCAGAAGGATCGCCCCCATGCGTGCTTACGTGACCGTGTTCGCCGCCGTCCTGCTGTCCGCCGCCGCCCAGACCGAGGTCGAGGCCCAGGACCGTGACTATCGCATCGCCTACGGCGACCTGACCCTCGCCACGCCGTCGGGCGCCGCCGAGTTCGACGCGCGCGTGCGCCGCGAGGCCCGTACCGCCTGTCACGGCCGCTCGCCCCTGCAACGCCAGGACTGCGCCCGCCGCTTCCGCGACATCGCCATGGCCGAACTGCCCGCGCCGGCCCGCCAGGCCTACGCCGAGGCCCGGGGCGAGCGCCGCCTCGTCATGGCCCAGGCCGCCGACGCCAGCGGCATGGTCTGATCCCGGCGGGCGTGAAAAAGACGAAGGGCCGGAGCGGCGACGCTCCGGCCCTTCGCTGTTTTCAGGCTCGACCTCAGCTGGTCGGGAAGCCGCGCACGCGCAACAGGGCCGCCACGTCCGGGTCGCGCCCACGGAACCGGCGATAGGCCTCGCCGCGATCCGACGAATTGCCTTCCGCCAGGATGATCGATTTGTAGCGGGCGGCGATGTCCGGATTGAACACGTCGCCCGACTCCTCGAAGTAGGCCCAGGTGTCGGCGTCCATCACCTCGGACCACAGGTAGCTGTAGTAGCCGGCCGAGTAGGCGTCCGAGGTGAACAGGTGATTGAACTGCGGCAGGCGGTGCCGCATCACGATCTCCTTGGGCATGCCGAAGCGGGCCAGGCTCTCGCGCTCGAAGGCGTCGATGTCCGTCGGCGGCGTGGCGCGGGTGTGCAGGTCCATGTCCACCAGGGCCGACGACAGGTAGCTGACGGTCGCATAGCCCTGGTTGAAGGTGGACGCGGCCTCGACCTTGTCCACCAGCGCCTGGGGCATGGGCTCGCCGGTCTGGTAGTGGCGCATGAAGCCGTCCAGGATCGGCCGGCTCAGCACCCAGTGCTCGTGCACCTGCGACGGGTATTCGACGTAGTCGCGCGGCGTGTTGCCGAGGCCCGGATAGGTGACCTTGTACGACAGATAGTGCAGCGCGTGGCCGAACTCGTGGAACAGGGTCTCGGCGTCGTCGAGCGAGATGAGGATCGGCTCGCCGCCCTCGGCCTTGATGAAGTTGTTGTTGTTCGACACCAGGCTGTTGCCGCCGCCGTCGTAGCCCCAGCCGAGGCGGTAGCTGGTCATCCAGGCGCCCGAGCGCTTGCCCGGGCGGGCGAAGTCGTCGGAGTAGAACAGGCCGACGTGCGACCCGTCGGACTTGTTCTTGACTTCGAACACCTCGACGTCCGGATGGAAGCCCGGGACGCTGCCGGCGGGCACCGGGGTGAAGGTGAAGCCGTACAGGCGCTCGGCCATGTAGAAGGCGCCGCGCTTGACCGCGTTCAGCTCGAAGTAGGGCTTGAGCTCATTCTGATCGAGGTCGTACTTCGCCTTTCTGACCTTCTCGGCGTAGTAGAGGTAGTCCCACGGCTCGATGTCGTGACCTGCGATCGCGCGCATGTCGGCGACCTCCTCGGCCACGCGGGCCTTGGCCGGCTCCCACACCCGCATCATCAGGTTCATGGCCGCCTCGGGCGTCCTGGCCATGGTGTCCTGCATGCGCCACTCGGCGTGGTTGGCGTAGCCGAGCAGACGGGCCCGCTCGGCCCGCAGCCGCACGATCTGAGCGATCAGGGCGTTGGTGTCGTTGCCGTCGCCGTTGTCGCCCCGGTTGACGAACTTGCGCCAGACCTGCTCGCGGAGCGCCCGGTCGTCGGCGAAGGTCAGGAACGGATCGACGCTGGAGCGGGTGTTGACGACGGCCCAGCCCGAGAGGTTGCGCGCCCGCGCGGCGGCCGCGGCGGCGGCCTTGTTGGAGTCCGGCAGGCCCGCGACCCCCGCCTCGTTCGGGATGTGGGTCCAGGTGTTCTCGTCGGCCACCACCTTCTGGCTGAAGCTGGTGAAGGCGTTGGCCAGCGCGGTGTTGATGCGGCCGAGCTCGGCCTTGCCGGCGGCGTCCAGAGCCGCGCCGTTGCGGATGAAGCTGTCGCGGCTGCGTTCGGCCAGGCGCGTCTGCTCCGGCGTCAGGCCGGCGGCGGCGGCGTTGTCGGCCACGGCGCGGATGCGCTGGAACAGGCGCTCGTTGAAGGTGATCTCGTCGCCGGCGGCGGACAGGAGCGGCGACACCTCGGTGTCGACGGCGTTGTAGTCGTCCGAGCCGATGTTCGAGGTCATGACGCCGAAGATCGCGGTGGCGCGGTCCAGCGGCTGACCGGCCAGCTGCATCGCCACCATGGTGTTGGCGAAGGTCGGCGGCTCGGGATTGTTCGCGATGGCGGCGATCTCGGCGCGCTGCAGCTCGATGCCTTCCAGGATCGCCTCACGCAGCTTGGGGGCGGTCACCTGGTTCCACGGCGGCACGCCTTCGTAGGGGCCGGTCCAGGGCTGGAGCAGCTCGGCGCGGGGCGGGGTGTTCGGCAGGACGGCGCGGGCGATCCGGAGGTCCTCTTCCAGGCCGGCGGCGCTCGGGGCCGCGGCGTTCATCGCGCCGGCGGTGGCGCAACCGGTCAGGGCGAACAGGCTCGCGCCGCCGATGAGAAGGTGTCGTCTGTGCATGATCGCTCCCGATCGTTGTTCTTGTCGTGACGCACCCTAGGCCACATCGCGCCTGAGCGTCACATGAACGGATTGTAATGCCGGGTTGGACGCGACGCTCCGTCGCGGCTACAGGCCGCGCATGGCCATCGGCGTCTTCGACTCTGGGGTGGGCGGGCTGACCGTCCACCGTGAACTGACCCGGCGCTTTCCGGAGCGCGACTTCGTCTATCTGGCGGACCAGCTGCACGCGCCCTACGGCGGGCGGGGCGGCGAGGAGATCGTCGACCTGACGCGGGCCGGCTGCGAGCGGCTGTTCGAGGCCGGGGCGTCGGTGATCGTGCTGGCGTGCAACACCGCCAGCGCCATCGCCCTGAGGCGGCTGCAGCAGACCTGGCTGCCCGGCGAGCGCGAGCGGCGCAGGCGACCGGTCAATGTGCTGGGCATCATCGTGCCGACCATCGAGGCCGCGACGGGCCAGCCCTGGACCCACCAGATCGACCGCCCCTCCGACAAGAAGGAGGCGATCGACGTGCTGGGCGTCTTCTGCACCGCCGCCACGGCGATGAGCCGGGTCTATGAGATCGAGATCGACAAGCGCAGCGAGGATCTGGCGGTGTTCTCCGAGCCGTGCCCCGGCCTCGCGGGTCTGATCGAGCTGGGGGCGCCGGAGGAGGAGCTGCGGCTCGTGATCCGCGACCATGTGGACGCCCTGCGCCGCCGGATCGGGCGGCATCCGGACCGGGCGGTGCTGGGCTGCACCCACTATGAGATCACCGCGCCCCTGTTCGCCGAGGCCCTGCCGCCGGGCACGCCGGTGATCCACCAGCCGGGCGCGGTGGCCGACGCCCTGGAGCGCTATTTCCGGCGGCATGCCGAATACGGTCTGGGCGACAGCGGCCGCCGCGATTTCCTGACGACGGGCCAGCCGGGACCCCAGTCCGACCTCGTCGCGCAGTTCTGGGGCGCGCCCCTGACGTTCGAGGCCGCTTGACGCGGAGGGCGCGACGGCGCCCCCTCGCGGGGGGAGGACCCGTCATGAGGATCATCACCATCAGTCTGGCCGCCGTCGCCGCCGCCTGCATCGCCGCACCGGCCTCGGCCGAGGTCGTGGAGCGCGGCGAAGACGGCTTCGTCCTGGCCTTCGAGACGACGACTCCGGCGGAGGCGGAGGCCATCCTGGCCGCCGTCGGGCGTCCGGCGGCGTGGTGGAGCGACGCCCACACCTATTCCGGCTCGGCGGCGAACATCACCGTGGACCTGCGCCCCGGCGGCTGCTGGTGCGAGGCCCTGCCCGGGGGCGGGGTCAAGCACGGGGAGGCGGTGCTGGTCTGGCCCGAGCGCGGGCTGGTGCGGTTCGACGCGCCGTTCGGCCCGTTGCAGGACCTGGGCGCCGACGCCGTCCTGACCATGAGCTGGGCCGAGGCCGAAGGGGGCGAAGGGCGCCGTCTGCGCTGGAGCTTCCGGGTCAGGGGGGCCGGGGCCGGCGCCATGACCGACCCGGTGCACATGGTGATGGACGAGCAGTTCCGCCGCTTCGCCGCGCACCTGGCGGGCGGCTGATCAGATCAGGGTGATACCGGGGTCAGCCGCACCGTGACGCCGTTGGCGGACCGCAGGGTGAGCTTGGCCACGGGCTCCGGCGGCGGCCAGGCCTCGTCCCGCGTCAGCTCGAAGCGGCCGAGGATCAGGGCCAGCATCAGCGTCGCCTCCTGCAGCGCGAAGGCGGCCCCCGGGCAGACCCGAGGGCCGAGGCTGAACGGCAGATAGGCCTGACGCACCGCCTCGCGGCCCTCGGGCGTGTCGAACCGGTCCGGATCGAAGGCGTCGGCGTTGGGCCAGACGCTGGACAGGCGGTGCAGGATCCAGGGGGCCACGAACAGGGGGTCGCCCGGCCGGGCCTGGTGGCGGCCCATGGGCTCGGGGCGGGCGCATTCCCGAACCACGGTGGTGACCGGCGGATAGAGCCTGAGCGCCTCTCGGAAGACGTCGCGCACCAGCCCGAGCCGCTTCATGTGCTCGAAGGCGATCGAGCCGCCGCCGACCACGGCCTTCACCTCGGCGCGGGCCCGCGCCTGGACGTCGGGCGCCTCCGCCAGGAGATAGAGGGCCCAGGCCAGGCCGCTGGCGGACGTCTCATGGCCGGCCAGAAAAAGCATGGAGACCTGGTCCAGAAGTTCGTCCGGCGAGAAGCCGGTTCCCGTCTCCGGATCGCGCGAGGCCATCAGGCTGGCGAGGATGTCGGTGGGCAGGTCCGGCTCCCCGGCCGCGACGCGGGCCAGCCGCCGGTCGAGCGGCCGCTTCAGCACCCGCCGCAGGCGCTTGCCGGCGCGCATGCGGGCCCAGGTTCCGGGCATCAGCCAGCCCGGCAGGCCCGACAGGCCGATCATGCCGTGGGCGTAGGCCAGGTCCTGGAAGGCCTCGAAGGCGGCGATCGCCTCGCGCGCCTCGGCTTCGGCGATGGGTTCGGAGAAGATGGTGCGGAAGATGACGTCGGCGGCGAAGACCGTCATGGCGTCGTCGACCCGGACGGCGCCGCCCGGACCGGCGCTTCGCTCCAGACCCTGAAGCGCGGTTTCGGCCGCCTCGCGCATGCGGGCGAAGCTCTCGCGCACCCGGGCCTGCTCGAGCGCGGGGTCCACCAGCCGACGCTGCCGGCGCCAGACCTCGCCGTTGGTGGTGAAGATGCTGTCGCCGGTCAGGGGCCGGAGCATCCAGCCCATCAGCTCGCCCTTGGGAAAGTCCCCGGCGCGGTTGACCAGGATGTCGCGGGCGCAGGCCGGGTCGCGCACCTGATAGACCCAGCGGCGACGGCCTCTCACCGACGGAACCGCCATGCGTCCGACCCCGGGGGCGGCGTAGGAGCCGCTCTGCAGCACCGCCAGGCTGGAGCGGGCGATCAGCCGGGCGCGCTTCAGCAGACCCGGCTTCTCGGGCAGGGGCGCGGGCTTCGGAGGGACGAACAGGCTCATCGAGCGGCCTCGGGCGGCGGGGCGATCAGGCGGCGGACGTCATAGACCTCCGGCCGGTCCGAAAGCCCGAGATACTGGAAGTGCAGCGCGCGGGGATCGCGGCGCAGCCGGGACATGCGGGCGGGGTCGAGGGCCTCGTGGAAGCGCGGGGATCGGGCCCGGACCCGGTCCTCCCCGGCCGCCTCGTGCGCGCTGAACCTCAGCGGGCCCCAGCGCCCGGCCGAGGCGCCGTCCGCCGGGGAGGTGACGTCCGTCCACGGAAGATCGGACGCCGTGAGCCGCGCCAGGTCCCGCCGCCAGCCCGCGTCGCCGCCGAGTAACGTGTAGACCGACAGGCAGTGGCCGAGCGTCACCAGGCGCGCCCGTCGCTCAAGGCCCGGCGATAGGGCGAGCGCCCGCGACACGGCCGCGGCCGCCATCAGGGTTCCGATGCTGTGGCCGACCACCAGCACCTCCTGATCCGGGGCGTCGCGCGCCACCTCGGCGATCCGGGCGGCGAGCGCGTCGAGCTTCGCCTCCCGGTCGGGCGGCATGTCCCTGAAGCGGGCCAGGGCGTCGAAGCACTGGCTGAGCCAGTCGAGGTCCAGCCGACCCTGGATCGCGCGCCGGAGCGGCGACCAGGCGAGCAGCGCCGCCAGACCGGTCAGGCCCCAGGCGGCGGACCCTCCGAGCCGGGTCGCGAGGGCGGCGATCGCCAGGACCGCCAGGGTCGTCACGGCGATCATCAGGGCGCCGTGCGACGCCGCGACGAGGGCCGGCAGCAGCATGGCCGCGAAGAGGGGCCGGTTGTCGCGCATCGCCCGGGCGACCACCCCGGCGCGCACATAGGCGGCCAGAAACCGCCACGGCAGGCCGGCGGCGCCCGGACCCCGCACCCAGTGCGCCCGGACCAGATCATCCCAGCGCAGCACCTCGACGCGGCTCTCGGCGCGGCCTTCGGGCCAGTCTACGGCGACGGTCCACGCCGCGCCCTGTCGCGGCCCGACCTCGAACAGGCCGGGCCGGGCCTCGGCGGCCATCAGGGCGTGATAGGGCGCCGGCCCCCGGGGATCGTAGCCGTGAACGAATAGCACGCGCCGCTCGACGACGCCGACCGTCCTCCACGCCTCAGCCCGCTCGCCCGTCGTGTTCGCGCGCACCCGATCCTCCCGACGGCGAGCGTAGGGGGAAGGGCGAGGCTTGGGCAATCCGCGATCGCGCCGTCGGAATAGGCCGGCTTGATGGGACTTGGTCTGAGGATAGGGCGGCCCTAAGTTGAGCGACGATGCTCCCCACCCTGCGCCAGCTTCAGTACCTCAAGCTCCTGGCCGAGCACGGCTCGTTCAGCCGCGCCGCCGACGCCGCCCACGTCAGCCAGCCCGCCCTGTCCTCGGGCGTGCAGGAGCTGGAGCGCATCCTTGGCGGTCCCGTGGTGGAGCGGACGCGGGGGCAGGTGCAGCTGACGGCGCTGGGCGCCGAGGCGGTGCGGCGCGCCGAGGACGTGCTGGCGCGGGTCGAGGACCTGGTCGAGGCGGTCCGCAACGCGGGTCGGCCGCTGTCCGGGCGGTTCCGGCTGGGGGTGATCCCCACGATCGCGCCCTTCCTGCTGCCCCAGACCCTGCCGCGGCTGCAGACCGCGCATCCGGCGCTGAAGCTGTTCATCCGCGAGGACCTGACCCCCCGTCTGGTGGCCGATCTCAAGTCCGGGCGGCTGGACGCGGCGGTCATCGCCCTGCCCTACGCCGCCACCGGGCTGGATCACGCCCGCATCGGCGACGACGAGATCCTGGCGGTCGCGCCGGAGGGCCACAGCCTGGCGAGCGGGCCGCCGCTGGGCCCGGACGCCTTCGCCGGCCAGGACCTGATCCTTCTGGAGGACGGCCACTGCCTCAGGGATCAGGCGCTGGCGGCCTTCAACCTCGACGCGCCGCGTGGAGAGGACGCCTTCGCGGCGACCAGCCTGCCGACGCTGGTGGAGATGATCAGCTCGGGTCTGGGCGTCTCGTTCCTGCCGGAGATGGCGGTGAAGGCGGGGCTCGCCGACCGGCCCGGCGTGGTGGTGCGGCGGCTGGCGGAGGCGGGGGCGGAGCCGCCGCGCCGCGAGATCGTGGTGGCCTGGCGCGCCGGCTCGAGCCGCGCCGACGAGGCCCGGCTCATGGCCCAGGCGCTGAAGCTGGACTGATCAGCGCCCGTCGTCGGGGATGCAGAGCTGTTCGCCGCAGGCCTTGCAGTGGACGGCGTCCGGGTCGTGCCGTTGCAGGCCGCAGGTGGGGCAGGCGTGAAACACCTTGTGCGGCCGCGTCAGGGTCTGGATCAGGTTGAAGAACAGCCCCACGCCGCCCAGCATCACGGCGATCGACACCAGCCGCCCCCAGACGCCCGGCAGGATGATGTCGCCGTAGCCCGTCGTGGTCAGGCTGGTGATGGTGAAGTAGAGGGCGTCGACATAGCCGCCGATGCCTTCGTACCGGCCGATGAAGCCCGTGTAGACGAAGCCGGTGACGACGAAGACGAAGACCACCAGCGCCACGGCCGAGCGCGTCACGTCCTCCACCCGCGTGTCGTCGTAGCGGTGGCCGACCGTCTTCCAGAAGAACTCGCTGTTCACCAGGGTCCACAGCCGAAGGACCCGCAGGAAGCCGAGGTTGAACAGCCAGGCGGGGAACAGCAGCGTGGCCAGGATGAACAGGTCGACCCAGACGATCGGTCGCTTGATCCAGTCCTTCAGGTCCGAATAGGCCAGCGCCCTGGCCGCCAGGTCGGCCGCCAGCAACGCGGCGATGGCGTAGTCGAGCGCGTAGAAGACCCAGCCCTCGGCCTTGAGGAAGGGGGCGGCGATGAAGAAGGCGATGATCGCCATGTCGATGGCCAGGACGGCGATGCGGAAGCGCACCGCCTGACGCGAGCCGCCGTGGTAGAGCGCCCGCAGCCGCGCCCGGATGCGCATGCGCTGCATGAAGCTCTCGCGCGGTTTGGCGGTGGGGGAGGGGCGCGCGGAGCCATGTGCCATGCGCCAGACTTAAGGCCCCATCTGCCGCGCGCCAAGCCGAGCCGCTATATGGGGCCGATGGCGACCCCCTATGTGAAGATGAACGGCCTCGGCAACGACTTCGCCGTGGTGCGCGTCGGGCGCGACTGGTCGCCGTCGGAGGCGCAGGTGCGCGCCTGGGCGGACCGGGCGTCCGGGATCGGCTTCGACCAGCTGATCGCCCTGTCCGAGGGCGACGGCGGGCCGTGGGTGCGGTTCTGGAACAGCGACGGCGGCGAGGTCTCGGCCTGCGGCAACGGCTCGCGCGCGGCAGCCTGGCTGATGATGGAGGCGACCGGAACCGACCGCGTGGGCTTCGGCACGCCGGCCGGGCCGCTGAGCGCCGAGCGCGCCGGCGATCGCCGGGTCACGGTGGACATGGGCGCGCCCCGCCTCAACTGGGATCGCATCCCCCTGGCCGAGGAGATGGACACCCGGGGCATCGAGCTGCAGGTCGGGCCGATCGACGATCCGGTGGTCCACACGCCGGGCGCCGTGTCGATGGGCAACCCGCACGTGGTCTTCTTCACCGATCGGCAGGACGACGCCTTCGTGCGCGGCACGGGCTCGCTGATCGAGCATCACCCCCTGTTCCCGGAAGGGGTCAACGTCGGTTTCGCGAACGTGCTGGGGCGGGACCGCATCCGCCTGCGGGTGTGGGAGCGGGGGGCGGGTCTGACGAAGGCCTGCGGCACCGGCGCCTGCGCGGCCCTGGTGGCGGCGGCGCGAAGGGGGCTGACCGATCGCGCGGCGACGCTTCAGCTGGACGGCGGCGAGCTGCGCATCGTCTGGGACGAGGCGACGGACCACGTCCTGATGACCGGCGGGGTCGAGGTCGAGGGAACCGGCGTCCTGCCCGAGACCAGCCCGGCGTGACGCTGGAGGTCGTCACCTTCGGCTGCCGGCTGAACGCGCTGGAAAGCGAGGCCATGCGCGACGTGGCGGGCGCAGCGGGTCTGACGGACGCGGTGCTGGTCAACACCTGCGCGGTGACGGCGGAAGCGGTGCGCCAGGCGCGCCAGGCGATCCGTCGCGCGGCGCGGGACCAGCCGGGGCGGCCCATCGTGGTGTCCGGCTGCGCGGTCCAGATCGCGCCCGAGGACTTCCGCGACCTGCCGGGCGTCGTGCGGCTGGTGGGCAACAACGACAAGGGGCGCGCCGAGGCCTATCGCGGCGAGGCGCGCGCCATGTCGGACGTCTTCGCCGAGGCGCGGCCGCCGGTTCCCGCCCGCCCGCTGACCGATCGGGTGCGCGCGCATCTGGCGGTCCAGACGGGCTGTGATCACCGCTGCACCTTCTGCGTCATCCCCTATGGCCGGGGGGCCAGCCGCTCGGTCCCGGCGGGCGAGGTGCTCCGCCAGGTGCGCGAGCTGGTCGCGAGCGGGGTGAGGGAGGTGGTGCTGACCGGCGTCGACCTGACCAGCTGGGGTCAGGACCTGCCCGGGCGGCCGCCGCTGGGACGGCTGGTGCGGCGGATCCTGAAAGGGGCGCCGGACCTGAAGCGCCTGCGCCTGTCCTCGATCGACGCGGCCGAGATCGACGCCGAACTGTTGGCCGCCTTCGCCGAGGAGGCGCGGCTGATGCCGTATCTGCATCTGTCGCTGCAGCACGGCGACGACCTGATCCTGAAGCGGATGAAGCGGCGCCACCTGCGCGCGGACGCCGCCGCCCTTGTCCAGCGGGTGCGCGCCGTCCGGCCCGACCTCGCCTTCGGGGCCGACCTGATCGCGGGGTTTCCGACGGAGGACGAGGCGGCGTTCGCGAACCTGCTGAGTCTGATCGACGATCTGGACCTCGCCTATGTGCACGCCTTCCCGTTCAGCCCCCGGCCGGGCACGCCGGCGGCGCGGATGCCGCAGGTCCCGCGCGAGGTGGTGAAGGCGCGGGCGGCGGAGATCCGGGACGCGGGCGCTCGAGCCCTGACCCGGCATCTGGAGCGCGGCGCGGGGCGCCTCGTGACCGCGCTGGTCGAACGGGGCGGGCGCGCGCGGGCGCCGGATCACACGGAGATCGACTGGACGGGCGAACCGGGGACGCTGGTCGAGCTGAGGCTGGTCGGCCACGACGGCCGCCGCGCGAGGGCGGAGATCGCCTGAGCCTCAGGGCTGAGCCTCAGGACTTGCCCGTGCTCTCCCACTCGGCTTCCGAGGCCCTGCGCACATACTGCTCGGCCACCATCCAGCCCTTGATCGGCGGCAGCACCGCCAGGCAGGCGAGGACGAGCAGCGGGAAGGTCACCACCATGTGCACCCACACCGGCGGGCGCACGGTGAACTCGAACGCCATGAAGGCCATCATCCCGAACAGGCCGACGAGGCTCATGCCGAAGAAGGCCGGGCCGTCGGCGGGATCGGCGAAGCCGTAGTCCAGGCCGCAGGCCGGACAGCGGTCGCGCATCTTGAGGAAGCCCTTGAGCACCGGCCCCTGACCGCAGCGCGGGCAGCGACGGCGCAGACCCACCAGAAGGGTGTTCTGTTTCGGATAGTCCGGGGTCTGGGCCATGCCGGTCAGATGCGCCCGTTCCGGCGGGGGCGCAAGCGCCGATCAGACCAGCAGGCGTTTCAGGATCGCGTCCAGCACCGGCCGACCGGCGGCGGTCGCGGCGACCCGCCCCTCGGCAAGATGAACCAGGCCCATGTCCATGAGCTCGGCGAGCGGCCCCTGGGCGGGATCGAGACCCAGCCCCGTCAGCCCCGCGAGCGGCGCGCCCTCGGCGGTGCGCAGGCTCAGCAGCAGCCGCTCCTCAAGCGCGGCCCGATCGTCGAGCGCGGCGGCCTCGGCCCAGGGCGCTCGCGCCGACACGCCCGCGACATAGTCGCCGACCCGGCGGTGGGCGACGGTGGCCGTGCGCCGGCCGTCCAGCGTCAGCCGCCCGTGCGCCCCCGGGCCCAGGCCCAGATAGTCGCCGCCGCGCCAGACATGCAGGTTGTGCCGCGAGCGGTCGGCCGGGGTCCGGGCGTGGTTGGACACCTCATACGCGTCGAAGCCGTGGGCGGTCAGCACGGCCTGCGTCGCGTCATACAGATCGGCGGCGGCGTCCTCGTCGGGCGGGATCAGCGCGCCGCGTTCGAAGGCCCGGCCGAAGGCGGTCCTCTGCTCGATGGTCAGCTGATAGGGCGAGACATGCCCCGCGCCGAGCGCCAGCGCGCGAGCCAGCTCCGCCTCCCAGGCCGCGACCGTCTGGCCCGGCCGGGCGTAGATCAGGTCGATCGAGACGCGCGGGAAGAGGTCGAGCGCCGTCGCCAGGGCGTGGAGGCCGGTCGCCGCGTCGTGATTGCGGCCGAGGAACCGCAGCGCCTCGTCCTGTAGCGACTGCAGCCCCAGCGAAAGCCGCTCGACGCCGGCGGAGCGGAGGCCCGCCATTCGCTCCGCCGACACGTCGTCGGGATTGGCCTCCAGCGCGACCTCCAGATCGTCGGCGGGGCTGAACCGCGTCGTCGCCGCGTCGATGATCCGCGCGACGGCGTTCGGCGGCATCAGCGAGGGCGTGCCGCCGCCGAAGAAGACGGAGGCCAGGGGGCGGGGCCCCAGGCGCGCCGCTTGGGCGTTCAGGTCGCTGACGATGCCCTCGACGAGGGCCGCCTGCTCGGCTTGGCCCCGGTCGCGCACGACGTTGAAGTCGCAGTAGGGGCAGATGCGCCGGCAGTAGGGCCAGTGGATGTAGATGGCGACCGCGTCCGGCCGGTCCGGCTCAGTCAAACAGCGCCGCCTTGAGCTTTTCGAAGGCCCGGGCGCGGTGGCTCATGGCGTCCTTCCTGACCGGGTCCATCTCGCCGAAGGTCTCGGTCTCGCCCTCGGCGATGAAAATGGGGTCGTAGCCGAAGCCCCGGTCGCCGCGCGGCGGGAAGCTGACCCGGCCGTGGACCTGGCCCTCGACCACGACGGCGGGCCCGCCCGGCCAGGCGACCGCGAGCGCCGAGGTGAACCAGGCGGAGAAGTCGCGCGCGCCGACCTCCTCCAGCCGGTCCTCGACCTTTCTCATGGCCAGGGCGAAGTCGCGGTCCGGCCCGGCCCAGCGGGCGGAGAAGATGCCGGGCGCCCCCTCCAGGGCCGCCACCGACAGGCCGCTGTCGTCCGCCAGGGCCGGCAGGCCGGAGCGTTCGGCCGCGTGACGCGCCTTCAAGAGCGCGTTGCCGACGAAGGTGCTCTCGGTCTCGTCCGGCTCGGGCACGCGGGCCTCGGCGGCCGAGACGACGTCGAAACGGCCGTCGAGCAGGGCGGCGATCTCGCGCGCCTTGCCGGCGTTGTGGGTGGCGGCGACCAGGCGGGTTCCGGCGGGCAGGATCAGGGGCATGGGCGACCCTTACGATCTCGTCATTGATTGCGAAAGTTTCATCTCGTTAAACGATATGTAACGTGCATTGCAAGGTAGCGACGGCTATTGCTCTGTTCATGGAAACGGACGCCGCGCCTTTCCAGGTCGGAGCCGGGAACGGCAACGATCTTCCAGCGGAGACAATAAACCGGGCGAAGATCGCCCAAGACGGAGACGAGACCATGCAAGCCCTGAGCACCACCTACCTGATCGAACGTATCGGCCACGGCATCCTGAACACCTTCCTGCTCGCCGCCATCCCGGCCGCGATGATCGCGACCCTGGTCCAGGCGTTCTGATCGCCTTTGACGTTCGCCATGAAGATCGCGAAAAGTGACGCCGCGCGCGGGCCGGCCGGACCCGCCGCGGCGCTGTCGCCGATCTTCCCGGCCTGAGAGGCCGAGAATTTGCGCCCGCCGCGCCTCACCAGACTGACCCTGCCGCGTCCATGGGGCAGCGCCGCGCTCAGGACCCTGGGCCCGGGTTCGGTGTCGAGCCTGCTGAAGGTCGGACTGGACGTGGCCTATGTGCTGCTGTGGGCCATCCTGGCCATCCTGATCCTGGCGTTCGTCGCCGCCGTCTTCATCCCGCTGGACAATCTGACCGTCACCGTCGACGACGCCGCGGGCGGCCGCGAACTGCCGCTGGAGCGCGCCATCCTGCTGTTCGCGGTGGGCTCTTTCTGCGCCTATTTCGGCGCCTTCGCCCTGATCGTCGGCCGTTTGCGCGCGATTTTCCGCACCCTGACCCAGGGCGACCCCTTCCATCCCGAGAACATCAGCCGTCTGCGCCAGATCGGGCTGATCCTGGCCGTGGTGACCGGCGGCGTCTGGCTGTGGCAGATCTGGGCCGCGCGGCTGGCCCCGGGCGCCATGGAGCCGCAGGGCGTGGGCGAGCTTCTGACGCCCATCTTTTCCGTGCTGGTGGTCTTCGTGCTAGCGGAGGTGTTCCGCGAGGGCGCGCGCCTGCGCCGCGAAGCCGAACTGACGATCTGACCATGGCCATCCGCGTCCAGCTCGACCGCCTGCTCGTGGAGCGCCGCATGTCGCTGACCGAGCTCGCCGACCGCGTCGGGGTGACCGTGGCCAATCTGTCGATCCTCAAGAACGGCCGGGCGCGGGCCGTGCGGTTCTCGACGCTGGACGCCATCTGCCGGGAGCTGGACTGCCAGCCCGGCGACCTGCTGGCCCATGCGCCCGGTCCGATGGACTATGGCGCGGAGGACGGAGCCGCCGACGACGCGGCCGCCTGATGGCTCGGCCGCCCCGCGAGCCGGGACAGGACCCTGAGGACCGACGGCTGTGGGCCCGCGTCGCCCGCACGGTGACGCCCGCCAAGGGGCGCGCGCGACCCGAAGCGCCGCCCGAGCCGGCCGCCACCCCGGCCAGGACGGCGCCGCCCCCCCGCCGCCCGGCGGTCGCCCCGCCGGGGCCCGCCGTCAAAGCGGCCCCGGCGCCACCCTCTCGCGCGACGCCTGACGTGCTCGAGCCGCGCCGTCAGCGCCGGCTGGCCCGCGAGCGTGATCCGATCGAGGCGACGATCGACCTGCACGGCTTCGGCCGGTTCCAGGCCGAGGACGAGCTGGTGGCCTTCCTGAGCCGGTCCCAGGCGCGGGGCCTGCGCGCGGTGCTGGTCATCACCGGGCAGGGCCGACGCGGCGGCGGCGTCATCCGCGCCTCCGCCGCCGAATGGCTGCAGGGGCCGAGGCTGAGGGGCGTGGTGTCCGGCTTCTCGTCGGCCCACCGCCGCCACGGCGGCGACGGCGCCTTCTATGTGACGCTGAGACGATAGGGTCAGGCCAGCGTCAGGCCGCGGCCTTCCGCCAGGGCCTTCAGCGGCGTCATCGGACGCGGCCCCCAGTGGGCGATGACCTCGGCGGCGGCCAGCGAGCCGAGCCTGCCCGCGTCCTCCAGCGACAGCCCGCGCGCCAGGCCCAGCAGCAGGCCCGCCGCGTACTGGTCTCCGGCCCCCGTCGTATCAACGACCTTGGCGACCGGATCGGCGGCGACGACCGCGCGCTCGCCGCCCCGGATGACGAGGGACCCCTCGGCGCCGCGCGTGATCCCCGCCACCTCGACCCGCTCCGCCAGCAGCCCGGCGGCGTGGTCGAAGTCCTCGTGCTCGAACAGGGCCGTCAGCTCGCCCTCGTTGGCCAGGACGATGTCGGCGGAGCGTTCGATGAAGTCGAGCAGCTCGGCGCGCCAGCGGGCGACGACGAAGGTGTCCGACAGGGTGATGGCGACCTTGCGACCCGCGTCGTGCGCGGCCTTCGCCGCCGCCTCGAAGGCGGCGCGGGCGGGGGCGGGATCGAACAGGTAACCTTCCAGATAGACGATCTCCGACGTCGCGATCCGCTCGGCGTCGATGTCCCCGACCGTCAGCTGGTTGGCGGCGCCCAGGAAGGTGCACATGGTGCGCTGGCCGTCCGGCGTGACGTTGATCAGGCAGCGCCCGGTGCCGAAGCCGCGATCCGCGCCGCCGACAAGGGGCGCGGTGTCGAAGGCCACGCCCGCGGCGCGGATGTCGTGGGTGAAGACCTGGCCCAGCTGATCGTCCGCCACCTTGCCGATATAGGCCGCGCGGCCGCCCAGCGAGCCGACTCCGGCCACGGTGTTTCCGGCCGAGCCGCCCGAGGCCTCCACGCCCGCGGCCATGGCGTCGTAGAGTGCCGCGCTCTGGTCGGCGTCCACCAGCTGCATCGAGCCGGGCGTCAGGCCCTGGCCCTCGAGGAAGGCGGGCTCACAAGGGGCGAGGACGTCGACGATGGCGTTGCCGACGGCGCAGACGTCGAAGAGGGCGGGCTTTGTCATGGACGCGGCTTAGCGGGCGCGGCGACGCAGCGCCAGTGCGGGACGCGACAAGGCGCGCCGGTGCGGCTAGAGGGCGGGTCATGACCGAGATCGCCGTCCTGACGCCCGACCCCGCCGACCTGTCCTACGCCTCGCACTGGCCGGGGGTGCTGGAGCGTCTGGGCGCGGCGCTGGAGGGGGTGGGCGTCTCGGCGACGCCGCTGCCCTGGACCGGGCAGATCGAGGATGCATCACGGCTGAAGGCCTTCCCGCTGGTCCTGCCGGTGGTGGTCTGGGGGTATCATCGCGACCACGCGCGCTGGATCGCGGCCTGCGAGGCCTGGGCGGCGGCGGGCGCGCCGCTGGCCAATCCGGCGTCGGTGCTGCGCTGGAACTCCGACAAGAGCTACCTCGGGCGGCTGGCCGAGCGCGGCGTGCCGATCCCCGAGACGATCTGGCTCGACCGGCCGACGGTCGCCGACGTCGAGGCCGCGCTGGATCGCTTCGGCGAGGTGGTGGTCAAGCCGGTGGTGTCGGGCGGCGCGTGGCGCACCCAGCGGATCCGGGCGGGCGACGTCGTCGCCGACCTGCCCGAGGCGCCGTCGATGATCCAGCCGTTCCTGCCGGCCATCGAGGCGGAGGGCGAGCTGTCGCTGCTCTATTTCGGCGGACGTCTGAGCCACGCGGTGAGAAAGACCGCCGCGCCGGGCGACTTTCGCATCCAGGTGCAGTTCGGGGGCCGCTACGACCCGGAGCCCGCCCCGCCCGAGGCCGCGCTGCGGGTCGCCGGGACCGCGCTCGCCGCCGTGGACGAGCCCTTGCTCTACGCCCGCGTGGACATGGTGCGCGACCCCCGGGGCGGCTGGCGGCTGATGGAGCTGGAGCTGATCGAGCCCGACTTCTACCTGTCCTGCGATCCCCGAGGCGGGGCCGGGTTCGCCGAGGCGGTCAGGGCGCGGTTGAGCTGACCTTTCCTCTCCCATAGCGGAGCGTATGGGGGAGGGGGACCATGCGCAGCATGGTTGAGGGGGCGAGTTCAAGCGCCGGCGCCTGGGGTCGCCCCCTCCACCGCTTCGCGGTCCCCCTCCCCCGCTGAGCGGGGGAGGAAAATGATGCTAGCCGCCCAGCTCAACCCTGGACGGGCACAGCTCGGAGATCACGCAGGCGGCGCACTTCGGTTTTCGCGCCACGCAGGTGTAGCGGCCGTGCAGGATCAGCCAGTGGTGGGCCTTGGGCAGATAGGCCGGGGGCACCACCTGGTGCAGCTGGTCCTCGACCTTGTCGGGCGTGTTGCCGGTGACGAGCTTCAGCCGGTGCGAGACACGGAACACGTGGGTGTCCACCGCGATGGCGGGCTCGATGCCCAGCTCGTTCAGCACGACGCTGGCGGTCTTGCGGCCGACGCCGGGGAGCGCCTGAAGGTCCGCGCGGTTGAGCGGCACCACGCCGCCGTGGACCTCGAGCACCCGGCGGGACAGGGCGATGACGTTCTTCGCCTTGTTTCGATAGAGCCCGATCGAGCTGATGAAGGGGATCAGGCCCGCTTCGCCCAGCGCCAGCATCTTCTCGGGCGTGTCCGCGACCTTGAAGAGCTTGTCGGTCGCCTTGTTGACCGACACGTCGGTCGCCTGGGCGGACAGGGCGACGGCGACGACGAGGGTGAAGGGGTCCTGAAAGGTCAGCTCGGTCTTCGGCTCGGGCATGACGCGGGCCAGGCGCTCGAAGATGGCCTCGACCCGGTCGGGGTCGGGCGGAAAGCCGGGGATGCGGCGGGGCCGCTTGGCCGCCGTCTTCGCCGTCGCCTTGGCGGGCGGCCGGCTCATGCCGCGACGGCCTGAAGCGCGAGATCCGCCGCGCGCCCGCCCTCCATCCAGGCGCCGTGGGCGGTCCCGTAGAAGCGGGTGCAGGTCGCCTCCCCCGCCAGGAAGATGCGGTCCTCGACCGGGGCCCGCAGCCGCGCGCGGTCGCCCGCGTGGCCGGGGCGGGCGTAGGAATAGGCCCCGCGCGACCAGGGGTCGGCCCCCCACATCGAGGTCGACAGGGGCGTCAGGCGCTTCCTCATGCCCGACCCCAGCAGCGACACCAGCTCGTCCACGGCGAAGGCGTGAAACGCGGCCTCGCCCTCCGCCTCCAGGCCCCAAGCCAGGGGGCCGCCGAAATAGGCCTCGATCATGCCCCGCCCGAACGGCCTGAGGTGATAGCCGGCGGTGTCGGCGCTGTCGGCGCGGCCCCACAGCTGGCTGTCCTTAGGGAAATCCTCCGCGCCCGTGACCGCCATGTGGTGCTTGGCGGCCAGGCCGAGAGGCACGCCGTGGGCGGCCTCGACCAGGTCGGGCAGGGGCGGATCGAAGCGGATCGCCTCCTCGGCGATCAGCCGGGTCGGGACGGTCACGATCACGGCCCGGGCCGAGACCGCGCCCGAGGGCGTCTCCAGCACCAGGCGCGACCCTGTCCGGTCGACCCGTGTCACCGGCCGGTCGAGCGCGATCGGCAGGCCTTCGGCCAGCGCGGCGAACAGGGCGCCGTAGCCGGCGGGGACCCGCCAGTTCACGCCGGAGTCCTCGTAGCCCGCGTAGTCCTGGGCCGAGACCTCGCCGAAGCGGGCGCCGTTCAGGGCGCCGGAGACCGCGTCCATGCGGGCGTTCCAGCGGCCGTCGGGATCGAACAGGTCGGACGCCGGTCGATCCGGCCCGTCCTTCGCGGCCGCCTCCACCCGCTGGTCGAAGGCGTCGAAGGCGGCGCGGAAATCGGCGCGCTCCTCCGGCGTCATGCCCAGGTTGAAGGCCTGCTGGTCCCAGGGGGGCGGCGTCCGGTCGATCTCGAAGCCGATCCGCTCGGCCAGCGGCGACAGCGGGTTCTCATCGGCGGAATGCAGCCAGCCGGCCCCGACGTCGATCGCGACGCCGCCACGGATGATCGTGTGGGCGCGCCCGCCGACGCGGGGGCGGGCTTCCAGAACGATGACGTCGGCCTTGGCGGCGATCAGCCGCCGCGCCGCGGCGATGCCCGCAGGGCCCGCTCCGATGACCGCGATGTCGACCTCGTCCGTCATGTCCTGCTTCAAGCCCGCGCCCGCGCGCTCCGCAAGCCTTTCCCCGCGACGCCGAACGGCCTTAAGGACGCAAGCAGCAGTTCCGGAGTTCCCTCATGCTGATCCATCTGTCGTCCTGGCCCGAGATCGACGCGCGGCTGAAGTCCGACCATCCGCTGGCGCGCGCCGTCGTGGTGCCGATCGGCTCGAACGAGCAGCACGGGCCCACGGGCCTGCTCGGCACCGACTGGCTGTGCCCGGAGATCATCGCCCACGCGGCCGAGGCCTCGGACGACAGCCTGACCGTCGCGCCCACCTTCAACATCGGCATGGCCCAGCATCACCTGGCGTTCGC
Organism: Brevundimonas balnearis; assembly: GCF_042434805.1. Taxonomy (NCBI): domain Bacteria; kingdom Pseudomonadati; phylum Pseudomonadota; class Alphaproteobacteria; order Caulobacterales; family Caulobacteraceae; genus Brevundimonas; species Brevundimonas balnearis. The sequence goes on along the minus strand of NZ_JBHLSW010000004.1, from coordinate 267,728 downwards.
GGGCACCATCAGCCTGCGCCCCTCGACCTTCATGGCGGCGATCTCGGACTGGATCTCGTCGCTGGCGCGGCACGGGTTCGAGCATATCTACTTCCTGAACGGCCACGGCGGGAACGTCGCGACGATCGAGGCGACCTTCTCGGAGGTCTGGGCCGAGTGGTCGTTCGCGGAGGCCCGGCCGCAGATGACGATGAAGCTGAGGAACTGGTGGGACCTGCCGGGCGTCACGGGCCTGTGCAACCGATTGTTCCCGACGGGCCACGGCATGCACGCCACGCCGTCGGAGATCGCGGTGACCCAGGCCGCCTATCCCGAGCGGGTCAAGACCGCCGCCTACGCGCCGCAGATCGCGCCGGTCGGCCCCATCCGCGACGCGCTGGATTACCGCGACCGCTTTCCGGACGGCCGCATCGGATCGGACCCCGCGCAGGCGAGTCCGGCGAAGGGCCGGGAGATCATCGATCTGGCGGCGCCGGCGCTGATCAAGGACCTGCACGCCTTCGCCGCCGAGCCCTTGCCGCAGGACTGAAAGGGGCCCATCGTCCGCCTCATGACGAAAGGAGATGTGCGTCGCGCCCAAAGGGCCGCCCAGACGGCCGCGGCGACGGCGGTGGCGCAGGGCCAGATGATGAAGGCGGCGGGCGACGTGGTCGCCGCGCGGCTGGAGATCCTGGCCGCCGGGATGGCCGACCCCCGGCGCGTCGATCTGCCGGAAATGGCCCGCATGAGCCTGGAGAAGGTCGAAGCCGGCGCCCTGGCCGCCGCCGGCGCGTCGGGCAAGCTGGGCGAGGCGGCGACGCGCGCCGGCGCCTCGGCGCTGAACGAGGCGCGGCTGGCGGGCGAGGCGATGACCCGGGCCGCCAGCGCGCGCAATCCCATGGACGCGGGTCTGACCCTGATGAGCTACGGCATGGGCTGGTGGGGCCGCGCCGCCGGCGAGGCGCTGAGGCTCAACGCCACCCTGCTGGAGGCCCAGGCCGAGGCGCTGAAGCCGATCCACCGGGCCGCCACCGACAACGCGAGGCGGTTGAGGCGGTAGAGCCGAAGTCCTTCTCCCCTCGCGGGAGAAGGTGGCATGCGGAGCATGACGGATGAGGGGGATGCAGCCGCCCGCTCATCGTCTGACGGCTTGCCGGTTGAACGAGCCCCCTCATCCGAGCGCCTCCGGCGCCCACCTTCTCCCACGAGGGGAGAAGGGTTCTATAGCGCCCGCTCGAACGCCGCGATGAAAAAGCCGTCCAGGCCGCCCTGGTCCGCCCACATGGACGGCAGAAGCCGGAGCCACCCCTCGGGGGTCGACGACTCGCCGGGCGCGCCCACGGCGGCGGGGTCGAGCGGGAGGGTGCGGAAGCCGGGCGTGCGGCGCAGGAAGGCGATGGCCTGGGTCTCGCCCTCCTCGCGCTCCAGCGAGCAGACGCAGTAGACCAGCCGCCCGCCGGGCCCGACGCGCGCCGCGGCCACGTCCAGCAGCCGATGCTGCACGTCGGCCAGCTTGGCCACGTCGGCGGGGCGGGTGGCGCGCAGCACCTCGGGGTTGCGCCGATAGGTGCCCGTGGCGGTGCAGGGGGCGTCGAGCAGCACCGCGTCGAAGGTGCGGCCGTCCTGCCAGTCCTCGGCCGGGACCGCGACCACCTCGGCCTCAAGGCCCGCGCGGGCGAAGTTCTCCGACAGGCGCTTCAGGCGCGGGGCGGAGCGGTCCAGCGCCGTGACGGCCGCGCCCGTCGCCGCCAGCTGCAGGGTCTTGCCGCCCGGCGCGGCGCAGAGGTCGAGCGCGGTCGCGCCGGGCTTCACCGCCAGCGCCCGGGCCGGGATCGCGGCGGCGGCGTCCTGAACCCACCAGTCGCCGGCGTCGAAGCCCGGCCAGGTGGCGATGTCGCCCTTCAGGCCGCTGCGGACCGTGCCGCCGGGCAGCACGCGCCCCTCGACCGAGGCGGCGAGCGCCGCCAGGTCCACGCCGGGCTTGGCGGACAGGTCGGTGGCGGGCTCCACACGCGTGGCTTCGGCCAGGCCGGCGAAGGCCTTCTCGCCATAGGCGGCCTTCCAGCGCGCGGCGATCCAGTCGGGCAGGTTGCGCTCCGCCGAGGCGGCGCCGGGCCCGTCGCGCCCGACCCCGCGCAGCACGGCGTTGACCAGGGCCTTGTAGGGGCGGGTCTTGGCGTCCCGCTCGGCCAGCTTCACCGCGGTCGAGACGGCGGCGAAGTCCGGCGTGTCCAGATAGAGCATCTGCGCCAGACCGATGCGCAGCAGGGTGCGGACCGGCGCGGGCGGGGCGGTCTTCAGGCGGCGGTCCAGGATCTGGTCGAGTTCACCCAGGCGCCGCAGGGCCGCCATGGCCAGCGCGCGGGCGAAGGCCCGATCGGCGGGCGACAGGGCGGCCACCTCGCGAAAGCGCAGCGCCTCGTCCAGTCCGCCGCGCTTCTCCAGCGCGGCGTTCAGCAGCACGCCCGCGGCGATGCGGGCTTCGACGCCGGGGTCGTTCAAGTCAGGGCCTTTCTCGGCGCGGGCGGGGAGCAGGGGTGAAGAGTGAACGGTGCTCGTGAGCGAGAGGTGAGCCGTGCGTGGCGCTGCATTCGCTCACCCCTTGCTCACTGGCACTCTTCACCCACCGTCAAACCGACACCTGGGTGCCGAGCTCCACCACGCGGCCGGGCGGGATGCGGAAGAAGTCGGTCGGGTTGGCGGCGTTGCGCATCAGGAAGATGAACAGTCGGTCCTGCCACAGGGGCATGCCCTGCTGGGCCGACGGGATCACCGAGCGGCGGCCGAGGAAGAAGCTGGTCGCCATGATGTCGAACTTCAGGCCCTGCTTCCGGCACACCCCCAGCGCCTTGGGCACGTTCGGCGTCTCCATGAAGCCGTAGGAGATGGTCAGGCGCTTGAAGTCCTCGTTGATCGGCTCGATCACGACGCGGTCGGCCTCGCGCACGCGCGGCTGGTCCAGGGTGCGCACCGTCAGGATGACGTTCTTCTCGTGCAGCACCTTGTTGTGCTTGAGGTTGTGCATCAGCGCGACCGGCGCGACGTCGGGGTCCGACGTCAGGAAGATGGCGGTGCCCGGCGCCCGGTGCGGCGGGCGGGCGCGCAGCATCTCGATCAGGTCGTTGAGCGGAAGGCTGTCCTTGCGGGTCTTGGCGGTCAGGATCTGGGTGCCGCGCACCCAGGTCCACATGAGCAGGAGCAGGCCGACGCCCAGCACCAGCGGGAACCAGGCTCCCTGCGGGATCTTCAGCAGGTTCGAGGTCATGAACACCAGGTCGATGAGCACGAATGGCGTCATGGCCACGATGGCGACCGGCGTCCGCCATTTCCACAGGTGCCTGATGACGAACCAGGCCAGCAGGCTGTCGACGAACATCGCCCCGGTGACCGCGATGCCGTAGGCGGCCGCGAGGTTCGACGAGGTCTGGAACAGGGCCAGCAGGAACAGCACGCCGACCATCAGGGCAGAGTTGACCGAGGGCACGTAGATCTGGCCGGCCTGGCTCTCGGAGGTGTTCCTGATGTCCAGGCGCGGCAGCAGGCCCAGCTGCACCGCCTGTTGCGTCACCGAGAAGGCGCCGGTGATCACGGCCTGGGAGGCGATGACCGTGGCCATGGTCGCCAGGCCGAAGACGGGCCAGTAGGCGATCTCGGGGATCATGGACCAGAAGGGGTCCAGACGGGTCTCGGGTTCGGCCAGCACAAGCGCCCCCTGCCCGAAATAGTTCAGCGTCAGGCACGGCAGGACGATGAACAGCCATCCCGCCCGGATCGGCGCCTTGCCGAAATGGCCCATGTCCGCATAGAGCGCCTCGGCCCCCGTCACGGCCAGGAACACGCTGCCCAGGATGACGAAGCCCAGGAATCCGTTGTCGATCAGGAAGGCGACGCCGTACCAGGGCGACAGGGCCCTGAGGATCGAGATGTCGTCGAAGATGTGATAGAGGCCCAGGCCCGCGAGGGTCAGGAACCACAGGGTGGTCAGGGGCCCGAACAGCTTGGCCACGCTGCCGGTGCCGCGAGCCTGGACCAGGAACAGGCCGATCAGGATGCCCGCCGCGATCGGCAGGATGAACGGGTCGAAGGTCGAACCGACGCCGGGCGCCTTGCCCAGGCCCTCCACCGCCGACAGCACCGACACCGCCGGCGTGATGATGCCGTCGCCGTAGAACAGGGCCGCGCCGCAGACGCCCAGGAGGAAGATCACCGCCGAGCGGCGGCCGACCGCGTGCTGGGCCAGCGCCATGAGGGCGAGCGTGCCGCCCTCGCCCTTGTTGTCGGCGCGCATGAGGAAGGTGACGTACTTGATCGTCACCACCAGGATCAGGGCCCAGAACACCAGCGACACGACGCCCAGCACCGCCAGCTCGGCCGCGCCGCCGGAGCGGGAGTGGGCCAGGGCCTCGCGCATGGCGTAGAGCGGGCTGGTGCCGATGTCGCCGAAGACGACGCCGATGGCGCCGATCATCAGGGCCCAGAAGCCGCTGCGGCCGTGACCGCCCTCGCCGGCGGCGGCGGGGTGCGGGTGCTCCGGCCCGATCTCGGCGCCGGCCCTGGGATCGGTGTTGGAAGGCGCGGCGGCGCTGTTCTGGCCGTCGCGGGGGGCGGCCCCGACCATGCACATCCTCCGGGCCCGGGGAGGGGGCCCAAAACAGCGGCGAGCCTTTAGGCGCTTTCCCCCCGCGGTTCAATCGCGCCCATGACGATTTTGTTGCGGCGCACAGCGGCGGTGGCGGGGCCGTTTGGCGGAACGGCCGCAAGCGCCTATCTTTCCATGCGAAAGCCATGTCCGACAGCCAAAGATTCCCCGTCGCCGCCCACGCCCTGGCCTATCTGGCCCACAAGGGCGCCTATGCGGCCGCCGATGCGGTGCCCAGCGGCGTGCTGGCGGCCTCGGTGCCGACGAACCCCGTGGTGGTGCGCCGGGTCACCGCCATGTTGTCGCGGGCCGGCCTGATCGGGACGCGCGCGGGGGCCTCGGGCGGCGCCTGGCTGCTCAGGCGGCCCGAGGCGATCACCCTGGACGAGGTGCTGAAGGCGGTGAACGGCTGCGCCCACCTGGGCTCGCCGCCGGCAGGCGCCGCGGGCTGTCCGGTCGGGCAGCACATCCCAAGGCAGGTGGCCAAGGCGCTGGTCGCCGCCGACGAGGCTGCCGCCGCGGCGCTCGGCAAGATCACCGTCGCGGACCTGCTGGCCGACGATCCGGCGTCGCTCAGGGGCCTGATCCTGCCCCGGCCGGTCGTCGTCGCGGCGTGAGCGCGCCCGCGCGCCGGTCGGTGCTGATCACCGGCGCCTCGGCCGGGATCGGCGAGGCTTTCGCCCGCGCCTATGCCCGTCGCGGCTGGGACCTCATCCTGACCGCACGCCGCCGAGAGCGTCTTGAGGCCCTGGCGGACGTGCTGACGCCGTCGGGCGTGAAGGCGCATGTCGTTCCGGCCGACCTGGGCGCCGACGACGGGGCGGATCGCCTGCTGGCGGCCTTGCGGAGCCAGGGCCTGTCGCCCGACGGGCTGGTCAACAACGCGGGCTACAGCCGCACCTCGGGCTTCCTGGCGTCGGAATGGGCCGATCATGACGCCATGATCCGGGTCATGCTGACCGCGCCGGTCAAGCTGGCGCACGGGCTGGCGCCGGCGATGGTCGAGCGCGGCTACGGCCGGATCGTCAATGTGGCGTCGCTGGCGGGGACCATGCCCGCGACCGGGGGCGACACCCTGTACGGCCCCATCAAGAGTTTCCTGATCAAGGCGTCGCAGGGTCTGCACCTGGAGCTGAGGGATCGCGGCGTGCACGTGACCGCCCTGTGCCCCGGCTACACCTACAGCGAGTTCCACGACGTCAACGGCTCCCGCGAGGAGGTGTCCGCCGCCTATCCCCGCTGGATGTGGATGACCGCCGAGGCCGTGGTCGAGGCGGGGATCGAGGGCGTGGAGGCGAACCGGCCGCGGGTCATTCCGGGGCTGGCCAATCGCCTGCTGTCGGGTCTGGCCCAGCATCTGCCGAACGGCATGGCGCTGAGGATGGTCGGCGGCCACGCCCGCCGCCTGAAGCGTCTATGAGAAGCGAGCGGGAGCGCCGGGCGGACCCGACGCTCCCTTGCAGCGGTCAGCCGACGGGACGCACGTTGTCGTCGGAGTTCCGGTCGATCCACTTGTTGTAGGGATCGACCCCCACGTGGGTCGGGCGCTCGGCGGCGACGAAGCGCAGGACCTGGGTTCCCGTGCGGATCGGGCGACGCTCGAACAGGATCACGTCCTCCTGATCGAAGGCGGCGCGTCCGGGCTCGGCGCTGAACAGGCCGACGTCGAAGGTCTCGGCCAGCGGCGACTCGGTCTCGACGCCCTGGCCGTCGGCGTAGAGCTTCCTCGCCTCCACCGTGATCGCCACGTCGAAGCGGCCGTCGGCGCGTTCCGTCGAGGTCACATCGGTCACCTTGACGTCGTAGAGGGTGATCCGCTCGAACAGGTCGGTGATCAGCTGCTGCTTGTCGGCCGGGGCGTTGGCGCGCAGCGCGGCGATGAGGTCGAGCGAGCGCGGGAACGGCGCGGGCCGGAAGGCATGGTCGGCGATCACCTGGCGCAGGGCGGCGTTGACGGCGGCCTCGCCCAGCTGGTCGCGCAGCAGGTACATGACCAGGCCGCCCTTCTGGTAGTGGATGTAGCCCTGGTTCTCGACGCGGTAGAGCGGCAGCTCCTCCAGCACCTCGGTCCCGCGCGCGCCCAGATAGTTGTCAAGCTCGTACTTCAGGAAGCGCCGGATCTGGTCGGGGCCGTAGAGCTTCTCCATGACCATCAGGGCGCTGTACTGGGCCAGGGTCTCGGTCAAGGTGGTGGAGCCCTGCATGTCGGCGCTGACGACCTGGTGGGCCCACCACTGATGCCCCAGTTCGTGGGCGGTGATGTAGGTCACATAGTCGATCTTCTCGCCGGACTCGTCCAGCTTGGCGATGAAGCCGATGCTCTCGGAGTAGGGCATGGTGTTGGCGAAGGCCTGGGCGAAGCTGGCGTAGGCCGGGAACTCCAGGATCCGCGCCTGGCGGAACTGGTAGGGGCTGAACTCAGCCTGGTAGTAGTCGAGCCCGGTCTTCAGGGCGTTCAGCATGCGCTGGACGTTCCAGGGGTGCTGGCGGTCGTAGTAGACGGCCAGCTCGACGCCGTCGTGGGTCTCGCGCGCGATTTCGTAGTCCGCCGACTGCACCGAGAAGAAGTGCAGGATGGGAGCCTCCGACACGAAGCGGGCGGTGCGGCGGTTCCCCTGGGTGACGTCCGAGACCTTGTAGCCGGGCGCGACCGGGGTCTGGTCGGCGACGGTGGTGACGGTGATGTCAGAGCGGACCCAGTCGACGTTGCCGACGTAGTTGCGGCCTTGGGCCGATGTGTCCTCCAGCTTGGCCATCCGCACGTCCTCGGGCAGGCCGTTGCGACGCCGCACCGAGCGGTCGCGGATGATGCTGGAGCGATCCATGCCCAGGATCGGCGCGAACTCGAAGTTGTTGATGAAGGCGCCGTTGTCGACGATCTCGGTGAGATTGCCCGAGGCGCGGAAGCCCCGCTGGGCGATCTCGGTCTCGAACGCCAGCGTCCGGCGCTCGCCCGGCTGCATCGGCCGATTCAGCGTCAGGATGTGATAGTTGAACCGGTCGTAGGTGCGCAGCGGGCGCGAGCCCTCCAGGCGGATCGCCTTGACTTGGGTGTCGCGCGCGAAGCGCAGGTGAAGCTGCGTCAGGGGCGCGTCCGTGCGGTTCTCCAGGACGTAGGTCCCCTCGGTCGTCAGGCGCGGCGCATGCGGATCGAGGTCCAGCACCAGGGTGACGTCGGTGATGTTCGGCTGCGGCACCGTCTCGTACCGCAGCAGCGCCTTCTCATAGGCCGCCTGCCATTTCTCGCCGTCGCGGCCGTTGCGGTATTCGTTCCAGACGTTGGTGTTGACGAAGATGAAGGCGCCCAGGGCGACGAAGGCGGCCGCGGCGACGCCGGCGGTGACCCCCGCCGCGCCCTTCAACCGGGCCGGGGCGCGCCTGAGACGGGGCATGAGCCGCGTCTCGGTTCCCCGCCGCCACAGGGCGTAGGCGATGACCACCAGGATGACGGCGAAGGCGCTCCAGTAGGCGTCGAACCAGGCGCGTCCGATCCAGAAGTCGCCCATGCCGTTCATGTCCGACAGGGGCACGGACACCCCGGCGCCGTAGTTGTAGATCGGGTGGTCGAAGCCGAGGTTGGAGGCGACGATGCGGCTGATCAGATAGAGCACCATCACGCCCCAGCCGAAGAACTTGTGCGGCACGAGCGCCTGGATGAAGACCGCCAGCACGGCCAGGTGCACGACGTTGATCGTCTCGGGCAGGACGTACCAGAGCAGGTACTTGTCCAGCTCGAAGTCCGTCACGCCCTTGATGACCTGGGCCAGCACGCCCGCGCCGACGCTGACCAGCATCACCGCGACCAGGACCAGCGCGATCGCCAGGGTCTTGGGCAGGACGAAGGCCCAGTCCGGCACGGCGGTGGCGTCCACGATCTCGTGGGTGCGCCGCTCGCGCTCGCGCCAGACCAGTTCGCCCGCGTAGTAGATGGCCACGATCAGCGGGATGAAGGTGAAGGCGCCCTGCAGCGTCTGGATCACCAGCCGGGTCACCAGCCAGGTCTCCGCGCCGTAGAGCTCGCCCGCGAACAGCAGCGAGCCGATGCTGTTGAACAGGCCGAGCGCCAGCAGCACGAAGAAGGCCGGGCTCTTGAACACCTGGCCCATCTCGAACTTCGTGCGCGCCCACAGCTGGACGCGGGCGGCGGCGGCGTCGAAGCGCGGGGCGGGCAGGGGGCCGGACGCGACGGGGGCGCCGGCGGCGGCCTCGGCGATGGCCTTCAGCTTCTCGGCCTTCTTGAGCTTCGCGCCGCGAGTCTCGAACCGGTAGAGCAGGTAGCCCGCGACCAGCGCCGCCAGGGCCACGCCGAGCACGATCAGGCGGTTGTAGAGGAAGGCGCCCTCCAGCGGGACGAGGCGGCTGTTGCGCTCCGCCGCGGTCCAGTACTCGGTGGCCAGGCCGTAGGCCGAGCCGCCGAAGGGCTCGAGCAGCGCGACCGTGTCCTCGAACTCCGGCCGGCTGCCGAGCGTGCCCAGCGTCAGATAGGCGATGAGGAAGCCGACCACGCCGACATAGGTCCACATCATCGACCGCGTGACCGTGGCCACGGCGAAGAACAGGGCGCCCGTCAGGAACAGGTTCGGCAGGGCGATCGTGAGATACGGCTGCAGATAGTAGGCGAGGACGTGCGGCCCGAGCGTCTCGGGGTCCACCCACGGCATCAGCGCGCCGAGGAAGATGCCCAGCGGCACCGCCAGGAAGCACAGGCAGGCGGCCAGCATGGCGCCGATGAAGCGCCCGATCAGATAGTCGAACTTGCCCACCCGTGTGGCCCGGATGATGGGGCCGTAGCCCGTCTCGGCGTCGCGTACGACGACATTGGCGACGAAGGCCGTGGTCACGAACATGCAGAACAGCGACCAGATCATCATCGAGAAGCTGATCGCGTAGGGGCTGTTCTCCTTGACGTTGCCGAGGCCGCCCAGGCTGAGCTGGTCGGAGGCGACCACGCCGTAGCTGAGCAGGAAGAACAGGATGCCCACCACCCAGAACACCGGCTGGCGGGTCTGGTAGCGGAACTCGAAGGCCGTGACGGCGCCGAACATGGACGATCCTCCCGGTCAGGCCGCGCGGCGCGAGGCCGTGAGCGTCGAGAAGTAGACGTCCTCCAGCCCGCCGGAGACGGGCTCGAAGCCCTCGCCCGGATCGGCGTCGGCGAGCACGTGGATCACGGTCTTGCCGGCGAACAGCCGGGTGGAGATCACCTCGTAGCGCGCGCGGTGATCCTCCAGCGCGGCCTTGTCGATGGTCTTGCTCCAGACGCGGCCCTTCAGGGCGTCCATCAGGTCCGACGGCGCGCCCTCCAGCTGGATCCTGCCGCCCGCCAGCACCGCCATGCGCGGGCACAGGTCGGCCACGTCCTCGACGATGTGGGTGGACAGGATGATGACCACGCTCTCGCCGATCTCGGCCAGCAGGTTCAGGAAGCGGTTGCGCTCCTCCGGGTCGAGGCCGGCGGTCGGCTCGTCGACGATGATCAGCTGCGGCCGGCCGATCAGGGCCTGGGCGATGCCGAAGCGCTGGCGCATGCCGCCGGAGAAGCCGGCCACGGCCTTCTTGCGGACCGACCACAGATTGACCTGGTTCAGGAGGGTCTCGACCGTCTCCTTCCTGGCCTTGCCGTCGGTGACGCCCTTGAGCACCGCCATGTGGTCCAGTAGCTCATAGGCCGAGACGCGCGGATAGACGCCGAAGTCTTGAGGCAGATAGCCCAGGGTTCGCCGCAGCTGCTCCGGCTGTTTGACGACGTCGATGTCGCCGAAGCGGATGTCGCCCGACGTCGGCGTCTGCAGCGTCGCGATCGACCGCATCAGGGTCGACTTGCCCGCGCCGTTGGGGCCCAGGAGGCCGAACATGCCCTTGGGCACCTCCAGCGAGACGCCGTCGAGCGCCCGCGTGCCGTTGCCGTAGACGTGGACGAGATTGGTGACCGTGAGCAACGCCTTGCCCCCCTGGCTTGGAAGTTGAGCCGACAGGGTGTGTCAAAGACGCTTGTCTTCGCAAGTTAACGATCGTTCAGGTGGCGATGCGAGCGGCGCCCTAAGGCAGTTGCGAGCCGAACCGTCTGACCATCATCCGGGCCCCGTCCAAGGTCAGGTGGCCGTAGTCGAAGTGGAGGGGAAGGCCCTTGTCGTCGAGCAGCGTGCATCGGTCCTCGGGGCACTCGGCCTGCCAGGCTGAAACGTAAGTGGCGTCGATCTCGCTGAACGTCGCACGCATCGCGGCGTCGAGGTCCCGCCTGCGCGCGAGCCGGCGATGTGACGGCACGTCCGCCTCGCCCATCAGGGTCGCTCGCGCGAGGATCAGGGGGAAGTCCCCGTCGTACTCGACGGTCGGACCGATGACGACCACGGCGAGTCCCCGTCTGCGGACCTCTCGAACGGTCCGGACCAGTTCCGGCACCTCGTCTTCGCGCCACTGGCCGGCGAACACGACGCCGGCGGTCCTTTCAGGCCGCAAGACGTCCCGGAAGACGTGATCGGCCAGGTCCGTGCACAGGGCGGCCCCTTCGGTTTCCAGCAGCGGACGACATCCCGACGCCGTCGCCTGAATGACATGGCGTTGCGGCCAGTATTCCTGAAGCGCTCGCCAATACTGGGCGGCGTGACTGTCGCCAAACACCACCCAGTTCTCTCGACCTGGAGCGGCTTCGAGGCAGCCGGGGTCGTAGCGCCGGCCGTCGCCGGTCCCCCAGAAGCACACGCCGCGCCTGAACTGGCGGGCGTAATCCGGCGTCTGACGATAGTCCACGACCGATGCCAGCCGCTCCACCTCCGCCGGCGCCGGGCGCAGCCGCACCGGGCGCTCCGAAGAGGCCCAACTCGCCCCCGCGACAGCGGCCAGAGCCGCCACACCGCCAAAGACCACCGGCAGGCGCGGCAAGGCGGCCAGTCGCCTGCGCGCCGGCTCTTCCAGAGCGACCCGCGTCAGCGCGGCGGCGATGATCGAGGCGACGACGAGCGCGACGGTCTCGACGCCGTCGAGTTCGACGCCGGTCTGGAGTCGGTAAAGGGTGATGATCGGCCAGTGCCAGAGGTAGAGCGAATAGGAGATGTCGCCGACCCAGACCATCGGACGCCAGGACAGCAGCGCCGCCGTGGGGCCGGTCTGTCCGTATGCGATCAGCAGCGCGGCTCCCATTACTGGCAGCAATGCGGAAGGGGCTGGAAAGAGGGCGTCCGGACGAATCGTCAGCACACCGATCACGATCAAGGCCAAGCCGACCATTGCGAGAGCGTGCTTGACGCGGTCCCGAAGCCCCGAGGGCGCCGCGCCGAGAGCGACGAGCGCCCCGACGCCGAGCTCCCATGCCCGTGTCGGAAACATGTAGAAGGCGGCTTCAGGCGCAATCTGCCCGACGACGAGCGCGAGGCCGAAGGACGCCAAGCACAAAGCCCCGATGATCGCCGTCAGCCAGCGGCGGGCCCATTTCCAGACCGCCAACACCAGGATGGGATAGAAGACGTAGAACTGCTCCTCGACGGCGAGCGACCAGGTGTGCAGGAGGGGCTTGTACTCGGCCGCGCCGCCGAAATAGTCCGTCGTCAGCATGAAGTGAAAGTTCGAAACGAAAGCCGCCGCCGCGACGGAGCTCATTCCGAGGTCGCGGGCCTCGCGCGGAAGCATTAAGGCGGCTCCCGCGATCAACGTCGCCGTCAGAACGAGGGCGAGCGCCGGAAAGATCCGCGCCACCCGTCGACGATAGAACTCCATGATCGAAAAGCGATCCGAGCCCAGATCACGGACGATGATGCGGGTGATCAGGAAGCCCGAAATCACGAAGAAGACGTCGACGCCGACAAACCCGCCGCCGAGCGCGCCGAGACCCGCGTGGAACAAAAGAATCGGGAGAACGGCGACCGCCCTCAGACCAGCGATGTCGGCACGATATTCGTGAGACGCGTTCGCGTACATCGACACCCCCGTTCGCCGACCTCCGTACTCGAGGATAGAACAAAGCGACGGCGGGATTACAAGCCCGAGAGGGCCTCGCCGCCGTCGCTCTTTCCCTGGTAGGGCTTCGGCGCCTCAGACCGCCTGCACCGTCTGTTCGATGGCGCCGAAGATGGAGTGGTGTTTCTCGTCCAGCATCTCGATGCGGACGGTGTCGCCGGCTTTCAGGAAGGGGGTTTCGGGCTTGCCGCGCAGAATCGTCTCGACGGTGCGGACCTCGGCGATGCAGGAATAGCCCAGTCCGCCCTCGGAGACCGGCTTGCCGGGGCCGCCGTCGGCGTCGCGGTTCGACACCGTGCCCGAGCCGATGATCGAGCCGGCGCCCAGCGATCGCGTCTTGGCCAGGTGGGCGATCAGCACGCCGAAGTCGAAGGTCATGTCCTGGCCGGCGTCGGCGCGGCCGAACGGGCGGCCGTTCAGGTCGACCGAGAGCGCGCCGTGCAGCTTGCCGTCCTTGAACCGGTCGCCGAGCGCGTCGGGCGTCACGAACACCGGCGACAGCGCTGAAGCCGGCTTGGATTGGACGAAGCCGAAGCCCTTGGCGAGCTCGGCCGGGATCAGGTTGCGCAGGGAGACGTCGTTGACGAGCCCGACCAGGCGGATCGATTCCAGAGCCGCGTCGCGGGAGGCGCCCAGCGGCACGTCGCCGGTGACCACCACCACCTCGGCCTCCAGATCGCAGCCCCAGGCCTCGTCCCTCAGCGGAATCGGGTCGCGCGGACCCAGGAAGCCGTCCGACCCGCCCTGGTACATCAGCGGGTCGGTCCAGAAGCTGTCGGGCATCTCGGCGCCGCGCGCCTGCCGCACCAGCTGGACATGGTTCACATAGGCCGAGCCGTCAGCCCACTGATAGGCGCGGGGCAGGGGCGCCGCCGCCTCGCGCTCATGGAAGCGGCCACGCGGGACGGCGCCGTGCTCCAGGCTCTCGGCCAGGGCGCGCAGCTCGGGCTCGCAGCGATCCCAGTCGTCCAGCGCCGCCTGGAGCGTCGGCGCGATCAGGAAGGCGTCGGTGAACCAGGCGAGATCCTCGGACACGACCACCAGGCGGCCGTCGCGGCCGTGCTTCAGAGAGGCGAGCTTCATGCGTCAGGCTTAGGCCGTTTCCACCGGCTTGGAAACGGGGCGGGCTCCCGCGGCGGGCCTCAGTGGCGCGCGCCGTGCCCGCCGTGTCCGTGGTGGGGGGGCTTCGCCGGGGCGGTGGTGAGGGCGCGCACGACCGCCCGAAGCTCCGCCTTGCGCGGGGCCGCGTCGGACCACCACGCGTGGAACTCCCGCGTGGCGCGGGCCAGGGCGTGAACCTGTTCCTCGATGGTCATGTCCTCGGTCACCTTGGCGGGTGCGGGGGCCGGCTTGGGCGGCGGGGCGGGTTCAGGAAGGGGCCTCGCCTCGGCCTCGGGCTTGGGCGGCGGGTCGGTGCGCACCGCCTCGGCGACCCCGCCCAGCACATTGACGATCACCGGCGATCCGGCGGCCGCCGCCGCGACGGCCGAGGGCGGATGGGCGGGGCCGTGCGACGGATGAGAGGGGTGAGAGTCGGGCGTGTCCGGCTTGGGCTTGGCCTCGATCTCCTTCTTGCCCGCGATGGCCTGGTCGAGCGCCTTGACCGGGCCGCCGGCGCCCTTGGCGACGGTCAGCAGCGGGCCCAGGTGGACGTCGATCCTCCGGCGCAGCGTCTTGCAGCGGCCGAGCAGGTCGGCGTCGCCCGCGATCATGGCCTCGCGACTGGCGTCCAGCAGGTCCTGATGGATCGCGTCCACCGCATCCCCCGCGCGGCGGCCCGAGCCTTCGCCCCGCCCGACCAGATAGGCGACGACGAGACCTCCCAGCACAGCCAGCGCCAGGAGCGCGGCGATCAGGGGATCGACGCCCAGGAACAGCCCGGGCTCAGCCAGCTGATAGGCGTCCTGAACGCCGGGAAAGTCGGTCGGATAGGCGCTCATCGGTCTCTTCCCCTCCCGTCGCTCCGCCATGATGCCCTGTGGCGGCGGCGGCGCAATGGAAAAGGTTAACGGCGCTCGATGACGGCTGATCTAGGGGGTGACGAGCGCCCGCGCCTCCGCGCCGCAGCGCTCGCGGCCCGGCAGGCAGCGGACCTCCACCTCGACCATGACCGCGCCCTCGGGGTCGTGGGCCCAGAGGTAGCGCCGCTCGATCTCGACCTCCCGGCCGGAGGGCGCGAAGCCGAGGAAGCTGTCGCCCCACGGGGTGATCCGGCGGATCTCTTCGAAGGTCAGGGCGCAGGCGGCCTCGAGCTCCTCGCGCGCCATGACGGCCAGTTCGTCGTCGGTGGTCATATCCATCGCCTGACGGAACGCGTGTAGGCGCGATAGGATTCGCCGAACTTCTCCTCGAGGTACTTTTCCTCGCGGGCGATGACGAAGCGGTCGACCACGACCAGGCAGGGCAACAGCAGCGCCAGCGCGATCGGGGCGTCCATGGCCACGGTGAGCCCGGCGTAGGTGATGGCGAAACCGACGTAGATCGGGTTGCGGCTGAAGCGATAGGGGCCGTCGGTCGCCAGCACGGTGGACGGCTTCCACGGCTCGACCGCCGTACCCAGCCTGCGGAACAGGCCCGCCGCCATGCCGTCGAGCAGCAGCCCGCCCAGGATGAGGGCCAGGGCGACGCCGCGCCGGACCTCGGTCGCGAGTCCCAGGGTCATGGCCTCGTCCGGGGGCAGGCCGATCTGCGCCCCGAACCGGTCCAGCGCCCAGCCCAGACCCAGGAAGGCGAAATAGATCAGCGGCGGCGGGGCGATGACGCCGGGATGGTCGGGGCGGGCCGTCATTCCTCGTCCGCGTAGATGGCGACGCGCGGCGCGGATCCGGCGGTCATCGCGCCGCGATACATGCCCGAGGTGTTCATGGCGAAGGCGACGGAGCCGTCGGCGCCCATGACGATCACCCCGCCGTCGCCGCCGATCGAGCCGACGTCGGCGATCTCGGCCTCGGCGGCCGCCTGGACCGGCAGTCCCCGCGCCGTGCGATGGCAGATGTCGCGCGCGACCGTGGCGCGGATGAAGTACTCGCCCGAGCCCGTGGCCGAGACGGCGCAGCCGTCGGCGTTGGAGGCGTAGGTGCCCGCGCCGATGACCGGCACGTCGCCGACCCGGCCCCAGCGCTTGGCGGTCATGCCGCCGGTGGAGGTGCCCGCCGCCAGCCGGCCCTCTCGGTCCAGCGCCACCGCGCCGACGGTGCCGAACTTGCGCTCATCCAGCGGCGGCTGCGCCACGGCGGCCGTCGCGCCGGACGGGGGGACGCCCGAGGGGCGCTCCGGGATCGGCTCGCCGCGTTCGCGCAAGGTCCGCTCCAGCGCCCGCCAGCGGCTCTCGGTGAAGAAGAAGGCCGGATCGACCTGCTCCAGCCCTTGGGCGGCGGCGAAGGTCTCGGCGCCCTCGCCGATCAGCATGACGTGCGGGGAGTCCTCCATGACCGCCCGCGCTGCGGCGATGGGATGGCGCGTCCGGGTCAGACCCGCCACGGCCCCGGCGTTGCGGGTCGTGCCGTCCATGACGGCGGCGTCGAGCTCATTGCGGCCGGCGGCGGTGAAGACCGCGCCACGGCCGGCGTTGAACAGGGGATCGTCCTCCATGATCCGGATCGCCGCCTCGACGGCGTCCAGCGCCGACCCGCCGGCCTCCAGCACCTCGCCGCCCGCCCGGAGCGCGCGGTTCAGGGCGGCGCGATAGGCGGCGTCCTGCTCCGGCGACAGGTCGGCGCGTTCGATGACGCCCGCGCCGCCATGGATGGCGAAGGACCAGGCGGGCCGATCCTGGGCCGCACAGGGCGTGCAGAGCGCCAGGGCGGCGGCGGCGAGCATGACGACGGATCGCATCGGTGAAGGTCCCCCGGAGCCGGCCTCAGTCAGGCCGGCGGTGATGCCAGCGTTTCCACAGGCGATAGGCGATGATCGGCAGGAAGCCGACCGCCGTCGCGACCAGGATCAACAGCCAGACGTTGGGCTCCGACCGCCCCAGCACGCCGGCGGTCAGGCCGGCGACCGGAGGGCCCAGGAACGGCAGCCATGAGGGCGGACGCAACCCCGGCGATCCTCAGGCGTCGACCTTGATGACGCCGCGCCGGATCTGGTCCAGCTCGATGGAATCGAACAGCGCCTGGAAGTTGCCCTCGCCGAAGGCCTGGTTGCCCTTCCTCTGGATGATCTCGAAGAAGATCGGACCGAAGGTGTCCTGGGTGAAGATCTGCAGCAGGATGCCGTCCTCGTCGGAGCCGTCGATGAGGATGCGGTTCTTGCGCATGCGCTCCACGTCCTCGCCGTGGTTCGGCAGGCGCTTGTCGATCAGCTCGAAGTAGGTCTCGATGGTGTCCTGGAAGGCGATGCCGCGACGCTTCATCTCCTCGACCGTCTCGAAGATGTCGTCCGTCGCCAGCGCGATGTGCTGGATGCCCTCGCCGTTGTAGCGGCGCAGGAACTCCTCGATCTGGCTGTTCTCGTCCTGGCTCTCGTTCAGCGGGATGCGGATGGCCTTGTCCGGCGCGATCATCGCCTGGCTGAACAGGCCCGTCGCCTTGCCCTTGATGTCGAAGTACTTCTGTTCCTGGAAGTTGAACACCGAGCCGTAGAAGCCGGACCAGTTGCGCATCTGCCCGCGCCGCACGTTGTGGGTCAGGTGGTCCAGGCAATAGAGGCCGACCGAGTTCTTGCGCTCCGCCTCCTCCCAGCCCTCGATCTCGTCCCAGCCGTCGTAGAGCGAGCCGGCCTCGCCGTACTTGTCGATGAGATAGAGCAGCGAGCCGCCGATGCCCTGGAGCACATAGGGATAGTCGGCGCCGAGCGCCCCGCCCTGGTGCGCCTCGGCCGGGCGCGCGCCGCGCGCGACCGCGCCCTCGAAGGCCGCCTTGGCGTCGGCCACGCGGAAGGCCATGCCGTTGGCCGACGGGCCATGTTCGCGGGCGAACTCCCCGGCCTGACCCTTGGGCGCGCGGTTGACCAGCAGGGTGATGTCGCCCTGCTTCAGCCGCACCACCTGGTCGGGCGACACATGGGTCTGGGTGAAGCCCATCAGCTCCAGCCGTTCGATCATCGCCCCGGGCTCGGGCCCGGTGAACTCCACGAACTCGAAGCCGTCGACGCCGAGCGGGTTGTCCGCGTCCAGCCGCTGGGCGGGGGTCATGTCGTCAGCCATGGTCGTCTCCTGAACCTGGGCGCCGGGTCCGAGCCGGGCGCGTTTGGCCGGGAACCTAGTCACGACGGGCGCGCAAGCCAACCCGAGGCGTGCCCCGTCGCGCAGACGTGACGGCTCTCGCAACGGGCCGCGCGATCGGATATCGCAGCCGCCATGAGCCAGCCGGACCTGCATCGCGACACGGGCGACCACAGCTTCATCCGCCTGATCGCGCGGCTGTCGGAGACCTCGGGCCCCGACGGCATGACGATCGGCGAGATCGTCGACCGGCTCGACGAGCGCAGCTTCGGCATCCTGATCCTTATCCTGGCGGTGCCTTGTCTGGTGCCGGCGCTCTACGGCGTGCCGCAGATCGTGGGCATCCCCGTCCTGCTGCTGGCGGGACAGATGCTGGTGGGCCGCGAGGAGCCCTGGCTGCCGCGCCAGATTCTGGAGCGCCGCGTGTCGAAGGTTTGGCTGGACCGGATGGGAGACTTCGCCGTCAAGCGCATGGGCTGGTTCGAGCGGGTCAGCCGGCCACGCCTGAAGGTCTTCGCCGAGGGTTGGGCCGAGCGGGCGGCGGCGGCCTTCATGATCCTGGCGACCGTGACCATCGTCCTGCCGCTGACCAACACGATTCCGTCGGTGGCGCTGACGCTGCTGGCCGTCGGGCTGATCCAGCGCGACGGCCTGTTCGTGGCGGGCGGGGCCGCGATCGCCACGGCCTGGGCCGGAGCCCTGATCACGGTCGTCATCGCCTTCTGGCTGGGCGCCGGATGGGCGGTCGCCCTGACCCAGCGCTTCACCGGCGGTTGAGCCCGATCGACGAAGCCCGCCGGCGCGGTTAAGGATGCGGTCCATGGGCCTATATCGCCTCCTGACCCGCTGGTGGACCGGCTTCGCGCTGCTGGCGTCGCTGGCCATGCTGGGCGCCGCGCACGCCTTCGAGCGGTTCGGCGGCCTGGCCCCGTGCAACCTCTGTCTCAAGCAGCGGGAGGTCTATTGGGCGGCGGCGGCCATCGCCCTGATCGCCACGGCCTGGACGCTGTTCAGCCGGGCCAGCCGGGGCACCCCGCGCATCGCCGCCTTCCTGCTGTTCTGCGTCTTCACCACCGGCGCGATCACCGCCGGCTTCCATGCGGGCGGAGAGCTGGACTGGTGGGAGCTGCCGGCCGCCTGCGCGGGCGGGGGAACAGCCGACCTGGAGAGCCTGACGGCCCTGGCGCTGGGCGTCGGCCCGGAGTCGCGGCCGGTCATGTGCGACGCCGTGGCGTGGAGCTTCCTGGGCGTCAGCATGGCAGGCTGGAACGCCCTGTTCAGCGCGGCGTTGGCGGTGTTCAGCCTGCTCGCCGCCAAGCGACCGAAGGACGCCCGTGCCCCCCGAAAGTGACGCCGCCCGCATCCCGCTGCCCCGCCCCGGCGCCGGCCAGACCCGCGCGCGCCTGGCCGAGATCCTGAGGGTCGATCACGCGGGCGAGTTCGGGGCGGTGGAGATCTATCGCGCCCAGAAGGCGGTCTTCCGGGGGCGCAGGGGCCATGAGGGGATCACCGAGGACCTGACCGAGATGCAGGGCCACGAGGCGGTGCATCTGGCCCGTTTTCAGGAGCTGCTGACCCAGCACCGGGTGCGGCCGACGGCGTTGCTGCCGTTCTGGCGGGTCGCGGCGCACGCGCTCGGCGCCGGCACGGCCCTGATGGGCGATAAGGCGGCGCACGCCTGCACCGAGGCGGTCGAGACGGTCATCGGCGAGCACTACGACCGCCAGATCGCGGAGATCCGCGAGCGCGATCCCGAGCTGGCGGCCGAGCTGACCAGGTTCCGCGACGAGGAGCTGGCCCACAAGGATCACGCCATCGAGCACGGCGCCCACGAAGCCCCCGCCTATCGCCTGCTGAGCGCCGTGATCCAGACCGGCTGCAGGGCCGCCATCAAGATCGCCGAGAAGGTGTGACGACGGCCGCCTCAAACCCCGAGGGCGCGACGGCGGCCGGGTCCACCGGCCGCTGCCTGTGCGGGGCGGTCACCTTTCGGGGCGTGGGCTCCCCCAAGGGTGTTCACTGCTGCCACTGTCGCGATTGCGCGCGCTGGAACGGCGGTCCCCTGATGGCGGTCGAGTTCACCGGCGTGTTGGAGATCGCCGGGCCAGTCCGGTGGTACGAGAGTTCGGACTGGGCCGAGCGCGGATCCTGCGATCGGTGCGGCTCGGCGATGTTCTGGCGGATGCGCGACGGATCGACCAGCAGCGCCGCCGTGGGCGCGTTCGATGACCAGACCCAGTTCGCCGGGATCGAGTCGCACATCTTCGTGGACTCGAAGCCCGCCTACTACGAGTTCGCCGACGGCGCGCCCCGGCTGACGGCGGCGGAGGTGATGGCGCTGTTCGCGTCGGGGGACGCCGACCCCTCGAAAGTCACGCCGCCCGCCTGAGCCGCTTCTTCGGCGCCGCGTCCTGGTCGAACAGTTCGGCCAGTTTCTCGATCATGGCGCCGCCCAGCTGTTCGACGTCCACCAGGGTCAGGGCCTTCCGGTACCAGCGGGTCACGTCGTGACCGATGCCGATGGCCAGGAGCTCGACCGGGCTCGACCCTTCGATCTCGGCGATGACCTGGCGCAGGTGCTTGTCCAGATAGAGCGCGGCGTTCGCCGACTGGGTCGAATCGTCCACCGGCGAGCCGTCGGAGATCACCATCAGGATGCGCCGCTGCTCGGGCCGGGCCAGCAGGCGCCCGTGGGCCCAGGCCAGGGCCTCGCCGTCGATGTTCTCCTTCAGCAGCCCCTCGCGCATCATCAGGCCGAGGTTCTTCTTGGCCCGGCGCCAGGGCGCGTCGGCTGACTTGTAGATGATGTGGCGCAGGTCGTTCAGCCGTCCGGGCGAGGGCGGCTTGCCGGCGCTGATCCAGGCCTCGCGGCTCTGGCCGCCCTTCCAGGCGCGGGTGGTGAAGCCCAGGATCTCGACCTTCACGCCGCATCTTTCCAGCGTCCGCGCCAGGACGTCGGCGCAGACCGCCGCCACCATGATCGGCCGCCCGCGCATCGAGCCGGAGTTGTCCAGCAGCAGCGTGACCACCGTGTCCCGGAACGGGCTCTCGCTCTCCATCTTGAAGGACAGCGGGCTGGTGGGGTCGGTGATGACCCGGGTCAGCCGGGCGGTGTCGAGGACGCCTTCCTCCAGATCGAAGGTCCAGCTGCGGTTCTGCTGCGCCAGCAGGCGGCGCTGCAGGCGGTTGGCCAGGCGGGTGACGACGCTGGACAGGCTGGTCAGCTGCTGGTCCAGCAGGGCGCGCAGGCGCTCGAGCTCGTTCGGGTCGCACAGGTCCTCGGCGCCGACCACCTCGTCGAACTTCGTGGTGAAGACGCGATAGGCGTCGATCGCGCGGCCGTCGTCCTGGCTCTCGACGCGGTTGGGCCGGGCGCCCTCGTCCAGGTCGGGGGCGTCGTCGGACGGCTCGGCGTTCGGGTCGGCGGGCGCGCCGTCGGGACGGGTCTCGCGCTGTTCGGAGCTCTGCTCCTCGTCGCTCTGGCCCTCCATCCCTTGCGAGCCCTCGCCGCCGTCGGGCTCCTCCTCGTCCTCGGCGTCGTCCTCGGGCGGCGGCTCCTGGGCGTCGGGCTCGTCCTCGCCGGGATCGTCGTTGGCCTCCTCCCCGCGCCCGTCGCCGGGGTCGAGGTCGAGCGCCACCAGCAGGTCCTTCAGCCGGTCGGCGAAGGCGGTCTGGTCGCCCGCCGCCTCGGCCAGCCGATCGAACTGACGGCCGGCCTTGGACTCCAGCTCGGCGCGGACGAGATCGAGCAGCCGTCCGGCGCCGTCGGGCGCGGGCTTTCCGGTCAGGCGCTCGCGCGTCATCAGGGCCGCGGCCTCGGCCAACGGGACGCGCGCGGCGTCGGCGACCCTGAGCGCGCCCATCTTCTCCAGCCGCGACAGGAGCGCCGCGTCCATGTTGGCGCGCACGCCGGGCAGCGCGACGGAGCCGATCGCCTCGACCCGGGCCTGCTCCACCGCCTCGAACACCTCGGCCGCGTTTCGGTCCGGCGGGCTCAGCCGCGCGTGCAGGCCTTCGTCGTGATTGGCCAGCCGCAGGGCCAGCCGGTCGGCCTGGCCGCGCAGGGTCGCGCTCTCGGGGCCCGACAGGTCCCGCGGCGGCTGGGGCAGGGTGAGGACGCCGTTGGCGAGCTTGGGCCCGTCCGAGCCGAAGGCGACCTCAAGCTCGGCCTGTTCGGCCAGCGCCCGGGCGGCGGTCGACAGCGCGCGCTTGAACCGGTCCTGCGGAGTCTC
Source organism: Brevundimonas balnearis (assembly GCF_042434805.1). Taxonomy (NCBI): domain Bacteria; kingdom Pseudomonadati; phylum Pseudomonadota; class Alphaproteobacteria; order Caulobacterales; family Caulobacteraceae; genus Brevundimonas; species Brevundimonas balnearis. The sequence goes on along the minus strand of NZ_JBHLSW010000004.1, from coordinate 245,761 downwards.
GGGCGAAGCCATGGCCGATGACATAGCGGGTGCGGCGCGAGAGGGAAGGGCTCAACGGCTTCCTTCTCCCCTCGTGGGAGAAGGTGGGCGCCGGAGGCGCTCGGATGAGGGGGCTCGTTCAGCTCGCAGTCTGTTGAACGATGGGGAGCCGACACAGCCCCCTCATCCGTCATGCTCCGCATGCCACCTTCTCCCACGAGGGGAGAAGGCTGAGTTCGTCAGGCCGCGTCGGCCTTCAGCTTTTCCCGGTGGGCGCGGATGCCCGTGGCGATCAGTTCGGCGGCCTCGCCGGCGTCGGCCCAGCGGGTCACCTTGCTCATCTTGCCCTTCTCCAGGTCCTTGTAGCGGCTGAAGAAGTGCTCGATCTGCTCGATCAGGATCGGCGGCAGCTGACGGTAGCTGGCGATGTCGGAGTAGAAGGGGTTCAGCTTGTCGACCGGCACGGCGAGGATCTTCTCGTCCCGGCCCGCCTCGTCCTCCATCAGCAGGGCGCCGATCGGCCGGGCGCGAATGACGCAGCCGGGGACCACCGGCGTCGGGTTGATGACCACCACGTCGCAAGGGTCGCCGTCGTCCGCCAGGGTGTGGGGCACGAAGCCGTAGTTGCCGGGATAGTACATGGCGGTATGCAGGAAGCGGTCGACGAACAGGGCGCCGGACTCCTTGTCCATCTCGTACTTCACCGGGAGGCCGCCCTGCGGGATCTCGATGACCACGTTCAGGTCCCACGGGGGATTGGGGCCGACGGGGACGGCGTCGAGGTTCATGGCGGACCTTTTGTGCGTATGCGAAGAAGAGGGACGCGTGATAGGCCTGAGCGTGGCGCGAGGCAAGCGCGGCGCGCCCGGATCGGGAGAACGACGTGACGGCTTGGGACTGGGCGGCGCTGACGCTCTTCTTCGCCTGCTGGCTCTTCTACGAACCCCTGCTGGGGGTGCTGTCGCGCCGCAGCGGCTCGCTGAACTCCGACATGAAGGTGGTGCGCGAGGTCTGGATGCGGGCCATGACCGCGCGGGAGATCCGGCTGGTGGACAGCCAGCTGATGGGCCACACCATCAACTCCGCGTCCTTTTTCGCCTCGGCCAACCTGCTGCTGATCGCGGCGGTGGCGGGGGTGCTGTTCGGCGGCGAGACCGCGCTCAGGGGCGTGGCCGATCTGAGCGCCGAGGCGGGCACGCCGCAGATGCTGGAGGCGAAGCTGGGGCTGGTGCTGGCGGCCCTGGCGCGGGGACTGCTCGACTTCATCTGGTCGATCCGTCAGCTGAACTACACCCTGGCCCTGATCGGCGCCGCGCCGGAGGCGGTCGAGGACGGCGAGGCGGCGCGCTCGGCCTTCGCCGAGGCCGCGGCGGCGGCGCTGAACCCGGCGATGTCGGCGTTCAGCCAGGGGGTTCGGACCTACTATTTCGCCTTGGCGGCGGGGGCGTGGCTTTTCGGGCCGCTGTGGCTGGGGGGCGGCGTGCTGGCTGTGTTCACCCTGCTGATCTGGCGCCAGGCGGCGTCGCCGGCGGCCCAGGCGGTGCGGGCCGCACGCCGGCGACTCTCCTGATGATTTCGCACCTGCGAAATCGCTCTGTCCGAGAACGATCGTGAAACCGGTTTCAGGGCTTGACGCGTTGTGCGCCGCACCCTAACTTGGCTTTCGACGCTTTCGAGCGTCTTGCCCTTCCTGGGCGTTTCCTCCCTATAGACTTTCATGCCGCGCCCTCGGGCGCGGCTTTTTTTCTGTCCGGAGGCCGTCGGCGAGCGCCCGCGCCAGGTCCACGGCCACGGCCGTCGCGCGGGCGAACCCCGGGCCGGGCGAGAGGCTGACGGAGTCGAGATAGAGCTCGCGGTTGATCTCGACCTGCAGGGCGTGGAGCCCCTCGGCGGGCCGTCCCCAGCGCTCCGTCGACCAGCCGCCGGCGTAGGGGCGGTTCAGCGACACCCTGAGGCCCTTCGCTTCGAGGGCGGCGCGCGCGCGACGCACGAGCGCGGCGTCGCAGGCCGCGCCATGCCGGTCGCCCAGCACCACGTCGATCCCCCTGACGCCCGGGCGGGCGCCGGCCGCACGTCCCGGCATGGAGTGCCAGTCGATCAGCACCGCACGCCCGTGCGCGGCCCGCGTCGCCTCCATCAGGCGCGCCAGCTCCGCGTGATAGACGCCGTGGATCCGGGTCAGGCGCCGGTCGGCCTCGTGGCGGGGCAGGGGCGAGGCGCGCAGCGGCCGCCCGTCGCCGCTCAATCGAGGTATCACGCCATAGCCGGCGCGGGCGCGGGGGCTGGGCTCGACGGCGTCCGCACCGGCCACGGCGGCGGGGTCCAGATCATCCGGGGCGCGGTTCAGGTCGATGTAGGCGCGCCCGATGCACGCGGCCAGAAGCGGGGCGTCGACAGCCTCGGCGGCCGACCGCGCCAAGGTCTCCATCAGGGCGTCCTCCGCACTGCGCAGGAACGCCGGGGTGAGGTCGGGGTGCGGGTCCGGCTCCGACGGATAGACGTCGCCCGAATGGGGTGAGGCGAACACCAGGGGCGTCGCGCCCAGGTCCGGGCCGTGCCGTCGGAAGACGGGCGGGGCGATCTCGGACGGGGAGGACGGCGACGTCATCGGCTCCGCTTAACGGATTTCAGCCACGCGCACAGCGCTTTCGCCCTCGCCCGGCAGGCGATGTTCATGGGCGGTTTACGGGCGCGGGGGTAGCGTCACGGCGCAAAATCGACCTCTATGGATCCCCATGGCGCGCATTCTCCTGGCCGAAGACGACGACTCCCTGAGGGGCTTCCTGACCCGCTCGCTGGAGCGGGCCGGCCATCAGGTCGTGGATTGCGAGAACGGCGACGACGCCATCGACGCGCTGGAGCACGGTCCCTACGACCTGCTTCTGACGGACATCGTCATGCCGGGGGCGGACGGCATCGAGGTGGCGCGGATCGCCGCCCAGCGTCAGCCGGGGCTGCGCATCATGTTCATCACCGGTTTCGCCGCCGTGGCCCTGTCGGCCGCCCAGGCCGCGCCCCAGGCCAAGGTCCTGTCCAAGCCCGTGCACCTGCGCGACCTGGTCGGCGAGGTGGAGAAGATGATCGCCGCCTGACCGGATCCGGCCCTTGGAGAGGGCCGCGCCGCTCGCCGAGCGCGCCGGGGGCGCGCTTGCCGCCCGCCCCGGGTTCCGCTATGGAGCCGCCCAGCGGACCGGGCCCCTCTGGCGTCTGATGGCAGACGTGATGTCGGACCGCATCGAGCGAGCTCGGTGCGCGACGACCCTCCCCGGTCGGCCTCCCCCATGCGCCCCGCAGGTCGCTCCTTGAACAAGGGGAGTCCTGATGGACCTGATGAGTCTCTTCCTGGCCGACTGGCTGGGCAAGCCGGCCTGGATGTGGCTGGCCTTCATGGGCGTGGTCGTGGCGCTTCTGGTGCTCGATCTCGGCGTCCTCCATCGCGACCAGCACGAGATCGGCGTCCGCGAGAGCCTGCTGCTGTCCAGCATGTACATCGCCATCGCGCTCGTCTTCGGCGGCTGGGTCTGGTGGGAGCTGGGCAGCCAGTCCGGCATCGAATACCTGACCGGCTTCGCGATCGAGAAGTCGCTGGCGATGGACAACGTCTTCGTCATCGCGATGATCTTCGGCTATTTCGCCATTCCGCGCGCGCTCCAGCACCGGGTGCTTTTCTGGGGCATCCTGGGCGTGATCGTGCTGAGGGCCCTGATGATCGGGGCGGGCGCGGCCCTGGTCAGCCAGTACGGCTGGGTGCTGTACATCTTCGCCGCCTTCCTGATCTTCACCGGGATCAAGATTTTCATCGCCGGGGACGGCCACGCGGACGTGGGCGCCAATCCGCTGGTCAAGTGGATGCGCGGGCACCTGCGCATCACCGACCAGCTGCACGGCCAAAAGTTCTTCGTGCGCGAGCCCCATCCGAAGACCGGCAGGATGGTGCTGTGGGCCACGCCGATGTTCCTGGCGCTGGTGATGATCGAGATCGCGGACGTCATCTTCGCGGTGGACTCCGTGCCGGCGATCTTCGCCATCACGACGGACCCCTACATCGTCTACACCTCGAACATCTTCGCCATCCTGGGCCTGAGGGCGCTGTATTTCGCCCTGGCCGCCATCATCCATCGCTTCGCCTATCTGAAGCAGGCGCTGGCGGTGCTCTTGGTGTTCATCGGCGGCAAGATCTTCGTGGCCGACCTCCTGGGCTGGGAGAAGTTCCCCGCCGAGTGGTCGCTGGCCATCACCGCCCTGATCCTGACCGGCGGCGTGGTCTGGTCGCTGTGGAAGACCCGCGGACCGGCGGCGGAAGCCTCGTCCTGATCGTGGCCGGGCCCGCCTCTGGAGGGGCGGGCCCGCTCGCGGCGACGCTCAGGGCTCCGGATGCGCCGCGCCGAGGGCCGGCCGCGTCCTTAAACTGACCTCCGCGGTGAGACCGTCGGGCCGCCGGCGCCTCACGACCTCGCCCTTCGGCTGCGAGACGAGCAGTCGAGCTACGACACGGCCGGCACGGCGTTGGCGGGCTTGATGAACACGCTGGCGGCGCGTCATTCTTCAGATGTCCTTTAGCCGATCTTTGGGTCGGAGGGCGCGTCGTCCGCGATCCTGACGGTCTTCACGTCAGGAGGACCGACCATGCAGACATCCCGCTCCCGCCCGAAGGCCCGCCGCCCGGACATGACACGCCGCGCCGCCCTCGGCGGCGCCCTGCTGGGCGCCCTCGCCGCGCCCGGCGTGGCCAAGGCGTCGATCAGATCGCTCGATGAGGACACGGCCAAACGGATCATGGCCGTTCCCTGGGCTGTCGCGGGTCCGCGCGCGTCGCCGCCGGCGATCCACGCCCTGGGTGACGAACACCTGTCCCTACTCCCGCGCGTTCATGCGGGACGTCTATCCCGGCCTCGTCCGGTCGCGGCCGACGGGGCTGCTCCTGGCCGCCGTGGAGGGCGAGAGCACGACGGCCGTCGCGGGCGCCGCGCTGCGCCGCGACGCCTCGGTGATCGAGTCGGTCTTCGCCGGCCGGCGACCGGCGGAGCGCGATCTGTCCGACGAGGAATGGGACGCCTACGACCGCGCCGTTCAAGGGACCGTGCTGATCCGGGATGCGTCGGTCAGGGCCGGCTTCGCCGCCTTCATCCCGTCCTTCGTCTGGCCGCGGTCGGACGGCCGGTGGCGCATCTCCTCCGGCTATTCGCCCCAGGTCTGGGCCCCCATCGCGAGCGAGCTCGCCGCCTGAGCCGGCGGACTTGCCAGCACACGCGCCTTCGGCGAACGTCGGATTTCGGCGTTAGTGCGTGGGGGTGGCGTTGCAGCGTAAACCGATGAGCCTCAGTCGGCGGCGGCGGCGCTGGACGTTCGCCCAGGCGGTGTTCGACGAGGTGGCCTGGACCCTGACCGTCGACGGCCGCGCGGTGGAGCTGGAGGGCAAGCCGCTTCAGGTGCTGATGGAGCTGCTGCTCCACGCCGGAGAAACGCTCACCCGCGACGAGCTGCTCGACGCGGTCTGGCCGGACGTCAACGTGGTCGAGGCCTCGCTGACGACCGCGATCTCGAAGCTGCGACGGGCGCTGAACGACGGGGACGCCACCCTGATCGAGACGGTGCCGAAGATCGGCTACCGCCTGACGGCGCCGGTCGCGGTGGAGCACGACACGGCCCCGCCGGCCCCGAGGTTCGCCTTCCAGCCGGGCGACGCGGTTCCCGGGCGGCCGCAATGGAAGCTCGAGGCGGCGCTGGGCGACGCCGGGACGCAGGACGTCTGGCGCGCGGCGCACGAGAAGTCCGGCGAGCGCCGGATCTTCAAGTTCGCCGACAGCGCCGACCGCCTGGCGGCGCTGAGGCGGGAGGTGACGATCTTCAGGGTGCTGAAGGCGGCCGCGGGGACCGCGCACACCGGGATCGAGATCCTGGAATGGAACTTCGAGACGCGGCCCTATTGGATCGAGAGCCGCGACGCGGGCCAGGACCTGCGGCGGGCGCTGGAGACGCTGGATCCGGACGCCCAGGCTGAGGACGTACGACGCACGCTGGCGGTTCAGCTCTGCCGGGCGGTGGCGGCCGCGCACGACGCAGGCGTGCTGCACGAGGACCTCAAGCCGTCCAACATCCTCGTGGCGGTGGACCAGGAGGGGACGCCCGTCGTCAGGCTCGCGGACTTCGGCAACGGGCGACTGCTCGACGCCGCGCTTCTCGGCAGGCTGAACATCTCCGGCGACATCGATCCGGAGGCGTTGGACGGCGAGCGATCGGGCACCCGGGCCTATATGGCGCCCGAACTGTTCGCCGGTGCGCCGCCGAGCGTGCAGTCCGACATCTACGCCCTGGGTCTGATCGTGCTCCAGCTGGTCACGCGCAACTTCGATCTGACCTTCGCCCCAGGCTGGGAGGACGCCGTCGCCGACGATCTCCTGAGGGAGGACGTCAACGCCGCGAGCGCCAGCGATCCCCAGGCCCGCCTTCGCGACGCGGCGGAGCTGGCCCTCAGGCTCGAGTCCCTGGAGGAGAGGCGGGCGGCGCGCGAGGCCCGCCGAGCGGAGGCCGAGCGGCTCGCCGCGTTGGAGGCGCTGGAGGCGCGGCGCCGCGCGCGCAGGCCGGCGGTGATCGCCGCGGGGATCGCCCTGACCGTCGGCGTTCTCGGCGCCGCCGGGGGAGGCCTGGCCGCCCTGCAGCAGCGCAACGAGGCGCGTCAGGCGCTGGCGCTCAGCGAGGCCAGCTACGCCTTCTTGGCGGACGAGATACTGGCCAGCCCGGATCCCACGCAGGCGAGCCAGGCCGACGAGCCGCTCGTCACCGCCGTGCTGCGGGCCGCGAACACCATAGACGCCCGCTTCAGCGAACAGCCCCTGATCGCCGCGCGGCTCCACGCGTCCCTGGCCAAGGCGTTCGACCAGCGCTCCGACTATGCCAACGCCTTCCGCTTCTACCAGGCGGCGGATCGGCAGTTCCGCAGGGGCGGGGGCGAGGACAGCGACGGCGCCGTGATCAACCAGCTCCAGTGGGCGACCGCCGAAGCCCTGTCGACCCGCGAGGGCGGACTGGCCAGCGCCCAAGCGCGCCTCGCGGCGCTGGAGCCGCGCATCACGGCCACGGCCGCGGATGACGAGCTCAGGTTCTGGTGGGCTTCGGCCAAGGCCCACATCGCCCTCGTCCAGAGCGACGCCGAGGAGGCGCAGGCCCAGTTCGCCGCGGCCAAGGACTATGCGGAGGCCCATCCCGAGCGGTTCACCCCGGTCCAGCGGCTCAACATCGCCCAACGCCACGCCTTCATGCTTCTGCGCATGGGGGACGGGGCGGGGGCCGAACCCGTCTTCCGCACCCTGAGTACGCAGATGGCGGCCCTGCGCGGCGTCGATCATCCCGACACGCTGCTGCTTCGCCTGAACCTGGCGCAAAGTCTGATGATCCAGCACCGCCACGAGGCGGCGCTCGAGCAGATGAACGCCCTGCTGCCGGTCATGGAGCGGCGCCTGGGGCGGGACCACCGGCACACCCTGCTGCTGCTGGCCGCGCGCCAGCAGTCGCTCGGATCGCTGGGCCTGTACCGGGAGGCGGCGGCCGACGGCGACCGGGTCTGGCGCGCGGCGGAGGCCAAGGACGGCCCGGCGTCGTTCGCGGCGATCGCCGGGAGGACCGACACGGGAATCAGCGAGTGCCGGGCGGGCAACACCGACGTCGGCCTGGCGAACGTGCGTGCGGCGCATGGGACCACGACCGCGTCGGGGCTGGGAGGCCCGGCGCTGGAGCAGGCGGTGCGCGCCGCTCTGGCCGACTGTCTGGTCATGGCGGGACGGCATCGGGAGGCCGAGGCGCTGATCGCCGGCATCGAGCCGCGCCTGGTGGCCCAGCTGGTCGGCGACGCCAACTGGGACGCCACGCTCAGTCTGCTCCAGGCCGAGATCGCCTGGGCGGGCGGGCGGCTGGACGAGGCGCGGCGCCTGCTGGCGTCGTCGCGGCCGGGGCTGAGCGGCAACCGCGATCGCTTCCTCGTTCAGCGCCAGGAACGCCTGACGGCCGCGCTCAGGGGCTGATCCCGCCGTCTTTTGATTTTCTTTAGACCGTCTTGGGGATCGCCGAGGTCCCCGGCGCCACCCTGCTCGACGTCTCCGCATCGGGAGACGAACGTTTTGCGGAGGGGGCCATGCGGGGGCGGATACTGGGGATCGAGCCGGACGGGTCCGGCGTGGTGGTGTCGGACGCCGGCGCGCGTTTCAGGTTCGGAGCCGCCGACTGGCGAGGGCAGCGCCCGCCCTCCGTGGGCGCGCAGGTGGACTTCGAAGCGGCCGAAGAGGGCGCGCGCGACATCTATCCGGCGATCGGTGCGATGAGCGGCCTGACCGGCGGCATCGATCTCGACGCGCTGCGGCAGTCGGCGAGCGGCGGCAAGATGGGCGACATCCTGCGCCGGCCGACCGCGCTGCCGGCGGGGGCGGCGGTGCTGAGCCTCATCGCCTTCGTCCTGCCGGCGCTGTCCGCGCCCGAGCTGACGACGTCGCTCCTGGACATCGACCGGGTGCCGGCGCTGATGGGACCGGCGGCGGCGCTGGCCGGAGAGAGCGGCGGCCTGGGTCTGGCGGAGTCGCTGCTGATCTTCAGGTTCCTGTCGCCCCTGGCGGCGGGCGTGCTGATCTTCCTGGCGCTGACCCAGCGGCCGATGGGACCGGCGCCCCTGGTCGCGGGGGGCGCGGCCCTGTTCGCCGGCGTCCTGCCCTTCATGATCAAGGGCGCCATCATCGATCAGGTGCAGTCGTCCGCCTTCATGGGCGCGATGGTCGGGGAGTCGCTCGGGGCGCTCATCCAGGTGGGGCCGGGCGCCTGGCTCAGCCTCATCGCCGGCGCGGTGATGATCGCCTCCGGCCTGGGGGTGCTCAAGAACCCGCTCGCGGCCAAGGCCGCCGCCTGACCTTCCTTCCGACATCGCGATCTCAATGGAGTTCGACATGAACCGCCATTCCACGACGGTGCTCGCCACCGCCCTCGTTCTTTCACTCTCGGCCTGCGGCGACGGGGACGGAGGCGGCGGCCTGCTCGCCGCCGATCCCGAGCCGGGCTCCGCGGAGGCCGTGGCGGCCGAGGCGCGTGGCGAGGTCCGCTGTCCGCCGCGCATCGCCACGCCCGCGCCCGCCGCCGGCGCGCCGACCGTGGACGTCATCGGGCTGCGGCCCGGCCTGACCTATGACGAGGCGGTCAACATCGTGCTCTGCCACCATCCTCGGATGGTGGTGGAGGAGGAGCGCTATCGCGGCTTCCGCGTCGAGACCGCCGGCGGCGACTATCGCCGGGGCTTCGTGGGAACCTTCGCCCAGCCCGCCTCGACGCTGACGCCGCAGCAGATGATGCAGCAGTCCCTCGACGAGGCGGCGGCGCGCAGCGCGGGGGCCGCCCCCGACGACGACGTCCTGCCCGGCGAGTCCAAGGTCTATGTCGCCACCATGGGCGTCAGCGGCGAGGAGCGGGTCATCTCCGCCTCGCGGCGCGAGCGTTTCGCCGCCGGCGAGGCGCCGACCATCGCCAATCTGGTCGCCGCCCTGACCGAGAAGTACGGCGAGCCGACCTACACCGGAACGTGGGGCGACGGTCGTGAGCTTCGGTGGGCCTATGACCCCACGGGACGCCGGATCCTGGAGAGCTCTCCCTACTATTCGAGCTGCAGAGCGCCCGCGGATCCAGACGACGGCAGCAATCTCTCTCCGGACTGCGGCGTGGTGGTGCAGGCCCGCATCGACCCCCTGCGCGACAACCCCGAGCTGGCCGACAGCCTGGCCGTGGGCGTGATCGATCAGGCCGGCGGCTTCGCGCTCATCGAACGCACAGAACAGGCCTTCGCCGCCCAGGACCAGGCGCGCCGCGCCGCCGAGGTCGCCCGCGCCGCCCAGACCGACGCGCCGACCCTTTGAGGAGATCCGACATGACCATCGTCCGCCCCGCCGTCATCGCCGCCCTCGTCCTGACCGCGGCCGCCTGTGATCGCGCCGAGAACGAGACGGCCGTCCCGGCCGCGCCGACCGGAGAGGCCGCGTCGGCCTCGTCTTCGCCGGCCGGCTCCACCAACCCGTCGGCCCTGTCGTCCGCCACCACGCCGGACGGGGGCGCGCCCGCGTCCTTCGCCAACCGGACCGGCGAGCTGGTCAATCCGGACGATCTGGCCATGATCTTCCTCTATTACGACCTCGCCGGTCTGACGCCGCCCATCGAGCGATGGATCGAGGAGGATCGCGACGTCCGCTTCGGGGACGCGTCCGAGAAGCCCGCCCGGCGCGAGGCCCTGCGCGCCGCCTTCACCGCCGCCCAGGCCAGCGTGCGCGGCGTGGGCCGCCTGCGCCTCACGGTCCAGTCGGACCTCAGCGACTACGATCCGACCTACGGGGAGTTCACGGTCCGCGCCCTGGCCCCCAGCTCGACCTTCAGCTACGCCGCCCAGTCGCAGCGGGTCACCATCCGCCTCGCCAACGGCCAGGTGGCGCAGCGCTGGCCCGTGTCGGCCGCCCAGGCCCAGTCGATCAACGACCGGGTGTCCTATCTGCGAGGCACGCAGGTGGACGTGCTCCTGCGCATCATCGGCGTCCAGCCGGGAACGGACGGGGGCAGCCTGACGGCCGAGGTCGTCTCCTACGAGGTGCGCGATCGCGACGCCGGCGTTCTGGGACGCCTCACCGTCGCCCAGTGAGGCGGTACGGGCCTCAGAAGTTCACCGCGAGGCCGACGAAAGGCGCGTGACCCACCCGATCGTCGGCGTTCTCGCGGATGTCCTGTTGCCGCAGGTAACCGACGCTGACGTCGTACCGGCCATAGCTTCGTTCGAGGCCGATGAACGTCCGCAGGCCCGTCAGGCCGGTCTGGCCGTCGGGTTCGGTGCTGCGCAGGGTCACGAAGACCTCCGCGTCCCCCGTCAGCGCCCAGCCGTCGCCCCGGTCGGAGAGGGGGACGGTCGCGCCGATCCTCTGGCGCACCCGCACGCCCGTGCGCGGGTCGACGTCGACGAAGCGCTGCTCCAGTCGCGTCCGGAGCTCCAGCGGTCCCAGGTCGTAGCCGACCTGTTGAAGCAACCGCACCTCGCGCTCGTCCGGGCCGTCCCAGCGGTGCTCCACGCCGACGCTCCACTCCCGGCCCGCCGCATCCTCGCGGTTGAGCCACGCCCGGGCGAAATAGGTGTCGGTGCGAGGGGCGTCCCGAAGACGCTGGGCCGTCTCCAGCTCGACGGAGGTGCGCGCGTCGAGCGTCTTGACGAAGGACGGATTGAACCAGAGCTCCCCCTCCTCGTCCCCAGCGACGGCGGGAACGGCCGAGAGGGCGGCGATGACGGCGACCGACGCGCCGACGCACAGGGGATTCATGGGGTCTCCAGGAGCAAGACGCAGGGACCGGCCGCGCCAGGGGCCGCGCGGCCGGTCGGACACGCCGTCAGTTCGGCGCGTAGGGCAGCGAGGAGTGGTGCAGAACGATGCGCAGGGCGCCGTCGGAGTCGCGCACCCAGCCCCAGGTCTTGTCGACCGTGGTCACCCGACCCTCGCTGTCGGTCAGAATGACGTTCCCGGTCGAGATGGCGGTCGCGCCGTTGATGACGACGGCGGCGTTGTCGATCTCGTAGGAACGCCAGCCCTTCAGCGCGAAGCCGGTGTCCCCGGCGAAGCGGCTGTCGCCGCCGACGAAATAGGCCAGCGCGCCGTCGCGGGTCGTCCGAAAGGTCTGGTCGCCCGAGGCCAGGGTCGGCTTGAAGGCGACCGGGCCGAGGTTGTAGCCGTAGGCGGCGTCGAGCACCTGGCCCGCCAGACGGGTGGCCGCGGCCCGGCCGTTGCGCTCGTATTCGGTGGAGATGGCGACCAGGGCCTCGCCCCAGGCGCGCTGGGCCGCCTCGACCTCGGCGACGGTGATCGCGGCGGTCGCGGGGGCGGCGGGCGTCAAGTCGGCGACGGCGTAGGCGTCGCGAGAGGCGGTCGCCTCGGAGGCGACGGGCAGGGCCACGACGGGGCCGGCGGCCAGACAGGCGACCAGGGCGGTGAGGGTCAGGGTGTTTCGCATCGGTTCATCCTCGTCTCGGGGCCGCGCACGGCGGCGACGGACGAAGCTTGCCGGGGCGTCCAAGCCCGCACATCAGCCTGACGGCAGGCCGGACGACCTATGCCGTTTGGCATACGACGCGCGGGGTGTTGTCGGCTAGAACACCCGGGTGTCGCCAGAGCTCAACCCCATGCCAGACGACGTCGCCACGTCAGCCCTCGACCTGCGCTCGATCTTTCGGGACTCGGAGGCGCGCGCCGCTCGCCTGAAGCTGCTCATTGAGGTGAGCCGCGATCTGGCGGCGACCGACGGCGACCGCCTGATCGAAGCCGTCGATCGGGCCGCGCAAAGAGCGGCCCTGTTCGCCGGATACGGCGCGGGCCGCGTCGGGACGGTCGCCGAACCGGCGGCCGACGGCGCCCTGGTCATCCCGCTCTCGGCCCTGGCGGCGCGCGGTCGCGAAGGCGTCAGCCTGACCTTCTCGACCCCATTGAATCCGGCGGCGATCTCGAGCCAGGAGGACGCCGACGCCCTGCGCCTCATGGTCGAGATGATCGAGGCGCGACTGATCGTCGATCTTCAAAGGCGCAAGGAGGCCGAACTCCTCAAACGACTGGAACGTCGCGAGAAGGCGCTGGAACAGGTTCTGTCGCGCGTGGTCACCGCCCAAGAGGGAGAGCGGGCGGCGATCTCGGCGGACCTGCACGACGGCGTGGCCCAGCAGGTCGCCGCCCTTCACCGTCGTCTGGAGCTCGTTCACCTCGATCTGACGCCGCGCGACCCGCGCATGGCTCTTGAGATCGGCGCCCTCATCGAGGTGGCGCGCAAGGCGGTTTCGGACCTGAGGGGCGTGATCGCCGGCCTGAGGCCGCTGAGTCTGGACGATCTCGGCGTGGCGGCCGCGCTGCGCGAGGAGGCGCGTCGCCTGGAGGCCGCGGGCCACGTCGTCAAGATCACCGACAGGGTGGGCAGACGCCTGCCCGACTGGCTCGAGACCCTGCTCTTCCGAGTCGCCCAGGAAGCGTTCAACAACGTCGCCAAACACGCCCCCGGAGCGACGGTCAATCTGGAGTTCGACGTCGGCCGCGACGGAGAGGAGGTGGTGCTGTCGATCGAGGACGCCGGCGGCCAGGGTCCTCGAGCGACGGCGTCCGATCAGACGCCCCGGTTCGGGCTGGACATGATGCGCGAACGCCTCTCCGCCGTGGCGGGCTCGCTGGAGGCCGGGCCGACCGCGCGGGGGTATCGTATCCGGGCCGTCGCGCCGCTGACGGAGGTCTGAGGTGCGCATTCTTATCGCGGACGATCACGAGTTGACGCGCGCGGGCCTGCGCGCGCTCATCGACCGGGAGGCCGATCTGACCGTCGTGGCCGAAACCGACACGGCCGAGGCGGCCATTGAGCGGTGCGCCGAGGGCGACATCGATCTCGCCATCCTGGACATCCGGTTCGGCGCCGGCATGACCGGGCTCGAGGCGGCCCGCAGGTTGCTTGAAGCGGGCTTGACGCGGGTGCTCCTGCTGACGCTTCACGACACCGCCGAATATGTCCGCAGCGCGGTCTCGGCCGGGGTCACGGGCTATGTCCTGAAGGACGCCGGGCGCGAGGAGCTGCTGCACGCGATCCGTGCGGTCGGCGGGGGGCGCACCGCCATGCCGGGCGATCTTCTGCGCGTGGCGCTGGCCCCCGCCGCCGGGCCCAGCGACGCCGATCTGGCGCGCCTCACTCCGCGCGAAATCCAGGTGCTGACCCTGATCCGCGGCGGGCTGACCAACAAGGCCATCGCGCGAGAGCTCGGGATCGGCCCGGGCACCGTCAAGGTCCATGTCGAGAAGGTCATCGCCAAGCTGGGCGTCAGCGATCGAACCCAGGCCGCGGTCTTCGCCGCGCGAGCCCTGCCTTGATCGGGGCGCGTGTCGGCCGCGTCTGGGCGGATCTCGGCCTGGGGTCCAAGGGCCTCATCGTGGTCGCCCTCCCGCTGGCCATCCTGCTGTCCGGCATCGGCGCCCTGCATCTGTCGGGCCGAGCCGAGGCCGAGGCCGAGGCCCGCGTGCGGCTGACCTTCGCCATCCAGCGCGACATCCACGAGGTCCACGCCCTTCTGGCCGAGGCCGCCAGCGGGGTGCGCGGCTTCCGCCTGACCGGACGACGGGCCTTTCTGGAACCCTATGTGAAGGCCGAGGCCCTTCTGCCCCAGACCTTGGACAGGCTGCGCCGAACCGCTCAGGATCCCGAGATCCGCCGGAGGCTGAGGCGGGTCGACGCCCTCGTCGTTCAGAAGCGCGACGGCCTGGCCCAGCTCGCGGCGATGCCGGGCGCGGGCACGGCCGCCGGCCTCGAGGCCCCCGAGGTCGCCAACGCCCTGGTCGCCAACAAGGCGGTGCTGGACGCGCTGCGAGCCGAGATCGACGCCATGCAGAGGCGCGAGCGCGAACTGCTCGAAGAGCGCCAGGCGAGGGCCGACGGCGAGCGTCGCCGGACCTGGACGCTGACCGCCGTGATGGCGGGAATCGGCCTCATGGGAGGACTGGCGGCGGCCCAGCTCCTGTTCACCGGCATCGTGCGGCGCGTTCGCGGTCTGGAGCGCGACGCCGAGCGCCTGGAGCGCGGCGAGCCGCTGACCCTGATGGACGAGGCCGAGGACGAGATCGGGCGGCTGGCCCGCCGACTCGTCCAGGCCGGGGACCTGCTTCGCTCGCGCGAAGCCGCGCTGCGCGAGGGCGAGGAACGCTATCGCCGGGTCATCGAGGGGGTGCGCGACTACGGCATCTTCGCGCTCGATGTCGACGGCAGGGTGGTCAGCTGGAACACCGGGGCCGAGCGCATCAAGGGGTGGACGGCCGACGAGATCCTGGGCCGCCACTTCTCCACCTTCTACCCGCCGGAGACGCGCGAGGAGACGCCCGGCCGCCTGCTCGACATCGCCCGACACGAGGGCCGTGTCGAGGACGAGGGCTGGCGCGTGCGCCGCGACGGCGGACGGTTCTGGGCCAATGTCGTCATCACCGCCCTGCGTGACGACAAGGGCGTGCTGATGGGGTTCTCCAAGGTCACGCGGGACGTCACGGAACGTCGCATGGCCGAGGAGGCGCTGACCCACGCGCGCGCGGAGGCGGAACGCGCCAGCCGCGCCAAGAGCGAGTTCCTGTCGCGCATGAGCCACGAGCTTCGCACGCCGCTGACGGCCATACTGGGCTTCAACCAACTGCTCGGCATGGATCGGGCCATGCTCAGCGAGGACCAGCGTCATGCGGTCGATCAGATCGCCAAGGCCGGCGGCCACCTGCTGGCCATGATCGAGGAGGTCCTCGACATCGCCCGGATCGAGGCGGGCGGGCATGCGCTGACCCTCGACACGATCGACATCGACCCCCTGATCGAGGACGTGCGCAACCTGATCGCCCCTCAGGTGCAGGCGGCCCGGATCGAGGTGCGCCGGTCCGGCGACTCCGACGTGCGCGCCACCGCCGATCGGCGCGCGACCGTACAGATCCTCCTGAATCTGCTGTCGAACGCCGTGAAATACGGCTCCGGCGGCGGAGTGGTCACGCTCAATGTCGTCGCGCAAGCGGACGGGGTGCTGATCGAGGTGATCGACGAGGGCTCGGGCGTGCCGCCGGCGCTCGTCGATCGCCTGTTCACCCCCTTTGATCGGCTCGACGCGGAGCGGTGGAGCGGGATGGAAGGCTCCGGACTTGGCCTAGCCCTGTCGCGCGGCCTGGCTCAGGCGCAGGGCGGCGATCTGATTTATCGACCGCGTCCGGATCGTCCCGGGGCGGTTTTCGTCCTGAGCCTGGCCGCACAGCCTCGGATGCAAGGAGAGGATTCATGAAGATCGTTCCCGAGGACCCGGCGCTCAAGTCGGCGCGAATCCTGGCCGTGGATGACGAGGCCGCCAACCTGAGCCTCGTGGAGCGCGCTTTTCGACGGGAGGGCTTCAGCAGCGTGGTCGCCTTTCAGGCCCCCCGCGAAGGACTGGCGGACTTCGCCGCCAGTCCCCCTGATCTGGTCCTGCTCGACCTGATGATGCCCGGCGTCGACGGCTATGAGCTGCTGGAAAGCTTTCGCCGCCTGACGCCGGCGGCGGAATACCTGCCGATCCTGGTGCTGACGGCGGATTCGACCATGAACGCCCGGCTTCGCGCCCTCGCGCTCGGAGCGAACGACGTTCTGCTCAAGCCCTATGACGTCGGCGAGCTTCTGATGCGCAGCTGGGTGCTGCTGGACACCCGGCGGCGGTTCCTCAGCGTCAGGGGAACGGCGCCCCATCTTCCGGCCGACCAGCCGGCTCACGACAGCCTCATGGGGTGATCGGGGATCACGTCAGGCAGGCCGAGGCCTGTCGAGCACAGCTAAGACATTGAAAAGAATGGTGGACGCGACAGGGATTGAACCTGTGACCCCTACGATGTCAACGTAGTGCTCTCCCGCTGAGCTACGCGTCCGCCTTGCAGCGATCCGGCCCGGGCCGGATCGGGAGGCGCGGTCTATAGCCCGGACGCGCGCCGGGGTGCAAGGGGGGTCGGACAGGCCCGTCCCTTCAAAAATACGATCAGTAAACAGAGTGACAGGAAAGTTACATATCATTGAATATTGAGCGACGCAATGTCAGTCCAAGGAGCGTGACTTAAGTTTCGAAAGTCTGTCACGCTTGTATCGCAATACAGGCTTAGTGACCTGCCCCGGGGTTGCTGGGGTGCGTCGGTCCGTCGCGCGGTGACCCGATCATTCAAGCGATGGGGAAACATCGATGCTTCGACTGACCAAGGTTCTGATGGCCGGCTGCGCGGTCCTGGCGCTCGCGGCCTGCGGCGGCGGCGCGGAGGTGGCTTCGCCGGGCGAAGGCGACTTCGGCAACGGCGGCGGCGGCGGCGGCGGCGGCAACAACCCGCCGACCAATCCGGCTCCGGGCACGCCCGCGGCCTCGTGCCCGACCGGCACGACCAACGTCGGCACCGTCGCCAACGGCACGCTCCGCGCCTGCCAGCTTCCGAACCAGATCGTCGGCGCCCTGGCGCTGCCGAACACCGCCGGGCTGGTCTATGCGATCAACGGCGTGGTGCAGGTCGGCGTCGACCGCGGCGTCGACGGCACGGGCGGCCAGCAGGGCACCCTGACGATCGACCCGGGCGTGCGCATCTTCGCCTCGCAGGGCTCGGACGCCCTGATCGTCAACCGCGGCTCGCAGATCTTCGCCGAGGGCACTTCGACCAACCCGATCATCTTCACCAGCCGTCAGAACATCGAGGGCCAGACGACGGAAACGTCGCAGGGCCAGTGGGGCGGCATCATCCTCGCCGGCCGCGCGCCTCAGGCGAACTGCCAGCTGACCGCGCCGGTCACCTGCACCGGCTTCGTCGAAGGCGGGACCCAGGTCTCCTACGGCGGCAACACGCCGGCCGACAGCTCGGGCCGTCTGCGCTACGTGCAGATCAAATACTCGGGCTTCGAAGTCTCGCCGGGCAACGAGCTGCAGGGTCTGACGACCGCCGGCGTCGGCACCGGCACCGTGATCGAGTACATCCAGGTCTACAACAGCTCGGATGACGGCATCGAGATCTTCGGCGGCACGCACAACATGCGTTACGTCGTGATCAACGGCGCCGACGACGACGGTCTGGACACCGACACCGGCTGGCGCGGCGGCGCCCAGTTCGGCATCGTGACCCAGCGTCCGACGACCGGCACCAGCCGCTCGGCCGGCTTCGAGTTCTCGGCGGCCCCGACGTCGGTGCCGCTGGCCCAGCGCCTGAACTCGCAGCCGAAGATCTCGAATTTCACCCTGGTCGGCCGTCAGGCCGCGGTGAACGCGCATACGGTCGCCCACTTCGACACGGGCTCCGACGCCACGGTGATCAACTCGGTCTTCACCAACCCGACCGGCTCGCTGTCGGGCTGCCTGGACCTGGCCGACGCCGACACCGTGTCGGTCGCGCCGAGCTTCCAGTCGGTGTTCATGTCTTGCGCGATCCCCTATCGCACCCAGTCGAGCCAACTCGCCGGCACGACCAGCGTGTTCACGTCGGGGACGAACAACACCGCGAACGGCACCTCGACCCTTCAGGCGCCGACCTCCGGCACGACCATCTCGAACCAGAACCTCGCCTTCATCAACGGGGTGAACGAGAACGCTGTGGCGGTCACGGGCGCCCCGGCCGTCTACAGCTACTTCCAGTCGGTGACCTACATCGGCGCGGTGCAGAGCCAGAGCGACACCTGGTGGCGCGGCTGGACCTGCGGCCTGACCGCCGGTCTGACCTGCTGAGGATGAAACCTCGGGCGGCGGGGCGACCCGCCGCCCTTCATCCTTTCGTCGTTTCTCTCGCAAGGCGCAGATCATGAAGAAAATTTCGCTTTCGTTGAGCGGACTGCTGCTGGCCACGACCGCGATGATCGCGCCCGGCCTCGCGTTCGCCCAAGACGTTCCCGCCGAAGACCCCCAGGACCAGGCCACCACCGTCGAAGAGATCGTGGTGCTGGGTCGCTTCATCCCCGAGCCGCTTCGGGAAACCTCCGAAGTCGCCGCCTTCCTGACCGATGAGGACATCCAGCGCACCGGCGACTCCAACGCCGCCGAGGCCCTGACCCGCGTCACGGGCCTGACCATCGTCGAAGACCGCTTCGTCTATGTGCGCGGCCTCGGCGAGCGCTATTCCTCGGCCCTGCTCAACGGCTCGCCGCTGCCGAGCCCGGAGCCGCTGCAGCGCGTCGTGCCGCTGGACCTGTTCCCGTCGAACATCCTCGGCGGCGTCACCGTCCAGAAGACCTATTCGCCCAACTATCCGGGCGAGTTCGGCGGCGGCGTGATCGACCTGCGCACCATCGAGGCGCCGGCCGAGCCCTTTTTCAACCTGCAGGTCAGCGCGGGCTACAACAGCGAGACGACGCTGCGCGACAACCTGATCTATTACGGGTCGGAAACCGACTGGACCGGCTTTGACGACGGCACGCGCGACGTCCCCGGCCCGCTGTCGATCGCCTTCGGTCGAGGCGTGCAGATCAGCCAGGCGAACTTCTCGGACGAGGAGCTTCAGGACATCGGCCAGTCGCTGGTCAATGCGCCGTTGCGTCTGCTGCAGTTCGACGAGAGCCCGTTCAACTGGGGGGTCGAGGCCGAAGGGGGCTTCTCTCACGAGACCGGCCTGGGCACGCTGGGCGTCGTCGTGGCGGCCGGCTATGACAACAGCTGGCGCGCGCGTCAGGGCTTCCAGGAAACCGGTCAGCTGGACGGCGGCCGACTGATCGCCGGCACGGCCTACGAGTTCGAATCGGGACAGAACGACGTCCAGCTGAACGCGCTCGGCTCTATCGCGCTCTCTTCGCTCGACCATGAGGTCAAGTGGACCAACTTCTTCGTCCGCTCGACCACCAAGGAGGCCCGCACCCGCGAAGGCTTCAACTTCAGCTTCGGCGGCGTGGTGCGCCAGGACTTCACCGAGTACTTCGTGCGCCAGCTGTTCTCCTCGCAGCTGTCGGGCGAGCACACCTTCATGGACGGGGCGCTGGACGTCAGCTGGCGCGGCTCCTACGCCGTGTCGGAGCGCGACGCCCCGTACGAGACCCAGTTCGGCTACGGCCAGGCGGCGGACGGCGCCTTCATCCACGACATCGACACGAATCTGATCTCGTTCAGCGAGCTGAACGACGAGCTGTATTCGGCCGGCGCCGACGTGGCCTACACCCTGCCGCTCTCGGACGCCCGTGACGCGGTGTTCTCGGCGGGCGTGGCCTGGCTGGACAACACGCGGGACTCGGTGCGCCGCGACCTGAGCTTCGTCGCGCCGTTCGGCCTGACCGACAGCCAGACGCGCTCGCGCGTGGACTTCCTGTTCTCGGACTTCAACATCAACCCGAACACCCTGGTGATCCGGGAGTCGACCAACGCCGCCAGCGCGCCCGCCTATGAGGGCGAACTGACGGTCAACGCCGCCTATGTTCAGGCCGATGTCGAGGTGATCCCGCTCGTCCGCATCTCGGGCGGCGTCCGCTACGAGGACGGTGAGCAGACGGTCACCCCGATCGACCTGCTGAACAGCGGTCTGCTGTTCACGCCGACCTCGATCGAGGAGCAGTACTGGCTGCCCGCGGCGACCCTGACCTGGAACTTCGCCGAGGATCTCCAACTGCGTCTTGGCGCGTCCAAGACCATCGGCCGTCCGCAGTTCCGCGAACTGGCGCCTCAGGGCTACACCGACCCGGAGACGGACCGCCTGTTCGTCGGCAACCCGTATCTGGTCGACACGGAGCTGACGAACTACGACGCGCGGGTCGAATGGTACTTCGACCAAGGCCAGTACCTGACCGCCGGCGTCTTCTACAAGGAGCTGGAGAACCCGGTCGAGGCGACCATCTTCGAGATCGCCGCGCTCGAGTACCAGCAGACCTTCCTGAACGCGCCGCAGGCGACGCTGATGGGCTTCGAGATCGACGGGAAGAAGTACTTCGACTTCCCCGACGCGGGTCTGCAGTTCATCGCCGACAAGCGCTGGCTGATCCAGGCGAACTACACCTACACGGACTCCGAGATCCAGGTGGACGACGGCGACAACGTGCTGACCCTCGCGGGGCGCGGCATCGGTGAGCCGGCCCGCTTCTACCTGACCGACGGCGCCCGTCTGCAGGGTCAGTCCGAGCATGTCGCCAACCTGCAGTTCGGCTGGGAGGACGACAACGCGCGTTCCCAGGCGACGCTGATCGTCAACTACGTCTCGGACCGCATCACCGCGCGCGGGCCGGGCGTGGGGGCCAACCGCCTGCCGGACTACATCCAGGAGCCCGGCGTGTTCCTCGACTTCGTCTATCGCAAGGACTTCACGGTCCTCGACCAGGACCTGGGCCTGGCCATTGAGGCGCGGAACCTGCTCGACACCGAGTTCGACGAGTACCAGGAACTGAACGGCGACAAGATCCGGATCAACCAGTACGATCTGGGCTCCAGCCTGTCGGTGAGCCTGACCGCCCGCTTCTGATCGGGGCATCAGGTCTGACGCCTCGCCGCCCCGTCCGGGTCTCCGGGCGGGGCGGTCGCATTGTGGCGCCCTCCCACCGTCGCTAGATAACCGGGCAGGAGAGGACACCCCATGACGACGCGATCCAACGCGCCCGCCTATCTGACCGGCTTCGGCGCCCATGTTCAGACCGAGGCGGTCGAGGGCGCCCTGCCGGTCGGCCGCAACTCGCCCCAGCGGCATCCGCTGGGCCTTTACGCCGAGCAGCTGTCCGGCACGGCCTTCACGGCCCCCAGGAGCGAGAACCGGCGCAGCTGGCTGTATCGCCTGCGCCCGAGCGCCCAGCATCCTCCGTATACGCCGTTCGATCAGGGCCGGGTTCGGTCCGGCCCGTTCGAGGAGGCGCCGCCGACCCCCAATCGCCTGCGCTGGGACCCCCTGCCGACGCCCGGCGCGCCGACCGACTGGGTCGAGGGGCTGGTCACCTACGGCGGATGCGGGGACGCCGCGACGCAAGCCGGAGTGGGCATCCACCTGTACGCCGCCAACCGCTCGATGACGGACCGTCTGTTCTACTGCGCCGACGGCGAGCTGCTGATCGTGCCGCAGGAGGGCGTACTGACGCTGAGGACCGAGCTGGGCGTCCTGGAGGCGCCGCCCGGTCATGTGGCGGTGATCCCGCGCGGGGTGCGCTTCCGCGTCGAGGTGGACGGGCCCGTCCGGGGCTACGTCTGCGAGAACTACGGCGCGCCGTTCCGGCTGCCCGACCTGGGGCCCATCGGCGCTAACGGCCTGGCCAATCCCCGGGATTTCGAGACGCCCGTGGCCTGGTTCGAGGACGTCGACCGCCCCACCCAGGTGATCCAGAAGTTCCAGGGGCGGCTCTACGCCACCACCTTCGACCACAGCCCGCTCGACGTGGTCGCCTGGCACGGCAACCATGCGCCGTACCGCTACGACCTGGCGCGGTTCAACACCATCAACACGGTCAGCTACGACCACCCCGATCCGTCGATCTTCACGGTGCTGACCAGCCCGTCGGATACGCCGGGAACGGCCAATTGCGACTTCGTCATCTTCCCGCCGCGCTGGATGGTGGCCGAGGACACCTTCCGCCCGCCGTGGTTCCACCGCAACGTCATGAGCGAGTTCATGGGCCTGGTCCACGGCGCCTATGACGCCAAGGAGGGCGGGTTCGCCCCCGGCGGCGCCTCCCTGCACAACTGCATGAGCGGGCATGGTCCCGACCAGGCCTCCTATGACAAGGCGGTCCAGGCGGAGCTCAAGCCGCACAAGATCGAGAACACCCTGGCCTTCATGTTCGAGACCCGCTGGGTGATCCGCCCGACGGCCTGGGCGCTCCAGACCCCGCAGATGCAGCTGGACTATGACGATGTCTGGACGGGTTTCGAGAAGGGCCGCGCCACGCCCTAGACCGAAATCGGTTCAGTTGGACGCACGTCCAACCGGGCTCAGATTTCGGTCCAGGTTCAAGCGGCAGCCTGATTCACACCTCAAGCGGAGTCGCGAAGCGATTTCGCTTGACCCGATCAAGCTGTAGGGAACCCGGGACCCTCAGGCCCGGTTGTGAACGGAAGGGCGGGTCCGAGCCGCGTTCAGGCAGGCTTTGTCGATTTTCGGCGGACGCCGGTTCGCGGCTTCCCCTAGACGCGACCGATGCTGAAGATTCCCGAGCGTAACCGCCTGATCCTCGCCCTCCCGCCGGAGGACCGGGCAATCCTCCTGACAGCGGCGTCTCCGGTCGAGTTCAGCCTGTCCCAGGTCTTCGCCGAACCGGGCGATCGGCTGGATCACGTGCATTTCGTCGAGGCGGGGATCGTGTCGGCGGTGGCCATCATGCAGGATGGACGCACGGTCGAGACCTATATGGTCGGCTCGGAGGGCATGACCGGCATCTGCGCCTTCGCGGTCGATATTCCGGCCTACTCACGGCTGGTGGCGCAGTCGGACGGCGCCGCTCGCCGGATCGAGACCGGAAGGCTGCGTGCGCTGACCGAGGAGCGGCCGGAACTTCGCCGCGTGCTGACCGAATACGCCGCGCGGCTCAAGCAGGAGCTGGAGCAGTCATCGGCGTGCAACGCCCTGCACCGCTCCGATCAGCGGTTCGCCAAGTGGCTGTTGCGGTGCCACGATCGGCTGGACGGCGACGACCTCAACCTCACGCAGGAGTACCTCGCCTCCATGCTGGGGTCGCAGCGCACCACCGTGAACGAAGCGGCGCAGCAGCTGCAAAGGGTCGGGGCCATATCCTATTCCCGCGGGCGGGTGCGCATCATGGATCGCGGAGCCCTCGAGCGCGCCGCCTGCGAGTGCTACCGCAGCTGGCCGGCCGGCCTCCAGCCGACCTTCGCCTGACCCACGCCAGCCGCTCGGCGCGGCGATCGGGGGAGGGCGCCGCGCCTGAAGGTTCAGGCGCCCGACGTCATGGCCTCGTCACCGAATCCCGGTTAGAGAAGGGCTAGAGACACGGAAGGAGCCTCGCCTTCAGTCCTGTCGCCTTGAACCTGTTCCTCGGCGCGCGCGGAGGGGCCTGATGCAGGTCCTGAGCAATCCTCCGTCCGGCTGGCCCGCTTTGGTCCTGAACGCCGACTTTCGTCCGTTGTCGTACTATCCCCTGTCGATCTGGCCTTGGCAGGAGGTCGTCAAGGCCGTGTGGCAGGATCGCGTGGACGTGGTCTCCACCTACGACAAGGTGGTCCGCAGCCCCTCCATGGAGTTTCGGCTGCCGAGCGTCGTGTCGCTCAAGAGCTATGTGGACCAGGATCGATCGCCGGCCTTCACGCGCTTCAACGTTTTTCTGCGCGACGGTTTCCGCTGCCAGTACTGCGGGGCCCACAGCGAGCTGACCTTCGACCATGTGGTGCCCCGCTCGCGCGGCGGCCGCACGACCTGGGAGAACATCGTCGCGGCCTGTTCGCCCTGCAATCTAAGGAAAGGCGGCCGTACGCCCGAGCAGGCCGGCATGCCGATCCGCCGGCGGCCCGTGCGGCCCAACGCCTATCAGCTGCAGGATCTGGGCCGGCGCTTCCCGCCGAACTACCTGCACCAGAGCTGGCTCGACTATCTCTACTGGGACATCGAGCTGGAGCCGTAGAGCCTGATCGGCTCATGTGGAATGGTGCGTCGAACTGAACCGACGACGGTCCAGCGGGTCAGATCACCCCGGCGAGCATCAGGGCCGCGGCGGCGCCCCCCACGGCGGTGCTGATCGCCAGGGCCACGACGCCGACGAGCAACCGGCGGGCGCGCTGACGGCGCCGGCCGGAGGGGCGGACGCCGCGGATCAGGACATAGGGGGCTCGCTGGAAGGCCTCGGAGCCGACGATGTTGTGCTGGGACATGGGACGCTCGCGAACGTGACGCGCCGCCTCCGGCGGGGGCGGCGACGCCGTCGAGGATCACAGGTCCGATGGCCAAACGATGGCGATCCGCGTTCGGCCGCGCGCTTTCACCCGCAGTAGATCAGGCGACCGCTGTAACCCCGGTAATAGCCGCTGGCCGGATCGTAGGAGCGATAGTTGGCGCGGCACCAGTCGATGCGACGCGGGTCGCGGCCGGACGCATAGCCGTGATGGCCCCCGCCGCCCGGATAGACGAGGTCGGGCCGGCCGTAGGCGCCCTGATAGACCGTCGGGCCGTCGCGCCAGTCCTGACGGTAGGTGTAGCCGTGACCATGGCGGTAGGCGCGACCATGGCCGTAGCCGTAGCCGTAGCCGTAGCCGTAGCCGTAGCCGGGATTGTACCCTCCGCCATGGGCCTGGCCATGGCTCGTGTGGCGGCGCTGGTCGCGCCAGCCAGCGTGACAGTCGCGATCGGCGGCGTCCCAGTAGGCGTCGCAGCGGTAATCGCCGGGACGGTCGTACTGGCTGATCCATCCGCCGGACGTATAGGTCCGGTGCTGAGCCGAGGCGGGCAGGGCGACGGCGAGCGCGGCCGCGGCCGCGAGAACGAACACACTCCTGGACATCGATACCTCCTTGAGCACGTCCGTCGCCGCGGCGCGGACCGTTAGAGCGTGACCTGGGCGGTTCGGCCGCCCACCGTCTGGACCCGTCGCATCAGCACCACGCGGTCTTCGGAACCGGCCGCGGACACCGGCACGATGACGAACCAGCTGCCGTTCGGCAGGCCTTCGATCCGGAACTGGCCCCCGTCGCAGGTCGCCGAGCGCACGTAGCGGCGATAGTCCGCGTTCGGGTCGGGCACCGTTCGGGCCCGCACGACCGACTCGGGCAGGGCGGCGCGCTCGGTCGAACCGTACAGCGTCTGGAAGCGCGCGCGGGTGTAAGGGGTGTCGGGGGTCAGGCCGACCGAGCCGGTGCAGTCGTAGACCCGTCCGTTCTGTCGGAACGCCACGCGGCCCTCGATCGCGGCGGAACCCTGGCCCGCGGACCAGGCGAAATCCTCGACGTTGAAGGCGGCGCGGGCGGCGGGGGCGGGGCCGGGCAGGGCGCCGGTCGTGGGCGCGCAGGCGCCCAGGGCGGCCAGACCGGTGGCGAAAAGGACGGCGTGGAGGCGACGCATGGTGATCCCCGACTGCGGGACGGCCCCGTCGGACCGTCGTCATGACATGACGCCTAACGCCTCGGCTGCGGTCAAGGTTGCGCCTTGTCCGGGACGGCCTAGAAGGGCTTCGACGATCGGCGCCAAGACCGATAGGGGAGTTTCATGACGGTCACCTTCGCGGACATCCAGGCGGCGCGGGCCCGCATCGCCGGACAGGTGGACCGGACCCCCACCCGCCACTCGCGGCGGCTGTCGCAGCTGACCGGCGCCGAGGTCTGGGTGAAGTTCGACAACCTGCATTTCACCGGCTCGTTCAAGGAGCGCGGCGCGCTGAACCGGTTGCTGCTGCTGAACGAGGATGAGCGGCGTCGCGGCGTGGTGGCGGCCTCGGCGGGCAACCACGCCCAGGCGCTGGCCTATCACGGGGGACGGCTGGGCGTGCCGGTGACCATCGTCATGCCGCACGGCACCCCCTTCGTGAAGATCGACGGCACCCGCGCCCATGGGGCGACCGTGGTGATCGAGGGCGACGACTTTTCCGGCTCCACGGCCCACGCGAAGCGGCTGGAGGAGGAGAAGGGCCATGTCTTCGTCTCGGCCTTCGATGACGAGGGGATCGTGGCCGGACAGGGCGTGTGCGGACTGGAGGTGCTGGAGGACGCGCCGGAGATCCAGGACCTGATCGTGCCGATCGGCGGCGGCGGGCTGATCGCCGGCTCTGCGATCGCCGCCAAGGCGATCAAGCCGGAGCTTCGCGTGTTCGGGGTGGAGGCGGCGATGTATCCGTCGTTCACCGCCCGGCGGGAGGGGCGAGCCCCCGTGTGCGGCGGCCAGACCATCGCCGAGGGCATCGCCATCAAGGCCGTGGGCGAAATCCCCTTCGCCCTCGCCGACCCGCTGATCGAGGAGGTGCTGGTCTGCCGGGAGGAGGACTTCGAGAAGGGCGTCGCCTTCTTCGCCACCCTGGAGAAGACGGTGGCCGAGGGCGCGGGCGCCGGCGGACTGGCGGCGCTCTTGGCCTATCCGGACCGCTTCAGGGGCCGAAAGGTCGGCATCGTTCTGTGCGGCGGCAACATCGACGCGCGCATGCTGGCGGTCGTCCTGAACCGGGAGATGGTGCGCGAGCGGCGCCTGATCGTGTTCCGCATCCTGGGCGACGATCGTCCCGGCATGCTGTCGGCCATGGCGGCGGTGATCGGGGGGCTGGGCGGCAACATCATCGACGTGGTGCACAACCGTCTGGCGCTGGACGTGCCGGCCAAGGGCGCGGAGTTCGACATCATGGTCGAAACGCGCGATAGCGCCCACGCCGACGAGATCGGGCAGGCGTTGAAGGACAAGGGCTATGCGCTTCGGATGGGGTAGGGCGGCCGTTCTGGCGGCGATGTTGGCGCTGGCCGCCTGCGGCCGGGGCGGCGAGGAGGGCCCGTCGCTGGAGGCGCGCGCCGAGGCCGCCGCCTTCTTCATGGAGTCCAACGCCCGGGCGGACGGCGTCGAGACCCTGCCGTCCGGGGTGCAGTACAAGGTGGTGCAGTCCGGGCCGGAGGGCGGCGCGCAGCCGGACGGCAACGATCTGGTCCGCGTCGATTACGAAGGCACGCTGATCGACGGGCGGGTGTTCGACAGCTCGTTCGAGCGCGGCGCGCCCGCGGTGTTCCATCTGGATCAGGTGGTGCCCGGCTGGACCGAGGGCCTTCGCCGGATGAGCGTCGGCGACGAGTGGATTCTCTACATCCCGCCCGAGCTGGGTTACGGCGAGCGCGGGGCGGGCGGCATGATCCCGCCGAACAGCGTGCTGGTCTTCCGGGTCAAGCTGCTGGACGTCGCGCCGATCCCCGGCGACGCCGCCCCGCGCGGCGCCAGCGCCAACGTCTGATCAGGCCGAGAGACGGCCCAGCGCCCAGCGCGCCGCGTCGGCCACGACCGGATCCGGGTCGTCGGTGAGCCGGGCGACGGGCGCGATCAGGCTGTCGTCGTTCGAGTTGCCGGCGGCGTAGAGCACGTTGCGCACGAAGCGGTCGCGACCGATCCGCTTGACCGGGCTCCGGGCGAACAGGGCGCGGAAGGCGGCGTCGTCGAGCGCCAGCAGGTCGGCCAGGCGCGGCGACGCCAGCGCCTCGCGCGCCGCCAGGCGACCTTCTCGGGTTTCGGCCGCGAACTTGTTCCAGGGACAGACGGCCAGACAGTCGTCGCAGCCGTAAATCCGCGATCCTGTCGCGGTGCGGAACGCCTCGGGCCAGGCGCCGGCGAACTCGATGGTCAGGTAGGACAGGCACCGGCGGGCGTCGAGCTGGAACGGCGCGGGAAAGGCGTTCGTGGGACAGGCGTCGAGACAGGCGGTGCAGCTGCCGCAATGCTCCGTCTCCGGCGGGTCCGGCGAGATCTCGGCCGCCGTCAGGATGACGCCCAGGAACAGCCAGTTGCCGTGGCTGCGGCTGAGCAGATTGGTGTGCTTGCCCTGCCATCCCACGCCCGCGCGCTGGGCCAGCGGCTTCTCCATCAGGGGCGCGGTGTCGACGAACACCTTCACCTCGGCCTTCAGTTCGGCGGCCATTTGACCCGCCAGGGTCTTCAGCCGCCCCTTGATGACGTCGTGATAGTCGTCGCCGCGCGCATAGACCGAGACATAACCCGCCGACCGGTCCTGAAGCTGCGGCAGGGGGTCATCTCCGGGGCCGTAGTTCAGGCCCAGCACGACGGCCGTGCGCGCCTCGGGCCACATCGCGGTGGGGTGCTTGCGGCGCTCGAGCGTCGTCTCCATCCAGGCCATGTCGCCGTGGCGCCCCGCCTCGACGAAGGCTTCGAGCCGCCCGCCTTCGGGCCAGGGCTCCACGGCCGACGCGAAGCGGCAGACGTCGAACCCGAGGACCTCGGCCTTGCCGCGCAGGCGGGCTTTCAGCCGGTCCTGAGCGGCGGCGCCCTTGATGGATCGGTCCGCCGCCGCCATCACCGCTTCGGGTTGAACAGGAGCTCCCATGTCCGTCGTCATCTACGGCATTCCGAACTGCGACACGATGAAGAAGGCGCGCGCCTGGCTGGAGGAGAACGGCGTGGCGTATACGTTTCACGACTACAAGAAGCAGGGGATCGACCGAGCGCGGCTGGAAAGCTGGGTTGAGGAGCTCGGCTGGGAGACCGTCCTGAATCGTGCGGGCCTCAGCTTCAAGAAGCTGCCGGAGGAGGCGAGGGCGAGCGTGGATCGCGAGAAGGCGGTCGCCCTGATGCTCGCCCACCCGTCGATGATCAAGCGGCCGATGCTGGATCTCGGCGACCGCCGGCTTGCGGGGTTCAAACACGAAACCTATGCGGCGGCGTTTAGGATTTCCGGCTGAATCCGGGCGAACGCGGGGCTTATCCGGCGCCTGAATCGGCCGAATCCGGCGGGCGCAAGGTCATTTCGGGGCGGCTGAAACGAAGCGAAACATCGCGTGTTCCCCTCGCAACGGGCGCTTGTGCTCGTGATGACAGGGAGCCTCCCCATGACTCGCTTGACCACCCGCAACACCCTCTTCGCCGGCGCCGCCCTGGCGCTCGTCTTCTCCGCCCCGGCCCTGGCCCAGGACGCCATGAGCCCGGCCCAGGAGCCCGCCCAGGAGCCGGTGGCGGAAGCCGCCGCCCAGACCCAGCAAACCCTGACGCTGAACCCCGGCTCGAACGTGCTGGGCTCGGATGGTTCGACGCTCGGCACGCTGGAAGGCGTGCGCACCAACGCCGAGGGCCAGCAGGAGCTGACCGTGCGGGGCGCCGACGGCCAGATTCGCGGCGTGCCCGTCAACGGCATCGCCCAGCAGGGCGCTGATGTGAGGGTCGCCTGGAGCGCGGCCGAGTTCGGGGCCGCCGAGGTGATCGCCGAGGGCGACGCCGGCGTGACCGCCACGCCGCCCGCGACCTCAGCGCCGATGCCGGCCGACGAGGCCCCGGCGGGCGACACGACGGTCCCGCCCACCCTGCCGACCGAGCCGGTGGGCCAGCCGGACGTCGACGACGCTATGGACGACCCGACGGCTCCGCCTCAGGAGGAGACTCCGGCCGAGCCGGACGTGATGGAGTCGCCCGAGGGCTGATCTCAGGCTTCGGCTGACTGACGAGGGCCGCCCCGGCGACGGGGCGGCCCTTCTCGTGCTTGCGGGCCGTGGCGACGGCGCCCATCTGGTCCCTGTCGGGAGCCCGGCCGATCCGGCGGGTTCTGACCGACGCCTTGAGCCGCTTCCCGAAGGGCCCATGCCGTGACGAACCGTAGCCTGATCCTCGACAGCCCGTTCCTGCTGGGCTTCGACCACACCCGCGCCCTGATCGACCGCGCCGCCAAGGCGGCGGCCGAGGGGTACCCGCCCTACAACGTCGAGCAGCTCGGCGAGCGGCAGGTCCGCATCAGCCTGGCGGTGGCGGGCTTCACGCCCTCGGATCTGACCGTGACCCTGGAGGGCCGGCAGCTGACGATCTCGGGCAAGCGCGAGGACACGAACGGCGCGGGCCAGGCCTATCTGCATCGCGGCATCGCGGCGCGCGGCTTCACCCGGGCCTTCGTGCTGGCCGACGGGCTGGAGGTGGAGGGGGCCCGGCTGGAGCATGGCCTGCTGCATGTGGATCTGACCCGACCCGAAGCGGCCCAGGCCGTGAAGACCATTCCCATCCAGGCGGGCTGATCTCGGTCGGACGCCTGTTTCCCTCGACGCCCGCTCACGGGGTCGAACCGCTCGCCCGGTCGAGCGTTCAGTCAGCGTAAGGAGGCGGTCATATGACGCCGATCATCACCAAGGAAGACCTCGCCGATCTCGGCGCCCCCGATCTGGTCTATGTGCGCGAGGTGCTGGCGCGCGACATCCTCGGCTCGGCCGCCGTCGCGGTGGCCAAGGGGCTGGAGATCGATCCCGACCAGACCCTCTACGCCGTCCACTCCGCCGACGGCGAGCGCCTGGCCGTCCTGACGGACCGCGAGTCCGCCTTCGCCGCCGCCGTGGCGCACGAGCTCGCGCCCGTCTCCGTTCACTAAAAAGGGCCGCCCGCGCGGCGCTTTCGCGTTGACTCGCGGCGGCCCGTCCGTATATGTCGCCGCTCTTCGCCCGCGGGGGTCCCCCGGCGGGCGTCTCTCTTTTGCGTTGAGCCGAGGCTTTAAGATGTACGCGGTGATCAAGACCGGCGGCAAGCAGTACCGGGTCCAACCGGGCGACACGATCGTGGTCGAGAAGATCGACGGCGAAGCGGGCGCGAACGTCTCGTTCGGCGAAGTGCTGATGCTGGGCGGCGACAAGGGCGTCACCGTCGGCGCCCCGCTGATCGACGGCGCCGCGGTCGCCGCGACCCTGATCGAGACCCGCAAGGGCGACAAGGTGAAGATCTTCAAGAAGATCCGCCGCCAGGGCTATCGCCGCACGCGCGGCCACCGCCAGCTGGAGTCGGTGCTGCGCATCACCGGCATCGAAGGCGCCGGCGAGAAGGCCAAGTGGGACGGCGAGGTCAGCCTGCTGACCAAGGCCGAGATGGACGCCCGCGCCCGCGGCCTGGCCCCCAAGGTCGAAGCCGAGGCGGCTCCGGCCCCCAAGGCCGCCGCCAAGAAGGCCGCGCCGAAGAAGGCCGCCGCTAAGAAGACCGAAACCGTCGCCGCCGGCGACGAAGCCTGATCAACGACGCGTCAGCGTAAGGGACTGAAGGAGCACACCCATGGCTCACAAGAAATCCGGCGGTTCGTCGCGTAACGGCCGCGACTCCGAATCCAAGCGCCTGGGCGTGAAGAAGTTCGGCGGCGAGCGCGTGCTGGCCGGCAACATCCTCGTGCGTCAGCGCGGCACCCAGTTCCATCCGGGCGACAACGTCGGCCTGGGCCGCGACCACACCCTCTTTGCGCTCATTCAGGGCGCGGTGAAATTCACCACCAAGCGTGGCGGCCGCTGTTACGTGTCCGTCCAAGCGACCCCGGAAGCCGCCGCCGCCGAGTAAGCGCCAAGGCCCTTCCACTCTCCGGGTCGCAGGCGCTGAGGCCTCGATCCGGACCAAGGGAAATTTTCCGCGGGGAGTCCGGATCACCGGGCTCCCCGTTCGCGTTTCCCCGCCTCGAAAGCCGACCCGAGCCCTTGAATTCAAAGGACGGTCGGCGCCGGCGGCCTGGCGGCCCGGAATGTGACGAACCGTCGATCATTCCGTCGTCGCGCCGCCACCAAATCAGGCCACACGCCGTCCGCGGACGGCGCGCCGGCCGAAAGGGGCGTTGAAGTGATGTGCGTCATTGAAACCTCTCCGGTCATCGAGACCCGGCGGCTGACGCTGCGCGCGCCGCAGCCGCAGGACGTGCCGCGCCTCGCCGTCATGGCCGACGACTACGACATCGCCCGCATGACCTGCCGGATGCCGCACCCGTTCACCCGGCGCGACGCCGAGCGCTTCGTGGTGGACGTCTCGGCCCAGGACCCGAAGAAGGGCCGGACCTTCCTGATCGAGCACGAGCGGCTGGGGCCGGTCGGGGTGGTCGGCGTCTTCGAGAGCGAGGATCCGTGGCCGGAGGTCGGCTATTGGATCGCCCGGGACTTCTGGGGGCGGGGCATCGCCACCGAGGCGCTCCAGGGCGCGCTGGGCTGGGCCAAGACGCGCTGGCGGCGCCGGGCGCTGATGTCGGGCCACTTCACCGACAACCCCGCCTCGGGCCGGGTGCTGGAGAAGGCGGGCTTCCTCTACACCGGCGAGCGCCGTCCGAGGTTCAGCCTGGCGCGTGGCGAGCCGGTGGAGACCCGCATGATGGCCTGGCTGGCCTAGGGAGAAGGCTTTCCTCCCCCTCAAGAGGGGGAGGAAACTCTAACGACCGCTGCGCTGATAGGCGACGAGCTCGTCCACCACGTCCGACTGGCGCAGGACCTTGTTCTCGGGATCGATGAGCACGTGCGCGCCCTCGGGCACGGACAGCGAGCCCCGGCCGCCGGTCATCGGCACGGTGATCACGCGGCCGTCCACCTCGACCTCGACCGGCAGGGGGAAGGGCCGGCCGTCGCCGGTCTCCCACGCAAGCTCGAGCGTCCTTCCCTCGCGGCGCTGACGCAGGATCGGCAGGGCGGCGTTGTAGAGATAGCCCTGGAACAGCCAGCCGTAGTCCCGCCCCGTGACCTCGTTGACGATGCGGACGTAGTCCTCGGTCGTGCGGGTCAGCGGCTCGATCTCGCCCGCCCGGGGCTCGGCCGTGCCGTAGATCAGCCGTGTCAGGCTGTCCTTGAACGCCTCATCGCCGATCAGCATCCGCAGCGTGTGGGCGAACAGCGAGCCCTTGTAGTAGATGTCGTTGCCCGGCCCGTCCCCGTCGAAATAGTTGACGTCCGCGCGGCCGGAGACCACCGGGAAGCGGTTGGCGAGGAGCTCGCGATGCTCCTTCAGCTCCGCCTCCATATAGCGGTCGCCGTGGAGCCAGCGGGCGTAGAGCGGCTGCATGTAGGTCCCCAGCCCCTCGTGCAGCCACATGTCGTCGCCGGACACATTGGTCATCTGGTTGCCGAACCACTCGTGAGCCAGCTCGTGATGCAGCAGCCAGTCGTAGCCGCGCCCGTCGATGCGGTAGCGGTTGCCGTAGGCGTTGATGGTCTGGTGCTCCATGCCCAGGTGCGGGGTCTCCACGACGCCCATCTTCTCGTCGCCGAAGGGGTAGGGGCCGACGGTCGCCTCGAAGAAGTCCAGCATCGGGGCGAACTGGGCGAACAGGGCCGCGACCTTGGCCGGGTCGTCTGACCTCAGATGCCAGAACTCCATCGGAAAGCTGTTTCCGAACCGGCTCACATAGGTGTCGGCGACACGCTCGTAGGGGCCGATGTTCAGGGCGATCGCATAGGTGTTCGGCCGGCGCGCCCGCCAGCGCCAGGTGGTCCAGCCGTCGCCATGGTCCTCGGTGGCCAGGAGGACGCCGTTGGCGGGCGCGGCCAGCCCCGTCGGCACGGTGATGTGCAGCTCGACCAGCTCAGGCTCGCCTGACGGATGATCGATGCAGGGCCAGAACAGGTCGCAGCCCTCGCCCTGCACCGCCGTCGCGATCCACGGCTCGCCGCTCGGCGCGGTCGCCCAGACGAAGCCGCTGTCCCAGGGGGCGTTGGGCGCCGTGCGCGGCGCCCCGGCGTAGAGGATGCGCAGGGTCGCCGTTCCCCCCGCCGGAAGGGGGCTGGGCAGGTCGACGGTCAGCCGGCCTTCCGGGTTGCGCCAGGCCGAGGGCGCGATCGCCTGACCGTCGATCTCGACCCGCGAAATGTCGAAGACGGTGTCCAGCTCCACCGACAGTCGGTCGACCGGGGCGGCGGCGGTGAAGACCAGGGTCGCGTCGCCGGCGAGGGTCCGGCTCTCGGGCATGACGCGGAACGCCAGCCGGGCGTAGTCGAAGGCCACGGCCTGCTGCTCGGGCGCGAGCGGCTGTTCGCTCCGGAGCGTGAAGGGGGTCGAGACCCTGGGCGCCGGGGCCGGGGACGCCTCTTGGGCGGCTGCGGGCATCGCGAGAAGGAGGGCGGCGGCGAGGGGGATCAGGCGCATGGCCGAACCCTAGCGGGAGCCCGGTGCGGCGCAAAGAAAAGGCGTATATGCACTTCGCAAACCCACTCCCGAATCCGGGAGCCGCTGATATGACGGCGGTATGGGGCGAAGAGAAATCATCATCAGCGCATTGCTCGCGGGCCTTGGCCTCGGGGGAACGTCTGCGGTGGCGGGCATGACCTCGACAGCCAGCATCTACACGCCGTACCTCCTCGGACTGGGCTGGGCGGCAGTCCTAGGGTCTTTCGTGGGGCTGGCGGTGATGTTCCGCAATGCTCCCAAGGCGATGATTGCTACTACTCAAGCCCTCATTGAGCAGGCTCCCGAGCGACAATTTCTCGACCCGGATATCACGCCAGAGGTTCTGCGAAAGAAGACCGAGAACCGAACGAGCGTTCAAATCGACGCGCTGACCAAGACCTACGCGGGAAAGTGGCTTCGGGTTTCTGGTCGCGTCTTCGACGTAACAAGCATTAACTTCCACAAGCGGGACAGCTTTGCGCTTCACGTTGAGGAGGAAACGCGTCCGCACCTGCCATCCGTCATGGTAGTGTTTGGGGAGCCGTGGCTAGATCAATTGTCCGCCATGAACAAGGGCGATTGGATAACATGCGTCGGGATGATTGACCGACTTCAAGGAGGGGTCACTCTCGTGTCCGGCGAGATTGAGCACATTGGAGAGCCGCCGCCAAAGAAGGCACGCACCCCTAGGACCCGGAAGCCAACGGGCGCTTCGGGCCGCCCTCCGGCCTAACCACTTTCCGCACCTTCTCCTCGAAGGCGGCGGCGTGTTCGTCGCACTCCAGGTCGCGGGCTAGGTCGCGGAACTTGTCGGCCTGGGGCTTGGGGGCGTCGGTCATGCGGCTTTGGCAAACTGAACCACTGTCTCGTCAGGTGTAGCCTCTTCGATGACAGTCGCCGCCTGTGAAAGGACGCCCAGCATTGATCCAAGCTCCCTGCGATTTTGCACTGCTGCGATCCTGACCGGTGCCTGCGGCAGACGAGCAATGTCGTGATACTTGGCGACAGTCGCGTAGATCGATTGCTTGGACACACCAACCGCCTCGAACAGCGCCGTCTGACCGCCGATGTTGACAACCGCATCAACGTCCCATTCGGTTCCTGAGACGCCCACCACAGGCCGATGA
Source organism: Brevundimonas balnearis (assembly GCF_042434805.1). Lineage (NCBI taxonomy): Bacteria > Pseudomonadati > Pseudomonadota > Alphaproteobacteria > Caulobacterales > Caulobacteraceae > Brevundimonas > Brevundimonas balnearis. The sequence continues at coordinate 210,684 of NZ_JBHLSW010000004.1, read as the reverse complement.
ACCTCGACTTTCCCGAACAGCCGCGACAGGCGGGCAAAAAGCTTCTCTTCAGCCTCACGCGCGTCCAGCGCAGCCTGCTTGAAGACAGAAAGCGTTGCCGCTGTATGAGCGCAGTTGGCGAGCGCAACGATCGCTCCCGCTAGCTGCTCCTTCCGAACACCGCGAAGGAAAAAGGTGCGGTCGATAAAGCCGACCCCCGCGCCCTCCGCTACATGTGACGCGTGCCGCCCGAAGGACTTGGAGGCGCGAACCGAGCGCGCCTCTTCATAGGCAGAGGCCATGTCAGTGATAGAATAGGTGCTGCCGTCATGCGTCAGGCGCACACCGACGAGCGAACCACTCGGATAAGCGAGCGGGGTCCAGATGATCGTGCGCTTAGCCCCATGTTCCACGCCAACAATCTGCCGGGCAACAGCCTCGGCAGTCTCATTGAGCGACGAATGATCTTGGGCTTCGATCACCCGAAGAGATCCTCAGACCATGGCGGCGGCTGGAGGAATTCCAGCCCTTCTATTCTATAGATTTTAGCAACAAACGCAACAAGGCTTTCGAACGTTGGGAGCGATTCCTCAATGTCCACAGCCACTGGCAAGTTGCCAGTCCTAAGCTCACCGTCTGCTTTAAGGTTTTCGTAATACGGGTGCCGATGACTCCCCGGGTAGATATCCCATCGTATCTCAGGACGCCCAACACCTTTGTTCGCGTGTGGCGTGAGCGGTTTCCAATCTATTCGATCAATCCGCACCGAAGACTGCCCGGCAGGGCCGTGCTCCAGCACGAAGGAAACATCGCGGCCCGGCTCCGTTGCCAGCGTTCGTGCGTGTAAAACCAGCCCCTCAACAGTCGCGTCGCCGATGCTGATCTCCGCCCGCCAGCGAAACCTTCCGCCACTATCGACAGGACGCCATGCCGGAAGCGGACGTATCCGCTTTTCCGCCTCCAGCATTTCGGCGAGCCCCATCATGCCAGCACCTTAGCGATGGCCGCTGGCTAGACTAGCCCTACGCCTTTGTTCTCCAACGCGAGCGCCGCCGCCCACCCGCCTTGGGCTGTCGCCCGCCAGCCGTCAGGCCAAGCGGTAAGTAAGCCGCTTGCCAACGCCCCCCATCACCGCGCGCATGGCGCGCTCCTGATCCTCGCAGCCGAGGGCGGAGCGGTTGCTGTAGCGGAAGTCGAACTCCGCCAGATAGCGGTGCAGGTGCTTCTTCGAGCAGTGCTGGTAGATGCCCTTCATGCCGCGCTTGAAGATCGAGAAGTAGCCCTCGATGGTGTTGGTGTGGATGCCGCCCGGCAGGACGTATTCGTCCCGGCCGTGGTGGACCACCTCATGGGAGGCGAACTCGCGGCCGACCCGCATGTAGTGGCCAGCCTCGTCGGTCATGAGGCGGGCTTCCCGGTGCAGGTTCTCCAGCACGATGGGGGCGATGGTCGCCGGGCGAATGTCATCCACCACCACGGAACGGACGCGGCCGGTGTCGCGGTCAACGAGCGAGAGCACCTTCATCTTGTGATGGAAGGCTCGCTTGACCGGCTTGCCGGGCTCGCGGCCGATGTAGGTTTCGTCCACCTCGACAGCGCCGCCGCCCATGCCGAACGGGCCCAGGTCGCCTGAACGCATGGCCTCGCGAATGCGGTGCGCGAGGAACCACGCGGTCTTGTATTGGACCTCCAGAGTGCGTTCGAGCTGCTTGGCGCTCACGCCCTTCTTGGACGAGCACATGAGGTAGATCGCCTGAAGCCACTTATGCAGCGGCAGGTGGCTCTCCTCGAAAATGGTGCCGATGCGGACGGTGAACTGCTTGCGGCAGTCGCCGCACTTCTTCAGGCCCATGCGGACCTTCTTCTCCGGGTTCGGCTTGATGGCGTAGATGCGGCCCGAGCAACCACAGTGCGGGCAGGTCGGCTCGCCGTTCCAGATGATGCTTTCCACGAAGCGGAAGGCCTCGGCTTCATCGTGAAAGTAGGGCTTCGACAGAACGGACACGGCGCAATCTCCTTATGCGCTCATCCTACTGCCACGGTTGGGTTTGTCAAATGCATATACGCCAAAGAAAAAGGCCGGCGTCGCCGCCGGCCTCGTTCGATCTCGATGTCGTCGGGTCAGGCCGCCGACTGTTCCGCCAGCTTGGCCTTCACCTGGCGCTTGATGCGCTGGGCGGCGGGGGACAGCTGCTCGTCGCGGGCCTTGACGATGAAGGCGTCCAGACCGCCCTTGAAGTCCAGGGTGCGCAGGGCCGCGTTGGAGATGCGCAGGCTGAACGTCTGGCCCAGCGCGTCCGACGTGACCTTCACGGACTTCAGCGACGGCAGGAAGCGGCGCTTGGTCTTGATGTTCGAGTGGCTCACGTGGTGGCCGACCATCGGGCCGATCCCGGTGAGTTCGCAGCGACGCGACATCGTCAGATCCTTCGGCGACGCGGCCATGATCTTGTCGTCACGACCGCATAAAACAGGGACGCGCGGGACGTGATCCCGCGCGAGAGGGGGCCGTATAGGGGGAAAGCCGCCCGCGCGTCAAGCGCCGAAGCGTCGGCCGGAATGGTTCGGCCGCCTCTGTTCAGCCTCCGTTCAAGCCCGCATCTATAGACCAAACACCGAGCGACGCCTCCCCCGAGGGAAGACCGATGATCAAGACCGAACGACTGCCGCGCTTGCTGACATCCCTGGCCGCCGTGACCGGCGGCGCCTTGATGCTGGCCGCGCCGTCAGCCTCAGCCCCCGCCCAGGAGGCGCCGCAGCCCCAGCCCGGCTACTGGGAGTACAGCACCCGCGTGCTGGGCGTCGGCGAGACCGAGACGCGCTGCGTCCGCCAGAGCGAAATCCAGCGATTCTTCGGCGGGCTGTCGACGCGGCGCTGGTCGTGCACCTATCCGGTGCGGGTGGTCGGGTCGGGCAACGCGCGGTTCGAGGGCGTCTGTCGGGACCGGCGGGGCCGCACGGTCCAGGTCCGGTTGAACGGGCCCTACGCGGCCGAGAGCTTCCGCTTCACCGGCGGAGCGCAGCTGGCGCGCGGGACGCCCTTCATCCCGGCGTCGATCACGGCGCGGCGGGTCAGCGCGGAGTGCCCGGCCGGCGCGGAGTACTTCTGATCCAAAGCAAAAGGCCCGGGGTCGCCCCCGGGCCTTTTCGTTGTCGTCGGACGTCGGGATCAGGCCGCTTCGGCCTGGGGCGCCGGCTTCTTGGCGCTGAGCGACTTGGCGAGCAGCGCGACGGCGGCGTCCTTGTCGATCTTGTTGGCCGCGGCGACCTCACGGGCCATGCGGTCCAGCGCCGATTCATACAGCTGACGCTCGGAGTAGGACTGCTCCGGCTGGCTTTCGGCGCGGTGCAGGTCGCGGACCACCTCGGCGATGGAGACCAGGTCGCCGGAGTTGATCTTGGCTTCGTACTCCTGGGCGCGACGCGACCACATGGTGCGCTTGATGCGGGCGCGGCCCTTCAGCACCGTCAGCGCCTTGGACACCACGTCGTCGGCGGCCAGCGAGCGCAGACCGGCGGTCTTGGCCTTCTTGGTCGGGACGCGCAGCGTCATCTTCTCGTGGTCGAAGGTGACCACATAGACCTCGAGCGACATGCCCGCGACTTCCTGCGTCTCGATCGCGGCCACCTTGCCGACGCCGTGCGCCGGATAGACGACCGCGTCGCCAACCTTGAATTCAAGACCGGTCTTGCTCGTCATGTTGTCTCGTCCTTTCCCGGCCGGGGCGGCGGGCGCATCCACATGTAACGAAACAAAAAGGCCATCGTCCGGCGGTTCACGCCGGTCGCTCGCCCTGTGACGTCACTTAGAGGATACGGATCACCAAACCTCAGGCCGACCCCGTCTTGCGGGCGGGGTTCTGTCGCAAAACGAGCGGCGATCCGTTCAACGATCACCGCCCGACCCAATGGGGATAAGCTAACACAAAATGACGGATTTTCAAAACGGTTGATGCGCGGACGTCATAAAGCCCGCGAAAGCCGTTCGCCGCCTCAGCTGCCCTTGCCGGGCTTGGGGGAGAAGTACTTCTCGTACTTTCCGGTCTCCCGCTCGAACTGTTCCTTGTCGGCCGGCGGCGTGCCCTTGACCGTGATGTTCGGCCAGACCTTGGCGTATTCGGCGTTGATGCGCAGCCACTTGCCGTCCGGCTCGTCCTCGGTGTCGGGCTTGATGGCGTCGACGGGGCACTCCGGCTCGCAGACGCCGCAGTCGATGCACTCGTCCGGCGCGATGACCAGGAAGTTCTCGCCCTCATAGAAGCAGTCGACCGGGCACACCTCGACGCAGTCCATGAACTTGCAGCGGACGCAGGCGTCGGTGACGATGTAGGTCATGGCGTGGGCGGGTCTCGGGATGGAGGCCAGCGGACATGGCTTCGTCGCGGCGACCTGTCAACCGAGGGGGTTGCGGCCGGGCGTCTCGGCGCCGATCTGCAACCGGTCCGATTGCGGTCAACCTCGAGGGAGCCTCACCATGCGTCATCTGATCCGCCCCGCCGCCGTGGCCGTCGCCGCCGGCGCCCTGCTGTTCGCCGGCGGGGTCGTCGCCCGCGCCCAGCTGACCACGACGCCGAGCGAGGTCCGCGCCGGGACCTACACGCTGGATTCCGAGCACGGGAAGATCACCTGGTCGGTCGATCACCTGGGCCTGTCGACCTACTACGGCCAGTTCGTGAACGTCGCGGCGGAGCTGACGCTGGATCCCGCCAACCCGTCGAACAGCCGGCTGACCGCGACCATCCCGCTGACGGACGTGGACTCCAACTCCGACGGGCTGGACCGGCACCTGCAGACGGCCGACTTCTTCGACACCGCCAACCACCCGACCGCCACCTTCACCGCCACCTCGATCCGCGTGGACGACGAGAACCCGACCGAGGCGGAGATCACCGGCGACCTGACCCTGCGCGGCGTCACCCGGCCGGTGACCTTCGAGGCGGAATTCAACGGCGCCGGCGAGATGCGCGGCCAGTACAAGGTCGGCTTCGACGGCGAGGCCACCATCCGCCGCTCCGAGTTCGGCATCGACTACGCCCTGCCGGCGATCGGCGACGAGGTCGAGCTGCACATCGAGGGCGAGTTCGTGCTTCAGCCGGCCGCCTGATCCGGCTGGATCGGAGGGGCTCGCGTCGACCGACCGGGCCCCGCCGGTGCGTTATCAGGAGGTCTCGCCGAAGCGGTCGCCGGGCGACCTCGGCGACGTGCGGATCAAGCGCGAGTCAGCCACCGCCGCTTGCCGATGGACGACGGCCGCCCGGTACTCAGGGTCCCGCAGCATGTCGACGAAGGCCTGGCCGGTCGGATACTCGGCGATGAAGGCCAGGTCCCAGCGCTCTTCGGCCGGCCCGATCACGGTCAGCTCCGGCACGCCCAGCCAGACCTGACGTCCGCCCGCGCGCTTGAAGGGACCCGCGGCGGCCTTGCCGTAGGCGGCGTAGGCCGCAGCGCCCGTGCGATCCGACGCGGCGTCGACGTGGCCGTCGGGATAGGCGGCGCGTTCGCGAAAGCGCAGCAGGTTGATCATGGCGACCGGCCGGTCCAGCGGCAGATCGCGAAACTGGGCCATGATCTCCCTTGTCGGGTCGAGATAGGTCGTCACCAAGGCAGCTCCCGGCCGTTCCAGCCGATGAAGCGGTGGCCGGGCTTGCCCGCGTGCGCCGCGATCTGGTCGGCGATGCCCTTGACGCTGGTCGGCACGTCGATGGACGCGCCGGGGCCGCCCATGTCGGTCTTCACCCAGCCGGGGTTCACAGACAGAATCGCTAGACCGCGCGCCTGGCCCGGCCCGATCCAGAGGCTTCGGGCCAGCATGTTCTGGGCCGCCTTTGAGGCGCGATAGATGTCGTAGCCGCCCGAGGTGTTGTCCGCGATCGAGCCCATGCCGGTGGACATGAAGGCGACGACGCCCGAGCCCTCGACCACCTTGTCGACGAGCGCCCAGGCGAGCCGGGCGGGACCGAAGGCGTTGACGTGCATCACGCGGGCGATCTCGTCGGGCGCCGCCGAGACCATGTCCGACGGCCCCATGACGCCGGCGTTGATGAACAGCAGGTCAAGCGGCTTGGAGATGTGCTGCGCCAGCCTGGCGATGTCGGCGTCGTCGGCCACGTCGGCGCGCTCGACGGTCAGCCGGTCCGCGCCCGGCAGCTCCTGCAGCGCCGCTTCGCCGGCGTCGTCGCGGACGGTGGCGACGACGCGCCAGCCGCGCGACAGATATTCCTCGACGAGGCCCAGGCCGAGGCCGCGAGAGGCCCCGACGACGAGGGCGGTGTGTTCGGTCATTCGCGCGTTCCTTCGTTACGGCTTCGCTGGAGACCGGAGCCTCGATGTTCTATGCTGACCACATAGGCGCCACCGGGAGAAATCAAATGACCCTCAGGTTCGGACCCGCCGCGCGGCTTTCGGCGCCGCGGCCCTGATCGCCACCGCCGCCGCCGCCCACCACGGCTGGAGCTCCTACGACGCGGAGCGGACCCTGCGGCCGACCGCCCAGGTCCTGGAGTCCAGCTGGGGCAGCCCGCATGGCTCGATCGTGATCGCCGTGGACGACCAGCGCTGGGACGTCGTGCTGGCGCCGGTCTCGCGCATGCAGGCCCGGGGCCTGACCCAGGCCGACATCGCGGTGGGTCGGACCGTGACCATCGAGGGCTATCCCCGCCGTGACGGAACGCGCGAGATCCGCGCCGAGCGCATCACGGCGGGCGGCAAGACGGTCGAACTGCGCTGAGCGGCCTGATCGCCCGGATCGCGGAGTCCGACCTGGCGCGCTGGGTCGGAGCCGAGGCTCTGGTCTATCCGATCGCCAACACGGCGCATGTCGTGGGGGCCATCCTCGTCGTCGGCGGCGTCGGCCTGCTTGACCTGCGTCTGCTCGGATACGGCCGCCGCCTGGACCCGGCGGCCTTGTCCCGGGCGGTGACGCCCCTGGCGCTTGCGGGTTTTGCGATCATGGCGGTGAGCGGGGCCCTGATGTTCGTCGCGGACTCGGAGGCGCTCGCCGGCTCGACCCTGTTCCAGGTCAAGCTGGTGCTGATCGGCCTGGCGGGCGCCAACGCCCTGGCCTTCCGTCGGATGTTCCGCGTGCTCTCCAACGACATACCGCCCGCCGCGAGACTTCTGGGCGCGGGGTCGCTCGGCCTCTGGCTGGGCGTCGTCGTGCTGGGCCGACTGATCGCCTACTTCTAGGCCAGGCAGTTCTCGAAACCGGCTCTCAGCGCCGCCTCGTCGAGGTCGCGGCCGATGAAGACGGCGCGGGACCAGCGGCGCTCGGTCTCGCCCCAGGGCCTCTGGAGGTCGCCCTCCAGGATCATGTGGACGGCCTGGAACACGAGGCGGCGATCCTCGCCGGCGACGTCGATGATGCCCTTGGCGCGCAGGATGTCCTGGCCCTTGGCGGCCAGCAGCTCGTCGATCCAGCGGGTGAACTTCTGCCCGTCGAGCGGCCGGTCCAGCGACAGGGCCACCCCGCGCACGTCGTCGCCGTGACTGTGGCCGCGAGGGCCGTGGTGATGGTCGTGCCCGTGATCGTGGTCATGATCGTGGTCATGATGATCGTGGCCGCAGTGCGCGTCGTGGACGTGGCCCTCGGCCCCGTGCGGCGGATTGACGAAGTCGGGGCGGACCTCGACGACGCGCTCCAGATCGAAGGCGCCGATGTCCAGCACCTGATCCAGCGGCACGCGGGCCCGCTCGGTGCGGACGATGGGCGCCAGCGGGTTCATGGCGCGCAGGCGGGCCTCCACCGCGTCGAGCGTCGCGGCGTCCACGAGATCGGTCTTGTTGAGGAGGATGCGGTCGGCGAAGGCCACCTGCTCGCGCGCCTCCTTGGAGTCGTCAAGGCGGGCCATGACGTGCTTGGCGTCGACCAGGGCGGTGACGCTGTCCAGCCGGGTCTTGGCCTTGACGTCCTCGTCGACGAAGAAGGTCTGGGCGACCGGGCCCGGGTCGGCGAGGCCGGTGGTTTCGACGATGATGGCGTCGAAGGCGGGCTTTCCGGGCCGCTGGCGCTTCATCAGACCGGAGACGACCCGGATCAGGTCGCCGCGCACCGTGCAGCAGACGCAGCCGTTGTTCATCTCGAACACGTCCTCGTCGGCGCCGACCACCAGATCGTTGTCGATGCCGATCTCGCCGAACTCGTTGACGATGACGGCGTAGCGCTTGCCGTGGTCCTCGGTGAGGATGCGGTTCAGCAGCGTGGTCTTGCCGGCGCCGAGATAACCGGTGAGCACGGTGACGGGGATCTTGTCGGTCATGGGCGTCATCTAGGGCGCGCCGGCCCTCGCCGCCAGCGCCGGCTTAGTGAGGAGTGCTGGTGACGAGTGCTGGTGAGCAAGGGGTGAGCGAGCAGGTTGATGATGTGCATCCCGGGCGCGCCGCATCCCTAATTGCTTGGTATGGAACCGACCCGCCGCAACGCTCACCTCTCGCTCACTAGCACTCCTCACCCCGGCGTCAGCAGCCCGGACAGTCGGGCAGCTCGCGCGTTTCCAGCTGGAGCGTGGTGTGATCCACCCCGGCGGCGCGGGCCAGCGCCTGGGCCTCGCACAGGAGGTTGTCGGGGTCCGCGCGGTCATGGACCAGGTGGGCGGTGAGCGCCGTCTTCGTGGTCGAGAGCGGCCAGACGTGCAGGTCGTGCACGCGCTCGACACCTTCCAGCGCCTCGAGACCGGCCTTCAGCCCAGCGACGTTCACCGAGGCCGGGGCGGCGTCCAGCGCCATGTCGACGGAATCGCGCAGCAGGCCCCAGGTGCCCCACAGGATCACCGCCACGATGGCGAGGCTGGCGATCGGGTCGACCAGGGTCCAGCCGGTCAGAAGGACGACGCCGCCGACGATGACCACGCCGATCGACACCGCCGCGTCCGCCAGCATGTGCAGATAGGCCCCGCGGGCGTTCAGGTCCGCGTGCCGGTCGCGCAGGAACAGCAGCGCCGTGCCCAGGTTGATGACGAAGCCGAGCGCCGCCACCGCCATGACGACGCCTGACTGGACGGGCTGGGGATCGGCGAGACGCTCCACCGCCTCGAGGCCGATGGCGGCGCAGGCGACGATCAGCAGGACGGCGTTGGCGAGCGCCGCCAGCACCGTGGCCTTGCCGTAGCCGTAGGTGCGCCGCTCGCTGGCGACCCGGCGGGCCAGCCACGCCGCGCCGCCGGCCATGGCCAGGCCGAGCACGTCCGACAGGTTGTGGCCGGCGTCGGCCAGGAGCGCGGTCGACCCGCTGATCAGCCCGGCCGCGGCCTCGCAGCCGACGAACACGAGATTGACCGTGAGCCCGAGCAGATAGCGCCAGTCGCCGGTGTCGGCGGGCGCGTGGTGGTGGTGATGATGGTGGCCGTGGCCATGCCCCGGATGACCGTGGTGATGGGCGTGGGCGTCGTGGGCCATGCGGGGAGCCTAGTGGCCGCGCAGGGCGACGAAAAGGGCCAGCCCCAGAAGCGCGAAGCCGAGGATGGCGCGCTCGTACCGGGCCCAGCGCTCAAGCCGGAAAGCCTCCGCGCCGGCGCGGGCGATCAGCACGAGGCCCAGCATGCCCGCCAGGGTGCCGAGCGCGAGGGCCCCGGTCAGGGCGGCGATCACCCCCATGCCCTGATCGGCGGCGGTCAGATAGAGCGGCAGCAGCACCTCGCCGGGCGAGATGGCGAGCAGGGCGATCAGGCCGAGCGCGGCCGCCCTGTCGCGCGACGGCTCGGGAGCGTCGTTGAGGGCCGCCGCCGCGCCCGCGAAAGCGGGCTGTCGCACCGCGCGCAGGAGATAGAAGAGGCCGAAGCCTGCGAGGAAGACCGCCGCGACGCGGGGCGCCAACCCCTCCACCCAGGTCTCGAGCGCCAGACCGGCGCCGACGATCAGCAAGCCGACCAGCGCGGTCGAGGCGATGTGGGCCAGCGCCGCCATGGCCGTCACGATCGACAGGCGCGTCGCGCTCCAGCCCTGGGCGCGGGCGACGAGGACGAACGGCAGCCAGTGCGTCGGCAGCACGGCGTGCAGGAGCGCCGTGACCAGCCCGCCCCCGATGAGGGAGACCGCGATCGGATCGGTGAGGGCGCCCAACGACATGGGCGACCCTCTACAATGTTACTTTCTAACAGTCGAGCCCCGGCCGACGACAACGGTCAGGCGGCGCGGGCCTCGGCGCCGTCGACCAGCAGGGCGAGGATCTGGTCGGCCGACTGGGCGGCGCGCAAGGCCTCCCGGCGTTCCGGGGAACGCAGGAAACGCGACACCGCCGCCAGCGCCCGCAGATGCTCGGCGCCGTCTCGCGGAGGCGCGAACAGGGCGAACAGGATGTCGACGGGCCGCTCGTCCACCGAGGCCCAGGCGACGGGTTGATCGAGGCGCATGAAGACGCCGCAGACCCGCTGAAGGCCTTCCACCCGCGCATGGGGCACCGCCACGCCGGCGCCGAGTCCGGTCGAGCCCAGGGCTTCCCTTTCCATGAGAGCGTCGAAAACCCGGTCGTCCGCGGCTCCGAACAGGGCGGCCGCGGTCGCCGACAGATCGTGCAGCGCCTGGCGCTTGGAAGATACACCGGCGCGCAGCAGGACCGCGTCGGCCGTGAGCAACTCGACTATGTCCATGGCAGGCGACGCTCGACTCGATACGGACCCCGGGAGACGGGCGGCGCCCGTTTAGACGCTTCGCCCGCCAAATGCAAAAGAGCGGCTCAGCCGTGGCCGTTCGCCTTGACCGTCCGTTCGGGGTCGATCCAGCCGATGTTGCCGTCGGGCCGCCGGTAGACCACCGACACGCCGCCGTGACCCGCGTTCCTGAACATCAGGATCGGATAGCCCGTGACGTCGAGCTCCAGCACCGCCTGGCCGACGGTGAGGGTGCGGATGTGGGACTGGGTCTCGGCGATGACCATGGCCGCGGGCGGGCCTTCGTCCTCGCCGCCGGCGTCGCCGAAGTCCTCATCCTCGACGGACTCCGGATCGCGGAGCACGAGACTGCGGGCCACCGCGCGCGCGGCGTCCTCTTCCTTCTCGGGCGACAGTCCGCGCGGACCGGCGTGATGGTTCTTGAGCCGGCGCTTGTAGCGGCGCACGCGCTTCTCGAGCTTGTCGAGGCTCTCGGCGAAGGCGCCGTGGGCGTCGCCGCCGAGGCCGGTGGTGTAGAGGGTCTGGCCGGACGCCAGTCGGACCCAACAATCCACCTTGAACAGGTGGCCGTCCTTGGTGACCACGACCTCGGCGTCCTGACCGCCGCGCTCGAAGTACTTGCCGACCCCGTCGTTGAGTTCCTGGGTGATGCGCGAGCCTAACGCTTCGCCGACATCAACGTGCTTGCCGCTGATCTGGACTTGCATGCGGATAGAACGCGACCGTCCGGCTTCGGTGTCAAGCCGATCACCGTTTTGTGCGGCGATCCACGAAACGGCGCGAATTCGCGAAGGGCGGGAGCGCGGCTTTTCCTCGCAATCTGCGGCGGAGACCTTATATCTGGACGGTGTCTCGGCGACCGAGATTCGCGAGCCCCGACGGGCTTTTCGGCCGCCCCTGTCCGCCCGCTCGCCGGGCCTATCCGAACCACGAACCGAATGACCGACGAAACCTCCTCCGACGCCGCAGGACAATCCGAATACGGCGCGGAGTCCATCAAGGTGCTGAAGGGCCTGGACGCGGTGCGCAAGCGCCCGGGCATGTACATCGGCGACACCGACGACGGCTCGGGCCTGCACCACATGGTCTATGAGGTGGTGGACAACGCCATCGACGAGGCCCTGGCCGGCCATGCCACGCGGGTCGAGGTGATCCTGAACGCCGACGGCTCGGTCACCGTGACCGACGACGGGCGCGGCATCCCCACCGACATCCACGCCGGCGAGGGCGTTTCGGCGGCTGAGGTCATCATGACCCAGCTGCACGCGGGCGGTAAGTTCGACCAGAATTCCTACAAGGTCTCCGGCGGCCTGCACGGGGTGGGCGTGTCGGTGGTCAACGCCCTGTCGGACTGGCTGAAGCTGAAGATCTACCGCGGCGGGCAGGTGCACGAGATGCGCTTCGAGCGCGGCGACACGGCCGAGAGCCTGAAGGTCACGGGCCAGGCCCCGATCCGCGCCGACGGCCCCCGCGCGGGGCAGCCGATGACGGGTACGGAGGTGACCTTCTATCCGTCGGTGACGACCTTCTCCTCGATCGACTTCGACCTGAAGACGCTGGAGCACCGCCTGCGGGAGCTGGCGTTCCTGAACTCCGGCGTGAAGATCCGGCTGGCGGACCATCGCGGCGCCGAGCCGTTCGAGGAGATCCTGCACTACGAGGGCGGGGTCGAGGCCTTCGTGCGCCATCTGGACAAGTCGAAGTCGCCGATCCTGAAGGACGTCATCGTCATTCGCGGCAAGAAGGACGGGATCGAGCTGGATCTCGCCCTGTGGTGGAACGACGGCTACCACGAGACCATGCTGTGCTTCACCAACAACATCCCGCAGCGGGATGGGGGCACGCACCTGTCGGCCTTCCGCGCGGCCCTGACGCGGGTCATGGGGGGCTACATCGATCAGGCGGGCGCCGCGAAGAAGGAGAAGGTCTCCGTCACCGGCGAGGACGCGCGCGAGGGCCTGACCTGCGTGCTGTCGGTCAAGGTGCCGGACCCGAAGTTCAGCTCCCAGACCAAGGACAAGCTGGTGTCGTCCGAGGTGCGCCCGGCGGTCGAGGGCCTGTGTCAGGAAGGCCTGGCGCAGTGGTTCGAGGAGCATCCGGTCGAGGCGAAGATGATCGTCTCCAAGATCGTCGAGGCGGCCGCCGCCCGCGAGGCGGCGCGAAAGGCCCGCGAGCTGACCCGGCGCAAGTCGGCGCTGGAGATCAGCTCGCTGCCTGGCAAGCTGGCGGACTGCCAGGAGCGCGATCCGGCCAAGTCGGAGCTGTTCATCGTCGAGGGCGACTCTGCCGGCGGCTCGGCCAAACAGGCGCGGAACCGTGAGAACCAGGCGGTGCTGCCGCTGCGGGGCAAGATCCTGAACGTCGAGCGGGCGCGCTTCGACCGAATGCTGTCATCGGACCTGATCGGCACCCTGATCCTGGCGCTCGGCACCGGCATCGGGCGCGACGACTTCAACGTCGAGAAGCTGCGCTACCACAAGATCATCCTGATGGCGGACGCCGACGTGGACGGCGCGCACATCCGGACCCTGCTGCTGACCTTCTTCTATCGCCAGATGCCCGAGCTGATCGAGCGCGGCCACGTCTACATCGCCCAGCCGCCGCTCTATAAGGTGATGAAGGGCAAGCAGCATCGCTACCTCAAGGATCAGGCGGAGATGGACGCCTATCTGATCGAGGAAGGGTCCGCCGAGGCCGAGCTGGACCTGGCGACCGGCGAGCGGCGCACGGGCCTGGACCTGCAGTCGCTGGTGCGCGAGGCCAAGGCCTTCAAGGGGCTGGTCGACCGGCTGGCGACGCGGGCCCCGGCCTTCGCCATCGAGCAGGCGGCGCTGGCGGGCCTGTTCGACGAGGCGGGCGATCCCGTGGCGGTCGCGTCCGAGGCGGCCAGGCGCATGGACCTGTTCGCGGAGGTCGGGGACGGCCCCTGGTCGGGCGAGGCGGGGCACCAGGGGGCGATCGCCTTCAACCGCACGCGCCGCGCGGTCTCGGAGTCCATCGTGCTGGAGGAGACCCTGATCCGCTCGCTGGACGCGCGTCGTCTGGCGGAACGGGCCAAGGCCTTCCAGGGCGTCTTCGACGGCCGCGCCGTCTATCGCCGCAAGGACAAGTCGACCGACATCCGGGGGCCGATCGACCTGCTGAACGCGGTGCTGGACGCGGGCAAGAAGGGCCTGTCGATCCAGCGCTACAAGGGCTTGGGCGAGATGAACCCGGAGCAGCTGTGGGAGACCACGCTGGACGCCAACGCCCGCACCCTGCTGCAGGTCAAGATCGACCACGCCGACGACGCCGACGACCTGTTCGCCAAGCTGATGGGCGACGTGGTGGAGCCCCGCCGCGAGTTCATCCAGGAGAACGCGCTCGACGCCGAGGTGGACGTCTAGCCGCTCCAGCGGGCGGCGGCGCGCACCTCGGTCAGATCGTCTTGGAGGGTCAGGGCCTGTTCGGCGCGCGCCAAGGCCTGGCGCGACTGGCGGCGAGCGGCGTCGGCGAAGCCCTCGGCGGGGACGCGGGCGAGCTCCTCCAGGCCGTGTTGGAGGGCGATTTGCACCTCCACGAAGGCGCGGCCGTCGCGGGCGATGGGCCGGAACACGTCCTCGAAGGCGTCGTCGATAGGGAGTTGAGGCACGCGAACCCGGCCGCAGCGCACCTCGCCGCGCGAGCGTCGGCAGTCCTCGCCCAAGTGGCTCAGCGCCCGCACCGCCGCCCCGACCGCGTCGATCGCGGTGCCAGGGTCGTTGATGCCCGGCGACAGGGCGCGAGAGGCGATCTCGCCCAGGACGACCAGGCCGAAGCGCGGATCCTGGCGAAAGTCCCGGCGCTGTTCGATGACGAAGCTCTTGCGGAGCTTGGCGACGACGTCTTCGTCGGCCTCACCCTCCACCACATGCATCAGGGGTTGGGACAGGCGGGTGAAGGCGCCCGGCAGGAGGGCCAGCTGCAGCACCAGACCGTGACGCTCCGCCAGGCTCTGCAACGCATCGACATCGATCATTTGCACATAGCCGATGGATGTCGGGGGAACGGGCTGGGCCCCGAGGGGGACGGGCCCTGCGGGCGCACCGCCGAGCAGCGGCTCGCGGTCCTTCAACGCCAGCTCGAATTCGCTCTCCACCCGCCTGACCGCATCGCGAACCCGAACCATGCGCGTGATCGCGTCGACCCAGGTGACCAGGCGGACGATGACCCAGGCGACGACGAAGAGAGTCAGCAGAAACAGAACCAGTCGCGCGCCCGCGCCGAACTGGCCCGTCGCGAGCCCGATCAGCGCGAGCAGGCTGTAGACGAAGGCGCCGAGGAAGACGCTGACCGCCCGCAGCGCGCTTTTGTCCTGCATCAACAGCGCAGCGGCGCGCGGACTGGCGTTGCCCAGCACCGCCGTGTGCGCCGCGACGATGGTGGCCATGGAGAAGGTCGCCACGGGCAGCATGGCCGAGGCGAGCAGCGTCAGGACGGAATCCACAGCGTTCTCGCCCAGCCGTCCCGTCCAATCCGAGGGCACGTATCGACCCAGCAAGGGCGTGGCCGCCACGGCGAGCATCGACAGGGCGGTTTGCAGTCCGACCCTCGGACCGAGCCGGCGGGTGGTCTGGGCCAGCTTGAACAGCCACGCTTGCATGGGATGACAACGCACGGCGGCGGCGAAACGATGCCTCGTCTTCGCCAAAGACCTTGGTTAGGCGCGGCGGCATGTTTCGACTGATCCTGATCGCCCTGTGTCTGATCGCGTCGCCCGTTGCGGCGGCGGCGCAGGCGTTCGTGTCCGACCGCATCTCGGTCGAGACGCGCGGCCGCGGGCCCGACGTGATCCTGGTCCCGGGCCTGGCCTCGACGCCGGCGGTGTGGCGACGCACCGCCGAGGCGCTGGACGACCGCCACCGGGTGCATCTGGTTTCGATCAAGGGGTTCGGGACCCTGCCGGCCGGGGCCAACGCCGACGGGCCCGTCGTCGGACCGTTGGCGGACGAACTGCGCCGCTTCATCGCCCAGGAACGGCTGGGTCGTCCCGCGGTGATCGGCCATTCGATGGGGGGCCTGGTGGCGCTGAGGGCCGCCGCCGACGCCGGCCGTCTGGGCGGCGCCGGGCCCGGCCGGATCATGGTGGTGGACGCCTCGCCCTTCTTCCCGGCGCTGATCCATCATGGCGCGACGGTCGGCGACGTCGAGCCCGTGGCGCGGCTGGCGTATTCGGCCGTGCTGTTCCTCGGCGCCGAGGCCGTGGCGGACCAGGGCTCGATCCTGGGCGGGCGGCTGGCGCCCCAGGCCGAGGCGGTGTTCTCGACCCTGGGCTGGCAGGGCGGCGATCGCGGCGTCATCGCCCAGGCGCTCTACGAGGTCATGACGCTGGACCTGCGTCACCGGCTGTCCGAGGTGCAGGCGCCGGTGACCGTCGTCTACGGCTGGAGCCGCAATCCTGACGCGGCGCGCGGTCGGCTGGATCCCCTGTTTCGGGCCGCCTACGCCAGCCTGCCGAGCGGCGCCCGCTTCGAGCGGATCGAGGGCGCCGAGCACATGGTCATGATCGACCAGCCCAACCGTTTCCTCGCCGCCGTGCGCAGGTTCCTGGCCTGACGGGCGCGGCGGGCCGCGCCGTCATTGTCACGCCCACAGCCAGGCCGCCGTCGCCGCATAGGCCGAAATGCCGATCAGGAGGTTGAACGGAAAGGTCACCGCCAGCGACGCGGAGACGTACACGCCGGCGTCCGCCTGGGGGGCCGCCAGCCGCATGGCGGCGGGCACGGCGATGTAGGAGGCGGATCCGGCGAGCACCGCCAGCAGCGTCGCATCGCCCTGGGCCAGTCCCGTCTGCCGCGCCAGGATCAGCGCCAGAAACGCCGAGGCGACGGGGAACGCCAGGGCGAAGCCGACGACGGCGGGCGTCATCTTCCGCCCATCGGCCATGAGGCGTCGGGCCGCGATCAGGCCGACGTCCAGCAGGAAGAAGCACAGCGCGCCCTGGAACAGCGGGCCGACGAAGACCTCGAGACGCTCAAGGCCTCGCTCGCCCGAGATCATCCCGACGACGAAGCTGCCGATGAGCATCACGGCGGCGGCGTTGACGAACACCTCGCGCAGGACCTTGGCGCGCTCGCCGGGCTGACCACGACCCGCCCGGTTCAGCAGGATCAGCGCGGTCAGGATCGCCGGCGTCTCCATCAGCGCCAGCACGGCGGCCATGTAGCCGGCGAAATCGACGCCCTGGGACGTCAGGTGCTGCTGGGCGGCGGCGAAGGTCACGACCGAGACCGAACCGTAGGTCGCCGCCATCGCGCAGATCGTGGCGCGGTCCAGTCGCGTGAGCCGCCGCAGCGCCGCATAGGCGATCAAGGGGGCGAGGGCGCTGAAGGCCAGGCCCAGGGCCGCCGTCATGGCGAAGTCCGGGCCCCCCCCCGCCAGGCGCGCCTCGACCCCGCCTTTGAAGCCGATGCAGAGCATCAGATAGAGCGACAGCGTCTTGGCGGCCTGATCCGGCAGGTGCAGGTCGGAGCGGGCGAAGGCCGCCGCCATGCCGACGACGAAGAACAGGATCGCGGGCGAGGTTAGAAGGTCGAAAGCCGAGGTCATGGGCGCCTGTCGGTTGAAGGGCGCGCCGCAATGGCTCGACAGGGCTCCATCTCACAACACGATTGATGGAATGCGAGACATAAGTAATCATGATGACATGACGCCCACCCTGGACCTAGACCTGTTGCGCGCCTTCGTCGCCGTCGCCCAGGCGGAGAGCCTGACCCGCGCGGCCGCGCAGCTCGGCCGGAGCCAGCCGGCGCTCAGCCTTCAGATCCAGAAGCTGGAAGCGGCCCTGGAGCGCCGGCTGTTCGATCGCTCGAAGTCCGGCGTCACCCTGACGGCGCAGGGGCTGGACTTCCTGCCCCACGCGACCCGCCTTTTGGCGCACAATGACGAGGTGGTCGCCCAGCTGCGCGAGACCTTCGTGGCCGGCGACGTCCGCTTCGGCGCGCCGGAGGACATCGCCACAACCCATCTGTCCTCCATCATCGCCCGCTTCGCCGAGGGCCATCCTCGCGTGCGCCTGTCGGTCACCTGCGACTTCACCAGCAATCTTCTGGCGCTGCTGTCGCAGGGCAGGCTCGATCTGGCGGTCGTCAAGCGGGAGCCGCTGCCTGGGGCGGATCCGGACCGGCTTTACACCGAGCCGCTGCTGTGGGCGGGCCGGGATCTGGAGCTGTTCGCCCAGGAGACCGTGCCGCTGGTGCTCGCGCCGGAGCCCGACATCTATCGGCGACGCGCGCTGACGGCGCTCCGGGCGCATGGACGGTCGTTCCGCGAAGTGTTCGTCTCCCCCAGTTTCGCCGGTCAGGTCGCGGCGCTGCAGGCGGGGCTCGGCGTCGCCGTCATGCCGCTGACGTTCGCGCCGCCGGCGCTGCGGCTGGCCGCGCCCCACCTGCCGCCGCTCGGCGCCATCGAGATCGCCCTGGTGCACGCCAAGGGCCGCAGAACCGGCCCGGCGGAGCTGCTGTCTCGCGACATTCGTCAGGTGATGCAGCAGGACAAGCGCGGCGCGGCCTCGGCGGCCTGGGCGCTGGAGCGCGAGCCGTCCTGACTCGCCCGTGCGCGGCGGGACCGGGCGGCGATCGACCGTCGTCCGGGCCGCCCCCGGGGTGTCGCCGCCAGAGCCCGCCGCGCCGTCCGGACCGCCACGCCGCAAGCCGATCTGGGCCCAGCTCTATGTGCAGGTGATCGCCGCGATCGTGCTGGGCGCCGTCATCGGCCATGTCTGGCCGGCGTTCGGCGAAAGTCTGAAGCCGCTGGGCGACGCCTTCATCCGGCTGGTGAAGATGATCATCGCGCCCGTGATCTTCCTGACGGTCGCGGTCGGCATCGCCCTCGGGGGCTTAGGGCTGTCAGCGGGGTCAGGAGTAGTCCGGCGACGCCCAGGGCGACCGCCGAGGCCAGAAAGACGATGGGCAGATCTGCGCCGAGGACGAATAGGCCCGCCGCCGCCGCCGGCGCCAGGCTCTGGGGCATGGCGATGGCCACGTTCATCACGCCGAGGTCGCGACCCGCGTGCGCGGGCTCGGGAAGGATCTCCGCCGTGAGCGCGGCGACCGTCGCGGCGTGGACGCCGTGGCACAGCCCGAACAGGCCCTGGGCGAGAAGCGGAGCCGGCCACCGGGGCAGGACGACCAGCGCCGCGAGGGCGGCCCCCATGCCGACTGCGCCCCCGATGACGAACGGCGCGCGGCGGCCGACCCGATCCGACAGAGCGCCGGCGCCGAGCGCCCCGGCGGTCGCTGAGACGGTGGACGTCACCATCAGCAGGCTGAAGATCTCGACCGCGGTCCAGCCCGCGGGCGCGGCGGCCCGCGGCAGGGCCTGGATCAGGAAAAGGAGGTAGAGGGTGTGCACCGCGACCCCCGTCTCCGCGAACAGGCGTGAGACGAAGGCCAGCGCGTAAGGCGGGCTGCGAAACGCGCCGAGGGAGAACCGGAGGCGGGCCGGCCGGCCCGTCGTCTCCGGCTCGGACAGGCGAAGCGCCAGCGGAAGGATCAGCGCCGCGGCCGTGATCGCCACCGCCGCGAAGGCCAGGCCTTCGCTCCCCGCCCATCTGGCGACGACGACCGCGGTGAACAGGTTCGCCAAGGGCAGCGCGACGCTGGCGAAGGCCGAGGCGAGGCCCTTCTGGTCATCCGGCACCAGATCCGGGACAAGCGCGCACAGCGGGCCGTAGAGCGCGTTCACAGCCACCTGGAAGGCCGAGAGACTGAGAATCAGGGCCAGGGGCGAACTCGCGCCCGCGATCGCGGCGAGCGCCGCCGCCGTCATCGCCAGGCCGCCGAGGATCCATGGACGCCTGCGCCCCATCCGACCCGTCGTGCGATCGCTGAGCACACCGGCGGCGATGTTGGCGACCGCCGCCACGAGCCCCCCGATCATCGCCGCCTGGCTGAGCAGCAGCGTCTTGTCGGACCCGGCGATGGCCTCCGCCTTCAGGGGCAGGAGCAGGGTCAGCAGCGGAATGAAGGTGACGTAGGCGCCCGTCTGGGCCGCCAGATACCCGAGCATGAAGGCCGGGCTTCGGCGGGAGGGAGTCGGCGCGGCGGAGATCATGCGGGACATCATCGCCACGACGAGTCCCGGCGTCGACCCGTTGCTAACCTCCGTCCGTCGCGCCTACGCTCTCGGCCCATTCGCCGAGGCCGTCGTGTCATCCAAGAAGCCCACCATCGATGATGTCGCCCGCCATTGCGGCGTCGCGCGCACGACCGTCTCGCGGGTCCTGAACGGCGGGCCGAACGTGCGCGACGAAGTTCGGCAGCGGGTCTGGGCGTCGGTCAAGGCGCTGGACTATCGGGTCAATCCGCAGGCCCGCTCGCTGGCGGGCGGGCAGAGCCGCATGCTGGCCCTGATCGTGGCCTCGGACCTCGACGCCCAGCCGAACTCCTTCTACGCTTCCGCGCTCGAGCTGGGGGCGCTGCGCGAGTGCCTAGGCCTCGGCTACCAGCTGCTGACCCGTCACGTCGCCCAGGATCGGCCCAACCGCCGCGAGCAGGTTCTGGAGCTGATCCGCAGCCAGCGCTGCCAGGGGGTCATGCTCACGCCGCCCTTCGCCGACGACGTGGAGCTGATCGAGTCGATCCAGGCCCTCGACTGCCACGCCGCCTGCATCTCGCCGGGCGGCGCCGGGCGCGACGCCGCCGATGGCGTGGGGATCGACGACGCCGCGGCCGGCGCCGACATCGCGCGGCGGATGATTGACCTCGGCCATCGACGCTTCGCCTTCATGGCCGGCATCCCCGGCCATCTGGCGGCGGAGCGGCGGCATGAGGGCCTGCGCGGCGCCCTGGCCGCGGCCGGCCTGGATCCGGACGAGGTGGCGGTGGTCCGGGGCGACTTCACCTTCCGGTCCGGGGCCGCCCTGACGCCGCAGCTGCTCGAGGCGCCCACGCCGCCGACGGCGCTGATCTGCGCCAACGACGACATGGCGGCCGGCGCGCTGTCGGTCGCGCACGGGCGGGGCATCGACGTTCCGGGCCGGCTGTCCATCACCGGCTTCGACGACACCCCAGTTTCGGAGGTCATCTGGCCGCCCCTGACGACCGTGCATCAACCGCTGCGGGAGATGGCGGGAGAAGCGGTGCGCGCCCTGTCGGGCCGCATTGGCGGCGACCGGTCCCCGCCGCGCTTCGTCACCCTGTCGCACGCTGTGGTCGAGAGGGCGTCCGCCGGAGCGCCTCCCGGCGCCCGGCTGCGCGCGAGGGCTTGACCCGCGCCCGCCGAACCGTCCTACTGGAAGCGCTTCCAAAGAAGACTTCATCAAGGGCGAGGCGAGGAATGTTCGGGAAGAACCCTGTCGGGCTGCGCAGGTCGCTGATGGCGACGCTGGCCCTCGTGGCGGTCGGCGGCGCGGAAGCCGCCGAGGCCCAGGTCCGGGCGTGGATCACCTCCGGCGACCAGTCCCGTCTGATGCAGCCGCAACCGGTCGCCGGCTGGAGCGCCGGGGGCCCGGGCGAGGTCGTGACGCTTGACCCCGGCGAACGGCGCCAGACCATGGTCGGGTTCGGGGCGTCGATCACCGATGCGTCGGCGTACCTGATCCAGACGCGGCTCACCCCACAGGCGCGCGACGCCTTGCTCCAGGAGTTGTTCGGCCGGGGCGAGAGCGGACTCGGCTTCAGCTTCACCCGCGTGACCGTAGGGGCTTCGGACTTCTCGCTCAGCCACTACACCCTGGCGGACACGCCGGATCCGACGCTGGCGGGCTTCTCCACCGCGCCGATGGAGGTTCATGTCTTCCCCACCGTGCGGGCGGCGGTCGCCATCAACCCCGAGCTGAAGGTCATGCACTCTCCCTGGAGCGCGCCCGGCTGGATGAAGACCACCGACAGCCTGATCCAGGGACAGCTCAAGCCGGAGTTCTATCCGACCTACGCCGACTATTGGGTCCGCTACCTTCGGGCCGCCGGGGCGAACGGCGTTCCGACCGACTACCTCAGCATTCAGAACGAGCCGGACTTCGAACCCGACAGCTATCCGGGCATGCGCTGGCCGCCCGCCGACCGCGCGGTGTTCATCGGCCGCCACCTGGGTCCGGCGCTCGACCAGGCGGGGATCGAGACCCGCATCCTGGACTGGGACCACAACTGGGACCAGCCGCAGCAGCCGCTGACGGTGCTGGCCGATCCGGTCGCCAACCCGTACGTCGACGGCGTGGCCTGGCACTGCTACGCGGGCGAGGTCGGCGCCCAGAGCGAGGTGCGGGAGCGCTTTCCCAACAAGGACGTCTACTTCACCGAATGCTCCGGCGGCCAATGGGCGCCGGCCTTCTCCGACAGCTTCAGCTGGACCGTCAGAACACTGATCATCGGCTCGGTGCGCAACTGGGCGCGCGGCGTGCTGATGTGGAACCTGGCGCTCGATCAGGCGTGGGGCCCCCATGCCGGGGGATGCGGCGATTGCCGCGGCGTCGTGACCATCGACAACGGCACCGGGGAGATCACCCGGAACCAGGAGTACTATGCGTTCGGCCACGCCAGCCGGTTCGTTCTGCCGGGCGCGACGCGGGTGGAATCGGGCGAGGCGCCCGGAGTGTCGAGCGTGGGCTTCGTCAATCCGGACGGGCGGCGGGCGCTGCTGGTGTTCAACGACCGCGAGGTCGCGGCCGCCCTGCGGGTCGGCGAGCCGGGTCGCCTCGCCAGCGTCATCCTGCCCGCCAAGAGCGCGGCCACCTATGTCTGGGACGCGCCCTGATCCGGACGAGGGATTGCGCCGGAGCCTAAAGCGCGCTATCGATTGGAAGCGCTTCCATCGCCGATGCGGAGCCCAAGAACAAGGACGCGCCACAGGCGCGCCGGGGGAAGGAACGGAAACATGCGACGCACGAAGGTCGACCGGTCGCTCATGGCGGCGTCCGTATCGGCGCTGGCCCTGATCTCGGCCGCGCCGGGTCTGGCTCGAGCCCAGGAGGCCGCGCCCCCGCAGGAGCCTGACGTCACCGAGGTCGATGAGATCATCGTCACCGGCCTGCGGCGGGGCCTCGCGGATTCGATCGAACTGAAGCGGACTGAAACCTCGATCGTCGAGGCGGTCTCCGCCGAGGACATCGGCAAGCTGCCGGACGTCTCAATCGCCGAGTCCATCGCGCGCCTGCCGGGTCTCGCGGCCCAGCGCGTGAACGGCCGCGCCCAGGTGATCTCGATCCGCGGCCTGGCGCCGGACTTCACCACGACCCTGCTCAACGGTCGGCAGCAGGCGTCGTCCGGCGACAACCGGGCGGTGGAGTTCGACCAGTACCCTTCCGAGCTGCTGTCCGGCGTCGTGATCTACAAGACGCCGGACGCGGAACTGTCCGGCTTCGGCCTGTCGGGGACGGCGGACCTGCGCACCGTGCGCCCGCTGGACTTCGGCGAGCGCGCCATCGCGCTCAACGTGCGGGGCGAATGGCTTGAGGACGGCGACCTGAACAGCGATGTCGAAAGCACCGGCGCGCGGGTCTCCATCAGCTACATCGACCAGTTCATGGACGGGACCCTGGGCCTGGCGCTCGGTTACGCCCACCTCGACTCGCCCTCACAGGCGCGCCAGTACAAGGCCTACGGCTATGAGGCCTTCCCCGGCGACCGCACCTCGCCGGACAGCGCCGACGGCGCCCTGTTCCTCAATGGTCAGGAGATCTTCGCCACGTCTCGGGTGAACACGCGCGACGCCTTCATCGGCATCGCCCAGTGGCGGCCAAACGATCGCTGGGAATCGACGCTGGATCTCTACTATTCCCAGTTCGATCAGGAAGAGACGCGGCGCGGCGCCCAGTGGTTCTCGAACTACTACGCCGACGACGTCGCCTACTCCAACGTCCAGACCGAGGATCGCGGCGGCTCGCTGTTCGCCGTTTCCGGGACCGTGGAGAACGCCGTCCCGATCCTTCGCAACGACTTCAACACCCGCGAGGACGAACTGTTCGCCGTGGGGCTGAACAACGAATACGAGCTGGACGAGCGCACCCGTCTGACGGCGGACCTGTCCTATTCGTCGAACCAGCGCCGCGAGCAGATCCTGGAGACCTACGCTGGCTATGGGCTCGGAACGGGCGGTGTGACCGGGGCGACCCCGAACGTCGGCCGCACGCTGGACGACATCAGTTTCGACATCTCGGATGACGGATTCCCGACCTACGCCGAGGGCCTGGACTACGCCGACGCCTCGCGGGTCTCGCTGGGCGACCGGGCGCCGTGGGGCGGCTGGGCGCACGACGGCGCGATCCGTTTCCCGGACGTCGAGGAGACCATCTACGCCTTCGACGTGAAGGGCGAGCGCGAATTCGACGGCATCATCAATACCGTCACGGTCGGGGTGAACCTGACCAATCGCGAGAAGATGAAGCGGGTCGACGACTTCGATCTGTTCCTCAAGAACGGCCGACAGCAGGCGCTGGTGGACCCGCAGTACCTCGTCGAGCCGACCTCCCTCGATTTCGCCGGCTTCGGCAACGTGCTTAGCATCGATCTGACCCGCGCTCTGGACGTCTACTGGGACCGCGCGCCGATCCTCGACGCCAATTTCTACGACAAGAACTGGGACATCGAGGAGGAGGTCGTCACCTATTTCGCCAAGGCGGACTTCGAGTGGGGCCGCTTCCGGGGCAACTTCGGGGTCCAGATCGTGGATCAGACCCAGGAGTCCACCGGCGTCATCATCAACGGCCTGGAGCCCGGTCAGCCGATCGTCCCGACCTCCATCACCGAGGGCGACAGCTATGTGGACACCCTACCCAGCCTGAACGTGATCTACGACCTGGGCGGCGGGCACCGGCTGCGCTTCGCCGCGGCCAAGACCATGGCCCGTCCGCGGATGGACGAGATGCGGGCCAATGTGACGCCCGGCTTCAACTCCCTAGTCTGCAGCGGCCAGACCTGCGTGGCGGGCGATGAGGTGAACCCCTGGTCGGCGTCGGGCGGGAACCCCAACCTCGAGCCCTGGCGGGCCACCGCCTTCGACCTCGCCTACGAGTGGTACGTGGACTCCACGACCTATCTGTCGATCGCGGCCTTCTACAAGGACCTCGAGACCTACATCTACACCCAGACCAGCGAGTTCGACTTCTCGGGCATTCCCATCCCCGCGACGGCGACCGCGATCCCGCCGGGCGTCATCATCAGCCCGATCGGCTCGATCAGCCTGCCGGCGAACGGCGAGGGCGGCACGATCGAGGGGCTGGAGTTCTCCGGCGCGCTCAACTTCGGCACGATCTGGGAGCCGCTGGACGGCCTCGGGGTCATTGGCTCGCTGTCGCTGACCGAGTCGGACCTGAACCCCACCGCCAACCCGGGCTCGCCGGTGCGCATCCCGGGCCTGTCCGGCACCGTCTACAACGTCACCGCCTACTATGAGCGCGGCGGCTTCCAGGCGCGAATCTCCAAGCGCTTCCGCGAGGCGTTCAAGGGCGAGGTGGTTCAGCTGTTCGCCACCCGGGGGCAGACCGAGATCCTGGACGACGAGCAGGTCGACGCCCAGATCGGCTACACCTTCCAGGACGGCGCGCTGGAGGGGCTGGGGCTTCTGTTCCAGGTGAACAACCTGACCAACTCCCCGTACCAGACCCGCCTCGGAATCGACGGCGGCGGGACTACGACCGCGGACGGCGGCTTCCTGCCCGAGGTCTACGAAGAATACGGGCGGCAGTTCCTGTTCGGCGTGAACTACCGCTTCTAGACCCTCCTGAGCCCTGGGGCGGTCGCGTGCGGCCGCCCCGCTTTTTTCAGGCGACAACCTTCCAGTCCGAGAGTGCGTTCGATGAAGACCCTTCGCCTCATGCTCGCCGCCTCCGCCCTGGCGCTCGCCGCCTGCGCGGGGGGCGGCGCTCATCCCCGAGGCGAGGACGTTTCCGCGTGGCCTACGGCCGTTTCACCGGTCGCCGCCGAGCCGCTCATGGAGGCGCGCATCGCCGCGCTCGTGGCGGAGATGACCCTGGAGCAGAAGATCGGTCAGATGACGCAGCCGGACGTGCGCTTCATCACGCCGGCAGAGGTGACCGAGTTCTACATCGGTTCGGTCCTCAACGGCGGCGGGGCCTGGCCGAACATGGACAAGGACGCCACCGTGGCCGAGTGGGCGGCCCACGCCGAGATTTTCCATGACGCGGCGATGCGCACCGACATGGCGACGCCGATCCCGCTGATCTGGGGCACCGACGCGGTGCACGGCCACAACAATGTGCGTGGGGCCACCCTGTTTCCCCACAACATCGGCCTGGGCGCCGCCGATGATCCGGACCTGATCGCGCGGATCGGACGCGCGACTGCCCAACAGGTGCGGGCCACGGGCATCGGCTGGGTCTTCGCGCCCACCGTCGCGGTCGGCCAGGACCGTCGCTGGGGCCGCACCTATGAGAGCTACTCCAGCGATCCCGCGCTGGTGGCCCGCTACGCGGAGGCGATGGTGGAGGGGCTCCAGGGAGAGCTGAGCGGCGACGGCGACGTGGTGGCGACGGCCAAGCACTTCCTCGGCGACGGCGGGACGTTCCAGGGCGTCGACCAGGGCGAGAACAGGGCGTCTGAGGACGAGATGATACGCGTCCACGCCGCCGGCTACTACGCCGCGCTGGCCGCCGGCGCCCAGACGGTCATGGCCACCTACAACAGCTGGAACGACGTCGAGGCGGGCCGTGACTACGGCAAGGTTCACGGCAGCCGGGAACTCCTCACCGACGTCCTCAAGGCGCGCATGGGCTTCGACGGGCTGGTGGTCTCGGACTGGAACGCCATCGAACAGGTGCCGGGGTGCCGAAAGGACTGGTGTCCCCAGGCGATCAACGCCGGCGTCGACATGATCATGGTCCCCGAGGACTGGCGCGCGTTCATCGCCAACACCGTGCGCGACGTCGAGGAAGGCCGCATTCCGATGGCCCGGATCGACGACGCCGTCACACGCATCCTGCGGGTCAAGATGCGCGCAGGCCTGTTCGAGCGGCCGACCGCGAGCAGCCGGTTCAACGCCGACGCCTCGGCGGTGGACTTCAGCGATCTCGCGCGCGAGGCGGTCCGCCGGTCCGTGGTCCTGCTCAAGAACGACGGCGCGGCCTTGCCGCTGGCGCCCGAGTCCCGGGTACTGGTGGTCGGGGCCAGCGCGGACAGCCTGTCGAACCAGACCGGCGGCTGGTCCCTGACCTGGCAGGGCACCGAGAACACCGACGCCGACTTCGGGACCGGCGAGACCCTGCTGACGGCGCTGCGGCGCGCGTTGGGCGAGGCCGACGTGACCTATTCGATCGATGGCGCGGGCATGAACCCGGCCGACTACGACGCGGTCGTGGCCGTGATCGGCGAGACGCCCTATGCGGAGTATCACGGCGACGTGCGCTTCCCCCGCCCGGTCCAGCACAGTCAGCTCCATCCCGCCGACCTCGGGGTCCTGCGGGCCGTCTCCGGTCGCGGGGTCCCGGTGATCACCGTGCTGTACTCGGGACGCCCGGCCTATGCGAACGACCTCATGAACCTGTCCGACGCCTTCGTTGCCGCCTTCCTGCCGGGAACCGAGGCGGACGGCCTGGCGGACCTGCTGGTCGGCGGACGACACGACTTCAGCGGGCGGCTGTCCTTCGTCTGGCCCGGCTCGGCCTGCTCGACCGGCGAGGGCGAGGAGGACGTGGTCCAGTTTCCGCGCGGCTATGGTCTGAGCTACGCTCGACCCCGCACGGTCGGGACGCTGCCCATGCCCAACACGCCGGAGGCCTGTCCCGAGGCCTGATCTTCGCGGCCGGCCAGGAGACCTGGACCAAGACGATGCGACAGCTCAACCGGATCCTGATCGTGGGCGGCGGCTCTGCGGGCTGGATGACCGCAGCCTTGCTGTCGAAGCTGCTCAAGGGCCGCTACGAGATCACCCTGGTCGAATCCGAACTGATCGGCACGGTCGGCGTCGGCGAAGCCACCATACCGGCCATCAAGAAGTACAATGAGCTGCTCGGCCTGGACGAGGCCGACTTCATGCTCGCCACCCAGGGCACCTACAAGATGGGCATCCAGTTCAACGACTGGGGCCATCTCGGCGAAAGCTACATCCACGGCTTCGGCGTGATCGGGCGCGAGCTCGAATGGCTGCGCTGCCATCACTACTGGCTCAAGATGAACGCGCTCGGGCGGGCGGGTCCGTTCGAGAACTTCTCGATCAACACCGCAGCGGCGCTCCAGAACCGCTTCATGCGGCCGGACCCCCGCCTGCCGGAATCGCCGCTCGGCCGCATCGGCTACGCCTATCACTTCGATGCGGGACTGTTCGCGCGTTATCTGCGGGGCCTCGCCGAGAGCCGGGGCGTGGTGCGCCGCGAGGGCCGGATCGCCGGCGTCCAGCTCGGCTCGGACGACGGCTTCGTGCGGTCCGTCACGCTCGACGACGGAGCCGTCCTCGAGGCCGATCTGTTCATCGACTGCTCGGGCTTTCGCGGCCTGATCATCGAGGAGGCCCTGAAGACCGGCTATGACGACTGGAGCCGCTGGCTGCCCTGCGACCGCGCCATCGCCATGCCGTGCGAGCGTACCGAACCCCTGCTGCCCTATACCCGCGCGACCGCCCGCGACGCCGGCTGGCAGTGGCGCATCCCGCTGCAGCATCGCACCGGCAACGGCTGCGTCTACGCCAGCGCCTTCATCGGCGACGACGAGGTGGAGGCGACGCTTCGCGCCCATCTGGACGGCGCCCCGACCGGCGAGCCGAACCGGCTGCGCTTCGTCACCGGCAAGCGCAAGCGGGTGTGGAACCGGAACTGCGTCGCGCTGGGTCTGGCGGCGGGGTTCATGGAGCCGCTGGAATCCACCTCCCTGCACCTCATTCAGACCGGCGTTCTCAGACTGATCAGGCTGTGGCCCGGGGCCGGCTTCGACCCGGCGGACATCGCCGAGTTCAACCGTCAGACCGACTTCGAGTACGAGCGCATCCGGGACTTTCTGGTCCTGCACTACAAGGCCACCCGGCGCGACGACACGCCGTTCTGGCGGCACTGCCGCGAGATGGCGATTCCGGACACCCTCCAGCGCAAGATCGACCTCTGGATGGCCCACGCCAGGGTGGTGCGCGAGGACGAGGAGCTCTTCGCCGAGGAGAGCTGGATTCAAGTCTTCCTCGGTCAGGGCTGGACGCCCCGCGGCTACGACCCCCTGGTCGACGTGTTGGACGAAACCGAGATCGAGACCTTCGTGCGCAATGTGGAGACCACCATCCTCAAGTGCGTCGCCGTGATGCCCGAGCACGCCGCCTTCGTGGCCAAGCACGTCAAGGCTGCGCCTATCGAAGTCGCGCCTTCAGGGCCGCGCGCAGCCGCGCCAGTCCTTCTGCGGTCGGCGGGCTGAGCGCGCCGCGCCGGGTCTCGGGCAGGTGCGCGGCCGGGTCGCCGTCCAGCTGGAAGACGTAGTGGTCGAACATCGCCCGCCAGGCGCGCCTCTGCTCCGGCGGCAGGGTGCGCAAGGCGATGAGCCCATGCAGCATCACGTCCCACGGCGACCCCAGCCCGCGCGACGCCGGGTCCCACCAGTAGTTGACCAGAACGTTGAAGGGCTCCGTGGCCTCCACATGGTGGTACCAGTGGTAGGGGATGTAGATGGCGTCGCCAGGCTCCAGCACCGCCTCCCGCGCCGCCTCGAACGCCCGGCGGAATCGAGGATAGGTCTCAAGGTCGGGATCGGTCAGATGCACCAGGCTGACCTGGACGCCGCCCGGGGTGTCGTCGAACGGCCCCATGTAGAGGTCCCCGACCGCCTCCGGAGGGAACAGGGTGAAGCATCGACGGCCGGCCGCGACGCAGGCGATGTTCTCCGACGGGTCATGATGGATGGCCACCTTGGCGGCATTGCCGATCCACAGGCGGCCGGGGATCTGCTGGGGCAGCAGGGGCATCCGGTGGCGGGCCGCAAACTGCGGCAGGCGCTCCGCGGCAGGCAGTCCCTGCACCGCCAGGGCGGGCGGCCGGGCTTGCCGCGCCGCCTCGGCGACGGCGTCGAGGAAGGCGCCGAGCGAGCCTTCCTGCGTGACGAAGTTCGCCCCGCCGACGGTCGCGCCGTAGTGGAGCCGCCCTTCGGCCTCCGGCTCGGCCCGAAGGAAACGCACGGGGCGATCATCTGCGAGGCTGCGCAGCAGGTCCGGCCCGTCGCCCGCTCGATCGGCGCGCACCAGGGGCCAGTCGTTCACCAGCCCCCGCAGCACCATGGGCTCGGCGCGTCGCCGGATGGCGCGAAAGTCGTCGAGGGACACGTGGAAGACTTCGGGCAAGGGGCGCATGGCCGAACCCTACCGCCTCCGCCCATCCCGTCGCCAGCATGGAGCCTCGGCCGATGAGCCACGCCCCCGTCATCGACGTCCATCGCCTCGGCGCCGAGGGTCAGCCTGTCGTGGTGGTCGATGGATTCGCGCCCGACCCGGAGCGGCTGGCGGTCGCGGGTCGCGAGGCCGAGCTCGCCCCCATGGGGCCTTACTATCCGGGCGTCCGCGCCCCCGTCGCGGCCGATTACTTCGAAGGCCTGGTCCAGGTGCTGGCCCCGATCCTGCGTGAGGTCTTCGGAGCCTCGGGCCGGGTGCGCGTGGACCGGGCCCTCTATTCGGTGACGACGCTTCAGCCCGAGCAGCTCAGTCTGGCCCAGCGGCTGCCGCATATCGACGGGGTGGCGCCGGGCATGATGGCGGTGATCCATTATCTCGGCCCGCGCGACCTTGGCGGCACGGCCTTCTTCCGGCATCGCACGACGGGCTTCGAGTTCATCGACGCGGCCCGGCATCGCGCCTATCTCGACGCCCTGGCTCGGGACCTCCGAGAGCACGGCGCGCCGCCGCCCGGATACATCGACGGCTCCACTCCCCTGTTTGAGGAGATCGGACGCTTCGACGGCGACTTCAACCGGGCTCTGATCTATCGCGGCGGCCTGTTGCACTGCGCCCGCCCCGCCCCGGAGACTTTGGGACCAAATGCGAAGATGGCGCGGCTGACCGTCGCGAGCTTTCTGAGCGTGTGATGAGAGCCAAGGGGGGCCTATCCACAAGCTTCTCGCCCAAAGGCGAAGCGGTAGGTTCTGGAGACCGAGTTTGTTCTTTTGACATGATGGTCAGACGCCTCGCGCCCGCGCCTTAGTCGCTGAACTGGTGCGGGCGACCGGGGTCGAACCGACACTCCTCTCGGAGCCGGACTCCGAGGCGTCCCAGGTGCGCTGTCCCTAGCGTATCCGGTTGGCTGCCATTCCACTGCCACGCCTTGAAAATGCTATCCGACCTTCGCCGGGATCGAGCCGGAGCATGAACCTCCCCCATGGCCGCGCAGTCGAAGCGGCAAAGGTCTGCGGGGCGGAGCGAGAGGGTCATTTCAGGAGGTCCCGTAGAAGCGACGCAGGGTGTCGAACGCGAGCTTGCGCCGTCCCGTCTCGTCGATCACCCCCTTACGGTTCCAGCCGCGCTGAAACCTGCCGTGCCACCGCCGTGGGGAGCGGAAGTCCTTCAGGAGCCAGGGGGTGACCCCGGCGAAGATGCCCGACGCTGCGAGGGCCTCGAGCGTCTCTTCGAAGAGCCAGGCCTGGTGCGCCTCCGTCCAGCGGCTCTCGCGCGGTCCGTGATGGCCATGGAGGGCGTCGGCGCCGAACTCGGACATCAGCAGCGGCTTCTCCCAGGTCGTTCCGAAGCTGACCTGGCGAATCTCGCCGGGCGTCCGGCGACCGTACCAGCCCTCGTACTGGTTCATCGCCACCACATCGAGGTCGCGGCCGAGATCGTCAGCCACGATGAGGCGGGTCTCGCCGTCGCGAACGCCGCCGACGTCGACGTTCTTGTTCAAGGCGGCGGTGACCAGACGAGTGGCGTCCAAGGCGCGGACATCGCTGATCACCGTCCTGAGAAAGGCCAGCCGCTCGGGCGTCTGCGGCGTCTCGTTGGCCACGGACCAGAAGCCGACCGAGCAACGGTTGCGGTCGCGCACGATCATCTCGGCGGTCATGGTCCGCGCCAGCGCCAGGGTGGCGGCGGAATCGTAGGCGACGTCCTCCCAGTAGACGGGAATCTCGGCCCAGGCGATCAGGCCGAGCTCGTCGGCGAGGCGCACGGTCGTCTCGCCATGCGGATAGTGCGCGAGACGCACGAAGTCGCAGCCCAGCGCCTTGACCTGGGTCAGCAGCGCGCGCGCTTCGGATTCCGTCGTGACGCGGCCGCCCTCGGTCCCCAGGCGTTCCTCGTGCATGGCGACGCCCTTGAGGAAGCGCGGACGCCCGTTCAGCAGGATTTCGCGGCCCCGCGTCTCGAGCGTGCGAAAGCCGATGCGGTCGATCCAGCGGTCGCCGCCCGCCGCGATCGACACCGTGTTCAAGACCGGGGTCTCCGGAGACCAGAGTCGGAGGCCGGGCGGCGCCGCGAGCGACAGCCGCACGCGGCCGTCGGACCCGGCGACCGCCTCCGCGCCCACGTCGAGATCGGGCAGGTCGAGCCGAACGGGCGCGCCGCCGGCGTCGGGGCCGTCGACCACGATGTCGGCGAGGATCCGTCCGTGCTCCAGCCGCACGAAGGCGTCGCGGACGAAGGTCGCCGGCGTATCGACCAGCCAGACCGAGCGGGTGACGCCCCCGTAGTTCTTCCAGTCGAAATCCAGCGCGGGCAGGGTCTCGGGTCCGTGACGGCTGTCGGCGCGCACGACCAGACTGTTCGCCCCGGGCCGGAGGCGATCGGTGACCTCGACCTCAAACGGTGTGAAGCCGCCTTCGTGCTCGGCGATCGGTTCGCCGTTCAGCCAGACGCGGCTGCGATAGTTCACGGCCTCGAACACCAGGAACCGGCGGCGCCCGTCGGCGGGCGGCCCCTCGACATCACGACGGTAGTAGGCGGGGCCCTCGTAGTGGAAGAGCTCCGGGGCCTGCGTGTTCCAGTCGCCGGGCACGGCGATCTCGTCGCTGGACGCCCATTCGTATTCGACCAGCGGGCCGTCGTCGGTGGTGGGACGGTCCTCCCAGAAGTTCCGGCGCGGGCCGGGCTTGCGGCCCGACACGTCGAAGGGGTCCAGGATCAGCTTCCACCGCCCGTCGAGGGAGACGCGGGACCGGTTCGGAAGGGCCCCGATCAGGGCCGGGGCGGGGGCCGCCCCGGGGGCCTGAGCATGGGCCAGGGGCTCGGTCGCGGCGACCGCGCCGGTCAGGGCGCCGGCGGAGATCAGGCGGCGGCGATCGATCATCGTCATGGCAGGGTCTCGTTCACGTCCTGGCCCTGAAGGTCCCGCCAGGCCATCGCCAGGAAGCGAAGGCCGAAGGCGCCGGCGATGTCGCGCACGGCCAGCCGCACGCGGCCGTCCACGGTGCGGGCGCGCGTCTCCAGGATGGCGCCGGCGAGGTTGGGATCGGGATGGTCCGCGGCGAATCGGTTGGCCAGGAGCCAGGTCAGGGATCGGTCTATGTTCCCGTCGAACTCATCGCCGACGCCGTAGTCGCGCAGTCTGAGCCAGAGGATGCCCGCGAAGGCGGTCGCGGATCCCGTGATCGAGCCCGGCCGAGACGTCCCGTCCCTGTTCAGATCGTAGGAGAAGCCACCCCAGCGGTCCTGATAGCGCGCCATCGCCCGGCCCGTCTTCATCGCCGCGTCCAGGAAGAGCGGATCGCGGCTGAGGGCATAGGCCTCCAGCAGGGCTTCGGCGTTCCAGATGTTGAAGCGGGGGTGGACCCGGCCGGTGTCCGGATCGTTCGGTTCGAAGGCCATCCATAGGCCGCTGTCGTCCTGTCTCTCCACCACCGTGCGGGCATGGGCCAGGAACCGGTCGCACCAGCGCCGGTCGCCGGTGTGGCGGCACATGTCGCGGGCCAGATAGCCCTCGATGTTGGGGCGGGCTACCTGGGTGACCGAGGCCGGGTTCGCGTCGGGATGGTGCGGCGAGCGGTCCGTCCAGAGGCGACCCGTGTCCGGCTCGATGATGTTGTAGTAGAGGCCCGGATGGCCGGGCACGGCGGTGTTCTCGAACAGCCAGCGGCCTGACCGGGTTGCAGCATCGGCGTACCTGGGGTCGCCGGTGACGCGGCTGAGGGCGAAGAGACCCGGCGTGCCGTCCGACACCGTGGTGAAGTTGATCAGCCGGCCCAACCGGTCGCCGTGGGCGGCGTTGACCAGACCTGCCAGTGGATGGGGCGACTGGAACTCGGTCGAAATCCACCAGTCCCCGGCTCTGCGCGCGGCGGCGAGGAACTCGGGCTCGCCCGTCACCCGCCAGGCCTCGATCAGCCCCAGGGCCGTCTGACCCGTGTGCCAATGCGGCTCGTATTCCAGCCATTCACCCGCCAGGAGATCGTAGTCGGCGCGGCCCTTGCCCGTATCGTCGATGAGCACGCGGGCGGCGTGGGTTCCGACCTCACGGATCGCCGTCTCGATCTCGGCCAGCCGGCTTGGCGTCGCCACGGCCTGAACCGGCGTCAGTACGAGGACCGAGGCGATCAAGGCGATGCGGATCACAGATAGGCTCCCTTCTGCCAGGGCACGAACTCGGCCTCCCCCAGATCGAGGGCCTCAGACGCCGACGCCGCGCCGGAGGCGAGCGACAACAGCCGCGCGAAGATGCGCTCTCCGACCGCGTCCACGCTCTCGCCGTCCAGGATCGAGGAGGCGTCGATGTCCACGTCCTCGGCCATCCACGCCGCCAACCGCGGGTTGGAGGCGATCTTCAGACAGGGCGCGGGCTTGGCGCCGAACACTGAGCCTCGGCCGGTCGTGAAGGCGATCAGATTGGCCCCCGAGGCGATCTGGCCGGTGGCCGAGCAGGGATCGTAGCCGGGGCTGTCCATGAAGGTCAGTCCGCGCCGCCTCATGGGCTGGGCGTAGCCGATGACGTCCTCCAAGGGCGCCGAGCCCGCCTTGGCGACGGCGCCCAGCGACTTCTCCAGGATGGTGGTTAGGCCGCCCTTCAGGTTGCCGGGCGAGGGGTTGTTGTTCAGCTCCATGCCGTTCGCTTCGGCATGGTCGCGCCACCAGGCGAGGCGGTCGAGCAGGGCCTGGGCCGTCACCGGCGTCGCGCGGCGGAGCAGCAGGTGCTCGGCGCCCCAGATTTCGGGCGTCTCCGAAAGCAGGGCCGAGCCCCCATGGGCGATCAGGCGGTCGACGGCGCGGCCCAGCGCCGGATTGGCCGTCACCCCGGACCAGCCGTCCGACCCGCCGCACTGGAGCCCGACTACGAGGCCGGACAGGGGCGCGGGCGCGCGGCGCGCGGTCGCGGCCTGGTCGATGAGGTCGCGGATGATGGCGCGGCCCGCCTCGATGGCCTTCAGCGTACCGCCCGCCTCCTGGATCGACAGAGTGCGCAAGCGAGGGCCGGGCGTCAGGCCCTCGGCCGCCAGCCACTCCGGGATCTGATTGGCCTCGCAGCCGAGGCCGACGATCAGGACAGCGGCGACGTTGGGGTGGCGAGCGTAGCCGGCGAGAGTGCGCTGGAGCAGCCTGACGTCATGGCCGAGAGAGGCCCCGCCGCATCCGGCTGCGTGGGTGTAGGCGGCGACGTCGTCGACCCCCTCGGGCAGAGCTTCGGCAGGAAAGGCGTCGGCGATCCGGCGGGCGACGGTCGCCGAGCAGTTGACGCTGGTCAGGATGGCGACGGTGTTTCGCGTGCCCCAGCGGCCGTCGGCGCGGCGATATCCGGACCAGGTCGGGGCGTCGATCGGGGCGGGCATGGGGCGGCGATCGGCGCCGATCTCGGCGGACCGGTCGGCGTCGCTCATGGCGAGATTGTGGGTGTGGACCCAGGCGCCTGGGGCGATGTCGGCCGAGGCCCGGCCGATGACCTGGCCGTATTTTCGCACGACCGTTCCGACCGGGGCGGCGTGGACCGCGATCTTGTGCCCGGCCGCGACCGGTTCGACGATGGTCAGCCCATCGACCATCTCCCCGGCGGCCAGGTCGGTCAGGGCGACCGCGACGTCGTCGCCCGGATGAAGCCTCAGCAGGGTCACGCCGCGCCTCCGACCACGGCGGCAGCGGCGGCGCGGGCCCCGCCCCGGGCAAGGCGCGCGTAGGCGGCGATCACCGGCGCGGTGAAGCGCGGGTCTCTGGCGAGGCGCTCCGGGAAGACCGCTTCGAGCGACAGCAGGGCGGCGGCGCGTTCTAGCGGATCGGGCGTGCGGGCGACCAGCCGGGCCGTTTCGGCGGCGAGGGGATCGTCCACCACATGGACCGCGCCGGTCTCGTCCACGCCGTCCTGCCAGCGCATCCAGGCGGCGACGGCCAGCGTCAGGGCCTCGATCGACAGGCCCCGGTCCAGCCGGACGGCGGCCCCCGCCAACAGCCGCTGCGGCAGCTTCTGCGAGCCGTCCACGGCGATCTGGCGGGTGCGATGCTCCAGCGCGGCGTTGGCGAAGCGGGCCTTGAGCGCGCGGCGATAGTCGGACAGGTCCAGTCCGGCGGGCGGATCGAGCGTCGCTTCCGCCTCGTCCCACAGCCGCTCGACATAGGCGGCGAACACCGGGTCGGCGATGACCTGATGCACGAACGCCAGACCGGCCAGACCGCCCAGATAGGCCATAGCCGAATGGGCTCCGTTCAGGAGCCGCAGCTTGGCGTCCTCGTAAGGACCGACGGCCGAGGTGATCTGAACGCCCAGCCGCTCGAAGTCCGGGCGGGGACCGGCGAAGCGGTCCTCGATCACCCACTGGGTGAAGGGCTCGGTCTTGACCATGCCGTGATCGTCGACGCCGAGCCGTTCGGCGAGCGAGCGGCGATCCTCCGGCGTCGTGGCCGGGACGATGCGGTCGATCATGGTCTGGGGAAAGGCGCAGCCGCCCTCGATCCAGCCCGTCAGGGCCGGGTCGTGGCGACGGGCGACGGCCAGCACGGCGTCCCTGATACGCGCGCCGTTGTGGGGGAGGTTGTCGCAGCTGACGATTGTCAGCGGCTCGAGCCCGCGCGCGCGCCGTTGGGCCAGCCCCGCCGCCAGGAAGCCCGGCGCGGTGCGGGGGGCGGCCAGGGAGGCGAGGTCGGCGGCGACCTCCGGATCGCTCTCGATCAGCGCGCCCGAGGCCGGGTCCAGCCGATAGCCCTTCTCGGTGACGGTCAGGGTGACGAGATGGGTGTCCGGGTCGGCCAGGGCGGCGACCACGGCGGCGGGGCTCTCCGGCGCGACCAGCACGTCCCGGACCGCGCCGACGATGCGGGTCTGGACCTGTGCGCCGTCGCGCACGACCAGGCTGTAGAGCCCGTCCTGGGGATTCAACTGATCCCGCACGCCGGGCGACCGGAACGAAACGCCGCGCACGCCCCATCGCAGGTCGCCGGCGCTCAGGGCGTCGTCGAACACCACCGCCTGATGCGCCCGGTGAAAGGCGCCGATGCCGAGGTGCACCACGCCGCCGCGGACGGCGCGGCGATCGTAAGCCGGCCGTGCGATTTCAGCCGGCAGGTTCGCCAACGCCTGGTCCGACAGCCGTATCATCCCGCCAGCCCCGGCAGCGTCAGGGTCAGGGCCGGCACGAAGGTGATGGCCATCAGGGCCGCGAACAGGGCCAGGTAGAAGGGCCAGATCGTGCGGACCGCCTCCTCGACCCGGATCTTGCCCACCGCGCAGCCGACGAATAGCACCGACCCCACCGGCGGCGTCACCAGGCCGATGCCGAGGTTCAGCATCAGCATGACGCCGAACTGCACCGGGTCCATGCCGGTGGCCATGGCGACCGGCAGGAAGATCGGGCTGGTGATGACGATCAGGGGCGCCATGTCCATGAAGGTGCCCAGCACCAGCAGGATGAGGTTGATCATCAGCAGGATCAGGATCGGATTGTCGGTCAGGGTCTGAAGCAGGGTGGCCAGCTGCTCAGGCGCTTCCAACAGGGCCAGCAGCCAGCCGAAGGCGGCGGCCGACCCGATGATCAGCATGACCATGGCCGTGGTCTTGACCGCGTTCTGCGCGGCGGTGGCGAAGCCTCCAAAGCCCAGGGTGCGATAGACGATCAGGGCGATGACCAGGGTGTAGATGACGGCCACCGCCGAGCTCTCGGTCGGGGTGAAGACCCCGCCCAGCACGCCGCCGAAGATGATGACCGCGGTCAGCAGGCCGGGAAGGGCGGCGGCGAAGGCGCGGGCGAAGGCCGGCCAGCCGGGGAACTCGCCCTTGGGATAGCCGCGCCGCACCGCGATGAACCAGGCGACGGCCGCCAGCAGGATGCCGGTCACGATGCCGGGAACCACGCCCGCCAGGAACAGATCCGCCACTGACACGGACACGCCTGCGGCCGCCGCATAGATGATCATATTGTGCGACGGCGGGATCAGGATGCCGAGGATCGCTGACGTCGAGGTGACGTTGACGGCGTAGTCGGCGTCGTAGCCCTTCTCTTTCATCATCGGCACCAGGGTCGAACCCAGGGCCGAAACCGAGGCCACGGCCGACCCGGAGACGCCGCCGAACATCATCGAGGCCCCGACGTCGACGACGCCCAGCCCGCCGCGCATCCGGCCCATGGCGGCGTCGGCGACGCGCACCAGCCGCTCGGCGATGCCGGCCTGCTGCATCAGGTCGCCGGCGAAGACGAAGAAGGGAATGGCCATCAGGGCGAAGACGTTCACCCCCGTCGCGATCCGCTGGAACGCCACGACCGGCGCGATGTCCATGAAGATGAAGGTCACGAGCGACGCCAGGCCGAGCGCGAACGCGACCGGCACGCCGAGGATCAGCAACAGGGCGAGCAGCCCGAGGAGAAGGATCAGCTCCACAGCGGCTCCACTTTCCGGCCCCGGGCCTCGGTCAACAGGTGCTCCAGCGCGAACAGCACGCTGAGCCATCCGGCGATGGGCAGGGGCAGATAGGCCGCCCCGCGCGGCACCCCCAGCGTCGGGATGTCGAAGGCCCAGGTGCGCGCCACCAGCTCGCCGCCCCAGACACCCATGGCCGCGCCGAACCCTGCGATCCCCAGCATGGCGATGATCCGGCTGGCGCGACGCAGGCCTTGCGGCATCGCGTCGGTCGCGGCCGTCATGCCGAGGTGGAACTGCTCGCGCACGCCGACGGCCGCCGCCAGCAGCACGAACCAGACCATCAGAAGCAGCGCCGCCTGCTCGGCCCAGGCCGGGGCGTCGCCCAGCACATAGCGAGCGAAGACCGACCAGCCGATGATGCCGGTCATGACGATCAGGCCCAGCGCGGCGAAGGCGAGGGTGCCTCGGCTGATCCAGCGCGAGACGAAGGCGAGGCCGGCCAGCATCAGCCCATCCCCCGGATCTGCTCGACCAGGGTCCGCTGGGCGTCGGAGGTGACGAAGCGGTCCCAGACCGGCCGCATCGCCGTCTCGAAGGCGGCCCGGTCCAGGTCCTCGACGACCTCGACGCCCGCCTCGACGACCGCCTGACGGGCCGTGCGCTCGCGCGCCTCCCACAGGCCGCGCATGACGGGCACGCTTTCGGTCGCGGCGGCCCGGATGACGTCGCGGTCGGGCGGGGTCAGCTTGGCCCAGGTGCGGGCCGAGGCGACCAGCACCTCTGGGGCCATCACGTGGCGCGTCAGGCTGTAGTAGCGGGCGACCTCGAAGTGGCGACTGTCCTGATAGGAGGGCCAGTTGTTTTCGGCGCCGTCGACCACGCCCTGGACCAGTCCCTGGAAGACCTCGCCGTAGGACATGGGAATCGGGCTCCCGCCCAGCGCCTGGACGAGGGCGACATAGAGGTCGGAGGTCTGAACCCTCAGCTTCAGGCCACGCATGTCGGCCGGCGTCCGGATCGGTCGGCGGGTGTTGTAGAAGCTGCGCTCGCCGGAATCGTAGAAAGCCAGGCCGATGAGGCCATGCCGTTCCAGCGCGTTCAGCACGGTGCGGCCGGGGGCTCCGTCCAGAGCGCGGCGCATGTGGTCCGTCGAGCGGAACAGAAAGGGCAGCGACGGCACCAGCGTCAGGGGCTCGATCGGATTGAGCGGCGCCAGATTGACCCGATTGATGTCCAGTCCGCCGAAGACGGTGATCTCCAGCGTGTCCTTCTCCTCACCGAGCTGGCCGCCGGCGTAGTTGCGCAGACGCAGCCGGCCGTCGGTGCGTTCGGAGATCAGCCGGCCGAAGTGATCGACCGCCTCGACCGTGGGATAGCCGGCCGGATGGGCGTCCGCGCCGCGCAGGGGCCGCTCGCCGATCTCCTGCACACACCCCGCCGCGGGAGCGGCCAGCGCGGCGGCGATCAGGGCGCGGCGCGTGGCGGTCACAGCCGGTAGGCCGCCTTGACCAGGTCGTACGTCAGGGCTCGGGCGACCTCGTGGGCCTCGTCCTCCTCCAGCCGGTGCTCGACGACGAGACGGGCCAGCCAGCCGCAGTCCATGCGCCGGGCCACGTCGTGCCGCGCCGGAATCGAGAGGAAGGCGCGGGTGTCGTCGTTGAAGCCGACAGTGTTGTAGAATCCAGCGGTCTCCGTCGCCTGCTCGCGGAACCGGCGCATGCCTTCCGGGCTGTCGTGGAACCACCAGGGTGGGCCGAGGCGGAGGGCCGGATAATGGCCCGCCAGCGGGGCCAGTTCTCTGGAGTAGGCGGTCTCGTCCAGCGTGAAGAGGATGATGGTCAGGCCCGGCTCGGACCCGACGGCGTCCAGCAGGGGCTTCAGCGCCGAAACATAGTCGGTGCGGGTCGGGATGTCGGCGCCCTTGTCGCGGCCGAAGCGGTTGAACACCGTGCCGTTGTGGTTGCGGAAGCTGCCCGGGTGGATCTGCATCACCAGGCCGTCGTCCAGGCTCATGCGGGCCATCTCTGTGAGCATCTGGCCCCGGAACAGCTCGGCGTCGCCGGCCGAGACCGGACCCGTGGCGACGCGCTCGTACAGGGCGGCGGCCTGATCCTGCGGCAGGTCGGCGGTGAAGGCCGTGGGATGGCCGTGGTCGGTCGAGGTCGCGCCGTGTTCGGCGAAGAACGCCCGGCGTTTGCGGTGCGCGGCGAGATAGCCCTGCCAGCGGCCGACGTCCTCGCCGGTCAGGGCGCCAAAGCGGACCAGGTTGTCGTGAAAGTCCTCATAGTCCGGATCCATGACCGGGTCGGGGCGATAGGCGGTGACGACCCTGCCCGCCCAGCCGCTGTCGCGGATCGCGCGGTGGTGCGCCAGGTCGTCCAGCGGCCCCTCGGTGGTGGCGATGACCTCGATGCCATAGCGCTCGAACAGGGCGCGCGGCCGGAACGCCTCGGTCTTCAGGGCCGCGTCGATGACGTCGAAATAGAGGTCGGCGGTCTCTGCCGACAGCCGCACATCCAAGCCGAACACCTCGGCATAGACCCAGTCGTGCCAGATGCGCGACGGCGTGCCCCGGAACAGGTGATAGCGCTCGGCGAAACGGCGCCAGATCGCGCGGGGATCGGTCTCGACGGGGCCGCCGTCGGCGCGCGGGACGCCCAGGTCCTCGAGGGCGACACCCTGGCTGTGGAGCATCCGGAAGACGTAGTGGTCCGGAGTGATCAGCAGCTCCGCCGGGCTGGCCCAGGGCGCGTCGAGGGCGAACCATGCGGGATCGGTATGCCCGTGCGGGCTGACGATCGGCAGGTCGCGGATCGCGGCGTGGAGCCGGCGCGCGACCGCTCGCGTCCCGGGATCTGCCGGGAACAGACGGTCGGGGTGCAGGGTCAGGGGCTGAGACATCAATGGGTCGTGGCGGCGTAGCGTTGGCGCTGCTCGGCGATCCGGGCCCGCGCCGCCTCCATCGCCTCCGTCTCGGTGGCTTCCAGCAGGGACTCGATCACGCGGGTCAGATGATCCCGCATGGCCGCGCGCGCCGCGGCCGGATCGCGCATGTTCAAGGCCTCGACGATGGCGGCGTGCTCGTTGATGCGCGGCTTGACCCCGGCGGCGCGAACTTTCTGCGAGAGGAACTGGTGCTGGGGCGAGCGGCTGCGCGCGTCCCACAGACTGCGCACGGCCTGGATCATCGCGCTGTTCTGGGTAGCGTCAGCGATGGCTACATGAAAGCGCCGGTCCGCGTCCTCGCTCATCACGACGTCGCGGGCGTTCTCGTCCTCCATCTCGTCCACGAGGGCGCGCAGCTGGGCGATGGTCTCGGACGTCACCCGCAACGCGGCCATGGCGCACGCCTCACCCTCGATCGCGCGACGCGCTTCCAGCAACTCAAACGGGCCGATGTCCGTTTCGCCGGCCTTGCCGCCGGTCGGCTGTTTGGCCCGGACATAGACGCCGGAGCCCATCTTGACCTCGACGAGTCCATCCAATTCCAGTGCGATCACCGCCTCGCGAATGGTCGGTCGGGAGACGCCGAAGGTTTGGGCCAGATCCCGCTCGGACGGCAACCGGTCCCCCACGCGGTGCTCGCCGGCGGCGATGCGCGCCGCCAGGGCTTCCGCCACCTGCTCGTACAGTCGTTTGGCCTCGTTCCTGGGCGACATGACCACCATCCTATCTGGCCTGACCAATCTGGACAATCCAAAATTATCCACCTAGGGTCGGCGCGTTCTAGCACAGGATCGCCGCATGCCCGCCGCCGATGGAGACGCCCTCACGCTCGGAACCGACTGGTCAGGTCGGGCGGGCGTGGCCCAGCCGCTGACGATCACGGCGGCGAAGGTGATCGTCTGCTCGCCCGGTCGAAACTTCGTTACACTGAAGATCGACACCGATCAGGGGGTCCACGGCATCGGCGACGCCACGTTGAACGGCCGGGAGATGGCGGTCGTCGCCTATCTGAACGACCACGTCTGTCCCCTGTTGATCGGACGCGACGCGCGACGGATCGAGGACATCTGGCAGCTGCTGTACCGCGGCGCCTATTGGCGACGGGGGCCGGTGACGATGCGGGCGATCGCGGCCGTGGACGTCGCCTTGTGGGACATCAAGGGGAAGGCGCTGGGCGCGCCGCTGCATGAGCTTCTCGGGGGCAAGTCGCGCGACAAGGTCCTGGTCTACGGCCACGCCAACGGCGCCGACATCGAGCAGACGGTGGAGGCGGTCGGCCGCTACATCGGCATGGGCTACAAGGCCGTGCGGGCCCAGACCGGCGTGCCGGGGGTGCCCTTGGCCTATGGGGTGGGACGCGGCGACCTCTACTACGAACCGGCCGACGCCCATCTGCCAACCGAGACCGCCTGGGACACGGCCAAGTATCTGAACCATGTGCCGAAGCTGTTTGACGCCTTGCGCGAAACCTACGGCTTCGACACCCATCTGCTCCACGACGGCCACCACCGGATGACGCCGCTGGAGGCGGCCCAGCTAGGCAAGACGCTGGAGCCGCACAAGCTGTTCTGGCTCGAGGATGCGACCCCGGCCGAGAACCAGGAGGCCTTCCGCCTGATCCGTCAGCACACCACCACGCCGCTTGCGGTGGGCGAGATCTTCAACACGCTCTGGGACTGCAAGGACCTGATCCAGGAGCAACTGATCGACTACATCCGGGCCACCATCGTCGGCGCGGGCGGGGTGACGCACCTGCGCCGGATCGCCGACTTCGCCTCAGTGTGGGGGGTGAGGACCGGCTGCCATGGCGCCACCGACCTGTCGCCGGTGACCATGGGGACGGCGCTGCACTTCGACGCCTGGGTCCCGAACTTCGGCATCCAGGAGTATATGCGCCATACGCCCGAGACGGACGCCGTCTTCCCCCACGACTACCGCTTCGAGGCCGGGTTTCTGATCCCCGGAGAGGCCCCCGGCCATGGCGTCGATATCGACGAGACCCTGGCGGCCAAGTATCCCTACAATCCGCGCCAGCTGCCCATCGCGCGCCTGACCGACGGCACGATGTGGAACTGGTGAATTGATCCGGCCGCAGAGGAACGCCTTTCGCGACGCGCTGCACCTCTCTGGCGTCTGGCGCATCCGCTTCGATCCGGACGACGTCGGCGAGGCCGAGCGCTGGGGCGCGGGCTCAGCCGTCGACCACACCCATCCGATCGCGATCCCCGGGTCCTGGAACGAGCAGCTCGCCGAAGCGGGCTTCATGGACTACCAGGGCGCCGCGTGGCTGCAGACCGAGGTTTTCATCCCCCCGTCGTTCGAGGGGCGCCGCGTCCGGCTTCGGTTCGACAGCGCGGACTTCTCGGCGCGCGTGTTCTTGGACGGGCTGTTCGTGGGCGAGAGCGGCCCGGCCTTCCTGCCCTTCGAGATCGACAGCGACGGGCTGGTCGCCGGCCAAACCGTGCGCGTCGTGGTCCGCGTCGACAACCGCCTGCCGCTCGACCATCCGACGCCCGGCGTGGCCCCC
Organism: Brevundimonas balnearis; assembly: GCF_042434805.1. Taxonomy (NCBI): domain Bacteria; kingdom Pseudomonadati; phylum Pseudomonadota; class Alphaproteobacteria; order Caulobacterales; family Caulobacteraceae; genus Brevundimonas; species Brevundimonas balnearis. The sequence continues at coordinate 167,004 of NZ_JBHLSW010000004.1, read as the reverse complement.
GAGCAGTATGCGGCGGAGAACCGGCTGCGCGACGAATACCGGCCGGCGGTACGGTTCGACTTCTTCCCCTACGGAGGGCTGAACCGGCCAGTCTGGCTGACGGCGACGCCGATCGGCGGGATCGAGGCGGTCCGGCTCCGCGCCTCGGCGCTGGGCGTGCTGACGGCGCGCGTGGAAGCCCCGCCCGGCGCGCGCGTGCGCGTGTCGGTCGGCGAGGTGGAGTCGGAAGGCCCCGCGGGCTCGGACATCAGCCTACGCGTTCCCGACGTCCGCCCCTGGTCGCCCGCCGACCCGGCCCTCTACGACGTCATCGTCGAGCGGCTGGATGCGCTGGGCGTCGTCGCCGACCGGGTCGAGCTCCGCACCGGCTTTCGCGACGTCGCCGTCCACGGGCATCAGCTGCTGCTGAACGGCGAGCCCATCGTCCTGAAGGGCTTCGGCAAGCACGAGGACGGACCGATCCGCGGGCGCGGACTGGACCTGCCCCAGCTGGTCAAGGACTTCGGCCTGTTGGACTGGATCGGCGCCAACTCCGTCCGCACCTCCCACTACCCTTACAGCGAGGACTTCCTCGATTTCGCCGACGAGCGGGGCGTGCTGGTGATCGACGAAGTCTTCTCGGTCAACCTCGACTTCCGCCAGGTCACCGGGGCGACGCTCGCCCAGCACAGGGCGGCGGTCCGGGCCCTGATCGACCGGGACGGCCACCGGCCCAGCGTCATCGCCTGGTCGCTGGCCAACGAACCCGGCTACCTGGCCGAGCCCGAATACAGGGCGCGCTCCGGCCCCTACTGGAAGGCCCTGTTCGACGACGCCCGAATGCTCGACCCGACACGCCCCCTGACGCACGCCAACGTCGGCTATGCCGGGCTGGACGACCCGGCCTTCGACCCGGCCGACATCGTCTCGATCAACCGCTACTTCGGCTGGTACCAGGCGCCCGGCCAGATCGAGCGGGCGGTCGCGCTGCTGCGCGCCGACCTCGACGCCCTGGCCCGGCACGGCAAGCCGGTCTTCCTGTCCGAGTTCGGCGCCGACGCCCTGGCCGGTCAGCATTCCACCTCGCCGCAACTGTTCACCGAGGAGTATCAGGCCGACCTGATCGCCGCGTTCTGGGCGGAGCTCGAGCGCCATCCCGCGGCCATCGGCGGCCACGTCTGGAACTTCGCCGACTTCCGCACGGCCCAGCACTCGCGCCGGGTGGTGTTGAACCTGAAGGGCGTCTTCACCCGCGACCGCCAGCCCAAGCGCGCCGCCTTCGTTCTGCGCGACCTGTGGAGCGGCCGGTGACGGCCCGCCTGCCGCTGCGGCGCAAGCTCGGCTGGGCCGTCGGGGATTTCGGCTTCAACCTGTATTGGCAGACGCTGAACCTGCTCCTGATGCCGTTCTACACGGACGTGCTGGGGCTGGACGCGCGGCTGGCGGGGACGGTCTTCCTGGTCGCCAGCCTGTGGGACGGGTTCGCCGATTCCGTCATCGGGGCCATCGCCGATCGGACCCGCACGCGCTGGGGCAGCTATCGGCCCTATCTGGTGTTCGCCAGTCCGGCGGTGGCCCTCGCCTTCGCCCTCTGCTTCCTCGTGCCATCGGGTGGTCTGTTCGCCGAACAGTCGGGCCTGTTCCTCTATGCCCTGCTCAGCCAGGTGCTGATGCGGACAGCCTATTCGGTGGTGTCGATCCCCTATTCGTCGCTGTCGGCGCGGATCTCAGGCGACGCGGACGAGCGCGCGAGCCTGGCGGGCTGGCGCATGTTCTTCGCCTTCTCCGGCGGGGCGGCGGTGACCTATCTGATGCCGACCCTGGTGGCGCGAGCGGGCGGAGAGGGCAATCCCTTCGCCTATGTCGCCGCTGCGGGCACGGTGGGGCTCTTGTCGCTGCCGATCTTCTGGCTGTGCTTCGCCGAGACCCGCGAACCGCCGCGCGAGGTCGAGTCCAACCCCAAGGGCTTTTCCCTGTCCGGCGCGGCCGACGACGTGCGAACCGTGGGACGGATGCTGGTGCTGAACGGGCCGCTGATGCGGGTGTTCGCCTGCATCATCGTGTCGTCCCTGGCTTTCACCATGACGAACAAGGCCCTGACCTATTACGTCAACCACACGCTGGAGCGGCCCGATCTGAAGGCCGTGCTGGTGCCGCTGGCCCTGGTCGCTCAGCTGGCCTTCAGCCCCTTCTGGGCCTGGGTGGCGCGCAGGCGGTCCAAGCGAGACGCCTGGCTGTTCGCCAATCTGTGGAGCGCGGCCGCCTACGCCGCCTTCTGGCTGGTCCCGTCGCGCGATCCGGTGATCGCGGCGGGCCTGCTGACCGCCGTCTCGGCCGCCAACGTCAGCTATCAGGTGCTGTTCTGGGCCATGCTGCCCGACACGGTCGAATACAACGCCTATGTCACCGGCCAGCGCCACGACGCAAAGGTGTTCGGCCTGGCCAGCTTCGCCAAGCAGCTGGCGCTGGGCGTCAACGGCTTCCTGTTCGGCTGGCTGCTGTTCGCTATCGGCTATGTCGACGGGGTGGACGTGACTCCCGCCACGGCCGACGGCATCAAGGCCATCATGACCGTCGTGCCCCTGATCGGCGTCGCGGTCTCGGCCTTTGTCATGTGGGGCTATCGTCTGGACCAGGCCGAGCACGCCCGCGTCAGCGCCGCGGCGGAGCAGAGGCTGGAGCCGGGCTTCGAGCAGACCTGAGGGGCTCAGGCCGGTGCCGTCACCGCCCGGCCGTTAACGCGCACGCCCTCCAGCCTCAGCCGACGGGTGTCGCGGATCAGGTCGGGCTCCGTCGCCCGGTCGCAGCTGACGTTTCGCAGCAGCACGTCCTGGACCGGCGCGCTCGGCACGCCGGCGATCCGGAGCGCCTGCTCGGCCTCGACGCAGCGCACGTCCTCGACGCGGAAATCCCGGTAGGTCGGGGGGAAGTTCCCGCCGCGCCAGCTGTGATAGTCGGTGGTGAAATGGATAAGGCTCTCGGTCTTCTCGACCGCCACGTCCTTGATGCGGATGCGCTCGATGACGCCGCCCCGGTCCAGATTGGCCTTGAAGTAGAGGGCGTGCTCGGCGTGGGGCACCGCCAGCCGGCGCACCCAGATGTCGTTCGCCCCGCCTGACATCTCCGAGCCGATGGCGAAGGCGGCGGCGATGTCGGTCCGCATCTCGCAGTCCTGGACGACGATGGCGCGGCTGGGTCGAGCGACGCGCCAGCCGTCCTGATCCCGCCCGGACTTCACGGCCACGCAGTCGTCCGAGACATCGAACCGGCAGCCCTCGATCAGGACGTTGGTGCAGCTGTCGGGGTCACAGCCGTCGCTGTTCAGATGCTTTGACACCACGCCGATCCTGCGGACCGTGACGTGGTCGCAGTAAACAGGGTGGATCACCCAGAACGGACTGTCGGCGAAGGTCGGGCCCTCGATCAGCACGCGGCGGCAGTCGATGAACTGGAGGAAGGCGGGGCGCAGTTTTCGCCCCAGGCCGAAGACCCGGTCCGACACCGGCACGCCTTCGGCGCCCATCTGACGCAGCAGCGTCTGGTCCGGCCGCTGCTCGGGCCGCCAGGTGAACCAGTAGTCGCGCCCGCCGCCCTCGAACCGGCCCGCGCCGGTCACCGCCACGTCCGTGAGGCCGCGCCCATAGATGAGGGGAGAGTGGTTGAAGACCTCCGTCCCCTCCCATCGGGTGAAGACGGTCGGATAGAAGCGCGCCTCTGGTGTGAAGCGGACCACCGCCCCGGCTTCGACGTGCAGCTCCACGCCGCTGCGGAGATGGATCGGCCCGTCCAGGCGCCACTCGCCCGCCGGGAGGATCACACGGCCGCCGCCCGCGTCCGCGATGGACCCGATGGCGGCCAGGACGGCGGGCAGCGCGTCATGGGCGCCGGTCCGCGCCCCGTGCTCCGTGATGCGAGTCTCCCGTGCGGGGATCCTCGGCGACTGGATGCCGGCGACGATGGCGTCCGCCCTGGACCAAGAGTCGGCCGCAGGGCGGGCGATGGATCCGCATCCGCCGAGGCCCGCCACCAGACCCCCGGCGAGCAGGCTCCGTCGCGTCGCGGCGTTCATCGGACAGACACCGGGCCGGCGTCGACGGTGACGTCGCTCGAGTTCGGCAGGGCCAGAACGGCGCGCTGGTCGCCCGGCGCGATCCCCCGGACGTCCAGGCCCCGCACGCTCGCCCCCGCGACATGGCCCAGCACCACATGGGCGACGACGCCGGAGTGATCCGCGGCGCCGGGCACAGGCTGGAAGCGTCGGTTGCCCCGGGGTTTGCCGGCGGTCGCGGCGAGATCCTGAGCGTCCTCCACCCGCATGCGTATGTCGGTCAAGGTCAGGTCGCGGACCGGGGAGCTCGGGTGTCCCCCGATCAGGATGTTGCCGGCGGTGGTGATGTCCAGCCCATCGAAGGTCAGGCCCTCGATCCGCCCGAGCGGCCTCGGCCCGTCCGCACGATCGTCGATGTCGACGAAGATCGGAAAGTGGCGCCAGTGCCGCCCCCCCGTCGCGATGCGGATGTTGGAGAACCGGTTGTTCGCATAGAGCCCGCCGTGGATCATGAAGAGCGCCACGCCATACCGGGACTCGGTGATGGTCAGGTTGGAGAACAGGCTGTCGCGCACGCCGCTCTCCGAGCGCGTGCCGAACTTCAGGGCGCCGTCGTCGGAGCTGATCCGGCAGTTGGTGATCTGAAGTCGCTCGACGAAGCGTCGACGGGCCTTGGTCACGACGCCGTCGTCGCCGACCGAGATCAGGCAGTTGGAGACACGCACGTCGGCGCTGTCGATGATCTGCAGTCCATCGGTGTTCGGACTGTCCCACGGAGCGGTGAGGGTCACGCCGTCGATCACGACGTTGTCGCAGTCCTTCACGGCGCTGAGGTACATCGGGGTGTCCCGGACCGTCACGTCGCGGATCGTGACATTGCGGCAGCGGTCGACGATGAGGCCGAAGCGCAGGCGTTCGGCGTCCGGGGTCGGCCACGCGGCCGCGCCCTGGCCGTCCAGCACGCCCTTGCCGCTGATCAGTAGGTCCTCCGCGCCCTGGGCCACCACGAAGGCGCGATGTTCGCCGTCGATCACGGGCGCGAAATCGTCCAGCCGGGTCGAGGCCGCCAGAACCGCGCCTGGCGCGAGGTGGAACTCCATGCGCGAGCCCAGCCGAATCTGGCCCGAGACGAAACGGCCCGCCGGGGTGACGACCCGGCCGCCCCGATCCCGGCAGTCGTCTACGGCCGCCTGTATGGCGGCGGTGTCGAGCGTTTCGTCGTCGGCGACGGCGCCGTAGTCGGTGATCAGGCAATCCTGGCCCCGGGCCTGAGGCTGGACCTGGGCCTGAGCCTGGACCTGGGCTGCGGCGCCCCAGAGAATGAGCGAGGCCGCAGCGCAAAGAAACCGGGTCATCACAGACGCTCCGCTGAAGGCCACAGGGCCGGATCGAAGGTCACGCCGAAGCCGACGCCCTCCGGCAGGGTCAGCACGCCGTCGCGGGGGGCGATGCGGGGCTCATGCGGGAAGTCGAGGTCGCGTCCCTGGCCCCTGTATTCCTGAAGGCCGTGCAGGTTCGGCGCATAGGCGGCGAAGTGGATGAGCTCGACCGTCTCGGAGCCGCTGCGGGGATAGTGAGGCGCCACGCCGACGCCGGCGGCGGAGGCCATGCGCTGCACCTCCAGCGTGCGCGCCATGCCGCCGTTGTACATGAAGTCGGGCTGGAGCACGTCCAGCGCCCGGTTCTCGATCAGCCAGCGCCAGCGTTCCAGGCTGTTGTCCTGTTCTCCGCCCGCGATGGCCAGCGAGGTGCGCTCGACGACCTGCCGGGTCATCTCGACATCCTCGAAGGGACAGGGCTCCTCGAGGATGGCGACGCCATGATCCTCCAGCATGCGGCAGAGCTCGATCGCGGCCGGCGCGTCATAGCTCCCATTGGCGTCGGCGTAGATCGTGAAGGCGTCGCCGAAATACTGGCGCACGGCGCGCACCACGGCCTCGGAACGGCCGGGGCTGGCGTCTTCATTGCGGCTCATGCGCCCGCCGACCTTGATCTTGACGCCGCGTGCGCCGGTGGTTTCGACCTCCTCGGCCAGCCAGGCGACCTCCTCCTCTGGCGTGGTGTTGCGCCTCAGCGAGGAGATGTAGATCGGGATCTCCGTCCTCTGGACCGGCCCCATGAACTCGACGCAGCGCACGCCCGCCGTCCGGCCCATCATGTCCCAGATCGCCAGCTCCAGATGGCCGACGGCGGTCCAGAAGGGTAGGGAGGCGAACTTGTATTCCCGCGTGTAGAGCTCGCGGATCAGCCGCTCGATGTCGCGCATGTCCTGGCCGACGAGGCGCGGCTTGACCACCAGGCGGAACAGGCTGGAGACCTCCGCCATGCGGCTGTTGGCCTTGACCACGCCCTCCACGCCGTCCTCGGAGACCACGCGCACGAACTCGTGGCGGCCGTCGACCTTCAGCATCTCGGCGGAGCGAAGGACCACCGGCCGATCCAGCCAGCGGCGGAAGTCCACCTGATCGGCGGAGGCTTCGGGAAAGGCCAGCAGACCGTCCGGGCGGCGAACCGCCACCTGGGCGCAGGCGGGGCCGGCGAGGGCCGCCGCGCCGAAGCCGGCCAGCAGGGCGCGTCGATCCATCCTCATTGCGGCAGGATTCTCGTCGCCGTCGACCAGATGGACGGGTCATACTCGATGCCGAAGCCCGGAGCGTCGGAGACGGGCAGGGTTCCGCCGCGTGGAGCCATCTGGGGTGAGTGGGCGAAGTCGAGCGCGTCGGGACGCGAGCGATACTCCTGGAACCCGTACAGATTGGGCGCGACGGCGCAGAGGTGCAGCAGCGGGCTGGTGTCGGCGTTGTTGCGGGGAAAATGCGGGTTGTAGAGCAGGCCCGCGGCCTCGCTCATCTGCTGCACGGCCACGCAGCGCATCATGCCGCCGTTGTACATCGGGTCCGGCTGCAGCACGTCATAGGCGCGGTTGTCGCAATACCAGGCCCACTTCTCGAAGGCGCAGTCGTTCTCGCCGCCCGCGATCAGCAGGTCGGTGCGGTCGGTGACCTGCTTGGCCATTTCGAAGGCTTCGAACGGGCAGGGTTCCTCCAGCATGGCCACGCCATAGGACTGCAGCATGCGGCACACCTCGATCGCCGTCGGCGCGTCATAGGCGCCGTTCGCGTCGGCATAGATCGTCATCCCGTCGCCGAACGCCTCGCGCACGGCCTTGACCATGGCCTCCGACCGGCCCTCGTACATGTCGGTGTTGCGGCCCATGCGGCGGCCGATCTTGATCTTGATCGCCTGGCAACCGGTCTCCTCCACGCGGCGGCGCAGGTGATCGACCTCCTCCTCCGGCCGCGTGCCGCGCTGGTTGGAGGACAGATAGACCGGGATCTCGTCCCGAAGTTTGCGGCCCATCAGGGCGTGACAGGCCTTGCCCACCGTCCTGCCGATCAGATCCCAGACCGCGACTTCCGCCTGGCCCATCGCGCTCCACCAGGGCACCGAGGCGTATTCGTAGTCGTCGCGGTATCCCCGCTCCAATATCCGATAGAGCCGGCGCATGTCCTCGCCGATGAACTTCGGCATGACGAACAGGCGAAAGAACTCGATCGTCTCCTCGGCCTTGGTCGATGCTCGCACGACCCCCTCGACGCCGTCGGCCGAGACGGCTCTCACCAGGATCGTTCCCTCCTGGGGCGTGCGCCAAAGCTCTAGGGCCCGCAGCACGATCGGCTCGGGCGCGATCTCGCTCAGATCCAACGGGGGAGCCGGATCGATCGGAAAGCGTAGCAGACCCTCGGGGTCCCGTCTGGGCGGATGGACGCTCGTGGCGCGAACCCGTCCGGCCCCTGCCCAGAACCCGACGGCTGCGGCGGCCAAGGCGGTGCGTCGATTGGTGATCATGGCGCAATCTCCGTTACGTCACCCTAGACCGGCCTGACCAATATCCGCAACCCGCCGTGTCCGGTCAGGCGACATATGAGAATTGGTCAGGACGATTTTGACATCCGGACAGGGCGGAGCTATGGGTGCTGACAAGCCGATCCATAAGCGGCGCGAACACATCCACGGGAGGACGGCCATGCGCCGAGGGGTTTCATCTATCGCCATCATCACCGCGCTCGCCGGTCCGGCGGGGGTCGCCTGGGCCCAGGATCCGGTGACCGAGGTCGAGGGGATCGTCGTCACCGGCCAGCGCGGGGCCATCGCCTCGGCCCGGGCGGCGGAGCGGGAGGCTGACAATCTCACCAACGTGGTCTCCGCCGACTCGGTCGGCCAGTTCGGGGACCAGAACACCGCAGAGGCGCTGCAGCGCCTGCCGGGCATCAACATCGAGCGGAACGAGGGCGAGGGCCGCACGGTGTCGGTGCGGGGCCTGCCGTCGTCCTTCACCCAGGTGACCGTGAACGGCGTGAGGGTCGGCACCTCGGAAGCCGGATCGAGCACGGTCGCGCTGGATGTCATTCCGTCTGATCTGCTCGGCCGCATCGTGGTGTCCAAGACCTACACGCCCGACATGGACGGCGACACCATCGGCGGGGCGGTGGAGCTGCAGAGCCAGTCGGCTTACGACCAGCCGGGCGATCGCTACACCCTGCGCGCCGAGGGCAACTATCAGGAATACGCGGGCAAGTGGGGCCCCGAGGTCTCGGGCAGCGTGGCCCGGCGGTTCATGGACGGCGATCTCGGTCTGGCGATCTCCGCCAACTACTCCGAGCGCTTCATCAACGGCGACGACCTCAGGAATGAGGAGGGGCTGCGCGCCATCACGCGCGGCGGAACCACCTTCCTCTATCCCAACGAGCTGAACCAGCGGTTCGAGATCGGCGAGCGCGAGCGCTTCGGCGGCACCCTCAACCTCGAGTACCGCCCACGCGACGGCATGGAGCTGTTCTTCCGCGCCCAGTTCACCCAGCTGAACGACGACGACACGCGGGTCCAGCAGCTCTGGCAGACCGAGCGGTCGACGGGCAGCGAGGTGCTGGACATCACCGACACCTCGGGCACCTTCAACGACGTCCGCAACCGTTATCAGGTCTTCTTCCAGCCGACCGAGGATCGTCTGCTGTCGCTGTCCGCCGGCGGCGAGTACCGTTTCGCGAACGACTGGGAGATCGACTACCAGCTCGACCACTCGCGGTCCCGATGGTCGCAGGAGGACGGACTGCGTCCCCGTTTCCAGCTTGACAACATCCAAGCTCAAGCCAGCTACGGGCCTGACAGTCTACTCGTGCTCGGGTTTCCCGAAGGGCCCGGCGACATCGATTTCGACGACTTCGACGAGTACGAGTATTCCAACTTGCTGTTCATCGAGGAGGAGCGGACCGACGAGATCTCCTCGGGCCGGTTCAACATTCGTGCGCCCTTCTCGGCCTTCGGCCCTGGAGGCTATGTTCAGTTCGGCGCGAAGTACCGCACCCGCGACAAGGAGGCCGACAAGGCCGAATACAACGGCAGCCCGGACGACGCCGGCTTCGAGCTCACCTACGAGGACCTGCCTCTGTTCAGCCCGGACAGCAACTTCCGGGAGTTCGGCCCGTTCGTCGACCTGGACGTGCTCCGCGACCTCGCGCTTCAGACGCGGGACGCCCTGCTGAGCGATCCGACGTTCCAGCGACAGGACAACACGGTGGCTTCCGACTACCGGCTGGGCGAGGACGTCTCGGCGGCCTATGTCATGGGCAACTGGCGTCTGGCCCCCAATCTGACGCTGATCGGCGGCGTTCGGGTCGAGCAGACCGAGTTCTCGAGCCAGGGCTTCTTCTTCGAGAGCGACGACAACGGTCTGGATGCGAACGGCCAGCCGCTCACCGCCATCGACCTCGGAACCTACGAGAAGGACTACACGGACTGGCTTCCGAGCGCCCTGATCCGCTGGGAGCCGTCCGACAGCATCGTCGTGCGCGCCTCCTACGGTCGGGGGATCAAGCGGCCGGACTTCGAGGACGCGCGGAACAGTCAGGCGGTGCGGTTCGATGCCGATGAGCCCGACGACACCCGCGAACTGGAGGCCGGCAACCCGTTCCTGGACCCGCTGATCGCCGACCAGTTTGACGCTTCGGTCGCTTTCTATCCCTCCAGGCAGTCAGTGTTCCAGGTGGCGGTGTTCCACAAGGAGATCAGCGACTTCTTCCTGGATTTCGAGACCGACGACATCACCCAGACTCCCATCGTGCTGCCCGCCGGGGTCGCCACCAACTTCGACAGCATCGAAACGGTCATCAACGGCGGCGAGGCGAGTGTCACCGGGGTCGAGCTCTCCTATTCGCAAACCTTCGTGCAACTGCCGGGCCTCTGGTCCGGCCTGTTCCTGGAAGGCAACGTGACCCTGGCGGACAGCGAGGCGGAGACCAGCGAGCGGCCCGGCGAGAGCTTTCCCTTCCCCGGCCAGGCGGACATCTCAGGCAACCTGTCCCTGGGGTGGGAGAATGAAGTCCTGTCCATGCGCCTGGCCGCCAATCATCGCGGACGGGTTCTGTCCGGCCTTTCCGGCGACGGGATCGAGGACCGCTATCGCGCGCCCTACACCCAGCTCGACGTGAACCTGAGGTGGAACGTCACAAGCGCCGTTCAGCTGTACGTCGATGGCGTCAATCTGACCGGAGAAAAGGACGTGCGCTACTATGTCGGCGGTCGCCAGAGCCTGTTCGAGCGGGTCCAGGACTTCGGCTCCACCTATCAGGTCGGTTTGCGCGCGACCTTCTGACAACGAAACGCCTGGCCTGGCGGCCCTGACGGGCCGCCGCCGCTCCCCGGGCCGGGTTCACTGGAGGCGGCGGTTGCTAGAACCTCAGGTGCTGCTGCGGCGACTTTTCACCGTCGCGGTGACCGCCGCCTCCGATTTTTCCGGCATAGCGGAACGCATGCCCCCGACCCGGGGCCGCGTACGCGTGCTCGCCGCCGGGAAGGCGGCGGCGGCCATGGCGGCGGCGATCGAGGCGAACCCACCTTCCTGGCTTTCTCCGACGCAGCTGGATGGCCTTGTCGTCACCCCGCCCGGGCACGGTCTTCCCCTGAACCGGTTCTCGGCCATGACAGCCGGACATCCCCTGCCGACCGCCGCTTCGGCGCAGGCCGGGGAACGCATGCTGTCGCTCGCGGCGGAGCTGGGCGAGGGCGATCTGCTCGTGGCGCTGATTTCCGGCGGGGCCTCGGCCCTGCTCGCCGCGCCGATCGAGGGGCTGACGCTTCAGGACGAGATCGAGCTGAACCGTCGCTTGCTGTCCGCCGGCGCGCCGATCGCGCAGATGAACGCCGCGCGGGCACGACTGTCGCGCATCAAGGCCGGCGGACTGGCGCGGGCCGCGCACCCCGCCTCGATCGCCACCTTCATCGTCTCGGACGTGCCCGGCGACGATCCGGCCGTCGTGGGGGGCGGGCCGACCCTCGAGCCGTCCGCCAGGGGCCAGGAGGACGCGCTCGCGCCGCTTTCCCCCCGGGTCGCCGCCGCCCTGTCCGCCCGCGTCCCCCGACCGCCCCTCGCGCGGGGCCCCGTGTATGTTCTGCGGACGGGACGGGACGCCCTGGCCGCCGCTGATGGGGAAGCCAGGCGCCAGGGGCTTGATGTGATCAACCTCGGCGCTGACCTGCAAGATCAGGCGCGGGCGTTGGGTCGCGCGCATGCGGGCCTGGCGCGGGATCTGGTGACCGGCGCGACGGGGATGCTGGTGCTGTCGGGGGGCGAGACAACCGTGACCGTGGCCGGCTCCGGTCGAGGAGGGCGAAACACCGAATACCTGGCGTCGTTCATGACCGCGCTAGGTCCCAGCCGTCGCGTATGGGCGCTGGCGGCCGACACCGACGGGATCGACGGGGTCGGGCCGGCGGCGGGGGCGCTGTCGCGGCCCGACAGTCTTGAGCGAGCCGAGGCGATCGGGCTCGATGTGGCCGGTCTGATCGCGAATAACGATACGCTGAGTCTCTTCGAAGCCTTGGGCGACGCTATCGCCACCGGACCGACCCGCACCAACGTCAACGACTTCAGAGCCATTCTGGTCCTGCCTCCCGGAGCCGCCGCTTGACCGAAGACCTGACCGCCCGCCCGCCCCGCAAGCGTCGCTCGACCGTCGTCCGGGCCGCCCCCGGCGTGTCGCCGCCCGAGCCCGCCGCGGCGCCGCAGACGCCGCGCCGCAAGCCGATCTGGAGCCAGCTCTATGTGCAGGTGATCGCCGCGATCGTGCTGGGCGCCGTCATCGGCCATGTCTGGCCGACGTTCGGGGAAAGTCTGAAGCCGCTGGGCGACGCCTTCATCCGGCTGGTGAAGATGATCATCGCGCCGGTGATCTTCCTGACGGTGGCGGTCGGCATCGCCCACCTGCGCGACCTGAGGAAGGTCGGCGGCGTGGCGGGCAAGGCCTTCGCCTACTTCCTGGCGGTGTCCAGTTTCGCCCTGGTGGTGGGGCTGGTGGTCGCCAACGTCGTGCGGCCCGGCGCGGGCATGGGGGTGGACCCCGCGACCCTGGATGCGGGCGCGGTGAGCGGCTACGTGGCCGGCGCCCAGGAAAGCTCGATCGTCGGCTTCCTGATGGAGATCATCCCCGAGACCGTGGTGGGCGCCTTCGCCGGGGGCCAGATCCTTCAGGTGCTGTTCTTCTCGATCCTGTTCGGCGTGTCGCTGGCGGCGATCGGGGACCGGGCCCAGCCGGTGATGACCGTGCTGGAGGCGGTGTCGGAGGCCTTCTTCAAGCTGGTGGCCATCCTGATGAAGGCGGCGCCGATCGGGGCGTTCGGGGCCTTCGCCTTCACCATCGGCCGCTACGGCATCGAGTCGATCGTCAACCTGGCGGCGCTGGTCGCGACCTTCTATCTGACCTCGGCGGCCTTCATCCTCGTGGTGCTGGGCGCGATCGCGGCGCTCAACGGCTTCTCGATCCTGAAGCTGATCCGCTACCTGCGGGAAGAACTGCTGCTGGTGCTCGGGACCTCGTCGTCCGAGGCGGCGCTGCCCAGCCTGATGGCCAAGATGGAGAAGGCCGGATGCGACCGGCCGGTGGTGGGGCTGGTCGTGCCGACCGGCTATTCCTTCAACCTGGACGGCACCAACATCTACATGACCCTGGCGGCGCTGTTCATCGCCCAGGCGTGCGGGGTCGAGCTGTCGATCGGCGAGCAACTGCTGCTGCTGGGCGTGGCGATGCTGAGCTCTAAGGGCGCGGCCGGGGTGACGGGGGCCGGCTTCATCACCCTGGCGGCGACCTTGGCGGTCGTGCCCAGCGTCCCGGTCGCGGGCATGGCGCTGATCCTGGGCGTGGACCGGTTCATGAGCGAGTGCCGGGCGATCACCAACTTCATCGGCAACGCCGTGGCGACCGTCGTGGTCGCCCGCTGGGAGGGCGCGCTGGACAGGGACGCCCTGAATACGGCGCTCGCCGGGCCGCCCGCCCCGGCGCTGACGCCGGCGCAGTCGGACGCGGACTGAACGGACGCCGCGGTCTTGGGGGAGCCGTCGCGATCGGCTCCCTGACGCCGGGTCGGGTCAGCGGCGGCCGGCGAGGGCCTGGTTCATCCCCGAGCCTATGCCCGCTCCGGCGAGACCGCCTCCGCCAGCTACACGCTCCCCCGCACCGACACCGGCGCGACCCAGGAGGGCAGTTCGAGACGAGCATTGCGTCCAACTGAGCCGGTTTCGGTCTAGAAGATCAGTCTGAAAAGCAGGTGTATCCCCAGCCCGCCGGCGAAGATGACGCCCAGGCCGGTGAAGAAGCACAGCGCCGGATGCGGCTTGGATGGATCGGCGGCGGCGCGGTCGGCCGGATGCAGCAGAGCCATGGGGCCCTCCGTTGAGATCGTTTCGTCCCTACGGTCGCCCCGGCTTCACGTGGCTGGACGCGTACCGTGACGCGACGATGACACCGAAAGCGCCGTTCGACCAGACCGACGCCGGTCACGATCCTGCGCGTGATTGGACTTGGACGCCGCCGACCGCTATCGCGCGGGCCGCATGTCCAAGCTGTCCCTCTCCGAAGAAGCGTCCCGCCGCAGGACCTTCGCCATCATCGCCCACCCGGACGCCGGCAAGACGACCCTGACCGAGCACATCCTGCTGGCCGGGGGCGCGATCCGGGCGGCGGGCGCCGTACGCGCGCGGGGCGAGAACCGGCGGGCCCGTTCGGACTGGATGAAGATCGAGAAGGAGCGCGGCATCTCCGTCACCGCCTCGGTCATGACGTTCGAGCACGACGGCAAGATGTTCAACCTGCTCGACACGCCGGGCCACGAGGACTTCTCGGAGGACACCTATCGGACCCTGACGGCCGCCGACTGCGCCATCATGGTGCTGGACGCCGCCAAGGGCATCGAGCCGCAGACGCTGAAGCTGTTCGAGGTGTGCCGCCTCAGGGACATCCCGATCATCACCTTCATCAACAAGCTGGACCGCGAGGCCCAGGACCCGATGGCGCTCTTGGACGAGATCGCGTCGCGGCTGGCGCTCGACCCCTCGCCGATCTGGTGGCCGGCCGAGAGCGGCAACCGGCTGCGCGGCATGGCCGAGGTGGGCGCCGGCCGGTTCCAGCCCTATGTGAAGAAGCCCGCAGGGTCGGACGAAGACCCCGACCACGGCGATCCCCTGCCGCTGGATCAGGCCGCGTCCTTCTTCGAGGGCCGCGAACAGGCCGATCTGGCCGATGCGCTGGAGCTGGTGGAGGCGGGCTACAAGCCGTTCGACCGGCAGGCCTTTCTGGAAGGCCACATGACGCCGGTCCTGTGGGGATCGGCGCTGCGCCACTTCGGCATCGAGCAGCTGTTGAAGGCCATCGGCGACTGGGCGCCGCCGCCCAAGGTCATGCCGGCGAAGAAGGAAGCGCCGCCCGAAACCCGCAACGCGCCGGCGCCCGAGGCGCTGTCGGTCGAGCCGGGCCGCGACGAGGTGACCGGCTTCGTCTTCAAGGTCCAGGCCAACATGGACCCGAACCACCGCGACCGCATCGCCATGTTCCGCATGGCGTCGGGCGCCTTCAAGCGCGGCATGAAGCTGAAGGTCCAGAACACCGGCAAGCAGCTGAGCGTGAACGCGCCGATCATGTTCTTCGCCTCGGACCGGGAGCTGGCCGAGGAGGCCTACGCCGGCGACGTCATCGGCATTCCGAACCACGGCGTGCTGCGGGTCGGCGACAGCCTGTCGGAGAGCGGCCTGATCCGGTTCGCCGGCCTGCCGAACTTCGCGCCGGAGATCCTGCAGCGGGTGCGGGTCAAGGATCCGCTGAAGGCCAAGCATCTGAAGAAGGCGCTTGAAGGCCTGGCCGAGGAGGGCGTGACCCAGCTGTTCCGGCCCGAGCTGGGCTCGGACTTCATCGTCGGCGCGGTGGGCCAGCTGCAGTTCGAGGTCATGGCCGATCGCCTCGGCGAGGAATACGGGCTGGACGTCGTGTTCGAGCCCAGCCCCTACGCGGAGGCCCGCTGGATCGACGGCGACAAGGCCGACCTCGAGGACTTCGCCGGCAAGTACCGGCCCCAGATGGCCGTCGACATCGACCAGAACCCGGTCTTCCTGGCCAAGTCGAGCTGGGAGACCGGGTACGTCGCGGAACGCTTCCCGAAGGTGAGGTTCACCAAGACCCGGGAGCGCGGATAGGCCGCAGAGCTGAACCCGGACGCCCCTGCCATCGCTCTGACGCCGACCCTTGCCGTTAGGAGCGTCATGACGACCGCAGGCGCTTCTGCGAAACGGCGGAGGTGCCAGAGAACGCGCGGTTCGCGACGGGGGCCTGGCGGCCGCCTAAGCCGCCGGGGCCGGCCCGGTCGAGGGCTCGGGCGCGATCTCGAACATCGGCAGGAACAGCTGCAGCAGGGGTCCGTTGGTCAGGGCGTAGAGCACCGTGCCCACACCGATAGCGCCGCCCAGCATCCAGCCGAGCGCGAGCACGGCCAACTCGATCCCCATCCGCACCCAGCGCACGGGCCAGCCGGTCAGTCGCACCATGCCGGTCGTCAGGCCGTCGCGCGGCCCCGGCCCCAGACCGGCGCCGATGTAGGCCCCCGTCGCCGCGCCGTTCAGCACCACGGCGCCGACGAGGAAGGCGATCCTCAGCGCCAGCCCCTCGATCGGCGGGATAATCCACAGCACGATGTCGGCCGACGTCCCGATCAGCAGGACGTTGCAGATCGTTCCCAGCCCCGGCTTTTGCCGGAGCGGAATCCAGACCAGCAGCACCAGGGCGCCCACCAGATTGACGATGAGGCCGAGGCTGAGCCCAGTGATCTCGGCCAGACCCTGGTGGAAGACGCTCCAGGGATTGAGGCCCAGCCCCGCCTCGACCATCAGGGCGAGCGACGCCCCATAGAGGAAGAGGCCGAGCTGAAGCTGGGTGAAGCGGCGCAGGAACATGAGGCCATCATCGGTCAACCGGCCTTGAAATCCATAGCCACTCTATACAAGGTGGCCCTATGTCCGTGACCATCACCCTGTTCGCGCTCAGTCGTCATCTGGAGGGACTCGGCGATGTCGGTTCCGACACGGTGGCCTATCGGCGACTGGCCAAAGGGCTGAAGGCCCTGATCCTGGATGGCCGTCTTCCGATCGATGCGCGCCTGCCTGGCGAACGCAGCCTCGCCCAGGCTTTGGGCGTCAGCCGCATCACCGTCAGCGCCGCGATGGACAGGCTCAGAGACGAGGGCTTTCTGGTCAGCCGGGTCGGTTCGGGGACTTACACCGCCCTGCCCGTCCAGCGCGGCGCGGCGCCGGAAGGCCTGTTCCATCTCGACGCCGCGCCCGGCGTCATCAACATGGCCACCGCTGTCCTGCCCGCCGGCGCCCCGGTGCATCAGGCCTTCGCCAAGGCGATCGAAACCCTGCCCTTGCTCCTGCCCGGGCATGGCTATGACCCCGTCGGCCTGCTGGCGCTCCGGGCCGCCGCAGCCGAACGAATGTCGCAGGCCGGGCTGGCCAGCGATCCCGAGCAGTTCGTGATCACGGCCGGGGCCCAGAACGGCTGGTCGCTGGTGCTGCGCGCGCTCGGTCGGCCGGGCGAGAGCGTGATCATCGACCACCCCACCTACCCCCACGCCATGGAGGCCGTTCTGCGCGCGGGGCTTAGGCCAGTACCGGTCGCCCTGGGCGAAGACGGCTGGGACGTGGAGACGATGATCCGCACTCTGCGGCGGGTGCGGCCTCGTCTCGTCTATCTGATCGGAGCGCACCAGAACCCCACGGGTCACGTCCTGTCGACCGAAGACGAGGCCAGGATCATCGCCGAGGCCGAGACTGTCGGCGCCGTCGTCGTGTTCGACGACACCCAGCGGGAGCTGTGGTTCGACCGACCCCCGCCGCCACCCGGCGGAGGCGCGAACGTCATTCGGCTGGGGTCGATGAGCAAGTCATGGTGGGGCGGCCTTCGCGTCGGCTGGGTCCGCGCGACGGGCCAGTGGCGCGAGGCGATCATCAAGGCGCGCGCCTCGATGGACCTGGGCGTGGCCGTGATGGACCAGTTGGCCTCCGCCCACCTGCTGCTCGGCGATCAGGCGGCGCTGGCCGAGCGCCGGGTCGAGTTGAAGGCGCGCGAGAGCGCCCTGGCCACGGCGCTGCAAGACCGCCTGCCCGACTGGCGCTTCCGACGACCAGCGGGCGGATTGTCGCTGTGGGTGGCCCTGCCCGGTCGGTCGGCGAGGCCGCTGGTCGAGGCCGCGCGGGGCCGAAACCTCATGCTTGCGGAAGGGACGCGCTTTGGGCTGGACGGCGCCTTCGAGCGATTCCTGCGCCTGCCTTACTGCCTGCCGGAAGCCGATCTCGTGGCCGTCGTCGAGACGCTGGCGGAGCTGTGGGCCGGTCTGGACAAGGCTCCGGCGCGCCGCTCGCGGATCGACGCGCCGGACGTCTTCTAGGCCTCGACCGTCTCCAGGAAGGGGTAGTCGGTATAGCCCTTCTCGTCGCCGCCGTAGAAGGTGGCGCGGTCCGGGGTGTTCAGGGGCGCGTCGGTCTTCCAGCGGTCCACCAGGTCGGGGTTGGCGAGGAAGGGCACGCCGACGCTGACCAGATCGGCGCGCCCGTCCGCCAGGGCCGCCTCGGCCTTGGCGCGGTCCAGGCCGCCGTTCAGCATCAGGGGACCGCCGAACGCCTCACGCAGCGCCTTGGCCAGCCGAGGCGAGCCCTCGGGACCGGCCATGGGATGGGGCGGCTCGGCCTCGATGACGTGCAGATAGGCCAGCCCGAACGGCTTCAGCGCCGCCGCTACATGGGTGAACAGGGCCGCCGGGTCGCTGTCGGCCATGTCGTTGTTCGTGCCCACCGGCGAAATGCGCACGCCGACGCGGTCCGCGCCGATCTCGGCTACGATCGCCTGGGTCACCTCAAGCAGGAAGCGGACGCGGTTCTCGATCGCGCCGCCGTACTGATCGGTGCGCGTGTTGGAGCCGTCGCGCAGGAACTGGTCGATGAGGTAGCCGTTCGCCGCGTGGATCTCGACGCCGTCGAAGCCGGCCTCGTGGGCGCGGCGGGCGGCGTGGGCGTAATCCTGGACGACGCCGGCGATCTCGTCGGTGGTCAGGGCCCGGGGCGTGACGAAGGGGGTGAAGGTGAAGTCCGGCTTCATCGCCTGACCCTTGGCCGCGACCGGCGACGGCGCGACCGGCTGGCCGCCGTCCGGCTGATAGTCGGGGATCGACACCCGGCCCACGTGCCACAGCTGGGCGACGATCCTGCCGCCCTTGGCGTGAACGGCGTCGACCACCGCGCGCCAGCCCGCGACCTGGGCGTCGGTGAAGAGGCCGGGGGTGTTCGGATAGCCCTGACCCTGGCGGCTGATCTGGGTCGCCTCGGTGATGATCAGGCCCGCCCCGGCGCGCTGGGCGTAGTAGTCCGCGGCGGTGGCGTTGATCACCTCGCCGGCGCCGGCGCGGCTGCGCGTCATCGGCGCCAGCGCCACGCGGTTCTTGAGCGGGATCGCGCCCAGGGTGATCGGGTCGAAGAGCTTGGACATCGGCAACACCTCCTGTTGCAAACCGAGGCCGTCATGTGGGAGGCCGCGAACGGAACGCCAGAGGGGGCGATCGCCTTTCTTCGACCACGGCCGCGTGGTCTAGTCGCAGGCGAAATCGACGGAGCCCTCCGCCTTGATCCTGACGGCGATCCTGACCCTGGCCCTGGCGCAACAGACGCCCGCCCCGCCGCTGTCATGGGCGGAGACGCTGCGCTGCGCCGGACTGACCCAGGCCGCCTCGGAGCTGGAGGGCGGCGAGAGCGGCGAGGGCCGCGCCCTGTCCGACGCGGCCCTGTTCTGGGCGCTGGCGACGGCGCAGGCGGGGGCCGCCGCCGGCAAGAGCGAGATCGAGGTGGATCGGGAACAGACCGCCGCGCGGACCCTGGCCGTCCGACAGCTCACCCGGCGCGATCCCGCCGCGCGCGAGGCTCTGGCCGCCTGCCGCGCCCGAACGCCCAACCTCGGCTGATCGAACCGTCGTGGCGGTGGAGACGTTAGCGCGAAACCTGCAAGGGGCCGTCCGACGGTCCCGTCACGGGACGAAAGGACGATCAAGGCGCTTCCCATGTTCGACTTCGGACGTGATCTGAGACGGCTGTTCAGCCGGCGACGCCCGGCCGAGGATCTCGGCTGGGTCGAACTGCTGCCCGTCGCCGCCCTGGAGCTGGAAGCCAAGCGGGCGTCCGTCGATGCGGGCCGGGTCTCGGCCGCTCAGCCGCACGAGGCCGCGTTGAAGTCCGCCGCCCTGTGGCGAGAGCATGCGCGCCGCCGGGGCCGGCTCGACAGCCTGGAGCGGGCCGACGCGGCGGCGGCCGACGCCGTCCTGAACGCGGGCGACGGCGGACGCAGGATCGCCGGTCGCATGTCGGCCATAGCCAATCTGATCGCGCGCTTCGATCTGGTCGGCGGACCGGAGGGCCTGGCGGCGGCGGGACGCATGCTGGAGGACCTGGGCGATCCGCCCACGGACGTCTTGAAGGCCGAGGCGGCGGTGCTGCACGCCCGGCTGGCGCTCAGGCTGGGCCTGCTGCTGGCCATGCCCACGGCGCGCCAGGACTCCCTGGCGCTGGCCGACGCCGCGCTCAGCGCCGCCGAGGTCGTCGGGCTGCCGACGGCGATGCTCGACGACCTGAGGCTGGAGCGGGCGGGCGCCCTTCTGGAGGCGGGCCTGGCGGATCGCGATTCGCGCCTGCTGGATCAGGCGGGCCGGCTGTTGCGCGAGATGGTCGAGGCGTCGTCCGCCGAGGCCAGGCCGCTGACGCGCGCGCGCGCGCTGGCCCTGTGCGGCGTCGGCCTGGGCGCCCTGGCCCGGATGGCGGGCGACGCGGCGGCCCGGACCCAGGCCGTGGCCATGGTCGAGGCGGCGACCGACCTGTTCACGGCGGACCACAGTCCGCTGGACTGGGCGGCCCTGCTGGTCGCGCGCGGCGATCTGGAGCAGCCGCCGTCGCTCGCGCATCTCAGG
This sequence comes from Brevundimonas balnearis, assembly GCF_042434805.1. Lineage (NCBI taxonomy): Bacteria > Pseudomonadati > Pseudomonadota > Alphaproteobacteria > Caulobacterales > Caulobacteraceae > Brevundimonas > Brevundimonas balnearis. Next base: position 146,654 of record NZ_JBHLSW010000004.1, on the reverse strand, counting down.
GCCGTGGAGCGCCTGCTGGCCCCCGACGCGTCCATCCTGGCGGCGGCCCTGAGGGAGCGGCGTCTGGAGCAGGAGGCGCTGGCGGCTGAGAAGGCGGGCGACCTCGGCGCGCTGTCGAAGATCGAGGCGTCGCTGCGTCGGCGTCTGGGCGCGCGCGCGGCGGGCGTGGCCGAGCCGCCGCACGCGTTTGACTGGATCGCCGACCAGATCGCACTGGGACACGTCGCCGCCGCGCGCGGACGGCTGCTGGGCCGCCCTGCCGCCCTGCCCAGGCTGGCCCTGGCGGAAGCCGTGGCGCTGGCCAAGGAGGAGGGGGCGTTCGCCCTGGCCGCCCGCGCCGAGGCGCTGTTGACTTAAGCGGCCTGCGCCACGCGGCCGTGTCGGAGGGCCGCGTCCAGCCCCGCCGACAGATCGGCGAGCAGGTCCTGCGGCGCCTCGAGCCCGATCGACAGTCGCAGCAGCCCGTCCGTGATCCCCGCCTCGATCCGCGCTTCCGGCGTCATGGCGGCGTGGGTCATGGTCGCCGGGTGGGCGATCAGGCTTTCCACCCCGCCCAGGGATTCCGCCAGGGTGAAGACCTGGAGCGTCTCGACCAGCGCGCGGACCGCTTCGGTCCCGCCGTTCAGCTCGACGCTCAGCATGGCGCCGAAGCCGGTCTGCTGGCGCCGGGCCAGGGCATGGCCGGGGTGGCTGGGCAGGCCCGGATAGTGGACCGCCTTGACCGCCGGATGCACGATCAGCGCCTCGGCGACGGCCTGCGCCGACCGCTGCTGCTGCTCCAGGCGGGGAAACAGAGTGCGCACTCCACGCAGAGTCAGATAGGCGTCGAACGGCGAGCCGGTGACGCCCAGACAGTTGGCCCACCAGGCGTAATGTTCATGGTCCGCCGGATCGGCCGAGATCAGGGCCCCGCCGACCACGTCGGAATGGCCGTTGATGTATTTGGTGGTCGAATGCACGACCACGTCGGCGCCCAGCCGGATCGGCTGCTGCAGGGCCGGCGACAGGAAGGTGTTGTCCGCGATCACCTTCGCCCCCGCCGCGTGGGCCAGGCGGCAGATGCGCTGGATGTCGACGATGCGCAGCAGCGGGTTGGAGGGGGTCTCGACGAAGACCAGCTTCGGGCCCTCGGCCAGGGCCGCCGCGAGCGCCGTCTCGTCGTTCTGGTCGACGAAGACGACCCGGAAATGGCCCTTCCTCGCCCGGGCGCACAGCAGGCGGTGGGTGCCGCCGTAGAGGTCGTGCGGCGCGACCAGCAGGTCGCCGGGCTCGAGCGGCGACAGGGAGAGATCGACCGCCGCCATGCCCGTCGCGGTGACGACGCAGCCGGCGCCGCCCTCCAGCCCCGCCAGGGTCTCGGCCAGCACGTCGCGGGTCGGATTGCCCGAGCGGGTGTAGTCGTAGCGCCGCTTCTGCTCGAACCCGGCGAAGGCGTAGTTGGACGACAGATACAGCGGCGGCATCACCGCGCCGTGGGCCGGGTCCTGGTCGACGCCGCTGCGGGCGGCGAGGGTGCGTGGATCGGGGCGGCGGTCGCTCATCAGACGATCTCCTTGAGCGCGGTGCGAAGGACGTCGCCGACCAGCGCGTCCTCCTTCAGGAAGGCGTCATGGCCATACAGCGACGGCGCCTCGACGAAGCGGAACAGCAGGGGGAGGCGGGCGGCGAGCTCGCGCATGTCCTCGATGGGCACCAGCCGGTCCGAGGTGAAGCCGACGAGCGTGGTCGGCACGGTCACCGACTCCGGCTGCACCGCGTGGCGGTCGATCGAGTCCGACAGGCTGATCCAGCGGGCCGGGGTGGTGTGCTTGCGATAGGCCCGGCCGCGCGCCACCAGATAGTCGCAGACCGGATAGGCCTGACCCGCCCGGGCCGGGGCCTCGACCTCGAAGCGGGCGTCGAACTCGTCCGCGGTGCGATAGGTGGTCATGGCCAGCTGGCGGGCCAGCGCCACGCCGTCCTCCGGGCGACCCGCGGCCTCGGCCAGCTCGAGGATCCGCCGCTGGACGCCGCGCCAGGCGATCGCCAGCGGATGGGCGCGGTGGGCGGCGGACACGACCAGCAGCTGCTCGACCCGGGCCGGGAACAGGACGGCGAAGGCCAGGGCGATCATGCCGCCGTAGGAACAGCCGACGAAGGCCGCCAGCCGCTCGATCCGCAGGTGATCGAGGACCAGCGCCAGCAGCCGCGCCTGATCCCGCGTGGTGATGGTCACGGCCCGGTCCAGGCCCTCCGCGCCCGGGGCGAAATCGAAGGCGAGGACCTGGAGCCGGTTGAGGTCGATGGGGCAGCGCGGACCCACGGCGCCGGACCACCAGCCCAGGCCGTTGGTCTCGGTGCGGTGCACGAAGCGCCCCGAAGAGATGCCGCCGGCCACCGCGACCACCGGGGCGCCGGCAGGGCCGTGCAGGCGGGCGAGGATCGCGGATTGAGGAAGCCGGTCGCCGGACTCCAGCCGGAAATCGGCGGGGATCGGCACGCGCGCGTCGACGGCGTCCTCACGCCGGGAGGCGGGGCGGGGGCGGGCCCGACAGAGGGGCTCCAGATCGGTCTGAGGGTCGGCGAAGGCCAGGGTCATCGGGTCGTCCACATCGTTCAGCCCGACAAGGCTCGTGCGGCGACAGACCCGTGGACGCGTCGCCTGATCGACGCCTCCACCCATCTCTCGGAAGGCCGGCGAGGCCTCCGCAGGAGTTGGCACCGTTTCGGGCGGAACCCGATGGTTGCCCCGGCGTCAAAGGGCCTATCCCTCAGCCGGTCTTGATGAGCTGACCCTAGACTGTTCGCAGGTGCGGCGGCGGTCAAGCGCAAAAATCGACTAATCTCGCCCCACATATCCGCGCGATCACCGGCGATGGACTGAGCCGAAGTCCTGTCGCGCAAGTTTCATGCTTGGCGGGTTGACAGGCCGTCGCGCTCGCGGTCATGCTGACGGCAGACCTGAACGGAGCGTCCCGTGGCGCGCGCTGACCACATCACCGGCCTGACGATCGCCCTCGCGGCGACGGGCGCCGGCGTGCGCGGCCTCACCTCCGGTCTCATCGGCGGCGGTATGACCACCACCACCATGCCCTCCGGGGCGGGGACAGGTTAGCGCACGCCGAACCCAGGCAAGCGACAGACCCGACCCCCGCCCGGCCCCGCCAGGCGGGGTTTTTCACGTCCCATCCCCGCCGCCGCCAACGACCTTCCGGAGCCTCCCGATGTCCCCCCTCGATCTGATCGACCGACCCGCTTCCGCCCGACTTCGCGTCGCCGACAAGCCCGCCCCCGCCGCGGAGGTGGTGGTGCTGAAGTTCGGCTCGTCCGTGCTGCGCGGCGTCGAGGACGCGCCCCGCGTCGCCTCGGAGATCTACCGCCACGTGCGCGAGGGCCGTCGGGTGGTGGCGGTGGTCTCGGCCCTGGCCGGTGAGACGGACCGGCGGCTGGCGGAGGCGCGCGGCCTGGGCCTGGCGCACGACAACGACCTTCTGCCGGCCTATGTGCTGGGCGGCGAGGAGAAGGCGGCGGGCCTGCTCGCCATCGCCTGCGACCGGATCGGCCTGGACGTGGAGGCGCTCGGCGTGCGCGAACTCGGCCTGAAGGCGGTGGGCGCGGCCGAGCACGCGCGGCCCGTCGGGGTCGAGGGCGGGCGTCTGGCGGAGGCGCTGGCCCGCCGTGAGGTGGTGATCGCCCCCGGCTTCGGCGCGGTGCGGCCGTGCGGGCGGCTGGCGCTGCTGGGTCGGGGCGGCACCGACCTGACGGCGGTGGTGATCGCCTCGGCGCTGGGGCTCGATCACGTGCGGCTGGTCAAGGACGTCGACGGCCTGTTCGACCGCGATCCCAACGGCGCCGATCCGGCGGCGCTGCGGTTCCAGGCCTGCGACTGGGCGACGGCGAAACGGGTGGGCGGTAGGCTGGTCCAGGCCGACGCCCTGGAGCTGGCCCAGGCCGAGGGGCTGGAGATCGTCGTCTCGGCGCTGGGCTCGTCCGGCGGGACGCGGATCGGCGCCCGACTGGAGGCCCCGGTCGCGCCGCTTGAGGATCGGCCGGTTCGGGTCGCCATCGCCGGCTGCGGCGTGGTCGGCGGGGGGCTCTACGCGCGGCTGTCGGCGGACCCGAGGTTTCAGGTGGTCGGCGTCCTGGTGCGCGATCCCGCGCGACCGCGTGACGTGGCGGTGGACCCGGCGCTGCTGACGACCCGCGCCGACGACCTCCTCGCGCGCGAGCCGGAGATCGTGCTCGAGGCCCTGTCCGACGGCCGCGCCGGCCATGATCTGATCGTCAAGGCGCTGGAGCGGGGCCTTCGCGTCGCCAGCGCCAACAAGCAGGCGATCAGCCTGGACCCCGCGGGCCTGCAGGCGCTGGCCGAGCGGTCGGGCGCACGGCTCGCCTATTCGGCGGCGGTCGGGGGCGGCGTGGCCATGATCGAGACGCTGCGCAAGGCGCGCGAGGCGGGCCCGATCGCCGGGTTCGAAGCGGTGCTGAACGGCACGGTCAACTTCATGCTCGACCGGCTGGACCAGGGCGCCCCGTTCGATCAGGCGTTGGCGGAGGCGCGCGCGGCGGGCTTCGCCGAGGAGGACCCGTCGGCGGATCTGGAGGGCCACGACTCCGCCGCCAAGGTCCGGCTGCTCGCCTACGAAGCTTTCGGACGGTTGCCCGAACACCTGCCGCTCGACGCGCTGAACGCCGCCTCGCCGCCGCGCGAGGCCGGCGTGCGCCAGATCGGGGCGTGTCGCTCGATCGGCGGCGTCCTGGGGGCGGAGGTGCGCCTCAAGCCGGTCGAGGAGCCGCTGTTTCTCGCGCTGCACGGCGAGCGGAACGCCTTGCGCGTCGTGGGCGCCGACGGTCGCGTCTGGACCTGCAAGGGACGCGGCGCCGGCCGCCACGCCACCTGCGAGAGCGTTCTAGCCGACCTGCATGATCTCGTGGCCGCGTGATCGGCAAAATTCACCCTGATGGCGCCTTTCCGGCGGACAGTCATGGAACTTTCTTGTCGCGAGACTTGTGCGCCGCCGCGAAGCATGGTCTTATGACGCCATCAACCAAGGAGCGGATCGTGGCCCACGGCGCGACCCACATTCTGACCCGCCGCCCGGCCCAGGCCGTCGCGATCGCGCGCGTGCAGACTCTCCTCGCGGCTGAAACCCTTATTCTCACGGTACTTACTGGGCTGCTCTGCGGAGCGGTGTGGATGCTCGCGACCTGACCTTCTGAACAGCCAGGCCCGCACCCCACACCCGCTCCGGACCCCGGCAGCGGGTTTTTTCTTGCCTCAGCACCCACCAAGCTCAGATCGCCCGACCGCAGATGACGCAAAATTATTCCCCCGAAAAACGACCTGAAGAGCGCCGCAGCCATGCGATCACGCGCGGCCCCTCGCGGGCGGCGGCGCGCAGCTATTTGCGGGCGGCGGGCATGCGCGACGAGGACTTCGACAAGCCGATGATCGGCATCGTCAACACCTGGTCCACCGTCACCCCCTGCAACATGCACCTGGACCGGCTGGCGAAGGACGTTCGCGCCGGGATCGCGGCGGCCGGCGGCTACGCCGTCGACTTCAACACCATCGTCGTCACCGACGGGATCTCCATGGGCTCGCCGGGCATGAAGGCCTCGCTGATCTCGCGCGAGGTCGTGGCGGACTCCATCGAGCTGGTCATCCAGGGACATCAGCTGGACGGCGTCGTCTGCATCGTCGGCTGCGACAAGACCATCCCGGCGGCCGCCATGGCCCTGGCGCGGATGGATATCCCGGGCCTCGTCTACTACGGCGGCACCATCCTGCCGGGCCGGATCGGCGAGCGCGAGATCTCGATTCAGGAGGTGTTCGAGGCCATCGGCGCCCACGGCGCGGGCGCCCTGGACGACGCGGGCCTGAAGGCGGTCGAGAGCGCGGCCTGCCCGGGCGCGGGCGCCTGCGGCGGACAGTTCACCGCCAACACCATGGCGATGGCCCTGTCGATGATGGGCCTGTCGCCGATGGGCGCCAACGACGTGCCCGCGGTCGATCCCGCCAAGGCGGCGGAGGGCGAGCGCTGCGGCCGGCTGATCGTCGAGCGGGTCTTCGCCGGCGATCACGCGAGGAAGTACATCACCCGCCGGTCGCTGCAGAACGCCGCCGCCGCCGTCTCGGCCTCGGGCGGCTCGACCAACGCCGTGCTGCACCTGACCGCCATCGCGGCGGAGGCGGGGGTGGAGTTCGGCGTCGAGGACTGCCACCAGGCCTGCGAGGCCGCGCCGGTGATCTGCGACCTGAAGCCGGGCGGACGGTTCCTGGCGTCGCATCTGTACGCCGCCGGCGGCACGCGTCTGTTGGCCCAGCGGCTGGCCGAGGCCGGGCTGATCGCCAACACGCCGACGGTCTCGGGCGAGAGCCTGTTCGCCGAGGCGGCCCGGGCCGAGGAAGCGCCCGGCCAGCAGGTGGTGACCGCCGTCGCCGCCCCGGTCACGCCGCGCGGCTCCTTCGCCGTCATCTACGGCGACGTGGCGCCCGAGGGCGCGATCCTGAAGCTGACCGGCCACGCCATCGACCGCTTCGAGGGCCCGGCCGTGGTGTTCGATTCCGAGGAGGACGCCTTCCACGCGGTCCAGGACGGCTCGGTCGGCGAGGGCGACGTCATCGTCATCCGCTACGAGGGGCCCAGGGGCGGACCCGGCATGCGCGAGATGCTGCAGGTGACCGCCGCCCTGAAGGGGCGCGGAATCCGCGAGGTGGCCCTGATCACCGACGGCCGCTTCTCGGGCGCCAGCTACGGCTTCGTCGCGGGCCATGTGTCGCCGGAAGCGGCGGTCGGCGGGCCGATCGCCCTGATCCGCGACGGCGACCGCATCACCATCGACGTGCCGAACCGGCGCATCGACGTCGCCGCCGATCTGGACGCCCGCCGCAGGGGCTTCGTCCCCGTCGCGCGCCCGGCCCCGACCGGCGTCTTCGCCAAATACGCCGCCACCGTCGCCTCTGCGGCGCAAGGGGCGGTGACCATCCCCAATCCCCCGCCGGCGCAGGTCTTCCGCCCGGCCGCCACGCCCGCCCGAGAGGACGCCTGACCATGCAGATCTACACCAACGAGGACGTTCGCCCCGGCGCCATCGCCGGCCAGCGCATCGCCATCATCGGCTACGGCAGCCAGGGCCGCGCCCACGCGCAGAACCTGAAGGAGTCCGGCTTCGACGTGATCGCGGGCGTCCGCGAGGGCGGCAAGGGCTGGCGCCACGCGCAGGCCGACGGGATCGCCACCGCCGAGCCCGCCCAGGCCGTGAAGGGCGCCGACATCATCGCGATCCTGACGCCGGACATGGCCCAGGCGGACATCTATCGCGAGACGATCGAGCCGAACGCCAGGAAGGGCGCGGCCATCCTGTTCGCCCACGGCTTCTCCATCCACTACGGCCGGATCGCGCCGCGCAAGGACCTGGACGTCATCCTGGTGGCGCCGAAGGGACCCGGCGACCTGGTCCGGCGCGAGTATGCCCGCGGGCGCGGCGTGCCGGCGCTGTTCGCGGTCCACACCGACGCCACCGGCAAGGCGCGCGACCGGGCCATGGGCTACGCCAAGGGCATCGGCGGAGCCACCGGCGGCCTGATCGAGACCAGCTTCAAGGAGGAGACCGAAACCGACCTGTTCGGCGAACAGGCCGTCCTGTGCGGCGGCGCCAAGGAGCTGGTCATGCAGGGGTTCTCCACCCTGGTCGAGGCCGGCTACCAGCCGGAGGTCGCCTATTTCGAGTGCCTGCACGAGCTGAAGCTGATCGTGGACCTGTTCTACGAGGGCGGCGTCTCAAAGATGCACGAGTTCATCTCCGAGACCGCCAAGTACGGCGCGGTGGTCTCCGGCCCGCGCGTGGTCAACGGCGAGACCCGGGCCCGGATGAGGGAGGTGCTGACCGACATCCAGTCCGGCGCCTTCGCCCGCGACTGGATCGCCGAGAACGAGGCCGGCAAGGGCGCCTACGAGGCCCTGCTGAAGGCGGATCACGACCATCCCATCGAGGCGATCGGCGCGGGCCTGCGCGAACGCATGGCCTGGCTGCAGCCGGCCTCCCAAGGCGCGTCTCGGCCCGCCGCCGCCTGACCGGAAGCCCGTCTCCATGTCCGTCGCCGCCGCCGCCTTCGCCCCTGAGCCAGAGCCCGCCCGCACAGGCGCGCGCCTGCTCGTCCAGACGCTGGAGCGGCTGGGGGTGGAGGTGGTGTTCGGCTATCCGGGCGGGGCGATCATGCCGGTCTATGACGCCCTGACCGGGTCGGCCCTGCGCCACATCCTGGTGCGGCACGAGCAGGGCGCCGCCTTCGCCGCCGACGCCTACGCACGGGTCAGCGGCAGGCCCGGCGTCTGCATGGCGACCTCGGGCCCCGGCGCCACCAACCTGATCACCGGCATCGCCAACGCCATGATGGATTCGGTGCCGATGGTCTGCATCACCGGCAATGTGGCGCAGCCCCTGATGGGCACCGACGCCTTCCAGGAGATCGACATCCTGGGGCTGACCCTGCCGATCGTGAAGCACTCCATCCTGGTGCGCGATCCGGCCGACGTTCCGGCCGCGGTGGAGGAGGCCTTCTTCATCGCCACGGACGGGCGCCCCGGTCCGGTGCTGATCGACCTGCCCAAGGACGTCCAGGTCGGCGAGACCGATCGCCCGTCGGCCTTCTCGCGGCCCAACGCGACGGCCGGGATCGACCACGACGCGATCGCCCGCGCCGAGGCGATGATCCGACAGGCCGAGCGGCCGCTGATCTATGTCGGCGGCGGGGTGAAGATCGCGGGCGCGGTCGAGGAGCTGCGCGCCTTCGCCGAGCGGACGGGGATTCCCACCGTCTCGACCCTGAACGGCCTGGGCTGCATTCCGACGGGCGCGCCGGGCTTCCTGGGCATGATGGGGATGCACGGGACGCGCGCCGCCAATGAGGCCATCCAGGCGTCGGACCTGCTGATCGTGTTCGGCGCCCGCTTCGACGACCGCGCGACCGGCAAGCTGAGCGAGTTCGCGCCCCACGCGCGGGTCATCCACTTCGACATCGACCCCGCCGAGATCGGCAAGCTGCGCGAAGTGGCCGTCGCCGTTCAGGGCGACCTGAAGGCGGGCGTCGCCGCGCTGAATCCGGGACCGCTGGCCATCGAGCCGTGGATGATCCGCTGCGCCAGCCAGGCTCGCCGTCACGCCGCGCGCTACGACGCGCCGGGCGAGGGCGTCTATGCGCCGGCGCTGCTGAAGGACCTTTCGGAGAAGGCCGGCGTGCGCTTCATCGCCGCCTGCGACGTCGGCCAGCACCAGATGTGGGCGGCCCAGCACTGCGCCGCGCCCCGGCCGCAGGCGCATCTGACCTCGGGCGGTCTGGGCGCGATGGGCTTCGGCCTGCCCGCCGGCATCGGCGCCAAACTGGCGGAGCCCGACGCCCAGGTGGTGGTCGTCGCCGGGGACGGCGGCTTCATGATGAACATCCAGGAGCTGGCCACGGCCCGCCGCTACGGCATCCCGGTCAAGGTGCTGCTGCTCGACAACTCGGGCCTGGGTCTGGTGCGCCAGTGGCAGCACCTGTTCTTCGACCGGAACTATTCGGAGGTCGACCTGTCGGACAACCCGGACTTCGTCGCCGTGGCCCAGGCCTTCGGCGTGGAGGCCTTCCGAATTAGCCGGCGCGAGGAGGTGGCGGCCGGGATCGACCGGCTGCTGGCCGCCGACGGCCCCTGCCTCGCGCACGTGATCATCGACCCGAAACAGAACGTCTGGCCGCTGGTGCCGCCAGGCAAGTCCAACGCAGACATGATGGAGGGCGCCTGATGCGCGACATCCTGAACCTGAACATCGACCGGGCCGACGGCTCGCTTCAGCGCCTCATCGGCCTGGTGGAGCGGCGCGGCTTCCACATCGACGGCCTGAGCGTGCGCGACGACGGGGCCGAGCGGCGCGTCGAGCTGTGGGTGCGCGGCCGCGACGCCGGGCGCTGCCTCGACACCCTGGGCCGCCAGATCGACCGGCTGTACGGCGTTCGCCGGGCCCCCGACGCCTTCCCGCAGGAGAGCGCCGCATGACCCGAGTACGACGCTTGGTCGAGGCGGACCCGAACCGGGTCATCGTCTTCGACACGACGCTGAGGGACGGCGAACAGGCGCCGGGCTTCTCGATGAACCGCGAGGCCAAGGTGCGCATGGCGCGCCAGCTGGCCCGGCTGGGGGTGGACGTCATCGAGGCCGGCTTCGCCGCCGCCTCGCCCGGCGACGAGGACGCGGTGCGGGCCGTCGCGTCCGAGGTCGAGGGGCCGACCCTGTGCTCCCTGTCCCGCGCCAATGCCTCCGACATCGCCGCCGCCGCCCGCGCCCTGACGCCGGCGCCGGACCGGCGCATCCACATCTTCCTGGGCTCCAGCCCGATCCATCGCACCGCCAAGCTGAAGATGACCAAGGCCGAGGTGGTGCGCACGGCGGTGGAGGCGGTGACCGCCGCGCGCGAGTGGTTCGACGACATCGAGTTCTCGCCCGAGGACGCGATCCGCACGGAGCCGGACTTCCTGGTCGAGGTGCTGCAGGCCGTGGCCGAGGCCGGGGCGACGACCCTGAACGTGCCCGACACCGTCGGCTATGCGACGCCGACCGAGATCCGCGACCTGTTCCGGATGCTGGACGAGCAGGTCCGCGCGCGCTTTCCGCACACGATCCTGTCCTGCCACTGCCACGACGACCTGGGCCTGGCCGTCGCCAACTCGCTGGCCGCCGTCGAGGGCGGAGCGCGCCAGGTCGAGGGGGCGATCAACGGCATCGGCGAACGGGCGGGCAACGCGTCGGTCGAGGAGGTGGTGATGGCGCTGCGGACGCGTCAGGACCGCTACGGCCTGACCACCGGCGTGGACACCCCGCAACTGGTCGCCACCAGCCGGATGCTGAGCCAGATCACCGAGACGCCGGTGGTCCGGAACAAGGCCATCGTCGGCGTCAACGCCTTCGCCCACGAGGCCGGCATCCACCAGCACGGCATGCTGGCCGACGCGCGCACCTATGAGATCATGCGGCCCCAGGACGTCGGCTTCACCGGCAGCTTCTTCGTGCTGGGCAAGCACTCCGGCCGGCACGCGGTGGCCAAGCGCGCCGAGGTGCTGGGCTGGACCCTGGCGGGTCAGGCGCTGACCGAGGCCCTGGCCGCCTTCAAGCGCCGCGCCGACGAGATCGGCGAGATCGACGACGCCGAGCTGAGCGCCATCTGCCGCGGCGTGATGGGGGAGGCCCGTCATGCGGCGGCTTGATCGACAGTCCTCCCCCGCATCGCGGGGGAGGGGAACCATGCGAAGCATGGTGGAGGGGGCGGGTTCAAGCGCTGGTGGATGGGGTCGCCCCCTCCACCACTTCGTGGTCCCCCTCCCCCGCCGCGCGAGGGAGGAGATGGGATGACCGCGCCCCGCACCCTGTTCGAGAAGGTCTGGGACCGGCACGTGGTGGCGCCGGAGACCGAGGCCGCGCCCGCGGTCCTCTACGTCGATCTTCATCTGGTCCATGAGGTGACCAGTCCGCAGGCCTTCGCCGAGATCGACGCACGGGGCCTGAAGGTGCGGCGGCCGGACCGGACCTTCGCCACCCTGGACCACTCGACCCCGACGCTGCCCGCCGGACCGGACGGAGAGCGGCCCTATGCGACGCCGGCGGCGAAGGCCCAGGTGGAGACGCTCAGAGCCAACTGCGCCCGGCACGGCATCGCGCTGGCGGACTGGGACAGCCCGGATCGCGGCGTGGTCCATGTCATGGGGCCGGAGCTGGGCCTGACCCAGCCCGGCATGACGGTGGTCTGCGGCGACAGCCACACGGCCACCCACGGGGCCTTCGGGGCGCTGGCCTTCGGCATCGGCACGTCCGAGGTCGGCCATGTGCTGGCGACCCAGTGCCTGCTGCAAAGAAAGCCGAAGACCCTGCGCGTGACGGTGGACGGGACGCTCAGGCCCGGCGTGTCCGGCAAGGACGTGGCCCTGGCCGTCATCGCCGAGCTGGGCTTCGGCGGCGGCACCGGCTTCGTCATCGAATACGCCGGCGAGGCGATCCGGTCGCTCGACATGGAAGGGCGCATGACCGTCTGCAACATGTCGATCGAGGCGGGCGCGCGGGCGGGCATGATCGCGCCGGACGACAAGACCGTCGCCTGGCTGAAGGGCCGCCGCCACGTGCCGACGGATCATGAAGCCGCCGCCGCCGACTGGCTGACGCTGGCCAGCGACCCGGAAGCCGTCTTCGACAAGGAGGTCCGGATCGACGGCTCGGCCATCCGGCCCATGGCCACCTGGGGCACCACGCCCGACGCCGGCGCTCCCGTCGGCGCGCCGGTGCCCGCGCCGCGCGACGCCTCGGACGAGAAGGCGCTGGCCTATATGGGCTTCGCCGCCGGACGCGCGACGACCGACCAGCCGGTGGATGTGGTCTTCGTGGGCAGCTGCACCAACGGCCGCCTGCCGGACCTGCGCGCCGCCGCCGAGGTGTTGAGGGGCCGCCGCGTCAGTCCCGGCGTGCGCATGCTGGTGGTGCCGGGCTCCGAGGCCGTGCGCCGCGACGCCGAGGCCGAGGGGCTGGACCAGGTCTTCATCGCGGCCGGGGCGGAGTGGCGGCTGCCCGGCTGCTCCATGTGCATCGCCATGAACGGCGACTTCGTCCAGCCGGGCCAGCTGGCGGTCTCGACCTCGAACCGCAACTTCGAGGGCCGCCAGGGCAAGGGCGCGCGCACCATCCTGGCCAGTCCGGCCACGGCGGCGGCCAGCGCGGTCATGGGCTTCCTGACCGATCCGACGACCCTGCAGGAGCCGGCGCCCCTCAAGCAGCCGAGCGCCGCGCGCGAGACGGTGGGGAACTACGATGCCTGAACCCTTCCGCACCCTGACGTCGAAGGCCGTGGTCCTGTCCCAGGCCAACATCGACACCGACCAGATCATCCCCGCGCGTTTCCTGACGACCACGACCCGCGAGGGGCTGGGCGCGCACGCCTTTCACGACTGGCGCTATGAGGCGGACGGCTCGCCCCGCCCCGAGGCGGTGCTCAACCGCATCGATCCGTCGGAGCGCCGCATCCTGGTGGCGGGCGACAACTTCGCCTGCGGCTCGTCGCGGGAGCACGCGCCCTGGGCCCTGGTCGACTACGGCTTCCGGGCGGTGGTCTCGACCTCGATCGCCGACATCTTCACCTCGAACGCCTTGAAGAACGGCCTTCTGCCCGTGGTGGTCGACGCCGAGACCTGGGCCGACCTCGCCGCCCACCCGGACCAGCCGATCACCATCGATCTGGAGCGCCGCACCCTGACGCGGGGCAACGCCGCGCCGGTGAGCTTCGAGGTCGAACCCTTCGCCCGCCAGTGCCTGCTGGACGGGGTCGACACCCTGGGCTGGCTCCTCAGCCGCACGCCCGACATCGAATCGTTCGAACGCTCGCACGAGCGACAGCCCGCTCCGGAGACCGCCCGATGACCGCGCCCCAGACCTTCAACATCGTGGTCCTGCCCGGCGACGGGGTGGGGCCGGAGGTGATCGCCGCCGCCCAAGGGGTGCTGAACACCGTCGGCGACTTCTACGGCCACCGCTTCACCTTCGAGGAGCACCTGATCGGCGGCGCCGCGATCGACGCGACCGGCGATCCGCTGCCGCCGGAGACCACCGCCGCGTGTCTGGCCTCCCACGGGGTGCTGCTGGGCGCCGTCGGCGGGCCGAAGTGGGACGGCGGCCCGCGTCGGCCGGAGGAGGGGCTGCTGGGCATCCGTAAGGCCATGGGCCTGTTCGCCAACCTCAGGCCGCTGCAGGTGTCGCCCGTCCTGGCGCACCGCTCGCCGCTGAAGAAGGAGATCGTCGAGGGCGTCGACCTGATCGTCTTCCGCGAGCTGACCGGCGGCGTCTACTTCGGCGAGAAGACCCGCACCGCCGATCGGGCCACGGACCTGTGCGAATACACCGTCGGCGAGATCGAGCGGGTCACCCGCGCGGCCTTCCGGACGGCGCTGAACCGGCGCGGCAAGGTGACCTCGGTCGACAAGGCCAATGTGATGGAAACCAGCCGCCTGTGGCGCGAGGTCGTCACCCGCATCCACGCCGAGGAGTTCCCGCAGGTGCAGCTGGAGCACGCGCTCGTGGACTCCATGGCGATGCACCTGATCCGCCGGCCGCGCGACTACGACGTCATCCTGACCGAGAACATGTTCGGCGACATCCTGTCGGATGAGATCAGCGTGCTGGGCGGGTCGATCGGCCTGTTGCCGTCCGCGTCGCTGGGATCGTCCGGGCCGGGCCTGTTCGAGCCGATCCACGGCTCGGCGCCGGACATCGCCGGTCAGGACCTGGCCAACCCCGTCGGCGCCATCCTGTCGGCGGCGCTGATGCTGCGCCACGGCCTCGGGCTGGAGGACGAGGCGTCCTCGATCGAGGCGGCGGTGGCGGCCGTGCTGGCGGCGGGCGCCGTCACGGCCGACCTGGGCGGGGCGCTGGGCACCCGCGCGGCCGGGGCGGCGATCATCGACGCCATCCGCGCCATCCACTGGGCCGCCGCCCACCGCGTGCAGATGCACTGGGGCTGATGAAGCGGCGACGATCGATTCTCCTCCCCCGCGTGCGGGGGAGGGGGACCCCGCAGGGGTGGAGGGGGCGACCACAAGCGCTGCGCCTGAACCCGCCCCCTCCACCATGCTGCGCATGGTCCCCCTCCCCCATACGCTGCGCTATGGGGGAGGAGTGCGGATGGCGGGCGACCGTGACCTCAGCTCGCCTGCTTCAGCGCCGCGCGGGTCTGGGGCGTCAGCTCGCCGGAGGCGTAGCGCTTCGCCATCTGAGCGGTCGACAGGGGCTTGATCCTGTCGGCCATGCCCTCGCAGCCGAACTCCAGATAGCGTTGCCGGCACACCGCGCGCATGGCCTCCTTGGCGGGCTTCAGGTAGGCGCGCGGGTCGAATTCCTGCGGCTTCTCGGCAAGCACCTTGCGGATGGCGCCGGTGATGGCCATGCGGTTGTCGGTGTCGATGTTGACCTTGCGCACGCCGTGCTTGATGCCGCGCTGGATCTCCTCGACGGGCACCCCCCAGGTCTGGGGCATCTGGCCGCCGTAATGGTTGATGATGTCCTGCAGGTCCTGCGGCACCGAGGATGACCCGTGCATCACCAGGTGGGTGTTGGGCAGGCGGCGGTGGATCTCCTCGATCACATGCATGGCCAGGACCTCGCCGTCCGGCTGGCGCGTGAACTTGTAGGCGCCGTGGCTGGTGCCCATGGCGATGGCGAGCGCATCGACCTGGGTCCGCTCGACGAAGTCCACCGCCTGGTCCGGGTCGGTCAGCAGCGCCGAATGGTCCAGCTTGCCCTCGAAGCCATGCCCGTCCTCGGCCTCGCCCATGCCGGTCTCCAGGCTGCCCAGCACGCCCAGCTCGCCCTCGACCGAGACGCCGCAGGCGTGGGCCATCTCGACCACCCGGCGGGTCACGTCGACATTGTACTCATAGCTGGCGGGGGTCCTGGCGTCCTCCTCCAGCGAGCCGTCCATCATCACCGAGGTGAAGCCGTACTGGATGGCGGTGGCGCAGGTCGCGGGCCCGTTGCCGTGGTCCTGGTGCATACACACCGGGATGTGCGGGTAGAGCTCGACCAGGGCGTCGATCAGGCGCGCCAGCACCACGTCGTTGGCGTAGCTTCGCGCGCCGCGGCTGGCCTGGATGATGACCGGCGCGTTGACCGCGTCGGCGGCCTCCATGATCGCCAGGCCCTGTTCCATGTTGTTGATGTTGAAGGCGGGCAGCCCGTAACCATGCTCGGCGGCGTGGTCGAGCAGCTGCCGCAGCGTGATGCGCGCCATGCTGATCCATCCTGAGAGTCGTTGTTGTTGTTGCGCCCGATCTAGCGCCGGGTCGCCTCGAAGTCACGCATTGTAACAGGCTGGGGGGGAAGGGGTTCAACCCCAATCGCGCCGCTCAGACGCGCAGGGCCTCGACCCCGGGCAAGGGCTTGCCCTCCATCCACTCCAGGAAGGCGCCGCCGGCGGTGGAGACGAAGGTCATGTCGTCCACGACGCCCGCGTGATTCAGCGCCGAGACCGTGTCGCCGCCGCCGGCGACGGCGGTCAGCGTTCCGGCCTTGGCCAGGTCGGCGGCGTGGCGCGCCGCTTCGACCGTGGCCGCGTCGAAGGGCGGGACCTCGAACACGCCCAGCGGGCCGTTCCAGATCAGGGTCTTGGACAGGTCCATCGCCCGCTTCAGCCGGGCGACGGTCTCGGGCCCGGCGTCCAGGATCAGGTCGTCGGCGGCGATGCGGTCCAGCGCCCGCACCCCGGCCTCCACGCCCGGCCTGACCTCTTTCGCCACCACCACGTCCACGGGCAGCAGCAGCTCGCAGTCGGCCCGGCGCGCCGCCTCCATGATCTGGCGGGCGGTGTCGGCGAGGTCCTTCTCGCACAGGCTCGCGCCCACATCGATCCCTTGGGCGTGCAGGAAGGTGTTGGCCATGCCGCCGCCGATCGCCAGCCGGTCCAGCTTGGCGACGAGATTGTTCAGCAGATCGAGCTTGGTCGAGACCTTGGAGCCGCCGACGATGCCCAGCACCGGCGTCCGCGGATTGCCGAGCGCGGCGTCCAGCGCCTCGAGCTCGCGCCGCATGGACTCCCCGGCGTAGGCGGGCAGCAGGCGGGCCAGCCCCTCGGTCGAGGCGTGCGCCCGGTGGGCGGCGGAGAAGGTGTCGTTGACGTAGAGGTCGCCGAGGTCGGCCAGCCGCCGGGCGAAGGCCGGATCGTTCGCTTCCTCGCCCGGGTGGAAGCGGACGTTCTCCAGCAGCACCACGCCGCCGGTCTCCAGATCGCGGATCGCCTCGGCGGCGGGGGCGCCCACGCAGTCCTCGGCGAAGCGGACCGGCGCGCCGAGCAGGCGCTCCAGGTCATCGACCACGGGCTTCAGGCTCATGGACGGCACGACCTTGCCCTTGGGCCGGTCGAAGTGGGCGAGCAGAGCCACCTTCGCGCCCGCGTCCCGCAGCCGCTGGATCGTCGGCAGGGCGACGCGCAGGCGGGTGTCGTCGGCGACCCTTCCGTCCTCCATCGGCACGTTGAAGTCCACGCGGACGAGGGCGGTCTTACCGGAGATCGGGCCGGTGTCGTCGAGGGTGCGGAAGTGAGGCATGGGAGGCGTCCTGCGTTTCCTTCTCCCCTTGTGGGAGAAGGTGTCAGGCGGAGCCTGACGGATGAGGGGGTGTCGAGGTCAAGTGCCGACGTATGGCGTCCAACACGACGTTCGGGTTCGTGAGCACGGCTTCGTTAGTGAAACGGATGACCTTGAAGCCTCGCCGCGCCAGATCGGCGTCGCGCTCAGCGTCTTTCGCCTCGCGAAGTCGGTGGATGCCGCCGTCAGCTTGAGTTCGTAGCAGCAGAAGTCGGCGATCCAGCGGTCAATGCGTGTCTGCCGACGAAACTTCAGGCCGGCGAACTGTCGATCCCGCAGCAACTTCCACATCGCTGTTTCCGCCACGGTCATCTTCGATCGCAGCCGCTGAGGCGCGGTCTGCGTCCCCCTCATCCGTCTCGCTCCGCGAGCCACCTTCTCCCACGAGGGGAGAAGGGAATTCACCTACAGAAACTTCGCCATCGCCAGCGCCGTGTCCGACATCCGCGTCGCGAAGCCCCATTCGTTGTCGTACCAGCTGAGCACGCGGGCCAGCTTGCCGTCGACGACCTGGGTCTGGGGCAGCGCCGCCGTGGACGAGGCGGCGATGTGGTTCAGGTCCATCGACACGACCGGGTCGTTGGTCGTGGCCAGCACGCCCTTCATCGGGCCATCGGCGGCGGCCTGGAGCGCGGCGTTGATCTCATCGACCGTCACCTCGCGACCGGCGACCACCTTCAGGTCGACGACCGAGACGTTCGGGGTCGGGACGCGGATGGACGAGCCGTCCAGCTTGCCCTTCAGCTCGGGCAGGACGAGGCCCAGCGCCTTGGCCGCGCCGGTCGATGTCGGGATCATCGACAGGCCCGCCGCGCGGGCGCGGTACAGGTCCTTGTGCATCGTATCCAGCGTCGGCTGGTCGCCGGTGTAGGCGTGGATCGTGGTCATGTAGCCGCGCTCGATGCCGAACAGGTCGTTCAGCACCTTGGCGACGGGGGCCAGCGCATTGGTGGTGCAGCTGCCGTTGGAGACGACGATGTCGTCGGCGGTCAGCGCGTCGTGGTTGACCTTGTAGACGATGGTCTTGTCCGCGCCGTCGGCCGGGGCCGAGACCAGGACGCGCTTGGCCCCGGCCGTCAGGTGGGCCGAGGCCTTGTCCTTGGACGTGAAGATGCCGGTGCACTCGAAGGCGATGTCGACCGACAGATCCTTGTGCGGCAGGTTCGCGGGATCGCGCTCGGCCGTGACCTTGATCTTGCCCAGGCCCACGTCGATCCAGTCGTCGCCCGCCTCGACCGTGCCCGGGAAGCGGCCGTGGACGCTGTCGTAGCGCAGCAGGTGGGCGTTGGTGGCCACCGGCCCCAGGTCGTTGATCGCCACCACCTCGATGTCGCGGCGGCCGTGCTCGACGATCGAGCGGAGCACGAGGCGGCCGATGCGGCCGAAGCCGTTGATGGCGACGCGGACGGTCATGGGCGGGTCTCCTGAGACGATGTTCTGGTTGCGGCTTCAATGGAACCGGCGGCGCGGGGTTTCAACCCCGGCGGAGGTCACAAGCGGCGCCGGACGGTTACGCTTCGACCGGCCGCACCCGACCCGCCGCCTCGCGCGCCCGCGCCCGCGCCTCCTCTATGGTCCCACCCCGCGCCAGCGCCACCCCCATGCGGCGCCGGGCGAAGCTCTCCGGCTTGCCGAACAGGCGCAGGTCCGCGGTGGGGACGGCCAGGGCCTCGGCGACGCCCTCGAACGCGACCCCGCGCGCCTCCAGTCCGCCATAGATCACGGCGCTGGCGCCGATCTCGCGGCGGGTCACGTCCACGGGAAGGCCCAGAATGGCGCGCGCGTGCAGCGCGAACTCGCTCTGGACCTGGGTGGCGAGGGTCACCAGGCCGGTGTCGTGCGGCCGGGGCGAGACCTCCGAGAACCAGACCTCGTCGCCCTTCACGAACAGCTCGACGCCGAACACCCCGAGGCCGCCCAGCGCGCCGGTCACCTGTGCGGCGATGTCGCGGGCGCGGGCCAGGGCGGCGGCGCTCATCGCCTGGGGCTGCCAGCTCTCCACATAGTCGCCCTTCTCCTGGCGGTGGCCGATGGGGTCGCAGAAGTCGGTGGCGACCCGCCCGTCCCTGAGCGAACGGACCGTCAGCAGGGTGATCTCGAAGTCGAAATCGATGCGCCCCTCGACGATGACGCGGGCCGCGCCCACCCGGCCGGCCGATTGGGCGTAGGTCCAGGCTTCGGCGATCCCGTCCGGCCCTTCAACATAGGACTGGCCCTTGCCGGACGAGGACATCACCGGCTTGACGAAGCAGGGATAGCCGACCGCCTCGGCCCCTGACGCCAATTCCTCCGCCGACCCGGCGAAGGCGTAGGGGCTGGTGGGCAGGCCCAGCGCCTCGGCCGCCAGCCGCCGGATGCCCTCCCGGTTCATGGTCAGCTGCGTGGCGCGCGCGGTGGGGATCACGGTGGTCCCGGCCGCCTCGACCTCGGCCAGCACCTCGGTGGCGATGGCCTCGATCTCCGGCACGATCAGGTGCGGACGCTCCTCGGCGATGACGCGGCGCAGCGCCTCGGCGTCGGTCATGGCGATGACGTGGGCGCGGTGCGCCACCTGCATGGCCGGCGCGTCGGGATAACGGTCCACCGCCACCACCTCGACGCCCAGCCGCTGGAGCTCGACGGCGACCTCCTTGCCGAGCTCGCCGGAGCCCAGCAGCATGACCTTCGTCGCCGACGGCGACAGCGGGGTGCCCAATCTCATCGATGCGCTCCTACAGTCTCGGGCGAGGCTGTAAGCGCGCGCGGGGGACGGCGCCAGCGTCTTTACGCCTTCAGAGCGTCCTCGATCAGGCCGACGGCGGCCTCCACCGACGCCAGCCGCACAGCGTCGCGTCCGACCGGGCCGAGCCGGAGCCGTCGGTGAAGCGCCAGTCCCTCCGGGCCGGCCAGAGCCACTTGGACCAGCCCCTCCTCGTCGTCCGGTCCTCCGGGACCCGCGTAGCCGGTGATCGCCACCGCCAGGTCGGCGTCGGAGACATCGCGGGCGCCCTCGGCCATGGCGCGGGCCACCGCCTCGGACACCGCGCCCTCGTCCTCGATCAGGCGGGCGGGAACGCCGATGTCCTGGACCTTCGCGGCCTCGGTATAGGTCACGAAGCCCCGTTCGAAGGCATGGGAGACTCCCTGGACATCGGTCAGGACCGACGCCAGCAGCCCGCCCGTGCAGCTTTCCGCCGTCGCGATCGTCCAGTTGCGATCGCACAGAGCCCGCAGGACCGCCTCGACGCGCGCCTCCAGGTCGCCGCCCAGCGCCTGGCTCAGGGTCTCGCTCACAGGCCCTTCGACGGATCGTCTCCCGGCGTCGCGGGGTCGATCCGCTTGTTTGTCCGACCCGCGCGGGTCCGCGACCAGGCCAGGGCGATGAACAGGGCGATCGGGCCGCCCAGCACGACCAGCAGCCAGGGCCAGGCTTCGACGTAGTTCACGACAGGCCGCCCTTGACGATCTCGGCGTTTCGGCCGCGGGTCTTGGGACCTTGGCCGGTGTCCTGCCGCGCGTGTTCCTCGAGCGTGGCGCGGTTGGAGCCGCTGTGGACTTCCTCGCCGTCGAAATCCTCGCCGTCGACCTCGCCGCCGCGCGGGAACTCGGTCCGGGTGTTGGTCTGTCTCATATCGCTCATGGGGCCTCCTTCATCCGAAGGCCAACCGGCGGGCAGGCGACGAGGTTCCGTCAGGCGACCCCGGCGCGGCGCTTCCACTCCTGGACGAAGGGATCCGCTAGCAGGGTCTCGACATAGGCCCTGGCGGTTCCGTCGTCGCCGTGCGCGGCGAGGTCGATCTGGAAGTGGCGGATGCGGGTCGCGACCGGCGTGAAGAAGGCGTCCGCGATCGACCAGTCCCCGAACAGATAGGGCCCGCCGGCGCCGAATCGGCCCCGGCAGCCGGTGAAGATCTCGACCAGCCGCCGCACGTCCGCCTCGACCGCCGCGCTCGCGGGCGGCGGACTGCGGTCCGGGCCGAACATGGTGTGCAGCACCCCTTGCGCGTCCATGCCCATGCCGCACTCGGTCCTCAGCGCGGCGAAGCCTGAGTGCATCTCGCAGACGACGGCGAAGGCCTGGGCCCTGGCGACCGGTTCGGCGGGCCACAGCCCCTTGTCCGGATGGCGGTCGGCGCACCACAGCGAGATGGCCAGCGAGTCCGGGATCGCTTCGCCCTCGACTTGAAGGAGCGGCACCTTGCCGGTGGGCGAGACCTCGAACAGCCGCGCCTTCCAGTCGTCATCGCCGTACAGCTGAACCTCGACAAGCTCCGGGTCGAGACCGGCGCGACGGAGCACCAGCCACGGCCGCAGCGACCAGGTGGAGAAGATCATGTTGCCGACGATGAGCCGCATGGGCCGCCTTTCCTTGACTTGAGCCTCGGCCCCGCCTTTAGGGGCCGGCATGATCAGCCGCTACGCCCGCCCCGACGCCGTCGCCCTTTGGTCCCAGGAGACCAAATACCGCATCTGGTTCGAGATCGAGGCGCACGCCGCGACCAAGATGGCCGAGCTCGGGGTGATTCCCAAGGACGCCGCCGACGCCATTTGGAGGAAGGGCGAGGGCGCAGTCTTCGACGCCGACCGCATCGACGAGATCGAGCGCACGACCAAGCACGACGTCATCGCCTTCCTGACCCATGTCGCCGAGATCGTGGGCGAGGAGGCGCGGTTCCTGCACCAGGGCATGACCTCTTCGGACGTTCTGGACACCTGTTTCGCGGTGCAGCTGGCGCGCTCGACGGACCTGCTGATCGGGGGCGTCGATCGGGTGCTGGCGGCGCTGGAGGCCCGCGCCTTCGAGCACAAGGACACCGTCTGCGTCGGCCGCAGCCACGGCATCCACGCCGAGCCGATCACCTTCGGGCTCAAGCTGGCGGGCTATCACGCCGAGTTCCAGCGCGCGCGGCGCCGGCTCGAGACGGCCCGTGAGGAGATCGCCACCTGCGCCATCTCGGGCGCCGTGGGCACCTTCGCCAACGTCGATCCGGCGGTGGAGGCCTATGTCGCCGACAAGATGGGCCTTCAGGTCGAGCCGGTCTCGACCCAGGTGATCCCGCGCGACCGGCACGCGGCCTATTTCGCGGCGCTCGGCGTCGTCGCCAGCTCGGTCGAGCGGCTGGCGACCGAGATCCGCCACCTGCAGCGCACCGAGGTGCTGGAGGCGGAGGAGTTCTTCGACAAGGGCCAGAAGGGCTCCTCGGCCATGCCGCACAAGCGGAACCCGATCCTGACCGAGAACCTGACCGGCCTGGCGCGGCTGGTGCGCTCGGCGGTCACGCCGGCGATGGAGAACGTCGCGCTGTGGCATGAGCGGGACATCAGCCACTCGTCGGTCGAGCGCGGCATCGGTCCCGATGCGACGATCCACCTGGACTTCGCCCTGCACCGCCTCGCCGGCGTGGTCGAGCGGCTGAACGTCTATCCGGAGAATATGGCGAGGAACCTGAACCGGCTGGGCGGGCTGGTGTTCTCGCAGCGGGTCATGCTGGCCCTGACCCAGGCGGGCGTGTCGCGCGAGGACGCCTATGCGGCGGTGCAGGAGAACGCCATGAAGGTCTGGCGCGGCGAGGGCGCCTTCCTCGACTTCCTGAAGGCCGACGCGCGCGTGACCCTGCCGCACGATCAGCTCGCGGCGCTGTTCGACCTCGGCTACCACACCAAGCACGTGGACACGGTGTTCCAGCGGGTGTTCGGCCGGACCTAGCTCGGCGCCGAAATTGCGCATATATTGCGCACTCGGTATTGGAGCAGGACCAATGGTTCGCCTCAATCTTCAAGTCAGCGACGATCTCAACCGCAGCCTGGATCGCATGGCGGCGGAGTCGGAAACGACGAAGGCCGACATTCTGCGCAAGGCCATCATCCTCTACGAGCATGCCCGCAAGGGTAAGGCGAAAGGCCAGGAGTTGGCGCTGGTCAAGCAGGGCAAGATCGAGACCGAGTTCGTCGGCCTTTGAATATTGACCTGAACAATCCGCCTCAGGGTCAGACCTACAACCTGGCGCTGGAGAGGATCGAGTCGGACGACGACCGCAGGGTGCGCCTCTTCAAGGAGGTGGCGCTGTTTTGCTGCGGCCTTGTGGCGACGATGGTGGTTCTTGGCCTTGCGCTCGCCGTGACGGTGAGTGAACAGGCGAGCCCGGATGATCGAAAATGGGCCATGGCGCTTCCGTCGGCGGCCTTCGGAGCGATTCTGGGCTATCTCCTAAAGCGTTGACGTTCCCTGCGACGCTTGCGGCGGGCTGACGCAGCCGACCTCACGGACGCATCCCGATCACGTGATCGCGCGTTACCTCGACCGGTCCCGACGAAGGGGGGCCTCAGTCAGGAGACACGCCATGAAGATCACCCGCACCCGCACGCTCGTCGCCGTATCGGCCGTCGCCCTGATGGGTCTTGCCGCCTGCAACAACGCCGAGCCGGCCGCCGAGGCTCCGGCCGCGGACGCCATGTCGGCCGACGCCGCCGCCACCGCCCCGACCGCCGACGGCACCGTGGTCGCCGTCGCCCAGGGCAACCCGGACTTCACCACCCTGGTCAGCGCCGTCCAGGCCGCCGAGCTGGTCGACACCCTGAACGGCGCCGGTCCGTTCACGGTCTTCGCCCCGACCAACGCCGCGTTCGAGAAGATCCCGGCCGCCGACCGCGAAGCCCTGATGCAGCCCGCCCAGCGCGAGCAGCTGCAGGGCGTGCTGACCTATCACGTCGTTCCGGGCAACGTGAACGCCGCCGCCCTGACCGAGCAGATCACCGCCGGCGGCGGCTCGGCCACCCTGACGACCGTCGAAGGCGGCACCCTGACCGCGCGCGCCAACGCCGACGGGACCATCACCCTGACCGACGAGAACGGCGGCGCCGCCAACGTCGTGCAGGCCGACGTCACGGCGTCGAACGGCGTGATCCACGCCATCGACACGGTCGTGATGCCGAACTGAACCACGCCTTCAGAAGGGTGTGAGACGGGCCGCGCTCCTCAAGGGGCGCGGCCCACTTCTCTTTAGGGACCGGCTCTTTAGGGACCGGCTCTTTAGGGACCGGCTCTTTAGGGACCGGCGTGGGCCGGGTCAGTCGCCGGCGCGGATCTGGTCGCGGGCGATGGAGCCCAGCTCGTCCATCTTGGAGCGGATCTCGCCCTCCGACACCTGCAGGCCGGCGCCGCGGAAGTCCTGGTCCAGCTTGCGGAACACGTCGTCGTCCCCGGGCTGTTCGAAGTCGGCGCGGACGACCGCCTTGGCGTACTCCTCGCCGCTCTCGGCGGACAGGCCCATCTTCTCGGCCGCCCACAGGCCCAGCAGGCGGTTGCGGCGGGCGACGGCCTTGAACTCCTGGTCCTGATCGAGGGCGTACTTGGCTTCGAAAGCCTTTTCCCGATCGTCGAAGGTGGTCATACGCGTCGCGAGCTCCGTGGACGATCCCGAGGGGACCGGCGCGCCTCTATAGCCGCTGCGGGCATGAACGCAACATGACACCGACGGTCGCAGGCGCAGCTCGTTTGTGCGTCCGCGAGGGTTCCGCTAGGATGGCGTCACCTAGATTGACGCCGCCCGATTCCGGACCGCGCCGCGCTGTGGACCTTCGCCATGGCCCGCGCGGTTTTTGTTTCGGGCCGCGATCTCCCCGCCGGGACCACCTGAATGAACGTCAAGCGCAAGAAGCTCTACGAGGGCAAGGCCAAGATCCTCTACGAGGGGCCCGAGCCCGGAACCCTGATCCAGTACTTCAAGGACGACGCCACCGCCTTCAACGCCCAGAAGAAGGCGACGCTGGAAGGCAAGGGCGTGCTGAACAACAAGATCAGCGAGTTCATCATGACCCGCCTCAACGGCATCGGGGTCACGAACCACTTCATCAAGCGGCTGAACCTGCGCGAGCAGTTGATCCGTGAGGTCGAGATCATCCCGCTCGAGGTCGTGTGCCGAAACATCGTCGCCGGCAGCCTCGCGACGCGCCTGGGTCAGGCCGAGGGCACCCCGCTGCCCCGCTCGATCATCGAGTTCTACTACAAGAAGGACGAGCTCAACGACCCGATGGTCACCGAGGAGCACATCACCGCCTTCAACTGGGCCTCGACCCAGGAGATCGACGACATCCTGGCCATGACCGTGCGGGTCAACGACTATCTGTCGGGCATGTTCGGCGCGGTCGGCATCACGCTCGTGGACTTCAAGATCGAGTTCGGCCGCATCTGGGAGAACGACTTCAGCCGCGTGATCCTGGCCGACGAGATCAGCCCAGACAGCTGCCGGCTTTGGGATTCCTGCACCGGCGAGAAGCTGGACAAGGACCGCTTTCGCCGCGACCTGGGCAACGTCATCGAGAGCTACGCCGAGGTGGCGCGTCGCCTCGGCATCATGAAGGACATGCCGACCGTGATTCAGGGGGGGCTGCATTGACCAATGGCGTTGAAGAAGAAGCTGCGGCCTTTGTCAGAACCGACCGATTCCCCGGGCTCGACCGGTTCCGGACGTTCGGAGCGGAAGGCCCGCTCTACGAAGTCCTCGATGCATCGACGGACAGGCTGACCATCCGTGTCGTCGAAAGCGGAGAGACGCTGGGCTACTCCGCCGCCGCCGCCGCCGCCGATCCGCGGGCCTGATGTTCGCGATCGCCTTCGATCTCGTGGTCGCGGAAACCGAAGCCCGGCATCCGAAGGGCGTCTCCCAGGCCTACGACGAGATCGGCCGCACCTTGCGTCGATATGGGTTCGCCCGCATCCAGGGCAGCGTCTACACGACCGATGAGGAAGATCTGGCCAATCTGTTCGCCGCCATGAACGCGCTCCGGGCGGTCCCGTGGTTCCCCGACTGCGTCCGCGACGTTCGCGCTTTCCGGATCGAACAATGGTCCGACTTCACCCCCTTCATGAAGAGCAACCGATGAAAGTCCGCATTCACGTCTTCCTTAAGCCCGGCGTGCTGGACGTCCAGGGCAAGGCCGTCGAAGGCGCCCTGAAGGGCCTCGGCTGGAGCGGCGTCGCCAACGCCCGCGTCGGCAAGCTGATCGAGTTCGACCTCGACGGCGCCGAGGACCCCGCCGCCGAGGCGAAGAAGATGTGCGAGACCCTGCTCGCCAACACGGTCATTGAGAGCTACCGGATCGAGGTGGGGTGAGGCGCGTTCATCCTGGATACGCCGCCGGAGCTCGCGATGACCTTCACCCTCACCTCTGACGACTTTAGCGACAACGACACCCTGCCGGACGCGCAGGTTCAGGCGAAGGGCAACACCTCGCCGCACTTGAGGTGGTCGGGCGCGCCGGAGGGGACGAAGTCCTTCGCCATCACCTGCTATGATCCGGACGCGCCGACCGGCTCGGGCTTCTGGCACTGGACCGTCGCCAACATTCCCGCCGACGTGACCGAGATTCCCGCTGGCGGGCCGGTGCCGGCCGGCGCCGTGGAAGGCCGCACCGACTATGGCGAGCCGGGCTTCGGCGGCGCGGCCCCGCCACCGGGACATGGGCCGCACCGCTACATCTTTACCGTCTTCGCCGTGGATGCGGAGCAGCTGGAGGTCACGCCCGAGGATTCGGGGGCCAAATACGGCTTCAACCTGCATTTCCATACGCTCGCCAAGGCCACGATCACCGCGATCTATGAGAACAAGGGCTGAGCCTCAGTCGACGACCTCACGCGCGCGGCCGGTCAGCCGGTCCAGTTCGGCGAACAGGGCCGGTTCCTCGCGCTTGAAGTTGAAGCACGACTTGCCCTGGCGCCGCCGCGTCAGGTCTGGTGAAAGATCGGCGGCCAGGGCCGGGTCGCAGTAGATCGGCATCAGATGGAAGGCGACGTAGCTCTTCTTGATCGTCACCGCGCCGAACCATTCAGCCTCGCCCGTGGCGTCCAACGTCCGGGTGCGGACGACCAGATCGCCGGGCGCGTCGCGCGTCACCGTCAGCCCTTCGGCGTGGTTCAGCATGACGGCGCGCAGCGCAGCGAAGACCCCGTCGAAATCGCTCACGACCGCGCCCTTGCCGGCAGGAGGCGGCTGTTGCTCAGCAGGACGGCGCTGACGATCGACACCACCAGCCCGACCGGAAAGATCTCCACGAAGGTCAGCGGCAGGCGGTAGAAGGGCGAGCGGTAGGCCTCGACCGCGTTTCGCATCCGGGCCTCCAGCTGGCGGTAGGCTTCGCCGGACAGACCTTCGGCGCGCCGGGCCTCGAGGGTCGCGGCTGTATACTGATCCATGAAGACATAACCCGTCGCAGCCAGATACATTTCCCACACCAGGACGTAGGCGATGGAGGCGAACAGGGCGATGCCCAGGCCGACGCCCAGCGCTGGCAGGAAGCGGATAACGCCGCCGCCATGCGTATCCCTGTGTCGTTTGATGCCCATGAAGACGGCAGACATGCCCAAGAGCATGATCAGATAACCCAGCCAGACATTGCCGTGCGGCTCGCCGCCCGAGATGGCGACCGTGCCGATGACGCCTGCTATGATGACCAGTCCGGCGATCAGGCCGTGGGTGAGGATGATGCGGGCCATGGCGGCCTCCCTGCGATTGAACGGACCGCCATCCTGTCGTCGCCGCCATCCGCCGGCCTATCGCCCGAACGGGTGAATTCGTCCGCTCGCCCGATCAGGGGATCAGCCCCAGGTCGCGGGCGCGACCGACGGCCTCGGTGCGGGTCGAGGCCTCCAGCTTGAGATAGAGATTGGCCAGGTGGGTCTTGATGGTGTTCGGCGACAGGCCGAGCGTGCGCGCGATCTCCTTGTTGGCGCGGCCGGTGGCCAGGGCGTCCAGCACGCGCATCTCCTGGCCGGTCAGGCCCAGGGCCTGACGCGCGGCCGTGTTCGGCTCGAAATGCGGGCCGTGGCGCCGCGCCGCCATCCGCCAGCCCAGCCAGAGGCCACCCAGAGCGAAGGCCAGGGCGACCAGCGCGACATAGAGTTGCGGTTCGATAGCGCGCGTCGCCTGCTGCACCTCCAGCCACGCCAGGCCGAAGGCCCCCAGCGCCAGGACCAGTCCTGCGGTGATGACGGTGCGGATCATGCCGGGATGATGCGCGGCGGCGGCTCGGGGTCAATGGGTCCGGGACCACCCTGACTTCGCCGCCGAACCCTGCTAGAGGCCCGCGCATGAGCGCCGCCGTCATCGTCTTCCCCGGGTCCAACTGCGATCGCGACTGCAAGGTCGCGGTGGAGCGATCGACCGGCGAGCAGGTGCAGATGGTGTGGCACCAGGAGACGGAGCTGCCCAAGGGGTTGGACTTGATCGTCCTGCCGGGCGGCTTCTCCTACGGCGACTATCTGCGTTGCGGCGCCATGGCGGCCCAGTCGCCGGTCATGCAGGCGGTGAAGAAGGCCGCCGACGACGGCGTCGCGGTGGTCGGCATATGCAACGGCTTCCAGATCCTGTGCGAGGCCGGGATGCTGCCGGGCGCCCTGCTCCGGAACGCGGGCCTGAAGTACGTGTGCAAGCCCATCACGCTTCAGGTCGCCAACGGCCAGACGCGCTTCACCGCCGGCTATCAAGGCCAGCGCGAGGTCGTCATGACCCAGGGCAACGGCGACGGAAACTACTTCGCCGACGCTGAGACCCTGGCCCGCATCGAGGGCGAGGGCCAGGTCGTGTTCCGCTACGTCGACAACCCCAACGGCTCGGTCAACGACATCGCGGGCCTCCAGAACGCGCGGGGCAATGTGCTCGGCATGATGCCCCACCCGGACCGCGCCTTCGAGGCCGAGCTGGGCTCGGCGGACGGGGCGACGCTGTTCCAGAGCGTCTTCGCGGCGGCGTGATGTCGCGCTCCGAGCGCGACAAGATGATCGCCGGCGAGGTCAGGCTCAAGCGGTCGTCGGTTCCTTCCGTTGCGGATGGCTCGGCGGAATGCAGGCCCTTCCGTCCGATCCTCCCGAGACCGGCCCGGCGGCTTACCCTGGCCGGCATGCGGTCGTCCGGACGCGAGAATATGATCGTCGCGCCTCAGACGCCCCAGGCTGGAGACGCGCTTTCGCCGTCGATGACCTGGAACATGGCCGAGACCAGTGATCGTTCCTCATCCGTCAGCTCCGGCTTCCAGACGTCGAAGATCAGAATGATCCGGTCGCGGTCTGAACCGTTGACCGCCTCGTGCTCGACGGTGTCGTCGAAGGCCCAGGCCTCTCCCCGCTCCCACTCTCGCTCGTCAGACCCGACGCGGAAGCGACAGCCCCGCGGGACGATCAGCGGCAGGTGGCAGATCAGACGCGTGTTGATCAGGCCGTGGTGCGGCGGGATGCGCGCGCCCGGCGTAAGGCGCGAGAACAGGATCGACGGCGTCCGCCCGGGCACGCGGCACAGGGGGACGTCCCGCAGCGCCTCCAGCGTGCGGGGGCAGCGCGAGGCGGCCTCGCGCTGCTCGACGCCGTCCTTCCACAGGAAGACCGCGCTCCAGTCGGCGTTCGCCACCATACCTTGGGCGTCCCGCGCCGGACGGTCGCCCCTCGGCTCCACATAGGGTTTGAACAGATCCGGGTCGGCCAGGAGACCCTCCAGTTCCGAAGCGATCTCGTCCGTGGCCGCCTCGATCCGATCGATCCAGGGAAGGCTCTCGCGCGGCTGGAATTGGACCTGCGGCAGGCCGGGAAAGAAGTAGAACCGCGGGGCGGAAAGATGCAGCTGCTTGCGGCCGGTGAGCAGATCGAGCGACAGGGTGAAACGCTCGCTTGAGCGGGCCGGGTCATGGCCGGCCCGCGCCACGCCCTCGCGCAGGGCGGCTTCGAAACGCGCGGCGCGCGCGCTCGTCTCCGCTTCGATCCTTCGCACCTCGCTCGCCAGCGCCGGCGACGCCCCGCGCGTCCGCGCCACGCGCAACGCCGCCGCGTGAAAGGCGCCCGCGCCGCGCTCGTCGCCCAGACGGGCCAGCGCGTCCCCCTTCGCGATCAGGGCTTCCAGGTCGGCGGGGTCGGCCCTTAACCGCGCCTCCGCCGCCTTGAGGCGGGCTTGGAACTCAGCGGCTGAGGGCTCCGGGATCGCGGACATGCGGCATGCCAA
Source organism: Brevundimonas balnearis (assembly GCF_042434805.1). Taxonomy (NCBI): domain Bacteria; kingdom Pseudomonadati; phylum Pseudomonadota; class Alphaproteobacteria; order Caulobacterales; family Caulobacteraceae; genus Brevundimonas; species Brevundimonas balnearis. The sequence goes on along the minus strand of NZ_JBHLSW010000004.1, from coordinate 116,564 downwards.
CCCCGCCGGGCGCGGCTGTCAACCGCCGACCTCGGCCCAGCCCGCTCATCGATGGCGCTTGACGTCGTCCTGATCCAGGCCGCCCTGCACCCCGAGGCTCTCGTCCAGGCGCTCGTCGGGTCCGGCGGGCTCGCCGTCGACGCGCTCGACGTCCTCGTCGGCCGTGTTCACGCCGCCCGGGTCACGCTGGGCCTGAAGCTCGCGGGCGCCGACGCCCAGCCCCTGCTCGATGGCGCGGTTGGCGGCGACGTCGTCGGTCTGGAAGCCGTCGTGCGTCTCACCCTGGGTGTCCGTCATGTCGCATCTCCTGTGGCTTGACTGAACCCGCGCCCGCCTCGCGAGTTCCAGCTTGGCGATTGCGAGGACCACGATGACCGAAGCCGCTCTTGAAGCCCCTGATGCCCCCGAGTCGGCGCCGCCCCCCCGCACCGGGCTGCGCCGCCTGATCGTCCTGGCCGCTGCGGTCTTCGCCGTGGCGATCAGCTACGGCCAGATCGCGACGGGCTGGGGCCAGTCGGCCGCCGAATTCGCCGCCGACAGCGACGCGACCTTGCGGGTCGCCGGCTACGCCTTCGCCATCTGGGGCCTGATCTATCTGGGCCTCATGATCTACGCGGTGCGGCAGGTGCTGCCGAACACCCGGGAGAGCCCGATGATCCGCGCGTTCGGCTGGCCGTCCGCCCTCGCCCTGCTCGGCATCGGCTGGTGGATCGTCGCCGCCGCCTTCGACGCGGAGGTCATGACCATCGTCCTGATCGTGGGGTCGGCCACCGTCCTGCTCATCCCCTTGCTGCGTCACGCCGGGGCTATCCGGAACCTGCCGGTCGGCGACCGGGACCGCTGGCTCACGGTCACGCCGCTGGCGCTTCTGGCGGGCTGGCTGACCATCGCCTCGCCGGTCAATCTGATCACTGTGGCGACCGGGAACGGCGACCTGCCGCAAGCGGCCTCGCCGACCGTCTGGGCGGTGCTCGCGATCGTCGCCGTGACGGCGTTCGTGCTGTTCGTGACGGCGCGGACCCGGCTGCTGGCCTATGCGGCCCCCGTGGCCTGGGGGCTTCTGGGGGCGTTCGTCGCGGAGCAGACCCGCAATCCCGTGGTCGGCTTCAGCGCGCTCGCCGCCGCGCTGGTCGTGGTGGTCGGCGGCGTGATCCTGGCGTTCGGCCTGAGGCGGTCGAGGCCGGCGACGGCTTAGTCGCCCTCGCCGTCGCTCGGCGCCCGCTCGTCTGCGTCGTGGCGATCGCGACGCAAGCTGGCGGCCCCGAGCCCCGGCCCCACGGCCGGGTCGGGTCCGGGCGTTCCGTCCGGGCCGATCCCGCCGGCGCGCAGCTGGTCGTCGGCGGGCGTGTCGCCGGCGGTGTGTCCGAGATCCGGCTGGGGGGTGGGTAGCGGCGTCGGCTCCACCGCCTCGCCGCCGGCGCCGACGTCATAGGCGCCCGTCTCCTCGATGCCGACGCTCCCGACCCCGGCGGCGGAGCCGGCGTAGCGCTGCCGCCGGCTGGACATCGCCGCCTCGGGGGCGGCGATGTCCATGGCCCGGGTGACGTCCGGATCGTTGGAGCGATCCATCTGCTGCCGGGCCGGCGCGGCCTGGCTCGGTGTGGAGGTCCGGGCCATCAGGCGTCCTCTTCGTCGCCCTCTTCGTCGTCGAGGTCGGCTTGCGGCTCTTCGGTCAGGGCCGAGGCGCCCGCGTCGTCGGCGGCGATCTGAGCGTCGTCGCCGCCGTCCTCGTCGCCTATGGGCAGGTCCTCGTCGTCGCCCGGTTCCTCGGCGGGCAGGTCTTCGAACGCGTCGGGGGTGTCGATCGGCTGGTCGGTCATGGGGGAGGTGCTCCTTGCGCCGGGACAACCTCGGGCGGCCCTCGCGGTTCCTGGCGGCTGACAGCGGGCCCGTTCGCCGCTAGAAGCGCCGCCCATGAGCGCGCCCCAAAAGACCATGGCCGAACTGGCCGCTGAATACGGCCTGGCCCCGAACGAATATCAGGTCGTCCTGGACCGGCTGGGCCGAGAGCCCAACCAGGTCGAGCTGGGCGTGTTCTCGGTGATGTGGTCCGAGCACTGCTCGTACAAGTCCTCGAAGATCCACCTCGGCAAGTTCCCCACGACCGGCGATCGCGTGATCTGCGGGCCGGGCGAGAACGCCGGCGTGATCGACATCGACGACGGCGACGCCTGCATCTTCAAGATGGAGAGCCACAACCACCCCAGCTTCATCGAGCCCTACCAGGGCGCGGCGACGGGCGTGGGCGGCATCATGCGCGACGTCTTCACCATGGGCGCGCGCCCGGTGGCGCTGCTCAACGCCCTTCGGTTCGGCGACCCGTCGCATGAGAAGACCAGGCGCCTGGTGACGGGCGTCGTCTCCGGCATCGGCGGCTACGGCAACTGCGTGGGCGTGCCGACGGTGGCGGGCGAAACCAACTTCCACCCCGGCTACAACGGCAACATCCTGGTCAACGCCATGTGCGTCGGCCTGGCCAGGTCGGACGCCATCTTCTATTCGGCCGCGCCGGCGCCGGGCCTCAGCGTGGTCTATTTCGGCTCCAAGACCGGGCGGGACGGCATCCACGGCGCCACCATGTCGTCGGCCGAGTTCGACGACGAATCCGACTCCAAGCGCCCGACGGTCCAGGTCGGCGACCCCTTCGCCGAGAAGCTGCTGATCGAGGCGACGCTGGAGTTGATGGCGTCCGGCGCCGTCGCGGCGATCCAGGACATGGGCGCGGCCGGCCTGACCTCCTCGTCCGTGGAGATGGCGGGCAAGGGCGGGGTCGGCATCGAGCTCGACATGGACGCGGTGCCCCAGCGCGAGGAGGGCATGACCGCCTATGAGATGATGCTGTCGGAAAGCCAGGAGCGCATGCTGGCGATCCTCAAGCCCGGCCGCGAGGACGACGGGCGGCGCATCTTCGAGAAGTGGGGCCTGGACGCCGCGGTGATCGGCAAGACGACCGACACCGGCCGGCTGGTGCTGCGTCATCACGGAGAGGTGGTCTGCGACGTGCCGCTCGCGCCCCTGTTCGACGACGCGCCGCTGTACGACCGGCCGTGGATCCAGCCGACGCTCCAGCCGCGCCTCGACCCCAAGGAAGTGCCTCCGCCCGAGAGCTGGCGCGACGCGGTGCTGAAGGTCGTGGCCTGTCCCGACATGGCCTCCAAGCGCTGGATCTGGGAGCAGTACGACCGCCACGTCATGGCCGACACCCTTCACGACTCCGCGACCGGCGCGGACGCGGGCGTGGTGCGGGTGCATGGCACGGACAAGGGCCTGGCGGTCACCTCGGACTGCACGCCCCGCTATGTCCAGGCCGACCCCTATGAAGGCGGCAAGCAGGCGGTGGCCGAGGCCTGGCGCAACCTGACGGCCGTCGGCGCGCGGCCCATCGCCATCACCGACAACCTGAACTTCGGCAATCCCCAGCGGCCCGAGATCATGGGCCAGATCGTGCGCGCCATCGACGGCATGGCCGAGGCCTGCCGCGCGCTCGACTTCCCGGTCGTGAGCGGGAACGTGTCGCTCTACAACGAGACCAACGGCGTCGCGATTCCGCCGACGCCCACCGTCGGCGCGGTGGGCCTGCTGAAGAACTACGACATCGTCACCGGCTTCGGCGGCATGGCCGAGGGCGACACCCTGGTGCTGATCGGCCAGACCGTCGGCGAACTGGGCTCCAGCCTCTACCTGCGCGAGGTGCTGGGCCGGGAGGAGGGCGCGCCGCCGCCCGTGGACCTGGCGCTGGAGAAGAAGACCGGCGACTTCGTGCGCGGCCTGATCGAGGCGGGCGAACTGACGGTGGTGCACGACCTTTCGGACGGCGGCCTGATCGGCGCCGCGGCCGACCTGGCGCTGGCGTCGGACTGCGGCGTGGTGCTGGATGCGACCAGCGAGACCCACGCCCACGTGCTGCTGTTCGGAGAGGATCAGGCCCGATATCTGGTGGCCACTTCCTCACCCCAGACGATCCTGGACGCCGCCAGGGGGGCGGGGCTGCACGCCTCGGTCGTCGGCCATGCGGTCGGGACCGATTTCGCCTCGGCGGGCCCCAAGGGGGAGCTGTTCCGCATCCCGCTCAAGGACCTGCGCGAGATTCACGAGGGCTGGCTTCCCAACTGGATCGCCGGCTAGAGCCTGATCGGCTTGAGTGGAATCGCTTCGCGATTCCACTTGAGGCGTGAATCAGGCTCTCGCTTCAAACTGGACCGAAATCCGAGTCCGGTTGGACGTGCGTCCAGATGAACCGATTTCGGTCTAGGCCGCCGGCACCGCCTGGGTCAGGCGCCCCCCCACCCGGATCGGCTCGACGCGGGTGGCCAGGCCCGTGCGGTCGTCGGTCTCCACGAACACGCCGCAGATGGTCGCGGGGCCCGAGGCGGGCTGGTAGCGGCCGCCGGAGATGCGGGTGGTGAAGCGTCGGAGCGGCTCCTCCTTGTCGTTGCCGATGACGGAGTCGTAGTCGCAGCAGCCGCCGGCGTCGGTCTGATAAGCCGTGCCGCCCGGCAGGATCTGGGCGTCGGCGGTCGGCACATGGGTGTGGGTGCCCACCACCAGCGACGCGCGGCCGTCGCAGAAGTGGCCCATGGCCATCTTCTCGCTGGTCGCCTCGCAGTGCATGTCGACGATGATGGCGTCCGCCGCCATCCCCAGCGGGCAGGCGGCGAGCTCCTTCTCGACCGCGCTGAACGGGTCGTCCATCGGGTCCATGTGCACCCGGCCCAGCACGTTCATGACCAGCACCGTTCGCCCCGACTGGGTCTCGAACAGGTTGGCCCCGGCCCCGGGCGCATCCATCAGGCGCGGATAGTTCAGCGGCCGGATCAGACGCGGCTCGCGCACGATGTAGGTCAGGGCCTCGCGCTGGTCCCAGCTGTGGTTGCCCAGAGTGAGGCAGTCGGCCCCCGCCAGGAACAGCTCGCGCGCCGTGGACTCCGTGATGCCGAACCCCCCCGCCGCGTTCTCGGCGTTGACCACCACGAAGTCGAGCTTCAGGTCGCGCTTCAGGCCCGGAAGATGGTCGCTGATTCCGTCGCGGCCGGACTTGCCGATGACGTCGCCGAAGAAGGCCAGTCTCACGGCGCGTCCTCCGGCCAGTCGATGCAGCGCAATCCGTCGACCCGTCGGAACTCCTTCAGGTTCCCGGTGACGAGAACCATGCCGCGGCTCCGCGCATGACCTGCGATCAAGGTGTCGTGAACGCCGATCGGCGTCCCCTTGAGCCGGAGGTCGGCCTTGATGTCCGCCGCGTGGTCAGCCGCCGCCTGATCCAGGTCCAAAACCCTGAGACGATCCACGAAGTCCTCCACCTCCATCCGGTGCTGTCGAGGCCGGGCCGACACCCTCGCTCCGTGGAGCAACTCCATGAACACGACGGAGGAGATGGCGATCTGATCGGCCTCCGCCTCGAACCTTTCGCGCAGGCTCGGCGAGCGGGCTCGCAGCGCCCGGATGCAGACGCTGGTGTCGATCATGATCGAGGCCATCAGTCGAAACTGACCGGCGGGCTGTCGTCGATCGGGTCTTCCGGTTCTTCAATGTCGATGCCCGGCCGATCGAAGAAGGTCGCCCAGACGTCGTCCGGAGGCACGAGCAGCAAACCGCGTCCCTCGCGGATCACCACCAGTTCCTTGACGTCGTCCGGGAAAGCGACCGCCTTGGGGATCCGGACGGCCTGCGACCGGTTGGTTTTGAACACGGTGGCGCGCGGGAGGGTCATGCTGGGAGACTACTCCGGCGTGAGGTATATATCAACGCCATATACGAAGTGCGCTCTCGGTCAGGACGCCGTCCAGCGGCTGGTCGTGCGATTCCGTGGGCAGGCGCTCCACCTGCTGGCCGGCGAAGCCCAGGCCGATGAAGCGCGGTCGCGGCGACCGCCGCCGCAGGGCCTGGAAGGTGCGGTCGTAGTGGCCGCCGCCCTGGCCCAGGCGTCCGCCGCGGCCGTCGAAGGCGATCAGCGGCGTGAGGATGATGTCAGGCGTGACGACCTCGGCGAGCTCCAGCGGCGAGGGACAACCCGCCAGATCCTCCTCCAGGGGGTCGTCCGGCGACCAGGCGCGGAAGATCAGCGGCGCCTCCCGATCGACGACCACCGGCAGAGCCAGGCGCGCGCCACGCTGGACCAGAGCGTGGGCGAGGGCCGTGGGATCGATCTCCGACCCCTGGGGGCAGTAGAGGGCGACGACTGGCGAGCCGGCGTCGTGCAGCTCGAGGATCGAGGTCGCATGCGAAGCCAGACCTTCGGCCGCCCAGGGCGTGGTGTCCGCCAGGGCCTTGCGCCGCAGCCGCATCTCCGCCCTCAGGGCCGCCTTGTCCGTCATGGGCGTCTCCGGGAGGCGAAACGGCGGCTCAGGCGCCCAACACGCCCTCAAGCAGCGAGGCGCCGCGCGCTGAGCGGTAGGGCAAACCCAACACGCCCTCAAGCAGCGAGGCGCCGCGCGCCGAGCGGTAGGGCAAACCCAACACGCCCTCAAGCAGCGAGGCGCCGCGCGCTGAGCGGTAGGGCAAACAAAAAGGTTGGCGGGCGCCGCGAGAGCCGTGAAGGTCGGTTCAATCCCCTCGACCTGGCGAACCAGGTGGGCGCCGTGGTGCCCAGGCCCTCGAGCCCAGGCAGGGACAGCTCCCTTCGAGACGATTAAGGTCGCTGGGATGTGTTGCCTTCGACGAGAGCCGCAGCCGCCCCGCCGGGTGCGAAGATAGGCGGCCTGACGGGGCGGAACAATGGCCGGTCAGAGGCCGGCGGCGATCTTTTCGATCCGCGCGGCGACGGCGTTGAGCGTTTCGGCCAGACCGGCCTCCGGATCGGCGCCCTCAGGCGGCGTCGCCCCGCCGTTGGCGAGCGCCGCCTTGGCCTCGTGCAGTTCGTCCGCCAGCAGCAGCGCCGCCATCAGGAACAGCCGCAGGTCCCCGACGTGGCCCACGTCGGCGGCGACGTCCTGCACGTGCCGGTCGAACTGTCGGGCCAGGGTCAGCACGCGCTGCTCCTGACCGTCGGCGCATCCGACGGCGTAGGGGCGTCCGTTGACCTCGACGGTGACGGTGGCCATCAGCCCTCGGCCTCCAGCACGGCGCGGATCTCGTCGGCGGCGGCGGCGAGGGCGGCGGAGGCGGCCTCGGCGGCGGCGCGCAGTTCGGGGTCCGACCCGCCCGCGGCGCGGGGCGCGAACAGGTCGTCGTCGGCGACCGAGGACCTGGCCTTCAGGTCGCGCGTCTTGCGCTCCAGCTCGGCGAGCGCGCGGTCGAGTCTCTGCTTGGCGGCGTCGGCGGCGTCGGCCATCGGATCGCTTCCTCCAGAATCCGTATAGAACCCGGCGCGCCCTCGGGGTAAAGCGCCCGCGCCCCCAAAATCCGTCCGCCGACGAAGGAACCGCCGTGTCCGACAGCTCCAAGCCCATCAAGGCCACCCCTCAGCAGATGGCGGACGCGATCCGCGTCCTGGCCATGGACGGGGTCGAAAAGGCCAAGAGCGGCCACCCCGGCATGCCCATGGGCATGGCCGACGTGGCGACGGTGCTGTTCTCGAAGTTCCTGAAGTTCGACGCCAGCCGGCCGGACTGGGCCGACCGCGATCGCTTCATCCTGTCGGCCGGGCACGGCTCGATGCTGATCTACGCCCTGCTGCACCTGACCGGCTACAAGGCGGCCACGAAGGAGGAGCTGTCGAACTTCCGCCAGTGGGGCTCGAAGACGGCCGGCCATCCCGAGTACGGCCACATGCCGGGGGTGGAGACCACCACCGGACCGCTGGGCCAGGGGCTGGCGAACGCGGTCGGCTTCGCCATGGCCGAGCGTCACCTGGCCGCGCGGTTCGGCGACGAGCTGGTGGACCATCGCACCTGGGTCGTCGCCGGCGACGGCTGTCTTATGGAGGGGATCAGCCAGGAGGCGATCACGCTCGCGGGCCGCTACCGGCTGAACAAGCTCACGGTGCTGTGGGACGACAACGAGATCACCATCGACGGCAAGGTCTCCCTGTCCGACGCCACCGACCAGAAGGGCCGCTTCAAGGCCGCCGGCTGGGCGGTCAAGGCCATCGACGGCCACGACATGGGCCAGATCAAGTCGGCCCTGAAGTGGGCCGTGAAGCAGGACAAGCCGACGCTGATCGCCTGTAGGACCAGGATCGGCAAGGGCGCCGCCACCATGGAGGGCAGCCACAAGACCCACGGCGCGGCGCTGGGCGCGGCCGAGATCGCGGCGACGCGGCTGGGTCTGAACTGGACCCACGATCCGTTCGAACTGCCGACCGAGATCGAGACCGCCTGGCGCAAGGTCGGCCGTCGCGGCGCCAAGGCCCGGAAGGCCTGGGAGGCCCGGCTGAAGGCCTCGCCGCTGGTCGCCGACTTCACCCGCGCCATGAAGGGCGAGCTGCCGTCGAACGCCTTCGAGGCGCTGGACGCCGGGATCGCCGAGCTGGTCGAGGCCAGGCCAGCCCAGGCCACGCGCGCGGCGTCGGGCGCGGCCCTGGCCAAGGTCTTCCACGCCATTCCTGAGATGGTCGGCGGCTCCGCCGACCTCACCGGTTCCAATAACACCCTGGTGCCCGACACCGTCACGCTGGACGCGCCGGACTACGCCGGGCGCTACGTCAACTGGGGCATCCGCGAGCACGGCATGGCGGCGGCCATGAACGGCATGGCGCTGCACGGAGGCGTCATTCCCTACGGCGGCACCTTCATGGTGTTCTCGGATTACAACCGGCCCTCGATCCGGCTCGCGGCCCTGATGGGCGTGCGGGTGATCCATGTGCTGACCCACGACTCCATCGGGGTTGGCGAGGACGGGCCGACCCACCAGCCGGTCGAGCATCTGGCGGCGCTCCGGGCCATTCCGAACCTGCTCGTGTTCCGCCCCGCCGACACGGTGGAGGCCTTCGAATGCTGGCGCCTGGCGCTGGAGAGCCGTGGAGCGCCGTCCGCCATGGCCCTGTCGCGCCAGAAGACCGACGCCGTGCGCGTCGAGGCGGCGAACGAGAACCTGTCGGCCAGGGGCGCCTATGTGCTGAAGGCGGCCTCCGCCCCGGCGAAGGCGACGCTGTTCGCCACCGGCACCGAAGTGCCGATCGCCCTGAAGGCCCGGGACACGCTCGAGGCCGAGGGCGTGCCGACCCGGGTCGTTTCGGTCCCGTGCTTCGCCCTGTTCGAGCGTCAGTCCGCCAAGTACCAGGCCGAGGTCATCGGCCGGGGCACGGCGCGCGTGGCGGTCGAGGCCGGCGTGCGTCAGGGCTGGGAGCGTTTCATCGGCGAGGACGGCGGCTTCGTCGGCATGACCGGCTTCGGCGCCTCGGCCCCGGCCGAGGTGCTCTACGAAAAGTTCGGCATCACCGCCGAGGCTGTGGTCGCGGCGGTCAAGGCGCGGCTCTAGGCCGCCGCCGCCTCGCGGCGCAGGCGCCAGAAACGAAGGGTGCGCTGGGCCGTGTCGCGGGTCAGGTCGTTGTACAGGGCGGCATAGGCCTTCGCCTTGCCCATGGCGTCGCCCTCGTCGTTCAGCAGGACGACGGCGTAGGTCAGGAACAGGGCGCGATCCAGGTCGGCCGCCTTGCAGACCACCGCCAGGGCGTCGAGCTCACGCCGCTCCACGATCTGGCGCGCCGTGTGGAAATCGACGTCGGACAGCTGCGACAGGGCGATCAGGAAGGCCGTGCGGCTGCCCGAGCGCAGGAACCTGGCCAGCACCACCGGCGTCAGCTGGTTGGCGGCGCGCAGCTCTTCCACATAGGCCAGCGTCTCGGCGTAGTCCTCGGGCAGCAGGCCGTCCTCGGTCGCCACCTGGGCGCGCCCGGCGGACAGGGCCGCCTCCAGCAGCGCCGGGTCCATGCGCGCGTTCTGCTCCAGGATCCGCTGCCGCAGGCGGCTCTCGACGACGAAGTACATGTCGTTCAGCAGGTCCGGCGGCAGGCTGGAGCGATTGACCGTGGCCTCGTGCAGCTCCGGATTGGCCTTGGCCCTCTCGACGGCGGTCTCGGACGCCTGGCGCGACAGCCGGGCCCCGTCGTTGCGCAGAAGCGAGCCCAGCGTCTCGTCGTCGCCGCGCTCGACGATGACGTCCGACACGGCCTCGGAGACGTTGGCCCGCTTGGACATGGCGCGCAGGTGGTCCTGCCCGTGCTTGCGCGCGACGCTGATCAGATCCTCGTCCGTCAGCAGCGGCGAGGCGCGCAGCACCGCCACCGCCACCGCCGCCTCGGGGTCGTCGGCCAGGGTGCGGATCAGGCTTCGCGGCGCGTTGGCGGCGGGGGCGAAGCGGCGCGCCAGCTGGGCCCGGACCGCGCTCTCCATGTCGCGCGAGACCTGGGCCAGGACGTCGCCATACAGCGCCGTCTCGGCCTCGGAATGGGTCGGCGCGCCGAAGAAGCTGTCGGTCAGCTCGCGCAGCAGGACGCGCCGCTTCTCGCTGGAGTCTTCCTTGGCCAGCGCGATCAGGTCGGGCAGGCGCGACAGGGTCTGGCTCATGGCAGGGTCGAGTCGTCGGCGGGTTCGGCGGGGATCAGCCGACCCTGCCCGTCGCGCATGACGACCGGCGGCCCCTCGGGCTCGGCGAGATCGATCGGCGCCTGGTCCAGATAGACCGGGTCCGGGATCGCCACCGGGTCGGGGGTCTGCCCGGCGGCGCGGTGGACCGAATAGTAGCGGGTGCTCTCGCCGCCCGCCGCCGCGACGGGTTGGGGGGCGATGCGGTGAATGGGGGCGTCGGCGCGCGGCGCCATGGGATCGGCCTCGACGACGGCGGCCAGGGCCTCGACAGGGCTGGACGAAGGTCCAGGCGCGGGCGGGGGCTCGGGCGAGGGCCGGGCCGGCTCGACCACGGGCGCCGGCGGGAGCGGCGACGGCGTCGCGGGCGCGGCAGTCGGCAGCCAGGCCGACGCCGGCGTCAGAGTGTTCGGTCGGGGCGAAGCGGGGGAGCCGTGCACGCGCGGGCGCGGGACGGGGGCCGGCTCCGCGCTCGGCGGGGCGGCCACGGCGGCGGCCGGCGGCGTCCGGGCCGGATCGGGGCGTTTGCCGGTCCACGTCAGATATCGCAGCCCGGCGGCCTGCCCGGCGTGCGGGCGCGGCGCGCTCTGGGCGAGCGCCGGCCCGGCCGCCAGACAGGCGGCGAGGCCGATCAGGAAAGGACGCACGCTCGCCGACACGGTGGTCTCCGCCAGGACGCGATCACGGCCAAGGCTAAGGCGCGCGGCCTTAATCGGCGGCTAACGTCCGACGACGCGGCGACGAACAACATCGGCCAGCAGGCCGACGGCCGCGTTGAGCGCCGCCCCCATGACCGCCAGCCACACCAGCGCCGCCATCAGCTCGGCGGTGCGGAGCCGATTGCCCGCCTCAAGAAGACGCCACGCCAACCCCTGGGCGGCGCCGGAGCCGGAGACGAACTCGGCCACCACCGCGCCGATGATCGACAGCCCCGCGGCGACGCGGAACCCCTCCAGCGCATAGGGCAGGGCGGACGGCAGGCGCAGCCGCCACAGGCGCTGGAGCCGTGTCGCGCCATAGAGGTCGAACAGCCGTTCCAGGTCCGGCTCGGCCGACTTCAGCCCGGTCAGGACGCCGGAGAACAGCGGGAAGAAGGCGACCAGCGCCGCCAGGGTCACGACCGCGCCCGAGGCGTTGTCCAGGCCGTACCAGATCAGGACCAGGGGCGCGATCGCCACCACGGGGGTGACCTGCACGGCGGTCGCCAGCGGCCGCACCGCCCGCTCCGCCGCCGGGCTGAGGGAGACGATCAGCGCCAGCCCGCCGCCGATCGCGGTCGCGGCGACCAGGGCCTGCATCGCCATCATGAAGGTGCGCCCGGCCGACGGGATCAGGCGCGGCGCGGCCTCGACCAGCGCCGTCGCTACGGCGCTGGGCGGCGGCAGGAAATAGGCGGGGACGGCCAACGCCCGGCACGCGACCTCCCAGACCGCCAGCAGGACAGCGGCCAGAAGGATCGGCGGCAGGACGCGCGCGAAGGCCCTCATCGCCCGCTCCCCATGGCCCGGCCGAGCGCGGCGGACAGCCGCTCCACGGCGGCGCGGGCCTCGTCGCCGTTCCGGAAGCCGTCGGGGCGGGGCAGGGCGGACGGCAGCTCGACGGTTTCGGCCACCGCGCCCGTCGTGGCGTCCAGCACCACGGCGCGGGTCGCCAGATGCGCCGCGTCCTCCACGTCATGGGTGACGAAGACCATCGTCGGGCGACGCTCGACCCAGATGCGGTGCAGGTCCTCAGCGAGCGCACGACGGGTGACGGTGTCCAGCGCGGCGAAGGGCTCGTCGAGCAGCAGCAGGCGCGGCTCGGCCGCGAGCGCCCGCGCCAGCGACACCCGCATGGCCATGCCGCCGGACAGCCGCGCCGGCGTCGCGTCCGCGCGGTCCTCCAGCCCGACGGAGGCCAGCGCCGCCGCCGCCCGCCGGTCGGCCTCCGCGCGCGGGACGCCCATCAGGTCCAGCGGCAGTCGCGCATTGGTCCGCGCCGAGGCCCAGGGCATCAGGGTCGGGGCCTGGAACACCAGACCGACGCGGTCGCGCGGCGCGGCGCGGGCGACCTCGCCCTCGCTGGGGGCTTCGAGACCTGCGATCAGGCGCAGCAGGGTGGACTTGCCCGATCCCGACGCCCCGACCAGGGCGACGATCTCGCCGTCTGGAATGGTCAGGTCGACCGGGCCGATCGGCGCGCGGCCCGGATAGCGGATCAGCACCCGCCGCAGCGCGACGGCGGGGGCCTCGTCAGCCACGGCCCGGCAGGAAGTCGAGCGTGAAGGCGTCGCGCCAGTTCAGATCGGCGGGATAGACGCCCGCCTGGCTGGTCACGTCGAAGAAGGCCTGCCACCGCTCCGCCGTCATGGCGCCGAGGCCATAGAGGGCTGCGTCGCCGCCCTCGACGATGGCGTAGGACTTCAGCTTGGCCCGCGCCTGGTCCAGGACGTCCTGGGTCATCTCGGGATTGTCGCGTCGGATCAGGGCGTCGGCGGCGCTCGGATCGCCGTTCAGATAGTCGCGCCAGCCCTCGATCGAGGCGGCGATGAAGTTCCTCAGCGCGTCCGCGTTGTCCCGGGCGAAGGCGTCCGGCGCCAGGACCATGGTCGCGTAGGAGGGGTAGCCCTCGTCCGCCAGCAGGAAGACCCGCGGATCGAAGCCCGCGACCTTCTGGATCGTATAGGGCTCCGACGTCAGATAGCCCTGCTGCACCGCGCGGGGGTCGGCCAGGAAGGGCGCGGGGTTGAAGGTGTACTTGCGCACCTGGTCGTCGGTGAAGCCGTAGCGCGCCTTGAGCCAGACCCAGAAGGCGGTGATCGAGGCGTCCGCTAGCAGCATCGGGCGCCCGGCCAGGTCGGCGATCGATTCCAGCTCCGGGTCCGGGTGGGCGATCAGGACCTGCGGGTCCTTCTGGAAGAAGGCGGCCACGGCCTTCACCGGCGCGCCCTCGGCGACGAGGTTCAGGGTGATGAAGCTGTTGGAGCCCATGCCCAGCTCGACCGCGCCGGAGGCCAGCAGCTGGGGCACGTTCACCGCCGGTCCGCCCTGGATGATCTGCACGTTCAGGCCGCGCCGCTCGTAGGCCCCCGACGCCCGCGCCTGATAGAAGCCGCCGTGCTCGGCCTGGGCCAGCCAGTCGGTGGCGAAGCGCAGGCGCACGCGGCCGGCCTCATCCACCTGCGCGGGCTCGCCGCGACCGCAGCCGGCCAGCGGCAGGGCGGCGGCGCCCGCGATCAGCAGGCGACGATCTATGACGAGACGATTCCGCTGGGCCATGGCTCAGGTGTAGGGCTCACGCGGCCGTGAGGGAAGGGATACGGCCGAGATCTCGCGCGCGCCGCGCGGTAGGGCGACTCAACACGCCCTCAAGCAGCGAGGCGCCGCGCGCCGAGCGGTAGGGCGACTCAACATGCCCTCAAGCAGCGAGGCGCCGCGCGCCGAGCGGTAGGGCGACTCAACATGCCCTCAAGCAGCGAGCGACCGCGTCGCGAGCGGTAGGGCGCCTCCAAAATTGAGCGAGGGGACGTTCGCCCGGTCGAACCGTTGCGCACGTCCCCTCGCCAAGTCCGGGTTGGACTTGGCCGTTGAGGGTCGGAGACCTTGGCCTGGGCATCGAGAGGGCGAACCCCCTGGACGGTCGGCTGTATCCCGTCGCCGCCTCGTCGCCGCCGGTCCGACGGCGTTGCTTCCGTCGTCGTTCAGCGATCGTGACCCGGTTCCGCGACGATCGGCCGAAGCCGGACCATCGAAGCCTGGGTCCTGCCGGTGGACGTCTCGGGCCGAAGCCGTCTTCGTCATCCGGTCAGGGCGTCGGACCGACCCGCTTGAAGCTTCCGGGTCTCCCCGGATTTCCGCGCCGCCGTGTCCCTCGGCCCGTTGACGTTCCGACGAAACCGGGTATGAGGCAAGCGCCCGAACCCGGCCCGCTGTGCGAAAGCCGCCCGCGATCGGTGCATAACCCCGTGGATATCTGTGGACGGACGAAATTCGTCGAAGCGGATCAGCGGTTTGCGTTGTCCACAGAAAGCGGATCAACCGGCCAGGGCGGCCTTCTTCTCCTCGATCTCCAGCCAGTCCGCCTCGGCGGCTTCCAGATCGGTGCGGGCTTTTTCGGCGGCCTTCATCGCCTTGTCGAACGCGGCGGGGTCGCGAGCGTAGAGGCCGGGGTCCGACAGCGTCGCCTCATGGCGCGCGATCTCGGCCGGCAGGGTCTCCATGAGGCGTTCCACCTCCTCCAGCCGCCGCTGGTCCTTGTAGGAGAGCTTCTTGGCGGATGAGCGAGGGGGGCTGGTGAGCGAGAGGTGAGCCGTGGATGTCGTCGACCGCGCCGATCCGCTCACCTCCTGCTCGCTGGCACGCCTCACCTTCTCTTCCAGAAACCCCGGGTTCTGCCGCACGAAGTCGGTCCAGCCGCCGGGCGTCTCCACGATGTCGCCCCGCCCGTTCAGGGCCAGCGTCGAGGTGGCCAGCCGGTCGATGAAATCGCGGTCGTGGCTGACCAGGATCAGGGTGCCCTCATAGCCCTCCAGCAGCTCCTCGAGCTTGTCGAGCGTGTCCATGTCCAGGTCGTTGGTGGGCTCGTCCAGCACCAGCAGGTTCGCCGGCCTGGCCAGCGCCCGAGCCAGCAGCAGGCGGTTGCGCTCACCGCCCGACAGGGTGGAGACCGGCTGCTTCAGCTGGGCCTCCTGGAACAGGAACTCCTTGGCGTAGGCCGCCACGTGCATGGGCCGGCCGCGCACCAGCACGGAGTCGCCCCCGCCGGGCGTCAGGGCGTCCCACAGGGTCATGTCCGACCGCAGCCCCTCGCGGGACTGGTCCATGTAGACGACCTCCAGATTGGCCCCCAGCCGCACCGTCCCCTCGTCGGGGGAAAGCTCGCCCAGCAGCGTCTTGACCAGCGTCGTCTTGCCCGCGCCGTTCGGGCCGACGATCCCCAGCCGATCGCCCCGGATCACGCGGGTGGTCAGGTTGCGAAAGAGCACACGACGCGCTCCTCCCCCGCTCGCGGGGGAGGGGGACCGCAAAGCGGTGGAGGGGGCGGACGCGGCGCCGATATCGGCGGTTTGGTCCGGTGCTCCTCTTCCATCGCCAGGGTTGCGGTCGCCCCCTCCTCCACGCTGCGCGTGGTCCCCCTCCCCCGCGTCGCGGGGGAGGATTGGTACGGACTTGGCCACGCCCTTCAGCTCGGCGACCAGCTTGCCGGAGGCCGCGCCTGCGTCGACGCCCAGGTTCAGCTCGCGCGGCAGGTCCCGCACCCGCTCCGCGCGCTCGATCCGCATCTGCCGCAGCCGCTCGGCCCGGCCCTCGTTGCGCGTCCGCTGGGCGGTGATGGAGCGGTAGAAGGTGTAGGTCTCCGCCTCGATGCGCTTCGTCAGGCGGCGCAGCGACTCCGCCTCTTCCTCGTAGAGCTTGGTGGACCAGGCGTCGAAGGCCTCGAACCCCTTGTCCAGGGTGCGGACCTTGCGGCTCTCCAGCCAGTGCACGGCCTGGGTCACGCGGTTCAGGAACGCGCGGTCGTGGCTGACCACCAGCACCGCCGAGCGCAGCGACAGGAGCTCCGCCTCCAGCCGCTCGATGGCCAGGATGTCGAGGTGGTTGGTCGGTTCGTCGAGCAACAGGACGTCGGGCGCCTCGGCGAAGGCCTTGGCCAGCGCCGCGCGCCGGGTCTCGCCGCCGGACAGGTTCGCCGCCGCCTTCGTCGGGTTCAGGCCGAAGGTCTCCAGCCAGGCTTCGCCGTCCCAGCGCTCGGCGCCCCCCGACGCGGCGTAGTCGGCGAGCGTCTCGCCGGTGATCAGCGGCTCCTGCGGCACATAGGCGAAGCGGGTCCCCGCCTGCACCGAGCGCTCGCCCGCGTCGGGCTCGATCAGCCCCATGACCAGTTTCATCAGGGTGGACTTGCCCGCGCCGTTGCGCCCGACCAGCGCGGCCCGCACGCGCGGCTCGATGGCCATGTCGACTCCGTCGAACAGCGGGCGTGGTCCGTCCTGCAGACGGACGTCCTTGAGGGCGACGAGGGGCGGGCGCGCGGCCATGGGGATCCTGTTACGGCGGGTCGCCTGCAATAGGTGCGGGCGCGAACTTTCGCCAGTCCGCGCAAGTCATTCCTCCCCCATCGCGATGGGGGAGGGGGACCGCCGAAGGCGGTGGAGGGGGCGACCGGGAGCGCCGGCGCTTGAACTCGCCCCCTCCACCATGCCGCGCATGGTCCCCCTCCCCCGCCGGGCGGGGGAGGAGTAAGAGGCGCGCGATGGCTTTCTGGCGCGAGAAGACCCTGGAGCAGATGACCGCCGCCGAGTGGGAATCGCTCTGCGACGGCTGCGGCCGCTGCTGCGTGGTGCGGTTCGAGGAGGAGGAGACCGGCGAGGTCATTCCGACGCGGGTCCATTGCAAGCTGTTCGACCCCGACCTGTGCCGCTGTTCGGACTATCCGAACCGGAAGCGCCATGTGCCGGACTGCATCAAGCTGACGCCGTGGAACATCGAGGCGCTGGAGTGGATGCCGAAGTCCTGCGCCTATCGCCGCCTGCATGAGGGGCGGCCGCTGGCGACCTGGCATCATCTGGTGTCGGGCGATCCCGACAGCGTGCATCGCGCCGGCGTTTCGGTGCGCGGCCAGACCGTGTCCGAGCTGAGCCTCAAGGAGCCGGAGGACGCGCTGGATTTCGAGGCGCCGGAGTGGGCCGAGGACGTCCCGGACGCCTAGACGGGGCGGGCGGCGACGGGCAGGCTGACGTCCGTCGAGGAGCCCGCCGATGACTGACCTGAACGCCTTCATCTCCGGCCTGCCCAAGGCCGAGCTGCACCTGCACATCGAGGGGTCGCTGGAGCCGGAGCAGATGTTCGCCTTCGCCAAGCGGAACGGCGTCTCCATTCCCTTCGCCAGCGTGGAGGAGGTGCGGGCCGCCTACGCCTTCTCCAACCTTCAGGACTTCCTGGACATCTACTACGCCGGGGCCGACGTGCTCAGGACCGAGGCCGACTTCCACGACCTGGCCTTCGCCTATTTCCAGCGGGCGGCGGCGGACAGCGTGCGTCACGCGGAGATCTTCTTCGACCCCCAGACCCACACCGATCGGGGCATTCCGTTCGGGGTCGTGGCGGACGGGCTGCTGGCGGGCATGGCGCGCGCCGAGGCCGAGCTGGGCGTCACGTCCAAGCTGATCCTGTGCTTCCTCAGACACCTCGACGAGGACGCCGCCTTCGACACGCTGAAGGCGGCCGAGCCCTGGCTGGACCGGATCGTCGGGGTGGGGCTCGACTCCTCCGAGGTCGGGCATCCGCCGTCGAAGTTCCAGCGGGTGTTCGCCCGCGCCCGCGACATGGGCCTGAAGCTCTGCGCCCATGCCGGCGAAGAGGGGCCGCCGGAGTATGTGCGAGAGGCGCTGGACCTGCTGCGCATCGACCGCATGGATCACGGCAACCGGTCGATGGAGGACGAGGCCCTGATCGCCCGGCTGGCGGCGGAGCGGATGACCCTGACCGTCTGTCCGCTGTCGAACCTGAAGCTCTGCGTGGTGACGGACCTGAAGGATCACCCCGTGCCGGAGATGCTGCGGCGGGGGCTGCACGTGACGCTGAATTCGGACGACCCGGCCTATTTCGGCGGCTATGTGAACGACAACTACCGGGCCCTGGCCGAGGCGGTGGGGCTGAGCCGCGAGGACGTGGTGCGCGTGGCGAGGAACAGCTTTGAGGGGGCCTTCCTGTCCGACGCCGAAAAGGCGGCCCGCCTGGCGGAGATCGACGCCTATCTGGCGCGCGTCTGAGGAGCCCGAACCATGCTGATCACCATGATGACCATGCTGGCGCTGGCCCAGGAGCCGGAGGTGACCTGCGACGATCCCGTCTCGACCGTCGAGATCGGCATCTGCATGGGTCGCGAGCTGGAGCGCGAGCAGGCCCGGCAGGCGCGCTACTTCGCCGCCGTGGTGGAGCGCGCGGAGGGCCTGGGCGACCGTATCGTGGGCGCCGACGGGCCTGAGGTGGCCGAGGCGCTGCGCGCGGGCCAGGCCGCGTGGGAGGCCTATGTCCAGGCCAGCTGCGACGCGACCTACGCCTGGTGGAGCGACGGCACCATCCGGGGCTCGAAGGCGCTGGGCTGCCGGATCGACCTGACGCGCCAGAGGACGCACGAGCTCTGGCGCGCCTATCTGACCTATCCGGACTCCACGCCGCCGATCCTGCCGGAGCCGAGCGGATCCGCGAGCTGACGTCGCGTCACGCTTCCGTCCTCAATCGATACCCTCTAGCGTGCGATCAGGGACGAACGCCGAGGCGACGAGATGAGCGACCTTGAGACCTTCCGCGCGGAGACGCGCGCCTGGCTGGAACAGAACTGCCCGCCCGAAGTGCGCGGGCCGCTGGAACGCGAATCCGATGTGATCTGGGGCGGCCGCAACGCCGTCTTCAAGACGCCGGCGCACAGGCAGTGGCTGGAGCGTATGGCGGCGCGGGGCTGGACCGCGCCGGAATGGCCCCGCGAATACGGCGGCGGCGGCCTGTCGCGCGAGGAGGCCAAGGTGCTGGCCCAGGAGCTGCGCCGCATCCAGGCCCAACCCCCGCTTCAGTCCTTCGGCGTCTGGATGCTGGGCCCGGCGCTCTTGAAGTTCGGCACGGAGGAACAGAAGAAGCGCTTCCTGCCCGAGATCGTGCGCGGCGAGATCCGCTGGTGCCAGGGCTATTCCGAACCGGGCGCGGGTTCGGACCTGGCGGGCCTCCAGACCCGGGCGGAAGACAGGGGCGACCACTGGATCGTCAACGGCCAGAAGGTCTGGACCTCCTACGCCGACAAGGCCGACTGGATCTTCTGCCTGGTCCGCACCGATCCGGACGCGCCCAAGCATCTGGGCATCTCGTTCGTCCTCTTCGACATGGCCACGCCGGGGGTGACGACCCGGCCGATCACCTTGATCAGCGGCAAGAGCCCCTTCTGCGAGACCTTCTTCGACAATGTCCGGGTCGAGAAGGCGAACCTCGTTGGCGAACTGAACCGCGGCTGGGACGTGGCCAAGTATCTGCTGGCGCACGAGCGCACCATGATCGGCGAGATGGGCGAGATCGCCGGCGGCCGACCGGTGGGTCAGGTCGCGGCGGACACCATCGGCGTCACGGACGAAGGCCGCCTGGACGAGCCCATGCTGCGCGCCCGCATCGCGGAGCTGGACGTCGACGCCGCCGCCTTCCGCCTGGCGCTGGAGCGGGTCGGCGACCAGACCAAGGCCGGACAGGCGCACCCGGCCATGGCCTCGATGCTGAAGTACTACGGCTCGGAGCTGAACAAGCGCCGCCACGAGCTGCTGATGGCGGCGGGCGGTTCGGACGCGCTGGAGTGGGAGAGCGAGCGCTCGCGCGAGGGCGCCGCCGCCCGCGACTGGCTGCGCACCAAGGCCAACTCCATCGAGGGCGGGACCAGCGAGGTCCAGCTCAACATCATCGCCAAGCACATCCTGCAGCTTCCGGGGGCGTAGCGGGACCGCTCCCTTCCCCCTCGATGGGGGAAGGGTCGGGGATGGGGGTGCTCGCAGGGTCATCCGGGTGATGATCGCGGGAGGCGCCGTCCGATCCCCGCCTGGAACCGCCATCGCCCGCACCCCCACCCCGGCCCTCCCCATCTAGCGGGAGGGTGCAGAGAGGACGATCATTCGATGCCCCTGATCCTGACCGACGAACAGACGATGCTGAAGGAAGCGGCCGACGGCTTCCTGAGTGAGAACGCGCCGATCAGGCATCTGCGCGAACTCCGGGACCGCAAGGACGCGGACGGCGTGTCGCGCGAGCTGTGGCGGGCCTTCGGGGAGATGGGCTTCGCCGGCGTGATCGTGCCCGAGGCGCTGGGCGGCTCGGGGCTCGGGGCCGTGGAGGCGGGCGTGATCGCCGAAAGCCTGGGCCGGACGCTGACGCCCTCGCCGTTCCTGGGCAGCTCCGTCCTGGCGGCCAAGGTGCTGCTCGAAGCGGGCTCGGAGAGCCAGCAGACGGCCTGGCTGCCCAAGGTCTCGGCGGGCGAGGCGATCCTGGCGCTGGCGCTGGAGGAGGGGCCCAAGCACGCGCCCGACCGGATCGATACCCGGGCCGAGCGGGCCGGCAACGGCTTTCGGCTCAACGGCCGGAAGGGCTTCGTGCTGGACGGGCACGTCGCCGACGCCCTGATCGTCGTGGCGGCCACCGACGAGGGCCCGACCCTGTTTCTGGTCGATCCCAAGACGGCCGGAGTCGAGATCGAGCGCACGGTCATGGTCGACGCCCACAACGCCGCGCGGGTGGTGCTGACGGACGTTCAGGTCGACGCCGACGCCGTGGTCGGCCAGGTCGGCGGGGCGTCCGCGCCGCTGGACGCCGCCCTGTCTCTGGGGCGCGCCTGCGCCGCCGCCATGCTGACCGGCGCGGGCGACCAGGCCTTCCAGATCACCATGGACTACATCAAGGGCAGGAAGCAGTTCGGCCGCGCCATCGGCGAGTTCCAGGCGCTGCAGCACCGCGCGGCGCAACTGTTCTCGGAGCTGGAGATCGCCAAGGCCGCCACGCTGGGCGCGCTTCAGCGGCTGGACGCAGGCGCAGAGGCCGCCGACCTCGCCGTCTCGGTCGCCAAGGCCAAGGCCGGCCGCGTGGCCGAGCTGGCGGTGCAGGAGGGCGTGCAGATGCACGGCGGCGTCGGCATGACGGACGAGTACGACATCGGCCTCTTCATGAAGCGGGTGCGGGTGCTGAACGAGCTCCTGGGCGACGCCCATTTCCACGCCGAGCGCATCGCCCGGGCGGGCGGGTACTGAGCCCGGGCCGCCGGGTCAGCGGTCCAGCCGACCGAGAACCCTGAGCGCCTGCACCGTCTCGCGGACGTCGTGGACCCGGATCACATCGGCCCCTCGGACGGCCGCCGCCAGCGCCAGGGCGATCGAGCCTCCCAGCCGATCCGTCGCCTGGACCGCCGTCGGATCGGCGGCGGCGATCAGCCGCTTGCGGCTGGCGCCGTACAGCACCGGGAACCCCAGCGCCTTCAGGCGGGGCAGCTCGGCCGTGAGTCGAAAGCCCTGTTCGGGCGTCTTGCCGAAGCCGATGCCCGGATCGAGCGTGATCCGCTCGCGCGCCACGCCGGCCGCCATCGCCCGGTCGGCGCGGGCGTGGAGGTCGTCGAGCACGACCGGCACGATGTCGAGGGTCGACACCTCGACATGCTGCGCCGATCCCGGCCTCAGCCCGTGCATGACGACCACCTCGCAGCCGAGCTCGGCGGCGACCTCGACGGCGTCGTCGGTGAAGCCCAGGCCCGACACGTCGTTCCAGATCGTCGCCCCGGCCGCGACCGCCGCCCGCGCCACCTCCGGCTTCATGGTGTCGATGCTGATCGGGCCGTCCCAGCGAGCGCGCAAGCCCGCGATGACGGGCGTGGTGCGCGCGATCTCCTCATCGACCGGAACCGGCGCCGCCCCCGGCCGGGTGCTTTCCCCGCCGATGTCCAGAATGGCGGCGCCCTCGGCGACGAGCCGCAGGCCGTGCTCCACCGCCGCCTGGACCGAGCCCAGCCGCCCGCCGTCCGAGAAGCTGTCGGGCGTGACGTTGACGATTCCCATGACGCGGGGGCTCAGGGCCTTGAGGGCCATGGAAGGTCTCCGCGCTGCGGCTGGCGTCGGGATGAACGCGCCGGACGTTGTTGGCAACCCGCCCCGCCGGCAAAAAGGCCCGTCGGCGAACCGGCGGGCCTCTTCGGTTCAGTGAACCGTGGGCGGAACGCTCGCGGCGACCGGCTGCGGCTCCATCGGCGGGGTGATCGGCACGGCGACCGACGGCCCGGCGTTCGGGAAGTTGTTCTCGTCCCGGTTCGGCTTCACGCCCTTCTCGAGCAGGTCCTTGATCTCCTCGCCAGACAGGGTCTCGTACTCGAGCAGCGCCTGGGCCAGCGCCTCCAGGTCGTCGGCCTTCTCGGTGAGGATGCGGCGGGCCTCGTCCCAGCCGGAGCTGACGATGCGCTTGACCTCCTCGTCGATGATCCGGGCGGTTTCTTCCGACACGTTCTGGCTGCGCGCCACCGAGTGGCCCAGGAACACCTCCTCCTGGTTCTCGCCATAGGCCACGGTGCCCAGCTTGTCGGAAAAGCCCCAGCGGGTGACCATCGCCCTTGCAAGCTTGGTCGCCTGCTCGATGTCGGAGCTGGCGCCCGAGGTGATGTTCTCCTTGCCGAAGATCAGCTCCTCGGCGACGCGGCCGCCGGCCATGATGGCGATCCGATCAACCATCTGCTGGTACTTCATCGAGTAGCGGTCGCCTTCCGGCAGCTGCATGACCATGCCGAGCGCCCGGCCGCGCGGGACGATCGTCGCCTTGTGCACCGGGTCGGCCATCTTCACGTTCATGGCGACGATGGCGTGGCCGCCCTCGTGATAGGCGGTCAGCCTCTTCTCCTCCTCGTTCATGGCCATGGACTTGCGCTCGGCGCCCATCATGACCTTGTCCTTGGCGTCCTCGAAGTCGCGCATGGTGACCATGCGCCGGTCGCGCCGCGCCGCCATCAGGGCCGCCTCATTGACCAGGTTGGCCAGATCCGCGCCCGAGAAACCGGGCGTGCCGCGCGCGAGCGTCTTCACATGCACGTCGGCGGCCAGGGGCACGTCCTTCATGTGCACGCGCAGGATCTTCTCGCGGCCCGAGACGTCCGGGTTCGGCACCACGACCTGACGGTCGAAGCGGCCCGGGCGGAGCAGCGCCGGGTCCAGGACGTCGGGCCGGTTGGTGGCCGCGATCAGAATGATGCCCTCGTTGGACTCGAAGCCGTCCATCTCGACCAGCAGCTGGTTCAGCGTCTGCTCGCGCTCGTCGTTGCCGCCGCCGAGGCCGGCGCCGCGGTGACGACCGACCGCGTCGATCTCGTCGATGAAGATGATGCACGGGGCGTTCTTCTTGGCCTGTTCGAACATGTCGCGCACGCGGCTGGCGCCGACGCCGACGAACATCTCGACGAAGTCCGAGCCGGAGATGGAGAAGAACGGCACGCCCGCCTCGCCGGCCACCGCGCGGGCCAGCAGCGTCTTGCCGGTGCCCGGAGGCCCGACCAGCAGGGCGCCCTTGGGGATCTTCCCGCCCAGGCGCTGGAACTTGCCCGGGTCCTTCAGGAAGTCGACGACCTCCTGCAGCTCCTCCTTGGCCTCGTCGACGCCCGCGACGTCCTCGAAGGTCTTCCTGCCCTTGTGCTCGGTCAGCAGCTTGGCCTTGGACTTGCCGAAGCCCATCGCCCCGCGCGCCCCGCCCTGCATCCGGTTCATGAAGAACAGCCACACCCCGATCAGCAGCAGGATCGGCAGCAGCCCGCCGAGCACCGTGACCACCCAGGAGGTGCGGAGCGTCTGGAATTCCACCTGGACGCCGGCCGCGTTCAGGCGCTCGGTCAGGGCCTCGGTGTTCATCGGGCCGGTGGAGGTGAAGCGCTGGCCGCCCTCCAGCTCCCCGGTGATCCGGTCGCCGTGGATCTTCACGGTCTGGATTTCGCCGGCGTCGGTGCGGCGCAGAAGGTCGGTGTAGCTGATCTCCACCGGGCGCGTCTGCGCGCCGGCGGGACCGGTCGCGACGGCTCCGTTGGATCCCATGGCGGCGTAGATGCCGAACATGGCCAGGATGATCACGGCGAAAATCGCCAGGTTGCGCAGGTTCATCGAACGCCTCGAAACGCCAAAGACGACGCGCCCGCGCCGTCACCGAACAGACATAGGTCCGTTTCCGCCCCGGCGCCATCGTCGGCCCCGACGAGGGCCCGCTCGTGCGGCGTTTCGCCCGCCGCGAGCCGATAGCGTTGCAGGACGAGGCAACGAACCGTCGCGACCCGCCCTGCAAGGCGCGGGCCGCTTCCGTCGTCGCCGACGATGACCGGCGAGATGGGCCGCAGCATGGCGGGACGGCGCATCAGCTCGGCCCGGTCCTCGGGAGGCAGCGCCGCCATCCGGCCGCGCGCGGGCGCGACGGTCCAGCCCGGCGCATCGACGGCGATCTCGAACCGCCCGTCCCAGATCGCGACATGGCCGGGACGGAGTCGAAGCGCCGGCTCGCCCCGGCGGGCCCATTCGCCCGGTTCCCGCGCCACCAGGACCGCGTCGACGCCGGCCTCGATCCTGGCGCCCGCCAGGGTGGCCCCGAACTGTTCACCGGTCGCGAGTCGGTCGGCCAGGGCCTCCAGCCGCCTCCGCCGGGGCGGCGCGCACCCGCCGCCGGCGCAGAGCACGGCCAAGCCCAAGGCGCGGGGCGAGGCGCCGCGCTCCAGACGAAGACCCCCGCCCGGCGCCGCCCGCACCGTCTCCGCGACCGCCGGCTCAGCCAGGCAGGGCGAGGCGGTCGCGCGGCCATGGAGCGCGCGGCGGGCGCGCACGCGCGGGTGTCGCGGGTCGTCGTTGGCCGGATCGTCCAGCCAGTCCGCGCCCTGCGCCCGAAGCCAGCGCCTGATGGCCGTCCGGCGCACCCCCAGCAGCGGCCGCAGCAACATCAGGCCCCGCCCCTCGGGCCAGACGGGCGAGGGCGACCACTCGACCAGCCGCCCCAGCGGCAGCCCTTCGGCCCGCATGACCTCGCCTTCAAGGACGTCGTCGAGCGTGTGGCCGGTCAAGACCACCCGAGCCCCCGCTGCGCGCGCGGACTCGGCGATCAGGGCGTGCCTGGTCTGGCGGGCGGCGGCGGCCAGGCCGGTCGACGGCTTGGCGCCCTCCCAGACCAGCGGCCGCCAGTCGAGCCCGAGTGTTCGGGCGACCTCTCCAGCGCGTCGGGTCCAGGCGCCGCTGTCCGGATGCAGACCATGATCGACGGTCAGGGCGACGATACGGCGTCCGCGCCGGCGCGCCCAGACGGTCGAGAGCCGCATGAGGGCGGTCGAGTCTCCGCCCCCTGAGAAAGCCAGGGCCACGGGCGCGACGGCTCCGCTCATCAGCCGCGCGTCGAGCCGGGCGAAGACCTCGTCTTCTTTCAGATCGTCTGCGGGGAGCGGTCCGTCAGCCACACTGGGCGCGGGTGCGCAGCTGGGTCGCGCGGGTGCGCAGGGCGGCGGCCCCCTCGCCGTAGCGGCGGGTGAACTCGCCGAGCGCGGCGCAGGCCTGGGTCCGTCGGTCGGTGACGATGAGCCCTTCCGCCAGCTTCAGCGTCGTCTCGGCGGCCCAGCCCGCGCGGGGCCAGCCCTGCAGCGCCGCCGCATAGGCCTGGACCGCGCCGGCGTCGTCGTCGGCCGCGGCGCGCAGGTCGCCCAGCCGGACGTTGGCCTCGCGGGCCTGGGGCGTGTCGGGCCAGGTGACCACGACGGTCTCGAGCGCTCTGGCGCCGCGTCGGGCGTCGGTGCGCGACAGGGTGACGGCGGCGGCGAGGTCCTGAGCGGCGTCGCCGGTCGGGGAGTTGGCCGTGATCGGGCCGTTCAGCGCGGCCTCCTCGCGCGCGGCGGCGGCGGCGCGCTCCATCTCGGCGATGCGGCGCTCCGCGTCCGACAGGCGGCGTCGCAGGGCGGCGTTGTCCTCGCGCGCCTCATCGACGGCGAAAGTCAGCCGCTCCAGATCCGCGTTCACGCGCTGGACGGTCGCCTCCATGTCGCCGAGGCGACGATCAAGAATCTGGGTCTGTCCCTGCAGGGCGATGGTCTCGGGGTCGGGCTCCAGCAGGACCGGCTGGCCGGCCGCGTTCCTCTGGGTCAGTGCGCGCTCCAGCCGGCGGACGTTGCGGTCCAGGCGGTCCAGGGCGCGGCGGTCCCACTGCACCGGCTCAAGCGGCGCGGTCTGGGCGATCACCACGGTGCCGGCGACCGCCAGGGCGGCGCTGGAGACGGCGGCGAGCGCCACGATCCGAAGGGTGTTGGGAGACAGCGTCATGAGCGAAGAGCTTTCACCGATTTGAGGCCGCCGCAAGGCCTCAGAAGCCCAGGCCGAACAGGATCACGCCTACCAGGAACAGGGTGAAGACAAATAGGCTGAACAGCATCAGAACGAAAGTTCGCCAGAGGGCCGAGAACCACCCGAGAGAGTAGGTCCCCTTCAGCTGGGCGTACATGTGAACCGGCACGCCGAGACCGAGGATGGAGCCGATCCCCGAGATCGTCGCCTGCCACCAGTTTTCTTCCGTGCCCGCGATCCGGTCGAGCAGCGACAGGCCCATGAAGAAGATCGCCATGAAGGTCAGGGAGTAGAGCACGAAGACGCCGTGGTCGTACCAGGTGAAGCCTCGCTTCCAGGCGAACATCAGCCACACGAAGGGGATCGACAGCGGCACCAGCAGGAAGGCGAACTTATAGAGGGTCTGCTGCACCTTGTAGAAGGCGAACTCAGGATTCCTCAGCTTTTCCAGAACCTTTTCCTGGAACTTCTTGTCGCCCACGCCGATGGTGACGTCGCCTTCGCTCACCGCGTCGGCCAGGCTGGCCTGCCAGCTGCCCGGCTCATATCCGTCCGCGCGCGGCCCCGCCGTGCGCGCCGCCTCCAGTCGCTCCAGCTCGCTCCGTGCGACCTCGGCGGCCGTGCGCACGCCCGCCAGCACGCTCTCGGCTCCGGGTTCGCCCGCGACCACGTCCCGCTCGGCTTCGGCGACGGCGGCCTCGGCCTCGACGACGCCCTCCCGCGCCGTGGCGATCCGCTCGTCAAGCGTGGCCACGTTAACCACTCCGCCCCCGCCGAAGCTGAGGATGAAGAACATCAGGAAGACGGTGAAAAGGAACAGCGCCAGCGGCGAGACGTAGCGGGTGCGCTTGCCCTGGATCCACTCGCGCGTCAGCCGACCCGGGTTGAAGGCCAGAAGCGGCAGCGTGCGCCAGACGCGCGTGTCGAAATGCATGACGCCATGCAGCAGCTCTTCGCCGAGATGCAGCAGCGAGCGGTGCACGTGCGTGGGCTGGCCGCAGTTGGAGCAGAACTTGCCGGAGGTCGCCGCGCCGCAGTCGGTGCAGACGCCGTGGTGCTCGCCCGCCTGACCCTCGGGGCGCTCGATCGCCCCCGCCACCAGGCCCGCCGTGGCCGCGCCGCCCGCCGCCTCGATGTCCATGCCGTTCTCCCCGATCGGGGCGAGTGTGCGACGCGGCAAGGCTTCGGTCAAAAAGAAAGGGCGGCCGAAGCCGCCCCCTCAACCGACAATGGCTGCGCGTGACTTACTGGGCGCCGGAGACGATGGCCGTGTGGGCGTTGCGGTTACGGGCCCAGGCCTCTTCGTTGGAGCCTTCCGCGATCGGACGCTCCTTACCGTAGCTGATGGTGTCGATACGGCCGGCCGCGACGCCTCGCTCGACCAGATAGGCGCGCACCGACTCGGCGCGGCGGGCGCCGAGCGCGAGGTTGTACTCGCGGGTGCCGCGCTCGTCGGCGTTGCCCTCGATGCGGACCCGCACGTTCGGATAGCGCTGCAGCCACTGGGCCTGGGCGTTCAGGCGGGCGTAGGCCTCGGGCTTCACCTGATAGCTGTCGAGATCGAAGTAGACGCGGTCGCCGACGTTGACGACGAAGTCCTGCTCGGAGCCGGGCAGCGCCGCGCCGACATTTCCGCCTTCGACGGGGCCGGTGGGAGCGGTGGGATAGGCCGGGCCCGTGGGTTGGGCCGCGCCGTTGTCCACGGCGCCCTCGGGCGTCGGACGCGGCGCGCAGGCGGCCATGGCGGCGACGGCGACGCCCGCGAGGGCGAGGCGGGCGATGGAGGTCTTCATGGGCGTCTCCCTCTGGATCCTGTCAGGCGGATGATGTTCGGCCATAAAGGCCAAGCTTTAAGCTACGCAACGGAATACGGGGCGATAACGCGATAGTTACGCCAAAGGTTCGTCCCGATCAGGCGGGACAACTGTCAGGCGACTGGTTGAATCCGAGATCGGTCGGCGGCGCGTCCAGGAGCGGCGACCAGGCCGGGTCCTCGCCGCGCCCCTCGTAGCCGGCCTGACCGACCACGCGCCCTGTGACGTCGACCATCCACAGCCGGGTCGCGCCGTTGCGACCCTTCCTCGCGTACATGATGTAGCGGCCGTTCGGCGCCCACGACGGACCTTCCTCGAAGTAGCTGGAGGACAAAAGCCGCTCGCCGCCGCCGTCAGGGCTCATCACCCCGATGTGGAACTGGCCGCCCTGCTGCTTGACGAAGGCGATCAGATCGCCGCGCGGGCTCCAGACCGGAGAGGTGTAGACGCCGCCGCCCCGGCTGATCGGCCGCTGGCCCGAGCCGTCGACGTTCATGACATAGAGCCGCGCGCTGCCGCCCCGATCGGAGTTGAACACCAGCCGCCGCCCGTCCGGCGAGAAGGACGGCGAGGTGTCGATGCCGGGATCGGACGTCAGACGCGACACCTGGCGGCTTCTCAGGTCCATCACATAGACGTCAGTGTTCCCGCCCCGGATGATCGAGAAGGCGACCTTCGTGCCGTCCGGCGCGAAGCGCGGCGCCAGCACCTGACCGTCGAACTCGCCCAGCGTCTCCGTCCGTCCGGTGGATAGGTCGCGGATGTAGATGCGGCTGTAGTCCCGACCGAGCGCCACATAGATGATCTCGTTGGAGTCCGACGAGAACCGCGGCGACATGATGATCTCGGTCCCGTCTGTCAGATAGGTGGGGTTGAACCCGTCCTGGTCCGAGATGGCCAGCCGGCTGCGGCGGTTCAGCTCGGTCCCGCTTTCCGAGACGAAGAGCACCCTTGAATCGAAGAAGCCGGGCTCGCCCGTCATCCGCTGGTAGATGACGTCGGAAATCTTGTGGGCGATCCGCCGCCACTGCTCGGGCGTCGCCGTGAACTGGTAGCTGACCAGCTGGCAGCGGCGGTAGGGGTCGTAAAGGCGGAAGCCGACGTCGTTTCGGCCGTCCGCGCGGGGCGTGACGGAGCCGTAGAGCACCGCCTGGGCTCCGATCTGGGTCCACAGCGGGAAATCCGGCGCGTTGCCCAGGGTCAGGTCGCGCTGGAGGAACGTCGCGGGATTCATCGGCTCGAAGAAACCGGAGCGGCGCAGGTTGGCGCCGACCACGTCGCTGATCTGGTCGCCGTACTGGCCGCTGAAGGGGGCGATGGCGATCTGAAGCGGGCGCAGCACCCCCTCGTCGACGATCACCTCCTGCGGCGTCTGGGCCGGCGCGGGCTGGGCCGCCACGCCGAGCGGCGTCAGCAGCGCGAGGACGGCGCCGGCGGCGAGCAGGGTCTTCAGGGCCATTCTTTTCCTCCGTCCGGCGGCCAGCCTATCCGCCGATCAAGACATTCCATCGTAAGACCGCAGCATTGTGTCCAATGCGGCGACTTTCGGGCGCGGCTCAGCGGCCGGCGCACTGGTTCGCCGTCCGGAACACGAACGGGATGTCCTGGGGTTCGTATCCGTCGGGCATGTCGAAGGGAGCGGCGGCCTGGATCGCCCGCAGCATCCCGTCCGCCGCCGCGCGCCAGGTGCTGTCGCTGCGCGGGCTTTGCAGGCGCGGCGCGCCGACCACCCGCCCCTGTTCGGACAGGCGGACGACCACGCGGATCTCCAGGTCGTCCGCGCCCGGCAGGTCGCAGTTCAGGATCCAGTGCGGCGTGATCTGACGCGCCAGCGCCTGCAGGTCGCTGCGTCCGATCGCCTGGCTGGCCTGGCCCGCGCCCTGCTGACCGGTCGGCGCGCGCAGGCCGGTGTTGGGGCTGGGACGGCGGGGCCCGGCCAGGGCGTCGAGGTCGAGCGACGGCTCCTCCCGTCGCGGCTGCGGCTGGGGCCGGGGCGGGGCGGGCCGGGGGGGCGTCGGCTGTGTCTTCTTGGGCGGCGGAGCCGGCGTCGGCGAGGGGCGCGGCTGGGGCCGGGGCGGCGGCGGGACCGGCTCAGGCTCCGGCGGCGGCGTCTCGGCGGCCTCGGGCGGGGGCGCGGTGGCGGCGTCTTCCAGCACCGGCTCGGGCTGGGGGTTGTCCGGAGCGGCTGCGAGCACCGTCATGTCGGACACGATGCTGACCGGCACCGAGGTGGTCACGGGCTCCCGCGCCTTCTGCGGCCAGGACACGAACGCCAGCCCGACCAGGAGGCCGTGCAGGACGATCGATCCGACGATGGGGCCCGGACGGGTCACGGGGGGATCAGCCCTCCGCGCCCGCGTCGACCGGGGCCGCCGCCGGCGTGGCGTTGGGGGCCGTGTCGGTGATCAGGTTGATGCGCCTGAACCCCACCGCCGACAATCGCGCCATGACCCGGGCGACCGCCTCGTAGGGCGCCTGGCCGTCGGCCCGGACGAAGATCGGGCGCTCCTCGATCTCGCGCCCGGCCATGGCGGTGGTCACCCGCGCCAGGTCGTCGAACGGCACGGCGTCCTCGCCCACGAAGGTCGCGCCGGCGCGGTCCACCGAGACGGTGATCGGCTCGTCGTCGGCCTCCACCGCGCTGGCGTCCGTCCTGGGCAGCTCCAGCGGCACGCCGACGGTCAGGAGCGGCGCCGAGATCATGAAGATGATCAGCAGCACCAGCATCACATCCACCAGCGGCGTGACGTTGATCTCCGTCAGCGGGGCCCGGCGTGCACGCCGGCGTCCCCGCACATGTCCGCCGCCGCCGGCGCCCGCGCCCAGAGCCATGGCTCAGATCTCCCGGCCGAAGTCGGCGCGCGCGGGCGAGGCGGCCGGGGACGAGGCGCCCAGCCGGCGCGCCACCGCCGCCTGCAGGTCGTCGGCGAAGCTCTCCAGCCGGCCGGTGAACTTGCCCGCGTCGATGGAGAACTTGTTGTAGGCGATGTAGGCGGGGATGGCTGCGGCCAGGCCGATGGCGGTGGCGAACAGGGCCTCCGCGATGGCCGGCGCCACGGTCGTCAGGTTGGTGTTGCCCGCCGACGCGATGGCCGAGAAGGCGTTCATGATGCCCCACACCGTGCCGAACAGGCCGATGAAGGGCGAGGCGGTGGCGACCACCGACAGCACGCCCAGACCCTCTTCGATCCGGCGGCCCTCGCGGGCGATCATGGAGTCCAGCGTGCGGTCGATGCGGGCGATCAGGAGGTTCGCCTGGGTGTCCGACAGGGTTCCCCTGGCCCGCGCCTCGCGCCAGTCGGACAGGGCGGCGGTCAGCATGCGGGGCAGGGGATGCGCCGGGTTCGGGCCGGCCTGAGCCGCCACGTCCTCGAGCGACCGACCCGATTCCACCGCTTTCTCGAACTCGTCGGCGCGACGGTTCAGGCCGGAGAAACGGACGGCCTTGTCCAGGATCACCGCCCAGGACCACAGGGACATGACGGCCAGCCCCACCATCACGCTCTTCACCACCCAATCGGCGGTCATGAACAGCTCGACGGGGTTGAGCAGGGAATGGGCTTCGGCGGCGACGGTCATGGCGGACTCGCGTTCGGTCGAGGGACGTGCAGCCTATGCAGCGGGGCTGTAAGGCGTTTCTGAGGCCGCTGTAGCGGGCGGGGCCTGATCCGTCGACGCCTTACGCCTGCGACGGGTCCAGCCAGGGCTTCACTTTCTCGACAAGGTCGCGGGTGGGCCGGCGGGGCCGTCCGTCCATGTGGATGCAGACGACCTCGACCTCGGCGCGGGTCAGGACGTCGTCGTCCCGCTCGATCTGCTGACGGATGATCAGGCGGGGCCCCTTCACGGCGTCATAGTGCGTCCGCACCACCAGCGCGTCATCGATCCGGGCGGGCTTGAGGAAGCTCAGCTCCATCTTGGAGACGACGAACGCCATCGGGGGATGGACCTCCAGCAACTGCGCGTGCCCCATGCCGATGGCGCGCAGGAAGTCCGACCGCCCCCGCTCGAAATAGCGGACGTAGTTGGCGTGATAGACCAGGCCCGTGAAATCGGTGTCCTCGTAATAGACCCGCACCGGCAGCAGGTGCGCGCGGCCGTCGAACCGGCCGTGGGTGGGCGGATCGGTCACGCGGCGCGCTTGTCCCGCGCGATCTTCTCCAGCGCCTCGGCCATCCGCTCGCGCCAGTCGTCGCCCTCGACCGCGAAGGCGGCGATGGTTTCCGGCTTGAGCTTCAGAAAGACCTCGCGTTCCTCGACCAACGCCTTCAGTCGCTCCGGCGACATCACCTCACGCGCCGGACGCATACGTGCAACGTCAGCGTCGGTCAGCTCCGGGTTGTCCGGGTCATCGATATGCTCAACGGGCTCGTACCTGCTCATACTTCCTGACCTCGCGGGGATTGGCCCGCCGAAGGCTGATGATCCGCGTGGCGGCCCCTCGCTCCGTGTAGACCGCGACGAAGACGCGTCCGCCAATCGGGAGACAAGCATACCATCTCGGCTCTCCGTAGTCGCGCCGCTCGTCACGAGCGATGTGGGCGCTCGACCAGTCGCCGATCGCGGCCAGGCTGAGTGAAACCTCATGCTTTTCGCGATTGATCGCGTCCTTGGCCGGATCGAAGTCGATGCTCACTCGAACAGGCCGCCCTGCGGCGCCCTCGGCGCCTCCAGACCCAGATGCGCATAGGCCTTGGCGCAGGCCATGCGGCCGCGCGGGGTGCGCTGGATGAAGCCCTGTTGCAGCAGATAGGGCTCGATCACGTCCTCGACCGCGTCGCGCGCCTCGGCGATCGCCGCCGCCAAGGTGTCCATGCCGACGGGGCCGCCGCCGTAGTTCTCGATCAGGGCCTTCAGGAAACGGCGGTCCAGGCTGTCCAGCCCCGCCTCGTCGACCTCCAGCCGCGCCAGGGCGCGGGCGGCCGCCAGCCGGTCGATGGTCGCCGCGCCCTCGGCGGTGGCGAAGTCCCGCACCCGGCGCAGCAGCCGGCCGGCCACGCGCGGCGTACCCCGCGCCCGCCGGGCGATCTCCAGGGCTCCGTCCCCGCTGATCGGGGCGCCCATCTTCCGCGCCGCGCCGGAGATGACCCTGACCAGCTCGTCCGGCGTATAGAACTCAAGCCGCAGCGGAATGCCGAACCGGTCGCGCAACGGCGTGGCCAGCAGCCCCGCCCGCGTCGTCGCCCCGACCAGGGTGAAGGGCGCCAGGTCGATCCGCACCGACCGCGCCGAGGGCCCTTCGCCGATGATCAGGTCCAGCACATGGTCCTCCATGGCCGGATAGAGAATCTCCTCCACCTGCGGGTTCAGGCGGTGGATTTCGTCGATGAACAGGACGTCGCGCGGCTCCAGGTTCGTCAGGATCGCCGCCAGGTCCCCGGCCTTGGCCAGGATCGGGCCGGAGGTGGCGCGAAAGCCGACGCCGAGCTCGCGCGCCACGATCTGGGCCAGGGTCGTCTTGCCCAGGCCCGGCGGCCCGAACAGCAGGACGTGATCCAGCGCCTCGGCCCGCGACCGCGCCGCATCGATGAAGACCTTCAGATTGCCCTTAGCCTGCTCCTGTCCGACGAACTCGGACAGGGTCTGCGGGCGCAGGGCCTTGTCATGGATCTCGCCGGGCGCCGGAGCGGCGGAGATGATGCGGTCGTCGGTCATGACGTCGAGTGGCGAGCGGAGAGTGGCGAGTGGCGAGTGAAATGTGAGCGCAGAGGTGAAGGAAGGGGTGAGCGGGCGGGGGCGCGCGCCGTCTTGAAGCTCACCCCTTGCTCACTAGCACTCTTCACATCTCGCCACTCACCGCTCGCCACGCGCCACTCCCTTCCCCTCACCGCCCCAGCTCCTGCAAGGCGGCGCGGATGACGGCCGAGAGTTCGGCCTCGTCGCCCAGCCGGATCAGCGCCTGATCCACGGCGCGACGTGCGTTGACCTCGGCCACGCCCAGACCCAGCAGGGCGGCGACCGCCTCGCCGGCGACGCTGGGCGTGGCGGGCGCGACCTCGGCGTGAACTCCGGCCGCGCTCGGGGTGAAGCCGGCGTCGGCGAGCGACTTGCCCTTCAGCTCGGTGACGATCCGCAGGGCCAGTTTGGGACCGACGCCGTTGGCGCGCGCGACGGCCGCCTTGTCCTCGCGCGCGACGGCCGAGGCCAGCTCGCCGGGCGGCAGAACGTCCAGCACCGACAGGGCCGCCTTCGGGCCGACGCCCTGGATCGCCGTCAGGGTCGTGAAGGCCCGGCGCTCGTCGCGCGAGGGAAAGCCGTAGAGGCGCGGGCCCTGCTCCGCCGACCAGGTGTGCTCGATGTAGAGGGTGGTCTCCTCCCCCGGCGCCGGCAGGCGTTGCAGCGTCCGCGCGCCGCAGACGGCGACATACCCCACGCCGGAACAGTCGATCAGGCAGTCCGCCTCGCCGACCTCGACCAACACGCCGCGCAGCCGCCCGATCATCGTTTCCTCCCCCGCGCAGCGGAGGAGGGGGACCGCGAAGCGGTGGAGGGGGCGACCCCAAACGCCGGGGCCTGAACTCGCCCCCTCCACCATGCTGCGCATGGTCCCCCTCCCCCGTTCGCTTCGCTCCTGGGGAGGAATGTAATGAGCCCGATCACGCGGCTCTCCGCGCGGTGCGATAGTGCGCATGGGCGATGGCGACGGCGAGCGCGTCGGCGGCGTCGGCCGAGACGTCTCCGGCCCCGGGCAGCAGACGGCGCACCATGAAGGCGACCTGGGCCTTGTCCGCCTGTCCGGCGCCGACCACGGCCTTCTTGATCATCGTCGGAGCGTATTCGGCGACCGTCAGCCCGGCCCGCGCGGGCGCCAGGATCACGGCGCCGCGGGCCTGTCCGAGCTTCAGCGTCGAGGCCGGGTTCATGTTGACGAACACCTCCTCGACCGCGGCCTCGTCACAATAATGCGCGGCGCAGACGCCGGCCACGCCCTCCAGCAGTGCCAACAGGCGCTCGGCGAAGGGCGCGGCTTCGGGGGGCGCGATCACGCCGTGACCGATCCAGCGCAGGCGCGCGCCCTCGACCGCGATCACGCCCCAGCCGGTGCGCCGAAGGCCGGGGTCCAGCCCCACGATCCGAGTCGCTGCGTTCGCCATCCGTTCCAGTCATGCCGGAAAGAGGGTTTATGGACAATGACCAACTCAGCCCTCGCGCGGGTCCAGGGTGAAGCCGACCACCTCGGGGACGGCGGCCAGCTCGTCGGCGAGGCGGTCGAGGTCGGCGTCAGAGATGCTCAGTCGCCAGCTCTGTCGTCGCTGGTCGCTGGTCGCGCAAAGGTCGCGCTTGCCGGGGCTCAGGCTGCTGTCGCGACTGCGCAGCAGCGCCTCGACGGCCTGCCTGGGGCCGGGCCCGTTACGCCGCCATGAGACGGTGACATAAACCACCGTCCGAGCCGTCGCCGCCCGCGACACCAGCCGCAGCACCGCCAGGACGATCAGGGTGGTGATCGTCGCCAGCCCAGCCAGCGCCACCATCCCCGCGCCGGCCAGCGTCCCGATCGCCGAACTCATCCACAGCGATGCGGCCGTGGTCAGGCCGTGTACGGAGAAGCCGGTGCGGAAGATCACGCCGGCGCACAGGAAGCCGATGCCGGTCAGGATGCCGTGAGCCATGCGGACCGGGTCGGTCCGCACCCAGTCCTCCAGCAGGCCCGGCATGAACCATTCGGTCTGCCTCAGCGACGCCTGCATCAGCAGGCAGGCCGCCAGAGACACCAGGATATGGGTGCGGAAGCCGGCGGATCGTCCGCGCCACTCCCGCTCGAACCCGATCAGGCCGCCGGCGATTATGGCCGTCAGGATGAAGCCCAGCGGCTGGAGGATGTCCTGGCTCAGATCGAAGGCGATGACGGGGCCCCTCCCTGCGGCGGGTCCCCGTCTGAACCGTCAGGCCTCGGGTTTTGTTCTCACTCCGCCGCGAGGTTAGAGCCTTCCGGCGCGGTCCAGCGCAGGACCGGCTGGCGGGCGGCGCGGGTCTCGTCCAGGCGCTTCATCGGCGCGTGGAACGGGGCGCCCTTGAAGCGATCGACGTCGCCGGCCTTCGCTGCGGTGGCCAGCGCACGCATGGCCTCGATAAAGCGGTCCAGCTCTGCCTTGGATTCCGTTTCGGTCGGCTCGATCAGCATGGCCCCGTGCACGACCAGCGGGAAGTACATGGTCATGGGGTGAAAGCCCTCGTCGATCATCGCCTTGGCGAAGTCGAGCGTGGTGATCTCCGTGCCCTTCAGCCATTCGTCGTCGAACAGCGCCTCGTGCATGCACGGACCGTCCGGGAAGGCGGGGCTCATCAGGTCCTGCAGGCGCGCCTTGATGTAGTTGGCGTTCAGGACGGCGTCCTCGGCCACTTGGCGAAGCCCATCAGCGCCGTGGCTCATCATGTAGCTGAGCGCGCGGACGTACATGCCCATCTGGCCCTGGAAGGCGCACAGGCGGCCGAAGGCCTGTTCCGCGTCCTCTTCCGCACGCTCCAGCAGCTTGAAGTCGTCCCCGTCCGAGACCACCCAGGGCGCCGGGGCGAAGGGGGCCAGCGCCTCGGACAGCACCACCGGACCCGCGCCCGGACCGCCCCCGCCGTGCGGGGTCGAGAAGGTCTTGTGCAGATTGATGTGCATGGCGTCGACGCCCAGGTCGCCCGGACGCACCCGACCGACGATGGCGTTGAAGTTGGCTCCGTCGCAATAGAAATAGGCGCCCGCCTCGTGAGTCAGGCGGCTGATCTCGAGAATGTCGCGCTCGAACAGGCCGCAGGTGTTGGGGTTCGTCACCATGATGGCGGCGACATCATCGCCCAGCTTGGACGCCAGATCGGCGACATCGACGCGGCCGTCGTCGGTCTGGGCCACCTCGACCACCGAATAGCCGACGAAGGCGGCGGTGGCGGGATTGGTGCCGTGGGCCGAGGTCGGCACCAGCACCTTGCGGCGCGTCTCATGCTGGCCGCTGGCCTCGTGCGCCGCGCGGATGGCCATCAGGCCGCACAGCTCGCCATGCGCGCCCGCCTTGGGCGACAGGGCGACGGCG
The DNA here is from genome assembly GCF_042434805.1 of Brevundimonas balnearis. NCBI lineage: Bacteria > Pseudomonadati > Pseudomonadota > Alphaproteobacteria > Caulobacterales > Caulobacteraceae > Brevundimonas > Brevundimonas balnearis. The sequence goes on along the minus strand of NZ_JBHLSW010000004.1, from coordinate 79,450 downwards.
GGCATGCCGGTCAGGGTCTTCAGCCAGTGGGCCAGCCGGTCCATCAGCTCCAGCGCCCCCTGCACCGTCGATACGGGTTGCAGCGGGTGGATGTCGGAGAAGCCGGGGATGCGCGCCATCTTCTCGTTCAGGCGCGGGTTGTGCTTCATCGTGCACGAGCCCAGCGGATAGATGGCCAGGTCGATGGCGTGGTTCTTCTGGCTCAGCCGCACATAGTGGCGCATGGCCTCGGGCTCAGACAGGCCCGGCAGGCCGATCGGATCGCGCCGCACGAGGTCGCCCAGGTCGCCGCCATCGGTCTTGGGCTCGGGCAGGTCGACTCCCGTCTTGCCCCAGCCGTCGCCCTCAAAGATCAGGGCTTCGTCCTGCAGCAGGCCGCGGCCGCCGGTCAGGGTGGCGGGCTTGGTTTCAACCGTGTTGGGCGTGGTCGGGCGGCCGACGGTGTTCATGGTGCTCATCGTTCGGCTCCTCAGTTCGCCAGGACCTTGGCGAGCGCGCTCGCCAGGATCTGGATGTCGGCATCCAGCGTCGTCTCGGTGGCGGCGACCAGCAGCACGTCGTTCATGCCGGCCTCCGGCGCCAGCCGGCTATAGGGCACGCCGGCCAGCACGCGGTGCTCGGCGAGGCGATCGACCACCTCGGCCGCCGGTCTCGGCAGCCGCACCGCGAACTCGTTGAAGAAGCGCGGGGTCAGGACCTCGACGCCCGGAATGGCGGCCAGGGCATCGCGCGTTGTCAGCGCCTTCTCGTGGTTCAGCAGGGCGAGCTTCCTCAAGCCCGTCTCGCCCAGGAGGCTCATGTGGATCGTGAAGGCCAGGGTGCACAGGCCGGAGTTGGTGCAGATGTTGGAGGTCGCCTTGTCGCGACGGATATGCTGTTCGCGCGTCGACAGGGTCAGGACGAAACCGCGGCGGCCGTCGGCGTCCGCCGTCTCGCCGGTCAGGCGGCCGGGCATCTGGCGGACCAGCTTCTCGCGCGTGGCGAACAGGCCGACGTAGGGGCCGCCGAAGTTCAGCGCATTGCCGATCGATTGGCCCTCGGCCGCGACGATGTCGGCGCCCATCTCGCCCGGCGACTTCAGCAGGCCCATCGACACGGCCTCGGTCACCACCACGATCAGCAGGGCGCCGGCGGCGTGCGCCGCCTCGGCGATCTTCGTCACGTCGGTGGCCGTGCCGAAGACGTTGGGCGTCTGCACCACCACGCAGGCGGTGTCCGGCCCGATCTTTCCGATCACATCGGCCTCGGCGTCGATGGCGGCGGGCAACACCTCGGTCTCGACGCCCACGGCGTGCACCACCGTCTCGGTCGCCGCGACATAGTGCGGATGCACCCCGCCCGAGATCACCGCCTTGTTTCGGCGGGTCACGCGGGTCGCCATCAGCACGCCCTCGGCCATGGCGGTCGAGCCGTCATAGAGCGAGGCGTTGGCCACCGGCATGCCGGTCAGGTTCGCGACCTGGGTCTGGAACTCGTACAGGTACTGCAGCGTGCCCTGGGCGATCTCGGGCTGATAGGGCGTGTAGCTGGTCAGGAACTCCGAGCGCTGGATGATGTGGTCCACCGTCGCCGGCACGTGGTGACGGTAGGCGCCCGCCCCACAGAAGAAGGGCGCGTCGCCCGCGACGGTGTTCTTCGCGGCCATCGCCTTCAGCGCCCGCTCGACCTCCAGCTCGCCCGCCACGCGCGGCAGGTCCACCGGCCCGTCCAGCCGCGCCGACTGCGGCACGTCCACGAACAGGTCGTCGATCGACTCGGCGCCGATCGCCGCCAGCATGGCGGACCGGTCGTCGGGGGTCAGGGGCAGGTAGCGCATGGATGCCTCCGGGCCGGGGGAGCGGCCGATAGAGCAGCTGACTCTTAATCAGCGGGTCGAGTTAGAGCGTCGTCAGGTACTGGTCGTAGGCGGCGCGATCCATCAGCCCGTCCAGCTGGGACGCGTCGGCGACCTTGATCTTGGCGAACCAGCCGGCGCCTTCCGGATCGGCGTTCACCGTCTCCGGCGCGGTGGACAGGGCGTCGTTGGCCTCGACCACCTCGCCCGACACTGGGGCGTAGACGTCGGACGCCGCCTTGACGCTCTCGACCACGGCGAAGCCGTCCTTCTGGGCGACCGTCTTGCCGACCTCGGGCGTCTCGACGAACACCACGTCGCCGAGCTGCTCGGCCGCGTGCTTGGTGATGCCCACGACGGCGACGTCGCCCTCGAGGCGGACCCATTCGTGATCCTTGGTGAAATGCATGGCGAGCCCCTCTCAGGCCTTGGGTTTGCGGTGATAGCGCTGGGCGACGAACGGCATGGCGACGACCTCGGCGGCCGCGGCCTTGCCGCGCACGATGACCTTCAGCTCGGTCCCGAGCGCGGCGTGCGACGGCGGCACGTAGCCCATGGCGATATTCTTCCCCAGGGTCGGGGACGGGCCGCCGGAGGTGACCTTGCCGATCACCTGACCGTCCGCGTCGGCGATCTCGGCGCCTTCCCGGGCCGGGGCGCCTTCCTTGACGATCAGGCCGACGCGGACCCGCGACGGGCCGTCGGCCAGTTCCTTCAGCACCCGCTGAGCCCCCGCGAAGTCCGCGCGCTCCTTGCGAGACTTGGAAAGGGCGAAGGTCAGCGCGCCCTCGACCGGGCTGGTGGTCGGGTCGATGTCATGGCCGTGCAGCGGCAGGCCCGCCTCAAGGCGCAATGAATCCCGCGCGCCCAGGCCGATCGGCTTGACGCGGGCGTCCTCCAGCAGGGTGTTCCAGATGCGCTCGGCCTGATCGGCCGGGACCGATATCTCGTAGCCGTCCTCGCCGGTGTAGCCCGAGCGCGAGACGTAGCAGTCGCAGCCGAACAGCATCAGCCGCGCGCACTCCATGAAGCCCATGTCGGCCAGGATCGGCTCGTACGCCGCCATGACCTCGGCCGCTTCGGGCCCCTGGATGGCCAGGAGCGCCCGGTCGTCCAGCACCTTCAGCGTCGCATCGCCGGTCAGGCGGGCGCGCCAGAAGGCGAAGTCCTGGTCCTTGTTGCCGGCGTTGACGACGATGAACAGGCCGTCGTGATCCGGCCGGCCGGCCATCAGGTCGTCGATGATGCCGCCGTCGTCGTTGAGCAGCAGGGAGTACTTCTGCTTGCCGGCCTTCAGCGCGGCGTAATCCCCGGGCGTGAAGCGTTCGAATTGGGCGACGGCGTCCGCGCCGGTGATCTTGCACTGGCCCATGTGCGAGACGTCGAATAGGCCGGCGTGCTCGCGGGTCCAGCGGTGTTCGGCCAGGACCCCCTCATACTGCACCGGCATGTCGTAGCCGCCGAACCCGACCATCCGGGCGCCCAGGGCGCGGTGCGCGGCGTTCAGCGGGGTGGTCTTGAGCGTCTGATCGGACATCCAGGTCTCCGGGTCTGAGGCGAGCGGAGGCGACGCGCGCCTCGCCCCCGCTGTCCGTGAGCCTGAGAGATTCCGGCGCCAGAGGTATAGCGCCTTGCTCCGTCGGCGAGCCCGGCCGGGCTCTTTCCAGCGTCCGTGCGCTCCGCGGTCCTTTTGCCTGAGCGTTTCCGGGGCGGTTGCGCCTTCGGCTCCGGGCCGGCCGAAGCCGCCCGATCTCTCCCGCGAGAGCGCCTCCGCTGTCGTCCGACTCACCGGCGGAGTCAAGCGCGGCGGCGAGCCTGCGCGGTCTTGGCGCTGTCGGAGACCGACGTTAGGGTGAGGCCATGCGCATTCTGATCCTGACCGCCTCCGTCCTGGCCCTCGCCGCCTGTTCGCAACCCGCCGAAGCGCCTGCGCCGGCGGATGCGCCCGCCGCGACCGACGCCGCCCAGCCGGCGAGCTTCGACGCCTCCGCGGGCGGCCTTCTCGAGGCCGACGGCCTGACCCCGGCCCAGCCCGGCGGCGGCACGGCGCTGAAGATTCCGTTCGGCTGGACCGAGGCCCAGGTGACGGAGTTTCTGAATGGTTTCTGGGGTCGCGAGCCCGAGCGTGGCGAATGCGCCGATCTGGGCCTCACGACGTTGACCTACGGGGCCGATCTTGACCTGCTGTTCGAGGGCGGCCGCTTCGCCGGCTATTTCGCGGGCGAGGACGCGCCGGAGACCTTCTCCACGATCGGCGAAATCCATGTCGGCTCGACGCTGGCCGAGATCCGGGCGGCCAGCCCCGAGGTACAGGTGACCGAGGGCTCCGTCGGGCCCGAGTTCGGCGTCGGCGAGGTGTTCGGCTTCCTGAGCGGAACCGGCGACGACGCCCGCGTCACCGGCCTCTACGCCGGTCGGGCCTGCATCTTCAGATAGGGCCGGCGGGCGAGGCCCGGCGGATGGCCCTGTCTTGCGGCGAGGTCCGTCCCGTCGGATGACGAGGCGCGCCCTCGCGAGGTCCTCATGTCCCTGTCGCCCTATGTCACGCCCGTGCTGCTGCTGGTGCTGTCGAATGTCTTCATGACGTTCGCCTGGTACGGTCACCTGAAGTTCGAGGGACGGCCGCTCTGGGTCCTGGTGCTGGCCAGCTGGGGCATCGCCTTCTTTGAGTACTGGCTCGCGGTGCCCGCCAATCGCATCGGCCATCAGGTCTATTCGGCCGCCGAGCTGAAGACGATGCAGGAGGTGATCACGCTTCTGGTCTTCGCCGTCTTCTCGGTGGCCTATCTGGGCGAACGGCTGACGCTGAACCACCTGATCGGTTTCGCCCTGATCGCCGGCGGGGCCTGGTTCATCTTCAGGGGGCCGCTCGGCGCCTGAAGGCTTGCCCCGCGCGCCTGGGCCCGCCATGTGGCGGCCATGGGATTCGCCGCAATCAATCCGTGGTTCGCGCTGGCGCTGGCCGGGGTGCTGGAGATCATCTGGGCGTCGGGCTTCAAATATGTGGGACCGCAGCGTCCCTGGATCTCGCTGGGCGTCGGCCTGGCCATGCTGGCGAGTTTCGCCTTCCTGTGGGTGGCGACCCAGAGGCTGCCCATCGGAACCGCCTACGCCATCTGGACCGGCATCGGCGCGGTCGGGGCGGCGACGGTCGGCATCATCGCCTACGGCGAGCCGGCGACGGCGGTGCGGCTCGTCTGCATCGTCCTGATCGTGGCGGGCATCGTGGGGCTGAAGCTGTTCTCGGGCGCGCCCGCGTGACCCGCGCCGCAGCCGCAGGCGACCGCGTCGCGAGCGATGGCGTGCGAGGCGTCGGAAGGGTGCTGATCATCGCCGGTTCGGACTCCGGCGGCGGGGCCGGGCTGCAGGCCGACGTCAAGGCCGTCACAATGCTCGGAGCCTTCGCCGCGACGGCGGTGACCGCGATCACGGTGCAGAACACCCTGGGGGTGCACGGCGTCCACCCGCTGCCGCTCGATCTGATCGAGGCCCAGGCGCGCGCCGTTCTGGACGATATCGGCGCCGACGCGATCAAGACAGGCATGCTGGGCTCGACCGCAGTGGTGGAGCGGGTCGCGGCGATCCTCGACACAACCGACGCGCCCGCCGTGGTCGATCCGGTGATGGTGGCCAAGGGAGGGCAGGCCCTGCTGGCGGAGGACGCCGTGGAGGCGGTGCGCCGGCTCATGGTTCCGCGCGCCGCGCTGCTCACGCCCAACGCCCCGGAGGCCGAGGCGCTGACGGGGGTCGAGGTGCGTGATCTCGATGGGCAGCGCCGCGCGGGCGAGGCCCTGCTGGCGCTGGGCGCCGGGGCTGTGCTGATGAAGGGCGGGCATGTGCCGGGCGAAACCGTCGTCGATCTGCTGATCACGCCGACCGGCGAGACCGTCCTGGAGGGCGATCGCGTCGCGACCCGGCACACACACGGCACGGGCTGCACCCTCGCCAGCGCCTGCGCGGCCGGGCTGGCCAAGGGACTCGCGCTCGAGCCCGCGGTCGCCGAGGCCTGGGCCTACGTCGCCGAAGCGATCCGGCGCGCGCCGGGGCTGGGCGGCGGGCATGGACCGCTTGACCACGGCTGGCCGGTCCGGGCGCGATGAGCCGGGCTCCGGAGCTGGACGCGATCCTGCGCGGCAGCCCGTCGCTGATGCGGGTTCTGACGACGGTGAGGGCGCTCGACCTGCCGGACTGGCGGGTCTTCTCCGGCGCCGTCTATCAGACGGTCTGGAACGCGAGGACGGGCCGCGCGCCGGACTATGGGCTGAAGGATTTCGACATCGGCTACTTCGATCCGAACACCTCGTGGGACGCCGAGGACGTGGTCATTCGCCGCGTGGCGGACGCCTTCGAGCCGCCGCTGAAGGACATGGTCGAGGTGCGAAACCAGGCGCGGGTGCACCTGTGGTTCGAAGGCCGGTTCGGCGAGCCCTATGCGCCGCTCGGCGGCACGGATGAAGCGCTTGAGCGGTTCGTCTGCCCGGCCTTCGCGATCGGCGTGCGGCTTGGGCCGGACGACACGATCAGCGTCGCCGCGCCCTTCGGGTTGGACGACGTTTTCGACATGGTGCTGCGTCCCAATCCCCTGCGCGGCGTGGCCAGGGGCTGGGCGCGAACGACCGCGTCGGCCCGGGCGCGCTGGCCCGAAGCGACCATTCTGGAGCCGGAGACGACGAGATGAGCCTGAGGCAGTGGACGGTGGACGCCTTCGCCGGCGCGGCGTTCCGGGGCAACCCCGCCTGCGTGGTCGAGCCCCTCGGCGACTGGCGCGAGGAGGTCTGGATGCAGGCGCTGGCCATGGAGAACAACCAGGCCGAGACCGCCTTCCTGCGACCCACCGCCGATCCGGCACGCTTCGACCTGCGCTGGTTCACCCCGACGATGGAGGTGGATCTGTGCGGTCACGCCACGCTGGCCTCGGCGCATGTCCTGTTCTCGGAGCTGGGCGCGACGGCGGAGCGCCTGACCTTCGACACCCGCTCCGGCCCCCTGATCGTGGAGCGGTCGGGGAACGCCTACGCCATGGACTTTCCGGCCGATCCGCCCCGGCGGACCGACGTCCCGGAGGGGCTGGCGGAGGCTCTGGGCGCGAAGCCGGACGAGGTCTGGGCCGGGCGCTATCTCGTGGCTGTGTTGCGGGACGCGGCCGCCGTCCGGGGCCTGACCCCCAATATCGCCGCGCTCCACCGGATCGCCGGCGAAGCCACCGGGGGCCGGGGCAACATCGTGGTGGCCGCGCTGTCGGACGACCCGGCCTACGACGTGGTGGACCGCTTCTTCGCGCCCGGATCAGGCGTGGCCGAGGACCCGGCGACGGGTTCGGCCCACTGCATCCTGGCCCCGCTCTACGCCGACAAGCTGGGGCGCCCCGAGGTGCGGTTCCTGCAGGCCTATCCCGGTCGCGGCGGAGACATCGTGACGGAACTCCGGGGAGACCGCGTGATCCTGACCGGTCGGGCGGTGACGACCGTCGAAAGCCGGCTGCGGGTCTGAGGCGGTTCGTCTTTCGCCTTAAGCCCGTCTACACTGGCCATTCAGCCGGCGTTCAGCGCCGCGCCACTACACACGACGACATGTTCGACGCTCGCGCCCTTTCCCTCGCCGCCGCCGTGGCGGCCCTGGCTTCGACGGTTCCGACCGTCGCGGATGCGCAGGTGCGCAGCCCCTACGCCACCCAGCTGCGACAGGACGAGGCCCGGGAGGAGGCGCGCGAAGGCCGCCGCCTGGAGCTGGTCGAGGTCTTGCGCCGCGTCGAGGCGGGCCGGCCTGGGCGCATGCTGCCCGGCGGTGTTCAGGCGCGACCGGAAGTCTATATCATCCAGTGGGAGTATCCGGGCGGACGTGTGGTCAGCATCACCGTCGACGCCCGGACGGGTCGGATCATTTCGGAGCGCTGAATGCGGGTTCTTCTGGTCGAGGATGACGCCGACCTGTCGCGGCAGTTGAAGGCCGCGCTCGGCGACGCCGGCTATGCGGTGGACCACGCCCCGGACGGCGAGGAGGCCTGGTTCCTGGGCGACACGGAGCCCTATGACGTCGTCGTGCTCGACCTGGGCCTGCCGAAGATCGACGGCGTCTCTGTCCTGGAACGCTGGCGGCGCGAGGGCAAGACCACGCCGGTGCTGATCCTGACCGCGCGCGGCGCCTGGTCCGACAAGGTGTCGGGCTTCGACGCCGGGGCGGACGACTATCTGACGAAGCCCTTCCATACTGAGGAGCTGCTGGCGCGCCTGCGGGCGCTGCTCAGACGTTCGGCGGGTCACGCCCAGGCGACCCTGACCTGCGGCGGCCTGAGGCTGGATCCGCGTGCGGCGCGGGCCAGCGTCAACGGCGAGCCCCTGCGCCTGACCAGCCTGGAATACCGGCTGCTGCACTACCTCATGATGCACCAGGGCCGGGTGATCAGCCGTACCGAGCTGGTCGAGCATCTGTATGATCAGGACTTCGATCGGGACTCGAACACCATCGAGGTGTTCGTCGGCCGCCTGCGCAAGAAGATCGGGCCGGACCGTATCGAGACCGTGCGCGGCCTCGGCTACCGACTCACGCCGCTGGCCGGCGAGTCCGAGGCGGCGTGAACCCGTTCCGGCGCTGGTCCCAATGGCCCGCCGAGGTCGGCCGCGCCGGCCGGTCGCTGACCGTCCGGCTGATCTGGCTGGCCACGCTCTGGATCGCCGCCGCGCTGATCGTCACCGGCTATGTGCTCACCTCGCAGTTCCAGGAGTCCGGCCTCAGGCGCCTGGGCGGTGTCCTCAACACCACGCTGGACGCCCTGATCGTGGCCTCGGCGCGCGTCCCGGACGTCGCCGAGACGCCGCAGATCATGGACCAGCGGACGCTGGACATCTTCTCCGGCAAGTACTGGAGCATCGCCGTGCCGGACGGGGAGGGCGGGCTCAGACCCGTGGCCCGCTCCCGATCGCTGTGGGACTCGGACCTCAACATCCCCGGGGGCCTCTTCGAGCGGCTCGAGGCCTCGCCCGGCGCGGTGATCACCTACAACGACGTGGGCCCCAACAGCGAGCCGCTCCGGGTCGCAGCCACCCTGAAGGAGATCGCCAGCCGTCAGGATCGGGTGGTCTATCTGGCGGCGATCGACCGCTCCAACATCGACATCGACACGGCCCAGTTCGCGCGCCTGACCTGGACGGCCCTGGCGCTGCTGGGGTTCGGGCTCATCGCGGCGGTGCTGATCCAGGTGCGGATCGGCCTGCAGCCGCTCTATGACCTGAGGAACGAGATCGTGGACGTGCGCAAGGGCAAGGCCCAGCGGATCATGCGCGGCTATCCGAGGGAGATTCAGCCGCTCGCCGAGCAGGTCAACCGGCTTCTGGAGCACAATCATGAAGTCGTCGAGCGCCAGCGCACCCACGTGGGCAACCTGGCCCATGCGCTGAAGACGCCGCTGTCGGTGATGCTGGCGGAGGTGAACGGCAAATCCGGCGCCCTGCCGGACCTCGTCCGCCGCCAGACCGAGGTGATGAAGGGACAGGTCGATCATCACCTGCGACGCGCCCGCGCCGCCGCTCGGGCCCAGGCCGGGGGGGAACGCACCTTGGTGCCGGAGGTGCTGGACGAGCTGGCGGTGATGATGGAACGGGTTTTCCAGGAGAAGGACGTGGTCATCGACTGGCGCGCGCCGGACGATCTGTGCTTCCGCGGCGAGCGGCAGGACTTGCAGGAGATTCTGGGCAATCTGATCGAGAACGCCTGCAAGTGGACCGAACGCAAGGTCAGGGTCGTCGCCGGGCCGGCCGGCGTCGGGCGGCTGATCGTCGTCGTCGAGGACGATGGACCGGGCGTCGCCGAGGACCAGCGCGAGACGATCCTGAGGCGCGGCGCGCGGGCTGACGAGGCGACGCCGGGCACCGGGCTGGGTCTCTCCATCGTCGACGAGCTGACCCGCGCCTACGAGGGACGGCTGACCCTGGCCGCCAGCGACCTGGGCGGCCTGAAGGCGATCCTGGAGTTGCCGGCCGCCGAGTCCTGATCCGGGTGCGCCGGCGCCTGAGGCTTTCTTAACCTTGATCGGCGCAGCATGCGGGAGACCGGAGGCGCCCATGTCAGCCCTGCCGGCTGCGAAGGCCGCAGCCGTCGTCCAGCTCGTCGAGTCCGTCCCCGACGCCGCGCTGACGCGTCTGGCGGCGGCCGTCTCGTTGATGCCCGGCGAACAGGCCGTCGAGCTCGGCCGGATGATCGCGCGAGAAAGCCGGGACCGCGAACTCCGCGCCATCGCCTTCTCGCCGGTCGCCGCCCTGTTCACGCCTCGCACGGACGGCTTTCCCGCCACGGCCTACCCCCGCCCCGTGATGGCGCGTCTGTGGAAGCTGGCCAGCGTGCCGGAGCCGGGGCTGGCCCAGAAGCTGGACGCCATCGGGGTCGAGGACGCGGTGGTGGACCGCATCGGCGACCAATTCCTGCGCGCCGCGGCCCGGGCGCTGCGCGAAACGCCGGACAAGGCCTGGCCCGCCGCGGACCCGACACAGCGGGATCGCCTCGCCCTGCTGTTCGAACTGGGTCAGCTGATGCGCAAGGCCGCGCCGCGTCTACGGGCCTGGACCGCGCGGCCGGACGAGGACCAGGTGGCGGAGCTGCGCGTGCTGTTCCGCGAGGCCGCGGCCATGGCCCCGGACGGCGCCGAGCGCTTCGTCGAGCTGATCTTCGCCCATGTCGCCGACGCGCCGTTGATCCTCAGGATCGTGACGCTGAGCGCCGAGGCGGCGTCGAACAGCGACGTGCTGTCCAACTCCGAACTGGCGCCCTTCGTCGACGGTCTGCTGGAGGCGACGGAGCAGCGCGTCGCCCGCATCGAGGCCTTCGTGACGAATCCGACGCGGGATCGGGTGCTCGAGGTCGCCGCCGCCGTGGACTGGTGCGGCGACGTCCTGCGTGAGATGGGGCTGACCGTGAAGCCGCAGCCGGACAGCCGCTGGGGCAAGGCGGTCCAGGCGATGAGGGCGCGGGTGGAGCGTCAGGCGCTCGCCGCCCTCAAGGCCGGCGGCAGGGCGGTCGAGGCCGGCTTTCCCCTCGCCCGTGCGCGCGGGGCCCACAAGTCGGCTCCGCTGGAGCCCGACCTGGGCGCGCCGCCCGACGCGCCCGCCATCGAGCAGGCGCTCTCCCTGCTCGGCATGATCGAGCGGGCGCGGATGACCCTGGCGGAGTTCGGTTGCGAATCGCCGCGTCAGGCCACCATGAAGGACGCGACCAAGCACCTCGCCGACTTCGCCGAGAAGGCGCTGACGCAGGTGCGCGGCGCCGGAACCGACGGCGAGCGGCTGATCCGCAGGGCGGCGGAGGTCCTGTCCGGCGTGGGCGAGAAGGAGCTGGCCAAGGCCATCGTCCGCCGCCTGGACGCACGTGTCGCGGACGACGGGATGGCGGCGGTGAGGGCCATCGCCTAAAGAACCGGCCATGACGGCTTTCTGGTTGCTATCCGGGCTCGCCGCCGCCCTGGCGGGGTGGATGCTCCTGACCTTCGCGCGTCGCGGCGAGCGCGAGGCCCCCGCCGACGCCCCCGCCACCCTCGAGCTCGACGAGCTGGAGCGGCTGCGCGCGCGAGGTCTGATGACCGACGACGCCTTCGCCGTCGCGCGAGCCGAGGCGGCGCGGCGCCTGATCCGCGAGCGGGACGAACAGGCCCCCCCGGTCGCGCGGCCGGAAGATCGGCGCTGGGTCCTGGTGGCCGCGGTCGTCTCAGCCGCTGTGGCGCTTGGGCTCTATTTGGCGTTGGCCGCGCCCGGGTTCGGTGATCAGCCATACGAGCGGCGCGTAGATCAGTGGGCCGAGACGCCCGAGATGCTGGACGCGCCTCAACTGGCGGCCGTCATGGCGCGTGCGGCGGCTGAACGGCCCGAGGACGCGCAGGCGCAGGCCATGCTGGGCGCGGCCCGCTTCGCAGCTGGCGATCCTCTGGGCTCCGCCTCGGCGTTTCGTCGGGTCGTCGCGCTGGAGCCGGCGAACGCCCAGGCCTGGGCGCGGTTGGGCGAGTCGTTGGTCCGCGCCTCCCAGGGGACGATCGGTGCTGACGCCGAAGCCGCCTTCCGCGAGGCGCTGCGTCTGGATGCGAACCAAGGCGGCGCCCGTTACTTCCTCGGCGAATTGGCGCTGCAACGTGGCCAGCCCGAAGAGGCCCGGGTGATGTGGGCGCCCCTGATCGAAACTCTCGGGCCGGCCGATCCTCGACGCGCCGACCTGATCGGGCGGCTGGAGGCGGCGTCGTGACGCCTTTTCTCCGCCGCGTCCTGACCTTATCAGCCGCGCCGAGATGAGCTGGCTTCCGAAATCCCCTAAGGCCCGGCGCCGACTGTGGATCACCGCGGCGATCGCGCCTGTTCTAGCGTTGGCCGTCGGGCTGTCGCTGTGGGCCATGAGCGATCGCGTGACCTATTTCGTCACGCCTGCGGAGGCGACGCCCGAGGCCGCGCCAGAGGGGCGGCTGATGCGGCTGGGCGGCCTGGTCGAGACGGGCAGCGTCAGCCATGGCGCGGACGGGCGGGTGCGCTTCATGGTCGGAGACGGCGGCGCGACCACCCTGGTGACCTATCGCGGCGACCTGCCGGACCTGTTCCGCGAAGGCCAGGGGATCGTGGCCGAGGGCGTGTTCCTGGCCGATCGCAGCTTCGAGGCGCGGCAGGTGCTGGCCAAGCACGACGAGACCTACATGCCCCGCGAGGTCGCCGAGAAGCTGAAGGCGCGGGGCGAATGGCGTCCTGAGAGCCCGACCACGTGATCGTCGAGTTCGGCGCCTTCGCGCTCATCCTGTCGTTCGTGCTGGCGCTCGCGTCGGGCGGCCTGGCGGCGGCGGGGCGGGCGCGGCTGAGCCTTGGCCTGTCCGGCGCGGCGTCCGGGGCGTTAGTCGGATCGGCCGTCATGGCGGGCCTGGCGTTCCTGGCGCTGATCCAGGCGTTCGTGACCTCGGATTTCTCGGTCGTCAACGTGGCCGCCAACTCCCACACCGACAAGCCGATGCTCTACAAGGTCGCCGGCGCCTGGGGCAGCCACGAGGGCTCCCTGCTGCTCTGGTGTCTGGTGATGAGCGGGTTCGGCGCGGTGCTGGCGCTGGGGCGCGGCCTGCCGTTCCGCCTGAGGACCAGCGCGGTGGCGGTCCAGGCCCTTCTGACCAGCCTGTTCCTGGCCTTCACGGTCTTCACCTCCAATCCCTTCGCACGGATCGACCCGGCGCCGGTTCAGGGCCAGTCCCTGAACCCGCTGCTGCAGGATCCGGCGCTCGCGATCCACCCGCCGATGCTCTACCTCGGCTACGTCGGCCTGTCGGTGCCGTTCGCCCTGGCGGTCGCCGCCCTGATCGAGGGGCGCGTCGACGCCGCCTGGGGCCGGTGGGTCCGGCCTTGGGCGCTGGCCAGCTGGGCCTTCCTGACCGCCGGCATCGCGCTGGGCAGCTTCTGGGCCTACTACGAGCTGGGCTGGGGCGGATGGTGGTTCTGGGACCCGGTCGAGAACGCGTCCTTCATGCCCTGGCTGGCGGGCGCGGCGCTGCTGCACTCCGCCGTCGTCACCGAGCGACGGGGCGCGCTCAAGGGCTGGACCGTGTTCCTGGCGCTCGCCGCTTTCAGCCTGTCGATGCTGGGGGCTTTCCTGGTGCGGTCGGGCGTGCTGACGAGCGTGCACGCCTTCGCCGTCGACCCCGAGCGGGGCCTGGTGCTGCTGGGCATCCTGGGTCTGGCGGCGGGGGCGGCCTTCGCCCTGTTCGCCTGGCGCGTTCCGACCCTGACCGGCGGCGGCGTCTTCGCGCCGGTGAGCCGCGAGGCGACGCTGGTGCTCAACAACATCTTCCTGGCCGCGGCGACCGCGACGGTGCTGCTCGGCACCCTCTATCCGCTGATCCTGGAGGCGGCGACGGGACAGACGATCTCGGTCGGCCCCCCCTATTTCGACCTGACCTTCTCGCCCTTGATGGCGGCGGCGATGATCCTCTTGCCTGCGGGACCGCTGCTGGCGTGGAAGCGCGGCGACCTCAGGGGCGTCGGCCAGCGGCTGGTCTGGGCGGCGGGCGCGGCCATGGCGGCGGGCGTGCTGACGTTGGCGGTGAGCGACCTCGGCAAGGCGCTCGCGGCGGTGGGCGTCGCGGTCGGCGTCTGGCTGATCGCCGGCGCTTTGGCCGAGGTGGCCGAGCGGGTGCGCCTGTTCCGCGCGCCGTTCGACGAGGTGCGTCGCCGGACTCTGGGTCTGCCGATGGGCGCCTGGGGCACGACCCTGGCGCACGCCGGTCTGGGCGTGTTCCTGCTGGGCGCGGTGGTCGAGACCAGCTTCAAGGTGGAGGCTCAAGGCGTGGTGTCGCCCGGCGAGGTGGTGCGCGCGGGGCCTTACGCCGTCACATTGAACGCCGTGCGGGTCGTCGAGGGCCCCAATTATCTGGCGGAGCAGGGGCGGGTGACCGTGCGGCGCGCCGACGGCTCGGGCCCACGCGACCTGACGCCGGAGCGCCGGTTCTTCCCAACCGGCGGACAGACCACGACCGAGGTCGGACTGGATTTCCGGGGGCTGGACGACGTCTATGTGGTGCTGGGCGAACGCCGGGCGGGCGAGGACGGGCGTCAGGCCTGGAGCCTGCGGGTGCATCACAATCCCTGGGCGCGGCTGATTTTCCTCGGAGCCGCCGTTATGACGGCGGGCGGGCTGGTCAGCCTGCTGGACCGGCGGCTGCGCGCCACGCCGCTTCAGCCCCGGAAGGCCGCCCCATGATCGGTCGTCTGGTCTTCGCCGCCGTCGCCGTGGTGATGCTGACCGCCCAGGCCGAGCCGCTGTCGCGGCCAGACGCGCCGCTGCCGGACGCCGCGGAGGAGGCCCGGGCCCAGGCCCTGTTCGAGGACATTCGCTGCGTCGTCTGCCAGCACGAGGCGATCTCGGACTCCCCCGCCGGCGTCGCCGCCGACATGCGCGCCTGGGTTCGGGAGCGGGTGGCGGAAGGCCGCACCGACAGGGAGATCCGCGAGGAGCTGGTGCGCCGCTATGGCGACTATGTGCTGTTCGAGCCCCCGTTCCGCGCGGGCACGCTGATGCTTTGGCTAGGGCCGTTCCTGATCGCGGCGGGGGCGCTGGCGGGTCTGACGGCATGGGCGCGGCGCCGTCGCACGGCGGAGCCCGCCCCCCTGTCGCCGGAGGAGGAGGCGCGGCTGGCGGAGATTACCGGCGCGGCAAGCCGCCGCCCTGATCCTGACGCAACCTCGCCTCAAGGCGGGCATTGAGCCCGAGAACGATCGCGAACCGGCGTTGGCCATCGGCGGCGCCGCGCTATATCTAGGACGATCAAGGCTTTCGGGCCGACCTCAAGCACGAGACGACGGGACCAGATGGTGAAGCGCAAGGAGTTCATGCTCGGGGCCGCGGTGGGGCTGACCTTCGCGGCGGCGGCGACGGCGGGCGGGGTCATCGACTGGCCGACCGCGCGGGCGGAGACCGTTCAGGCCGGGCGGATCGTTCCGAACTCCGGCGTCGCCGGGGCGGCCTTCGCCCCTCCGCAGGGCGCGCCGCGCTCCTTCGCCGACATCTTCGACCAGGTCGCCCCGGCCGTGGTCCAGATCGACGTCCGGGCCCGCATCCCGACCCCGCGCGGCGGCGGAATGTTCACCATTCCCGGCACGCCCTTCCAGTTCCCCATCCCGCCCGGCGCGCAGCCGCCCGGCCAGGGTCAGGGCGAGGAGGATGAGGGCGTGGTCTCCGAAGGCTCCGGCTCGGGCTTCTTCATCTCGGCCGACGGCTTCATCGTCACCAACAATCACGTGGTCGAGAACGCCGAGGAGATCACGGTGCGTCTCTCGGACGAGCGGGAGTTGACCGCCCGGCTGGTCGGGCGCGACGAGGACACCGACCTCGCCGTGCTCAAGGTCGACGGCGGACCTTTCCCGTTCGTGCAGTTCGAAGGGGACGCCGCGCCGCGCGTCGGCGACTGGGTCCTGGCCGTCGGCAACCCCTTCGGCCTGGGCGGCAGCGCCACGGCGGGCATCGTCTCCAGCACCGGCCGAAACCTGCCGCTGCGCGAAGGCACCTTCACCGACTTCCTGCAGATCGACGCCGCCATCAACCGGGGCAACTCGGGCGGTCCGACGTTCGACATCTACGGCCGCGTCGTCGGCGTGAACACCGCCATCTTCACGCCCACCGGCGGGTCGGTCGGCGTGGGCTTCGCCATCCCTGCCTCCACCGCCAAGACCATCACCGACCGCCTGATGCGCGGCGAGCAGATCGAGCGCGGGTATCTGGGCGTGGAGATCGGCAATGTCCTGGAGGACCAGCGCGACGCCCTGGGCCTGCCCTCCGACTTCCGCGGCGCCTACATCAACAGCGTGACGCCCGACACCCCCGCCGACCGGGCGGGCCTGCGTCCGGGCGACATCGTGACGGCCGTGGACGGGCGGGCGGTCGACGGATCGACCGAGGTCACCCGCGCCGTCGCGGCCAAGCGGCCCGGCGAGACGCTGCGTCTCGAGGTCCTGCGCGAAGGACGCCGCCAGACCGTCGAGGTGCGTGTCGGACTCCGGCCCCGGAACCTGGGCGCCGAGACCGGCCCCGCGCCTTCGGTCGAGGAGCCGACGCCGGAGGCTCCGGCCGGCGAGACCGTCGTCGGTCTTCGCGTCGCCCCTGTCAGCGCGACGTTGCGTCAACGCTACGACCTGCCCGCGAACGTGGGCGGCCTGGTCATCACCTCGGTCGAGCCGCAATCGACGGCGGCCCGGATCGGCTTCGAGCCGGGCATGGTGATCCTCCAGGCCAATCAGCGACCCGTCGCCTCGGCGGCGGATCTGCGCGCCGTGGTGCAGGCCGCCCGCGCCGCGAACCGCACGGGTGTTCTGCTGCTGGTCCGCACCAGCCAGGGCAACCGCCCTGTGGTGCTGGAGCTTCCGGACGCGGAGTAATGCGGCGCGCCCTGGATCGCGTTAGCATCCGGGGCGATTCCGCCATGAGAGACCTCGGGGGAGGGGTTTGATGCGCATTCTGGTCGTCGAGGACGACGCCGAGGCCGCCGGCGCCATGGTGCGCGGCCTGTCTGAGGCCGGGCACGAGGTCACCCACGCTGTGGACGGCGCCTATGGTCTGCTGGAGGCGCAGAAGGGCGGCTACGACGTCTACGTCGTGGACCGCATGATGCCGCGCCTCGACGGGGTCGGGATGGTCGAGACCCTGCGCGGCGGCGGCGATCAGACGCCGGTGCTGTTCCTGTCGGCGTTGGGCGAGGTCGAGGACCGGGTGACGGGCCTCAAGGCCGGCGCCGACGACTATCTGGTCAAGCCCTACGCCTTCGCCGAGCTGATCGCGCGGGTCGAGGCCCTGTCGCGACGGCGTGAGACCGGCGGGGTGCAGACGGTGCTGAAGGTCGGCGACCTGGAGATGAACCTGATCGCCCGCACCGTCCATCGCGCGGGTCAGGAGATCGACCTGCAGCCGCGCGAATTCCAGCTGCTGGAGTTCCTGATGCGCCACGCCGGCCAGTCGGTGACCCGCACCATGCTGCTGGAGAAGGTCTGGGAGTACCACTTCGACCCTCAGACAAACGTCATCGACGTGCACATCAGCCGCCTGCGGGCGAAGATCGACAAGGGCTTCGACCGGGCCATGCTCCAGACCGTGCGCGGCGCGGGGTACCGGCTGGAGGCGTGAGCCCCGGCCGGCGTCGCCGATGAAACTCCCCTCCCTTTTCCGCCGCACGCCGTTCAGGGTGACGCTGCTGTTCGTGGCGCTGTTCGCGGCGGCGGCGAGCGCGATCCTGGGATGGGTCTACGTCACCTCGGCCGAGGAGGCGCGGGCGCGGGCGGAAGCCGATATTCGCACCGAGGTGGAGGTGCTGAGCGCCATTCACCGCGAGCGGGGGATCGAGGCGCTGAACGCCGCCCTTGTCGAGCGCACGGCCCGGGGCGGCACCTATCTGTATCTCCTGATGCGGGCCGACGGGACGCCCATCACCGGCAACATCAGCGTCTCGCCGATCGAGGACTTCGATGGAGAGACGCGGTGGCAGACGTTCCGTCTGACCGGCAATGACGAGGCGGGACGGGTGGTGCGGCCGCAGTCTTTGGGAGTCCAGATGCGGCTCACGGGCGGGCAGATGCTGTTCGTCGGCCAGGACATCGGCGACATCGAGCGCTATCTGGGTCGGCTGACCCAGGCGCTCTGGGCCTCGATGCTGGCGGTGCTGCTGCTGGGCGTCGGCGGGGGCCTGTTCATCAGCCGCAACGTCGAGCGGTCCATGGCGCGGCTGAACCGCGTCGTGACCGCCGTCGAGGGCGGCGACCTCTCCGCTAGGGCCGAGGTGCGCGGCTCCGGAGATGAGATCGACGAGCTGGGCCAGGGCCTGAACCACATGCTGGATCGGCTTCAGGCCTCGATGGCCTCGATTCGCCACGCCGGCGACGCCATCGCCCACGATTTGCGCTCGCCGCTGACCCGGATGCGGGCCAAGCTTGAGGTCGCTTTGATCGACGCCGAGGCTGGCCGCATCGACGGCGCCGACGCCCTTCAGACGGCGCTGGGGGAGGCCGATCACCTGCTCAAGACCTTCAACACCGTCCTGGCCATCGCCCGCCTGCAGGCGGCCTCCGAGCCGCCGGATCCCGAGCTGTTCGACGCCGCGACCCTGGCTGCAGACATGGCCGAGCTCTACGAACCCGCCGCCGAGGACAAAGGCCTGGAGTTCTCCGCCGAGATCGAGACGGGACTGATGCTGAAGGCCAACCAGCCGTTCCTCGCCCAGGCGCTCGCCAACGTCATCGACAACGCCATCAAATACACGCCCGAGGGCGGCGCCGTGATGCTTAGGGCGCGCCGCCGCTCGTCGGGCGAGGTGGAGTTCTCGGTCACCGACACCGGGCCCGGCGTGCCCGACGAGGATCGCCAGCGCGTCGTCGAGCGGTTCGTTCGACTGGACAACAGCCGCAGCCAGGCGGGCGCGGGCCTGGGCCTGTCGCTGGTCACCGCCGTGCTCGACGCCCATCGCGGCCGGGTCGAGCTGGACGAGGGCCCCGGAGCCTACGGCGGCTCCGGGCCGGGGCTGCGGGTCGCGCTGGTCCTGCCGCCGGCATGAGGTTGGCGGACCGGATCAGGCCCTGCGGTCCCATCGTCGACCCCGTCGCGGCCGAGCGGGCGCGCGACGATCTGGCGGGTCCCGAGCCGTGGGAGGCGCTGGCGCCGGTCTTCGCCGCCTCGCCCTATCTCACCGCGCTCTGTCGACGGGATCCCGGACGTCTCACCGCGACATTGGACGCCGATCCGCAGGCCCGGTTGCGCGACATCCTGGCTCGGACCGACGCGCTGACCGGCGGCGCGGACGGGGTCCGCGCCCCGCTCCGGCGCCTGAAGGGCGACCTGCATCTCCTGACGGCGCTCGCCGATCTGGGCGGCGTGTGGGATCTGGATCGCGTCACGCAGGCGCTCAGCGATTTCGCCGACGCCGCCGTTCGCGCGACCCTGAGGGCGCTGGCCCACGATCTACGCGCGCGCGGCGCCCTCAGGACCCCGCCGGACGATCGGCGCGGGCCTGTTCCCGGCCTCTTTCTTCTGGCGATGGGGAAGCACGGGGCGGGTGAACTGAACTACTCGTCGGATATCGATGTGTCGGTGTTCTGGGAGCCGGAGGTCGTGAGCGAGGCCCTGGCCGAGGGTGTCGAGCCGCAGCGGGCCATGGACCGGCTGGCGCAGGGGTTGGCGAGCCTGCTGTCCGAACGCACCGGCGAGGGCTACGTCTTTCGCACCGACCTGCGCCTCCGGCCCGACCCCTCCTCGACGCCCCCGGCCGTGGCCGCGCCGATGGCGCTCGCCTACTACGAATCCGTGGGTCAGAACTGGGAGCGCGCCGCCTTCATCAAGGCCCGGGCGATAGCGGGGGACCTGGCCGAGGGCGAGGCCTTCCTGAAGGCGCTGAGGCCCTTCGTCTGGCGCCGCAGCCTGGACTATCCGGCGATCCTCGACATCCAGTCGATCAAGCGGCAGATTCACGCCCACAAGACCGGCGACGGCCTGAGCGCAGCGGGGGCCAACCTGAAGCTCGGCCGGGGCGGCATCCGCGAGATCGAGTTCTACGCCCAGACCCAGCAGCTGATCCTCGGTGGTCGCGACCCGGCCCTGCGGGCGCCGCGCACCCTCGACGCGCTGGCGGCGCTGGCGGTCGCCGATCGCATCCCCGTCGAGGTCGCCCAGGCGTTGTCGATCGCCTACGTCCGCCTGCGGACGCTCGAGCATCGGGTCCAGATGCTGGAGGACGAGCAGACCCACGTCCTGCCGCAGGACGCGGCGCGCCGGCGCGCTGTGGCGGCGCTGGCGGGGGAGGGAGACCTCGCCGTCTTCGACGCCGAGGTCGAGATGCTGCTGGGGAGCGTGAACGCACGCTACGGCGAGCTGTTCGCGGACGAGGAGGACCTCTCGTCACCCTGGGGCAGCCTGGTCTTCACGGGGGTGGAGAACGATCCCGAGACCCTGCTCACCCTGGACCGGATGGGCTTCGACGATCCAGCGTCGGTCAGCGCGACGATCCGGGCATGGCATCACGGCCGGATTCCCGCGACGCGCACCGCGCGGGGCCGCGAGCTGTTCACACGGCTGGCCCCCCGCCTGCTGACCGCGGCCGCCCAGACCGGCGCCCCCAACGCGGCCTTCACGCGCTTCTCGGCCTTCTTCTCGAACCTGTCGGCGGGGGTGCAGGTCCAGGCCCTGTTCCTCAACCAGCCGGAGCTGTTCGCCCTGATCGTGCGGGTCATGGCGTTCGCGCCCAAGCTGGCCCGAGCGCTGGCGCGGCACCCGGCGACGCTGGACAGCATCCTGGACGAACGCTTCCTGGCGCCGCTGGACGAGGATTCCGGCGTGCTGGACGAGATCGCGCGCGCGGCCGACGGCGCCGACTTCGAGGACGCCATGAATCGCGTCCGGCGCGCCGCGCGGGAACAGGCCTTCCGGATCGGGCTTCAGACCATTCTCGGGCGAGCGGGCGCCGAAGCGGCCGGGCGAGCCTTCACGGCGCTGGCCGACGCTGCGCTCGCCGCCCTGGCGCCCGCGGCCCTGAGCGAGGCGGCGCGCATCGGCGGCGCCTTCCCCGGCGCGGTGGCCGTGGTGGCGCTGGGCAAGGCCGGGTCTCGCGAGATGACGGCGTCCTCCGACCTCGACTTGATGACCGTCTACGCGGCGCCGGACGGGGCGGTGTCGGCGATCAGGGGCTGGGCGGCGGACGTGTTCTACGCGCGCTTCACGCAAAGGCTGATCGCGGCGCTGTCGACCCAGACCGGCGAGGGCGGCCTCTATGAGGTGGACATGCGGCTGAGGCCTTCGGGCTCGGCCGGCCCGGTCTCGGTCAGCCTGAAGGCGCTTCAGGACTACTATGCCGGCGAAGCCGCGACCTGGGAATTCCTGGCCCTGACCCGCGCGCGGGTCGCCTGGGCCAGCGACGCCGCCTTCGGCCGACAGGTCGCCGACGCCATGGAAGCGGCGCTGAGGCAGCCGCGACCGGACGTGGACGTCGCGGCCGATGTCCTGGCCATGCGCCGGCTGATGGAGCGCGAGCGTCCGGCGAAGGACTTCTGGGACCTGAAACTGGCCCCCGGCGGCCTGGTGGACGCGGAGTTCGCCGCCCAGTTCCTGCAGCTCAGGGCGGCGGCGGCGGGCGGCCCCCTGACCGTGTCCACCCTGCAGGCCCTCGCCGATGAGCCCGACCTGGCGTCGGCCTGGCGCGTTCAGCAGCGGCTGGCCCAGGTGCTGGCCTGCGCCCTGGACGAGCGGGGCGACGTCGAGGACGAACCGAGCGGCTTCAAGCAGAGACTCGCCGAGGCCGCCGACGTGCGCGATTTCCCGGCCCTGAAGACTCGACTGAGCGAACTCCGGTCCGCCGCCCGGGCGCGCCTTCTCCGGCTGCTCCAGAGCTGAGCGACGGACTCCGGCCTGCTCTGCGTTTCAGTTCCGTGGGGCGAGCATCGCGGCGAGCGTCGCCGGACGGAGACAAGACATGAAGCGCATCATCTATGGGACGGCCTTCGGGCTGATCGTGCTGA
The DNA here is from genome assembly GCF_042434805.1 of Brevundimonas balnearis. Lineage (NCBI taxonomy): Bacteria > Pseudomonadati > Pseudomonadota > Alphaproteobacteria > Caulobacterales > Caulobacteraceae > Brevundimonas > Brevundimonas balnearis. The sequence goes on along the minus strand of NZ_JBHLSW010000004.1, from coordinate 57,634 downwards.
CGGCTGGCGCGGCCATAGCGCAGGAACCCCGCGGTCCCGGCGGGCCCGGCATGGCCATGGCCCGGGCGGACGCCGACGGCGACGGGATCATCACCCGCGACGAGTTCGTCGAGGCTCGGCTGGCGTCGTTGCGTCGCCTCGACGCCGACGCGAACGGTACGGTCACCCGGGAGGAGGCCGAGGCCGCCCGCACGCAGCTTCAGGCCCAGGCGGAGGCCCGCGCCGAAACGCGCGCCGAACGCCGGCGCGAACGCAATCAGCGCCGCGCCGATCGCCGGATGGAGCGGCTGCCGATCACCCTGGCCGAGGCCGAAGCCCAGGCGACCGCGGGCTTCGACCGGTTCGACGCCAACGGGGACGGTCGGCTGACTACTGAGGAGATGGACGAGGCCCGCGCCCGCATGTGGGCCGCGCGCGCGGGCGCGGGTGGATTTCCGGGCTCGCCGGACGGCGGGGAGGAGTAGTAGGTCTGATGACGGACGAGGCGGCGACCCTATTCGCGCCGCCGCTCGCTTGGACGGCGGATCGAGGCGGCTTGGCGCGGGTGGACGATCCTGACGAGGACCTGATTCGCCGTGTCGCGCGCGGCGATCCCGCAGCCGTTCAGGCGATGGTGGCGAGGAAGCTGCCGCGTATGGTTTCGCTCGCCTACCGCATGCTGGGCGACGCCTCCGAAGCGGAGGACGTCGCCCAGGAAGCCATGTTCAAGGCGTGGCGACAGGCCCCGCGATGGCGCCCGGGCCAGGCCCGCTTCGACACTTGGCTGCACCGCGTGGCGCTGAATCTCTGCTACGACCGGTTGCGACGGCGACGCGAGGTCACGCTGGACGCCTTGCCCGACGGGCCCGACGAGAGCGCCGACCCCGCGCGGGGGCTTGAAGCTCGTGACGTCGGAGTCCGGGTGAAGGCCGCCCTGGCCCGGTTGCCCGAACGCCAGCGTGAGGCGATCGTGCTTTGTCACTACCAGGAACTGACCAACATCGAGGCGGCGAGTCTGATGGCGGTCAGCGTCGAGGCCTTGGAGAGCCTGCTGTCGCGCGGACGGCGGGCCCTCCGACAGACGCTGATGGAGATCGCGCCCGAACGGGCGGGAGGCTGAAGATGGATGCGACAAGACTCAGTGAACTGGCGGACGCCTACGGAGCGGACTGGCGGCGCTGGCCCGAGACGGAGCGCGATGCGGCCAGGTCGTTGCTCGCGCGCGATCCGGAGCTGGAGCGCGTTCTGTTCGAGGCGCGGGGGCTGGACGCCATACTTCACGCCGCGCCTCGTCTGGACGTGAGCGCGCGACTGCGGGAGCGGGTCATCGACGCGGCTCCCAAAGCGCGCAAGGGGCCATTCGCGTGGGCGCCCCGGGCGACTTCGCGTGCGCCTCGCTCCGCTTGGCTGTCCGGCGCGGGCGTGGCGGCGGCGGTCTGCGCGGGGCTGCTCGTCGGCGAAGCGGCGGTCAGCCGAGCGGCGATCGACATCCAGGCGGACGTGGTGCTGTACCAGGCTGCGGCCGACGGCGTGGACGATACGGAGATTCTGCAATGACGCCGCGCCTGTTGGGCATCCTGCTGGCCGTCTCCTTGGCGTTGAACGCTTTTGCGGTGGCCGGCGGCGTCGCGGCCTGGATGCAGTGGAAGGAGATCGAGGCGCGCGTGTCCGAGCGCCTGCCACGCCGCGGCGGCCCGTTTGGCCCGGCCCTGGCTCAGCTGGAGCCGGAAACCCGTGAACGCGTGCTGGCCTCGATGAGAGAGGCTGCGCTGGCCGCCCGTCCGGACTTCGAGGCCGCGCGGGCCGCGCGTCGCGAGGCCGTCGCGCTGTCCCAGGCGGCAGTCTTCGACCCAGCGGCGGTCGCGGCCCTGCTGGAACAGTCGCGTCAGGCCGAGGTGCGCGGTCGCGGCCGGCTGGAAGGGGCGATGCTGGAAACGTTCGAGACGCTGACGCCTGAGGAACGGGCGGTGCTCAGTCCTGTTCTGTCGCGCCGGATGAAGGGGCTGCGCGGCGCCGAGCGGTCGGGTCCGCCCCCGTCCGCGTGAGCCCAGAGCTTCGGTGTCCCTCAGGCCGGCAGCGCGTCTTCCGTCTGGCGTGGAGCTTCGGCGAACTGGCCGCCGCGGCGATAGCGCCACAGATAGCTGGGGGCGATGGCCTCGAGCCCGGTCGGCTGGACGCCGAGGTCGGTCAGACCAGGCGCGCCGGCGGAGACGATGTTGTCGCTCTGCAGCATCAGCACCTGGTCGCGCGTCAGCTGCGGCGCGACGCCGATCACCGCCGTGAGCTGGGCGAAGCTGCCCAGGATGCGCGCCGCCATGAAGGGGATGGGCAGCAGGATTCGCTGCCGCTTGGTCTCCCGCAGGATCAGTTCGAGGATCTGCTTGAAGCTGAACACCTCGGGCCCGCCGAGCTCGAACGTCCGGCCTCGGGCGTCGGCGCGCTCCAGGCCCGCCGCGATCGCCTCGGCGACGTCGCCGACATAGACCGGCTGGAACTTCGTCACGCCGCCGCCGATCAGGGGCAGGGCGGGAGCCATCGTCGCCAGGCTCGCGAAGCGATTCAGGAATCCGTCCCCGTGCCCGAACACGATCGACGGACGCAGGATCACCGCATGGGGCATGGCGTCGCGCACGACCACTTCCGCCTCGCCCTTGGTGCGGGCGTAGCCGGCTGCGGCGTTCTGGTCCGCGCCGATGGCCGAGATGTGGACCAGCTGTTCGACGCCCTTCTCGCGGCAGACTTCGGCGATGTGCCGGGCGCCGTCCACATGGGCGGCCTGGAAGCTTCTGCCGCCGCCCTCGAACAGCAGGCCCACCAGATTGACCGCCGCGTCCGCCCCTTCGAGCGCCGCCGCCACGTCCTCCCGACGGGTGATGTCGCAGCGCATGGCCTGGATCTGCCCGATGTCTCCGAGCGGACGGAGCGGCCCGGCGAGGTGAGGCTTCCTGACGGCCACGCGCACGCGCCAGCCGCGCTTGGCCAGCGCCCTGACCGCCTGGGCGCCCACGAAGCCGGAACCGCCGAACACCACGACGACCTTGCCCGCCATCTGAGCCATGTGACCCGCTCTCCGAAACCTGTGTGCGCGGATTAGACGATGGCGCCTTGCGCCGCAACGCGAGGGGTCGTCGCGGGGGGTGCGAAAGGGCTGTTGACCGCACCCGTCGCCTGCCTTAAGGGTCCGCGCCTTCCGGTCGAGAGATCGGGCCCAGGTGGCGGAATTGGTAGACGCGCTGGCTTCAGGTGCCAGTGGCTTAACGGCCGTGGAGGTTCGAGTCCTCTCCTGGGCACCAGTTATGAGAAGGGCGTCGGAGCGATCCGGCGCCCTTCTTGGTTTCCGCGCCTATCGCCTCGCGGCCCCGGCTCGGCTATCGGAGGCGTGAAGGAGACGTGATGACGGTTCACCTGCATGAGGGCGACCTGCCGGACGGCCTGGACCTCGGCCCGGTGGTGGCCGTGGATTCCGAGACCCTGGGATTGCGGTTCCGACGCGATCCGCTTTGTGTCGTGCAGCTGTCGTCCGGCGACGGCGACGCCCATGTGGTTCGTCTGAACCGGCCGGCCTACGACTGCCCGAACCTGAAGCGGCTGCTGGCCGATCCGGCGGTGCTGAAGCTGTTCCACTTCGGGCGCTTCGACATCGCCATGTTCCTGCTGCACCTGGGCGTGGAGACCCGGCCGGTCTACTGCACCAAGATCGGTTCGAAGCTGGCGCGCACCTACACCGACCGCCATGGCCTGAAGGACGTGACGCGCGAGCTGGCGGGGGTGGAGATCTCCAAGGCGCAGCAGAGCTCGGACTGGGGCGCGACGACCCTGACCCAGGCGCAGGTCGATTACGCCGCCTCCGACGTCCTCTATCTTCATGCGGTGAAGGCGAAGCTGGACGAGATGCTGGCGCGTGAGGGACGCACCGAGCTGGCCCAGGCCTGTTTCGACTTCCTGCCGGTGCGGGCGCGCCTGGACCTCGAGGGCTGGGACGAGATCGACATCTTCGCGCACGCCTGACGATGGACGAGCTGGAGCGCCGCACGCAAGCCGACGAGGCCCGGGTCGCCCGGACCGCCGAACGCTTCCGCGCGCGGGCCCGACGGGTGCAGCTGGCGAGACGGGTGCTGCCGGCGGCGATTCTGGTGCTGGCGGGCGGGGCGCTGAGCTGGACGGTGCTGCGGACCGTCATCTCCGGCGTGGAGCGCGAGGCGAGCGAGAGCCGGGAGATCCGGCTCGACAACCCCGTCTTCCACGGACAGGACGCCCTGGGCCGCTCATTCGTGATCGGAGCCGAAGGCGCGGTGCGCGACCCTCAGACCGGCTTCTTCCGCCTGAACGGGCCGGTGCTGCGGCTCAACATGGGCGGCGACGCCGTCACCGAGCTGACCGCCGACGCCGGCGTCTACGACCAGGCCAGAAAGACCGTCACCCTCGGCGCCAACGTGCGGATCGTGGACGCGGACTCGGGCTTCCGGTTGACCAGCCCGGAGGCGGTGGTGGACACCGATACCGGCGTCGTGACCGGCGACAAGGGCATAGAGGGGACCGGCCCTCTTGGAACCATCCGCGCTTCGGCCTATGCCATTCACGATCAGGGCGAACGCATCGAGCTCTTCGGGCGGCCCGGAGAGAAGGTGCGCGGCACTCTCAGCGTCGCGGGCGACTGACATGACGAAGCTGACCTCAATCCTCGCCGTCGCGGTGATCGCCGCGTCCGCCGTGGCCGCATCGGTCTCCGCGCAGACCGCGCCGAGCCGCGAGCCGATCATGTACGGCGCGAACACCGGCGAGTACACGCCGACCGGCATCGCGCTGCGTGGCGACGCGGAAATCCTGCAGGGGCAGAACCGGCTGCGGGCGGAGGCGGTGGAGGTCACCCTGACGAACGGCGCCATCACGCGGATCGAGGCGAGCGGCGGCGTCTACTACGTCACCCCGGAACAGACCCTGCGCGGGGATCGCGCCACCTATGCGGTCTCGACCGGCGTGGTGACGGTCACCGGCGACGTCATCCTGACCCAGGGTCAGAACGTCCTGACCGGCTCGACCGCCACCTATGACGTGGACAGCCGCACGGCGCGCCTGTCGGGCGGCTCCAGCGGCCGGGTCGAGGGCGTCTTCTACCCCGAGCAGAACTGAGCGCCGACGACGTGCCGCGCAAAGAGCTGTCCCTTCTGAACCGCGCCCCCCAGGCGGCCGCGGAAGCGACGCCGATCGGCGACGTGGACCCTCGGCCCAAGGGGCTGCGCGTCGAGCATATCGCACGCGCCTTCGGGGCGCGTCAGGTGGTGCGCGACGTCTCCCTGACCGTCCAGCGCGGCGAGGTGGTGGGCCTGCTGGGCCCCAACGGCGCGGGCAAGACGACCTGCTTCTACATGATCACCGGCCTGATCCCGCCGGACTCCGGCCGCATCTGGCTGGACGGCGAGGACATCACGCCCCAGCCCATGTACCAGCGCGCCCGCATGGGCCTGGGCTATCTGGCGCAGGAGGCCTCGATCTTCCGGGGCATGACGGTGGCGGAGAACGTCGCCGCCGTCGCCGAGCTCAACACGCCGAAGGACGAGGTCTGGGCCGAGGTGGATCGCCTGCTCGAGGAACTGCACATCGGGCATCTGAAGCAGGCTCCGGCCGGCGGCCTGTCGGGCGGGGAGCGGCGCCGGGTGGAGATCGCCCGCGCCCTGGCGGGCAAGCCCAGCTTCATGCTGCTGGACGAGCCGTTCGCCGGCATCGACCCCCTGGCCATCGCCGACATCCGCCAGGTGATCCGCTATCTGGCCGAGCGGGGGATCGGGGTGCTGATCACCGACCACAACGTGCGCGAGACGCTGGAGATCACCGACCGCGCCGCCATCATCTCGGCCGGTCAGGTGCTGTTCGAGGGCGCGCCGGAGGACATCATCGCCGATCCGGAGGTGCGCCGCGTCTATCTGGGCGACCTCTACGATCCGGACGCCCATCCGGCGCCGAAGGGGCGGCGCAAGGTGAAGGACTAGGTGAGATGCCGGAGGCGAGGTGAGCGACGTCGCCGGCGCTGGCGTTTCTTGTCGTCGCGCTCGGGACCTTGGCGGTCGGTGCGTTCGGAGGCGTCGCCTTCGTCGTCTGGACGTTCGGGACCGGCTGCGATGCAGCGCTAGATCCGTGGGACGTGCCGGAGCGGAGCCAAGCGGCTTCATGATCTCCTCCCCGTGCAACGGGGAAGGAGAAGGGCGTGGCTTCAACCCGCGTTAACCCCTCGCCGCCACTCTGGGCTTTAGCAAGTTTCGGGCCATTCGGTCCGAGCCTTTCGGGAGCTGGGGCGGACGTGCTCGGACAGAGGCTTGAGATCCGGCAGGGCCAGGGGCTGGTGGTCACGCCCCAGCTGCAGCAGGCGATCAAGCTGCTGCAGCTCTCCAATCTGGAGCTCGAGGCCTTCGTCGAGCAGGAGCTGGAGCGCAACCCGCTGCTGGCGCGCGAGGACGCCGAGGGCGAAGCCGAGCCCGTCGCCGAGACCCCCGACCGCGAGCTGAGCCTGGACGACGCCGGGGCCGAAGAGGCGGCCGGGGCCATGGATGCCCGCGCCGACGACCTCTACGGCGAGGCCAGCCCGGGCGAGCGGGTGAGCGATCGCGCCGACGAGACCGCCCAGCCGGGGCTCGCGGACTGGTCCGCCGTAGGGCGCGGCGGCGCGGCGCCCGAGGATCTGGACGGCGACCGGCCGGACCGGCGCGAGTTGACCCTGTGGGAACACCTCCAGGCCCAGGCGTCGTCCGCCAGGCTGTCGACCGCCGACCACGCCATCGCGCTGGCCCTGATCGATCAGGTCGACGAGGGCGGTTACCTGCGCGGCGAATTGGCCGAGGTCGCCGACCGCCTGGGCTGCGGCCTCGATCGCGTCGAGGCGGTGCTGGCGGTCTGCCACGGGTTCGAGCCGACCGGGATCATGGCGCGCTCGGTGCCGGAGTGCCTGAAGCTGCAGCTGATCGAGCGCAACCGCTTCGACCCGGCTATGGCGGCGCTGGTGGAGAATCTGGAGCTGCTGGCCCGGCGCGACCTGGCGGGCCTGCGCAAGGTCTGCGGCGTCGACGCCGAGGATCTGACCGACATGATCGCCGAGCTGAAGGCGCTGACGCCTCGGCCCGGCGCGGGCTTCGGCGGCGAGCCGGCCCAGACCCTGATCCCCGACGTGCACGTGCGGCCCGATCCGGCGGGCGGCTGGCGGGTCGAGCTGAACACCGACACCCTGCCGCGCGTCCTGGTCGACAAGCGCTATCACGCCGTCGTCGCCGGCGCGGCGCGCTCGGACACCGAAAAGGCCTTCGTCGCCGACTGCGCGGCCCAGGCCAACTGGCTGGTCAAGTCGCTGGACCAGCGGGCCAAGACCATCTTGAAGGTGGCGTCGGAGATCGTTCGCCAGCAGGACGCGTTCCTGGCGTTCGGGGTCGAGTTCCTGCGCCCCCTGAACCTCAAGACCGTCGCAGACGCCATCGGCATGCACGAATCCACCGTCAGCCGCGTGACATCGAACAAATACGTCGCCACGCCGCGCGGCGTGTTCGAGCTGAAGTTTTTCTTCACCGCCGCGATCCAGTCCTCGGACGGGGGCGCGACCCACTCGGCCGAGGCGGTGCGCCACCGCATCAAGTCGATGATCGAGGCCGAGGCGGCCGGCGCGGACGTGCTGTCGGACGACCGCATCGTCGAGCTGCTGAAGGAAGCCGGCATCGACATCGCGCGCCGCACCGTCGCCAAGTATCGCGAGGCCCTGCGGATTCCCTCGTCCGTCGAGCGCAAGCGGATGCTGAAGACAGCGTGACGTGAGGCGCGGCGGGTGACGTGTGCGCCCGGCTTCGCTAGACCGCAGGGATGCGCGCAGCCTACAGAACCGCCGTCGTCGCCGCCGGGGGCACCGGCGGCCACATGTTTCCCGCCGAGGCCCTGGCCCGGGAGCTGACCGCGCGCGGCTGGCGGGTGGTGCTGGCCACCGACCGGCGCGGCGAGGCCTACGCCCACGCCTTTCCCGCCGAGGAACGATTGGCGCTGGACGCCGCCACCGGCTCAGGGCCCGTCGGATTGATGAAGGCGGGCGTGGCCATCCTGAAGGGCGTGGTGCAGGCGCGGGCGGCGTTCAATCGGCTGCAGGTCGACGTGGTGGTCGGCTTCGGCGGCTACCCTTCGGCGCCCGCCCTGCTGGCGGCCCTCAGCCAGGGACGGCCGACCCTGATCCACGAACAGAACGCGGTGCTGGGCCGCACCAACCGCCTGCTGGCCGGACGGGTGCGGGCGGTGGCGTCCTCGTTTCCGACGCTGGAGAAGACCCCGGCGGGCGTGACGCCGCATGTGGTCGGAAGCCCGGTGAGGGCCGAGATCGCGGCGCTCTACGACCACCCTTACGACGCGCCGACCGAAGAGATTCGCGTGCTGGTCACCGGCGGCAGCCAGGGCGCGCGGGTGCTGAGCGAGACCGCGCCCCGGGCGCTGGCGGCCCTGCCCCAGGCGCTGCGGGATCGGCTGCACGTCCAGCAGCAGTCCCGGCCCGAGACGCTGGAGGCGGCGCTGAACCTGTACAACGACGCCGGAATCGCCTGCGAGGTCGCGCCCTTCTTCCGTGACATGGCGGGGCGTCTGGGCCGGGCGCATCTGGTGATCGGGCGCGCGGGAGCCTCGACCTGTTCGGAGCTGGCGGTGGTCGGGCGGCCCTCGATCCTCGTGCCCCTGAAGATCGCCACTGACGACCACCAGCGGCTGAACGCGCGGCTGCTGACCGACGTGGGCGCGGCCGAAGTCATCCTTGAGGACGACCTCACCGTCGAGCGCCTGAGCCGGGCGGTCGAGGCGATGCTGAGCGATCCGGCGGCCCTGGCGGCGAAGGCGGCGGCGGCCCGATCCGTCGCCATTCCCGACGCCGCGCGGCGTCTGGCGGATCTGGTCGAAAGCCGGGCGTAGATTCCTTCCCCGTTCACGGGGGAGGGGGACCGCGAAGGGGTGGAGGGGGCGACCCCAGACGCCGACGCTTGAAGTCGCCCCCTCCACCACCCTTCGGGCGGTCCCCCTCCTCCTCGCGAGGGGGAGGAATGCGGAACTGCTCGTCAGGTCTTGCGCTATGGTCAACTCATGCCCCGCGAAATGAATGAGATCACGCGCTGGATCATCCTCCAGTGGCGACGTTTCGACTGGCTGCCGGAATGGGCGGTCATCGCCCTCGTCGTCGCGCTGTGCGTCGGCGTCGGCTGGGTGGCGCACCGGGTCGTGTTCAGCATCCTGCGCCTGATCGTGAAGAGCCGCGACCTGTTCTGGCGCGGGGTGGTCGAGCGCGCCCGCAAGAAGCTGCGCATCCTCGTGATCCTGATCACGATCGCGGTGGGGGTCACGATCTCTCCGCTCGATCCCGCGCCCTCGGCGCAGATCCGGCACGTCTGCGGCTTCTTCTCGATCCTGGTGCTGGGCTGGATCGCGCTGGACGCCGTCGATATGTGGGCGGTCGTCTATCTGCGCCGCTTCAACCTCCAGTCGCCGGACAACCTGATCGCGCGGAAACACATCACCCAGACCCGCATTCTGCAGCGGGTCGCGGTGGTGGTGGTCGGCATGGTCACCGTGGCGCTGGCGCTGATGACCATTCCGGGCGTCCGGCAGTGGGGGGTCAGCCTTCTGGCCTCGGCCGGCGTCGTCGGCATCATCGCCGGCTTGGCGCTGCAGCCGGTGCTGACGAACCTGCTCGCCGGCATCCAGATCGCGGTGACCCAGCCGATCCGCATCGACGACGCGGTGATCGTCGAGGGCGAGTGGGGCAACATCGAGGAGATCACCTCCACCTACGTCGTCGTGCGCCTGTGGGACTGGCGGCGCATGGTGCTGCCGCTCAGCTATTTCATCTCCAAGCCTTTCCAGAACTGGACCCGCGAGAACGCGCGGCTGATCGGCTCGGCCTTCTTCTACGTCGACTACGCCGCGCCCATGGACCGGCTGAGGGCGGCGTTCGAGGCGATCGTGAGGGCCTCGCCGCACTGGGACGGTGACGTGCAGGTGCTCCAGGTCACCGACGTCACCGAGCGGACGGCCCAGGTGCGCTGCCTCGCCAGCGCCGCCAACGCGGGGGCCGCCTTCGATCTGCGCTGCGAAATCCGCGAGGGGATGCTGGCCTTCATGCGCGACGAATGCCCCGAGGCCCTGCCGAGGGATCGGATGCGCTGGCCGGATGGAGAGGAAGCCTGGACACCCCCGGGGAAGGACGACTAGCCCGCCCGGCCTCCCGCCTGCTAAGCCGCGCGGATGATCCGTCGCCTGCGCCCCGTCCCCTTCGACATCGGTCCCGTCCATTTCGTCGGCATCGGCGGCATCGGCATGAGCGGCATCGCCGAGATCATGCTGAAGATCGGCTATCAGGTGCACGGTTCGGACGCCAAGGCGTCGGCGAACACCGAGCGGCTGGAGAAGCTGGGCGCCAAGGTCTTCATCGGCCATGACGCGGCGCATGTGTCGGACGGCGTTTCGGCGCTGGTCTATTCGACGGCCGTCAAGCCGGACAATCCGGAGCTGAGGATCGCGCGCGAGCGGCGCATCCCGCTGGTGCGCCGGGCCGAGATGCTGGCCGAGCTGATGCGGCTGCAGTTCTCGATCGCGGTCGGCGGCACACACGGCAAGACGACGACCACCAGCATGGTCGCGGCCCTGCTGGACGCCGCGGGCTTCGACCCGACGGTGGTCAACGGCGGGATCATCAACGCCTACGGCACCAACGCCAAGGTCGGCGACGGCGACTGGATCGTGGTCGAGGCCGACGAGAGCGACGGCAGCTTCCTGCGGCTGAAGTCCACCGTGGCGATCGTCACCAACATCGATCCGGAGCATCTGGACCACTACGGCGACTTCGAGGGAGTGCGGGCCGCCTTCGTGGACTTCGTGGAGAACATCCCGTTCTACGGCTTCGCCGCCGTCTGCCTGGACCACCCCGAGGTGGCGCGGCTGGTCGCCCAGATCGATAACCGGCGCCTGGTCACCTATGGCGTCAACCCGCAGGCCATGGTGCGGGCCGACAACTGCCAGATGGGGCCGGACGGCGCGCGCTTCGACGTGGTGATCCAGAAGCGGGGCATGGCCGCGCTGGAGGAGCCGGACCGGATCGAGGGCGTGCACCTGCCGATGGCGGGATGGCACAACGTCTCGAACGCGCTGGCCGCCATCGCCGTCGCCCGTGAGCTGGACGTGCCGGACGAAGCGATCAAGGCGGGCATGGCGGGTTTCGGCGGGGTCAAGCGGCGCTTCACCACCACCGGCGTCGTCAACGGCGTGCGCGTCGTCGACGACTACGGCCATCACCCCGTGGAGATCGCCGCGGTGCTGAAGGCCGCGCGTCAGGTGGCCGAGGGACGCGTGATCGCAGTGGTTCAGCCGCACCGCTACACCCGCCTCAGGGACCTGATGGAGGAGTTCTCCACCTGCTTCTCGGACGCGGACTCGGTGATCGTCGCCGATGTCTATCCGGCCGGCGAACAGCCGATCGAGGGGGTGGACAAGCACGCTCTGGTCGAGGGCGTGCGTCGGTTCGGCCACCGCAATGTGCATCCGTTGGAGAACGCCGCCGTCCTGCCTCGTGTGATCCGCGAGGAAGCCAAGCCGGGCGATCTCGTCGTCCTGCTCGGCGCCGGCGACATCACCAGCTGGGCCTACGCCCTCCCGGCGCAGCTGGAGGCGATGGGGTGAGCGCGCTGACGGGCGGGCGCCAGTGCGGCGAGGTTCGCTACCGCATCAAAGGCGGCGTGTCTCACAACCACTTCTGCCACTGTCGGATGTGCCAGAGGGCGACGGGTGGAGTTTTCGCCGCGCTGGCGGGCGCGCCGAGATCGAAGGTCGCTTTCGAGGGGCCGCTGTCCGTCTTCGAAAGCTCCTCCGTAGCGGAGCGCGGGTTCTGCGCGCGCTGCGGCACGCCGCTGACCTTCGCCTACAAAGACAGCGAGTGGATGAACGTCACCATCGGCAGTCTGGATGATCCCCAGGCCGCACCTCTGGAGATGCATTGGGGGATCGAGGGACGGGTGCCCTGGCTGGAGCTCGGGGACGGCAAGCCGGCGCATGCGACGGGAGATGGACTGGAGGCGCACCAGCTGGAGCGGCTTGAGCGGATGGTTTCTCACCAGAGAGGGGGGCGATGAGCGACTGGCGCGAGTCTTTGCCCGAAGCGCGCGGCAAGTTGCTGCTGGACGAGCCGCTGGGCCCTTACACTTGGTTCCGGGTCGGCGGAGCGGCGGACGTGCTGTTCATCCCGGCCGACGCGGAGGATCTGGCGGACGTCCTGAAGGCGCTCGATCCGGGCGTGCCCGTCACGGTGCTGGGCGTAGGCTCCAACGTCATCGTGCGCGACGGCGGTGTCGAGGGCGTGGTGATCCGGCTGGCGGGCCGCGCCTGGGCCCAGGTGGCGACCGGGGGCGACATGATCACCGCCGGCGCCGGCGCGCTGGACGCCATGGTCGCGAAGGCCTCGGCCCGGGCCGGGATCGCGGGCCTGGAGTTCTACGCGGGCATCCCGGGCACGATCGGCGGGGCCCTGACCATGAACGCCGGCTGCTACGGCTCTGAGACGAAGGACGTGCTGGTGTCGGCGTGGGGGCTGAACCGGCGGGGAGACCGGGTCGACTACGCGCTGGCGGACTTCGGCTACACCTACCGTCACTCGGAGGCGCCGGCGGACATCATCTGGATCGAGGCGACCTATCGCGGCGCGCTCGACGCGCCCGAAGCGGTTCAGACGCGGATCGACGAGATCACCGCGCGGCGGGAACAGACCCAGCCGATCCGAGAGAAGACCGGCGGCTCGACCTTCAAGAACCCGCCGGGCCACTCGTCCTGGAAGCTGGTCGACGAGGCGGGCTGGCGCGGCAAGCTGTTCGCCGTGACGGGCGGCGGCGCGAAGTTCAGCGAGCTTCATTCCAACTTCATGATCAATCCCGGCGAGGCCACCGCCGCGGACATCGAGGGCCTGGGCGAGGCGGTCCGTCAGGACGTCTTGGCCAAGACGGGGGTGCGGCTCGATTGGGAAATCAGGCGCATGGGTCGCGCGAGCTGAGCCGTTAATGGGCGGGTAAGCGCCCAGGCGTCACATCGCCGTCATGATCTCGCGCGCGCAACTCGGCAGGCTCGTCGGTGTATCCGCACTGGGCGTCCTGACCTTCCTGATCTGCTGGGGCGCGATCCACTTCTTCAGGGGAACCGCCGCCGTCGCCGCCGTGTGGCCCGCGAACGCCCTGGTTCTGGCGTTCATCCTGCGCGCCTGTCCGACGCGGGTCTGCGAGCGCATGGCCGTCGGCGTCGCCTCCGTCGCCATGGTCGGGGCGAATCTGGCGGCGGGGCGTCCGCTGGGACTGTCGTTGGCCTTCCCAGCCGCGAACGTCATCGAGATCCTGATCGCCGTCCACTTCCTGCGCGGCGTCTCCATGCCGCTGGCCGCGCTCAAGGACCTGAGAGGCTTTTTCCTCGGCGCGGTGTTGGCCGGGCCCCTCGCCTCCGCGACGGTTGCGACGGCTGTAATGGCCCTGGGGCTTGACCTGTCGGGCGCCGCGCTTCTGGCCGAGGCGGGAGGCTGGTTTCTGGCCGACGCGATGGGCATGGCCATCGTCGCCCCCTTCGCCTTGTCGATCTCCAGCCGGAGCACATGGCCCGTGTGGCGCGGGATGGCGGCCCCGGCCGCCGCGGGACTGATCTTCTTCGCCCTGAGCTTCCAGAGCCAGGCCCCGGCGCTTCTGCTCGCCTTTCCGCTGGTCACGCTCGCGGTGCTGTACGACCGTGACCGGGGCGGCGCCCTTGCGATCGGATTGGTCGCCATGGGGCTGATCGGATCAGCCCTGATGGGAGAAGGGTCGTTGCCGCGTCTCGCGCGCTACGGAGTCGATCCGGTGGTGTGGGCGCAGATCTTCCTGGGGTGTCTGGTCGCCACCGCCTATCCGCTCGCCATGATGCTGAAGCGGCTCGACGCCATCGCCGCCGACGCTGAGGCGAAGCGCGTCGCGGCCCAGGCCGAGACCGACGCGAAGGTCCGGCTCATCGGAGAGGTGGGGGAGGAGCTGCGCTCCCCGCTGTCCGGCGTCGTCACCCTCGCTGAGATGCTGCGCAGCGGCCGGCTGGGGGACCTCAATCCCCGTCAGCGCGAGCTGCTCAGCCGAATCGCCGAGAGCGGCGCGGAAATTGAGGCCCTGTCGCGCGAGATGATCGCCGGAGGCCCGCGCGGGGCTTCTCGTCAGGCCCATGACGTCGGCCGGGTGCTGGCGGAGGCGATAGGCGCGACCGCCTTCGCGGCGCGTCGGCGCGGAATCATCGTCGAGCAGCGACTCGAACCGGGCCATCTGACTGCGCTGGACCGGCCGAGGGTCGCACGACTGATCGAGGAGGCGCTGATCGCGGCGACGGAGGCGGCGACGGTCGGCGGCAGGCTGCGCGTGTCCCTGACCGGCGACGGCGTCAATGTGCGGATCCTGATCGAGGACGACGGGGCCGACGATCGCGTCCTGCGCCTCACCGCCGAGCAGACCTCGAAGCTGGACGCGACGCCCACGTCCGGCAGGGCTTTCGACAAGGCCTGGCTGCGTAAGCGCGGGGGCGACCTGCGGACCGGCGTCTCGGACCTCGGCGGCGTGCTCAGCGAGATCGTCCTGCCCGTGACGAAGGCCGAACGCGCCGCCTGAACGTCCCGCCGCTTTTCACGAGTCCGGCGGATTGCTAACCAGCGCAGGACAGCCGGAGCTTCCCATGTCCCGCCTCCCCGCCGACCTGCATGTCGCCGTCCTGATGGGCGGGCTGTCGTCGGAGCGGGAGGTGTCGCTGAGCTCCGGCAGGGGCTGCGCGGACGCGCTGGAACGGGTCGGCTATCGGGTCACGCGGGTCGATGCGGGCCGGGACCTGGCCCAAGTGCTCGCCGATCTCGGGCCCGACGTCGCCTTCAACGCTCTGCATGGCGCATGGGGCGAGGACGGCTGTGTCCAGGGAATCCTGGAGACCCTTCAGATCCCCTACACCCACTCCGGCGTCCTGGCCTCGGCCCTGACGATGGACAAGGACAAGACCAAGTCGATCCTCAAGGCGGCGGGGGTGGCGGTGCCGGGGGGCGGGCTGTTCGACCGTCACGAGGTGGCGAGCCGCCACGTCATCGACCCGCCCTACGTCATCAAGCCGAACGCCGAGGGTTCGTCGGTGGGCGTCTATCTGGTGCCGGAGGGGGCGAACGGGCCCCAGGCGGCGGTCGGCGCGCCCGACTGGACCTATGGCGAGCTGGTGATGGTGGAGCCCTATGTCGCCGGCAAGGAGCTGGCGGTGGCCGTCATCGGGGACGCGAGCGGGCCGCGCGCCCTGACCGTCACCGACATCACCCCGACGAAGGGCTTCTATGACTACGAGGCCAAGTACGCGCCGGGGGGATCCGTCCACAAGCTTCCGGCGGAGCTGCCGGCGGCCGTGTTCGAGCGCGCCCTGAGGGAATCCGAGCTCGCCCACGTCGCCCTGGGTTGCCGAGGCGTGACGCGATCCGACTTTCGTTATGACGATGTTAAGGACGTTCTCGTTCTGCTGGAGGTCAACACTCAGCCCGGCATGACGCCGACCTCGCTCGTCCCCGAGCAGGCGGCGCACGTCGGAATGAGCTTCGAAGACCTGGTTCGGTGGATGGTGGAGGACGCCTCATGCCCGCGGTAGTGCGCGGCGGTCGGCGACGGAGTGCTAGTCAAGGCGGCAAGGGACGGGGCGGGGCCTCTCGGAACGCTCCGGGAGTTCCGGCCAAGGTGTCCGCGCTGGGCCGGCTGGACCTCTCGCCGCGCGCCGTCGGCCTGGCGTTCTCGGCGACGGCGACGGCCGTCGTGATCGTGCTTCTGGCCAGCGGGGGCGGCGAGCGCCTGATCGGGGCGGTGACGACGGCGGCGGACCGCGGCGTGGTGGCGGCGGGCTTCGGACTGCGTCGGGTCTCCATCGAGGGCGCATCGCGCGAGGCCGAGCCGATGATCCAGAGGGCGCTTCAGCTCTCCGCCGGTCAGCCGATCACGCGCCTCGATCTGACCGCCCTGCGGGAGGACGTCGAGTCGGTGGGATGGGTGAGGTCCGCCAAGGTGATCCGCCTCCTGCCCGACACCCTGATCGTCCATGTGGTCGAGCACGACCGGCTGGCGGTGTGGCAGGACGGGCGGCGCGCCTGGGTGATCGACGCCTCCGGCCAGGTCATTCCCGGGGCGGATGCGCGGGCCCACGCCGAGCTGCCGTTGGTGGTTGGGGCCGGGGCGGCCGACGCGGCGCCGCAGATACTGCCCCTTCTGCGCGAGCGGCCGCGCCTCTCGTCGCGGCTCGAGGCCCTGGTGCGGGTGGATGAGCGTCGCTGGGACCTCAGGCTCAAGGACGGCTCCGTCATCCTGTTGCCGGCGGTGGGCGAGGAGGCGGCGCTGATCCAGCTCGACGCCATGGATCAGCGGGAGCGGCTGCTGGACCTGGGCTTCTCGCGCGTCGATCTGAGGACGCCGGAGGCGGTGGCGCTCCGCCCGGCCGGACGCGAGACGGCGGGAGCGGCGGCATGAGGCGCGAAGCTGGGGATCGCCAGCCCACGACGGATCCTCGCGCGCCCGTCGTGGCGGCGCTGGACCTCGGGGCCTCGAAGATCGGCTGCTTCATCATGAAGCCGGACGGCGTTCGCCACGCCGACCGCACCATCCGCGTCGCGGGCGCGGGCCATGTCCAGTCCAAGGGCGTCAAGGGCGGCGCGATCATCAACATGGACGAGGCCGCCCAGGCCATCGGACAGGCGGTCGAGCGCGCCGAGCGCGCGGCCGGCGCCCCCGTCTCCGGCGTCGTGGTCGGCACCGCCATCGGCCAGATGTCCACCCACCGGGTGCGCGCACGGGTCTCGCTTGGCGCCAGCCCGATCGGCGACGCCGACCTGGCCCGGGCGATCGGCATGGCTCTGGCCGAGATTCGCCTGCCGAACCGACGGCCCATCCACGTCCTGCCCGTCGCCTGGTCCGTCGATGGGGCCAAGGGCGTGCGCGATCCCCGCAATATGCGCGGCGGCTCGCTGGGGCTCGACCTCGTGGTGGTGTCGATGTCCGAGGGGGTGTTCCAGACCCTCAGCCACTGCCTGGAGCTGGCCCATCTCGACCTTCAGGGCGTCGTCGCGGCGCCGGTCGCCTCGTCCCTGGCGGCGCTGGAGGACGACGAGACGGATCTCGGCTGCGTCTGCATCGACATGGGCGGCGGCTCCACCACCGCCGCGGTCTGGGGCGAGCGTTCGCTGCTCCACATCGAAAGCCTGAACGTCGGCGGGGAGCATGTCACGGCCGACATCGCGCGCGGCCTGTCGACCTCGCGCGCCGGCGCCGAAAGGCTGAAGACGCTGCACGGGTCGGCCATGGCCTCGGCCAACGAGGACCGCGAGATGCTGGAGGCCCCGCCGCGCGGCGAGGACGCCTCGGCCGGTCCGGTGGTGGTGCCCCGGGCGATGCTCAAGACCGTCATCGCGCCCCGGGTGGAGGAGACGCTGGAGCTCCTGCGGGATCGGCTGCGACAGTCCGGCGTGGGGCTCGAGCCCGGCACGGGTCTGGTGCTGACAGGCGGGGCCAGTCAGCTGAACGGCGTGCGTGAGCTGGCCGTCAGGGTGTTCGACCGGCCCGTCCGTCTCGGTCGGCCGCAGCGGGCGCCTCACCTCGCCGACGCGGCGTCCGGGCCGGCCTTCTGCACCGCCGCCGGCGTCCTCCTGCGCGCCGCCTACGGTCCGCGAGAGGCGGTGTCGGCCCGCAAGCTGATGGCGCGGCAGATCACCGCCGCCGACGCTCCCAGCCCCCACGCGCGAGGCCTGATCGCGCGCTGCGCCGGCTGGCTTCGCGAGAATCTCTAGACGATCGCGCGATCAACCCGCGTCCGCACGGGCCCTGAGGCCCGGTGAGGACCTCCCGCGCGCCGAAGCGTGCGCGGATCACATCCGTGGACTGGCGGTCGAGCTCACGCGAGCCGCGCCGGGCGGCGCTCTTCGGGAGAGGGCGGGGCCTGGCCGATCGGCGCCCGACCTGCTCCGCAAGCCGGACCCGAGACAAGAAAAAGGGCGGCGGGATGTCCCGCCGCCCTCGCAGTCTGACTTGTTCGAAGCCTTAGAAGGTCTTCGAGATGCTCACGAAGCCGGTCCGGCCGTTCCAGTCGTACTGGGTGGCCAGCGGCGTGTTGCCGATCACGGTCGAGCCCGACGAGATGCCGAAGTAGGGCGGGTTCTCGTCGAACACGTTCTGGATGCCGACCTGGAAGGTCCAGTCGTCCATCTGCTTGCGCACCGAGATGGCGTGGGTGAGGTATTCCTCCGTCCCGCGTTCCACGAACACCGGCTCTCCCAAGAAGGTCGTGGCGTTGCCGGGGGTCGCGAAGAACGGATCGTTGTCGGACTCACCGACGTAGTCGATGCCGTAGAAGACCGTCCAGTCGCCGCGGTCGAAGCGGAAGTTCAGCTCACCCACCGTTTCTGGCGAACCGACGCGGCTGTTGTTCACCGTCACGACCGACGAGTTGAAGACCTGCGTCGTCCAGTCGAGGATGTGGCTGACGCGGCCGGTGATCTGCAGATCGCCGAAGGAGAACTCGCGGTTATACCGAACGTTGATGTCCAGACCTTGGTTCTTCTGCTGCGAGATGTTGACGTAGTTGTTGTTGACCGTCAGCACCTGCAGGTAGCGCGCCGAGTTGGGGTCGCGGTCACGGGTGAACAGGGTGCAGAGCGGTTCGTTCGGGTAGTTTTCCGACGTGTAGCAAGCCGACAGGATGTTGGCCGCGCCGAACTGCGCCACCTGGTCGTCGACCTGGATGTCGAAGTAGTCGATAGCGATGTTCAGGTCGATCCAGCTGGGCGTCCAGATCAGGCCGATCGAGGTGGCCTCGGCGGTTTCCGGATCCAGCAGGCCGACGCCGCCGCCCGCGATGACGGTCGCGGACGAACCCGGAACGGCGTAGTCGTCCGGGATGCCCTCGGCGGCGCAGTTGTCGCGCAGGACCTGGTTCGTCGAGGTGCCCCAGTTGCGGCACGGATCGATGTTGGCCTGGCCGATGAAGCTGGTCTGGTTGGCCAGGTACAGCTCATACAGCGCCGGGGCGCGGAACGAGGTGCCGTTCGAGGCGCGGATGCGCCATTCCGGCGTGATCTCCCAGTTGAGGCCGACCTTGTAGGTCGAGTTCTCGCCGTAGGAGTCGTAGTCCGAGAAGCGGCCCGACAGGTTCACCGTGAACGCCTGCACCAGCGGGATGTCGCGGACGATCGGCAGCTCCACTTCCGCGAAGACCTCACGGATGGTGTCCTCACCCACGGTGCGTCCGGCCGAGGTCGAGCCCCAAAGGTTGTTGCGGAGTTGCTCCGGCCCCGGGGTGTCGTCAATCTCTTCCTTGCGGATTTGGAAGCCCAGGGCCGCGCCGACGGGACCGGCCGGCAGGGTGAACGGTTCGCCCGACACGACGCCTTCGATGTACATGTGATCGTAGGTCGTCAGGCCTTCCTCGTAGCCCGAGATGAAGTTGTATTGGTCGGCCGGCAGCACGCCGTCGCGCAGGAACTCCGGGCTGAACCAGTCGATGCCGCCGGCGGGGCAGTCGGTGGCCGAGATCAGGATCGCCGCATCGCAGTTGCCGGTGGCGGCGCCGAACGCACGCGGTGCGCGATCGGTCGCATCGATATCGCCGTCGCCGTCGAGATCGGCGAAGTTGCCGGTCGCGTCCCGTCCGAACAGGGCGTAGTAGCCGGCGGTGGCCTCAACGCGGTCGTTATAGAAGAAGTTGCCGCCGTAGGTGCCTTCCGAGCGGCTGTACTGCGCCGCCAGCTCCCAGTCCCAGTTCTTGCCGAACGCGTCGAAGTCGCCGCGCAGGCCCGCGACGATGCGGCCGTAATCGACTTCCTGACGGTTGATCGAGTCCACCAGGGCCACCGGCGTGGCGTAGTAGCCGCCGTTGAAGGTGTTGGTCTGACCGTTGAAGGGGCCGCCGAAGGGGTTGTCGCTGTGGAACGGCGACACCGTCGGGAACAGCTGACGCCAGGAGTTCTGCTCGGACTCGCGACGGTTCAGCAGCAGTTCGTAGAAGGCCTCGATCCGCGGGGTCACGTCGAAACCGCCGAACGAGGTGATGCTGTAGCGCTTCACCGGCGAGATCGCGGTCCGGCTCGAATAGCGGTCGTTATAGAGCGGGTAGACCGAATAGGCCGCGCGGCGGACATCCGTGGGCGAGGCGGTGATCGAGCAGTCCGGGCCAGGGGTCGCGGCGCTGTTGAAGCCGCCGGCCACGTGACGCCAGCCGGGGATGTTACAGCCGGTGAAGCCGGTGCCCTGGGTCGCGGTCGGGTCGAAGATGAAATCGCCGTCGCGGCGGTTGGCGACCGCCACCGGGCCCGCCGAGCCGGCCAGCTGGGTGCGGATGATGCTGTTCAGGACGAAGTCGCACTTGTACTCGCCGTTCTCCAGCACGTCGCGACGCACCAGCAGGCTTTCGTCGGCGAAGACGCGGTCCTGCGGGCAGTCGAACCAGTCGCGATCGCCGAACAGCGTCGCCTTGCGCTCATAGTAGTCGGCGCCGACGTTGAAGTAGCCGCGGCTGAACGTCTGGCCCCAGGAGCCCGAAATCCGGTACTCCTCGCCGCCCTCGCGCTCCGGCACCGAGGCGAAGGCCTCGAAGTTGCCGCCGTCCTGGTTGCTGCGCGTGATGATGTTGATGACGCCCGCGACCGCGTCCGAGCCGTAGATCGACGAGGCGCCGTCGGTCAGGATCTCGACCCGCTCGATCTGCGAGCTGGGGATGGTGTTCAGGTCGAACGGACCCACCGTGCCGCGCACGCCGGCCGGGCCGGCGCGACGGCCGTTGACCAGGATCAGGGTGCGCTGGGCGCCCAGACCACGCAGCGACACCGTGTTCACGCCCGGGCCGCCGGTGGTGACGAAGCCGGTGAAGAAGTTGTTGATCTGCGTGGCCGTGTTCGCCGCGGTCGAGGACTGCAGAATCTCGGTGGTGTCGGCCAGGCCTTCGAGCGTGGCCTGCTCGGAGGTGATCACCTGGATCGGCTGGGTCGAGGTGAACTCGTTGCGCCGGATGCGCGAGCCGGTGATGACGACTTCGCCGACTTCCGTCGCGTCGTCTTCGGCTTCCTGCTGCGATTCAGACCCGGTGTTCTGCGAGTCCTGCGCCATGACCACCTGCGGCGTCATGAGCGCCAGGCTCATGAAGACGGTGGTGGTCAAAAGCCTGTTCTTGGTGACGGCCATCAATCGGCTCCCCCAGTTTCAAATGACTTTGCTGGCGAGCACACGTCTCGCCGCCGATGAGACCATGGGTCTCGACAATGCGACGTTAGCAGCCGCAGCGGCGACGCCAAGCGATTGCGGCCACGATGCGACAGGATTCAGGCGGCTGTATCACAACCGCAACATATTCGTCGCGAGGTTGCATTCGAGCCACGGCGTGGCGTGGGTCGCGGCGTGATGAGACGTCCGGCGAAGCTTGACGCGGTCGGCTCGCCGCGCATGACTGGCGCCGGGTGTCCAGTCGGAGGAGCGTCTAAAGCCATGAAGGCCCGAAATCTTTTGTCCATCGCGGTTGGTGCGGTGGTGTTGTCGATGGCCCCGGTGGGGGTCGCGACCGCGCAGACGGCGCAGCCGACGCCGCCGCCCGCGACCGCATTCGCCCGAGAACAGGCTATCGCGTCCGTCGACGTTTCGCCGGACGGGCGACACATTGTCGCCGTGATATCGCCGGACGGCCGCACGCGGGCCGTCGCCATCTGGCGCGTCGCCGACTTGAGCGCGCCGCCCTTCCTGATCGGCTCCGATGACGAGCGGGCCGAGGTCGTGGCCGCCAGCTTCATCAAGAACGACCGCATATTCGTCACCACTCAGCAGCTCATCGACTTCAACCCGTTCTCGGGCGCCCAGGAGCGGACTTTCGCGAGCCGCACCCAGGTTCTGGACCTCGAAGGCAATCCCGTCCGGGTGTCGCTGGAGTTCGACGGCCTGAACGAGCGCCAGCAGGCCTTTGTCGGCATCGGCGGCCTGGTCAGCTCGCTGCCGCAAGACGAGCAGAACGTGATCGTGCGCGATCCGCTGCGCGGGGACCTTTATCGCCTCAACCTCTACAACGGACGCGCCCAGCGCATCGATCGCGGCTCCAGCCGCTATTCCGGCGAGCAGGCCGACCTGAACGGCGAAATCCGGGCCCGTCAGGAGTTCGACTTCGACGGCGGCGCCGCCTACATCGCGATTGAGCTGAAACACCCGGACACCGGCGAATGGTCGGAGCACTTCCGCTGGTACGCGCGCGACCGGCAGCCGATCGAGGTGGCGGGCTTCAGCAACGACCCCAACATCATCTTCGTCCAGAGCGTCGAGGGGCGGGACCGGTCGGCGATTTACGAGTACGACATCCGCGCTCGCCAGATGGGCGAGATCGCCTTCGCCCATCCGCTGTTCGACGCGGAGGGCGTGATCCGCTCGACCGCCCCGGCCGATTTCGGCGAGGTGGTGGGCTTCACCTATCAGGGCGAGCGTGGACGCACCTACTATACCGACCCCGTGCTGAGGGACGGCTATAACCAGCTTCGCGAAGCGCTGCGGATTCAGACGACGCCGGTCAGCTGGGTGGACATCGAGACCGGTGAACGCACCCGGTTCAGCGTCGGCGACGGTGCGGACATTTCGATCATCGCGGCTTCGGACGATCGGTCCAAGCTGGTCGTGCGGCGGTCCGGCCCGCAGACGCCACCCGAATACTGGGTGCTGATCGACGGCCGGCTCGCGCTGCTGGGCCGGGCCTATCCCGAGCTCGCCGAGGTCGATTTCGGCCCCACCGAGCTGATCCAGTACGAGGCGCGCGACGGTCTGATGATCCCCGCGTTCATCACCAAGCCCAACCCCGACATCTACGGACCCGGTCCCTATCCCACGATCGTGACGCCGCACGGCGGTCCATGGGCGCGCGACAATCTCGACTGGGACGTCAGCGGCTGGACCCAGTACTACGCTTCGCGCGGCTACGCGGTGCTCCAGCCGCAGTTCCGCGGCTCGCTGGGCTGGGGTCAACGCCTGTGGCGCGCCGGCGACCGCGAGTGGGGTCGCAAGATGCAGGACGACAACGATGACGGCGTCCGCTACCTGATCGAGCAGGGGATCGCCGATCCGGCCCGGGTGGCCATGCACGGCTACTCGTACGGCGGCTACGCCTCGATGATGGCCGCCGTTCGCCCCAACGGCCTGTACCGCTGCGCCGCCGCCGGCGCCGGCCCGGCCACGATCGCCCTGTTCAAGAAGGGCACCTACAACAGCCGCTACCTGCGCGAGTTCCAGCATCCGACCGCCGACGGCGAGGACCCGCTGGTGCGCGTGAATGAAATCTCGATCCCGCTCTACCTCTATACGGGCGACCGGGACACGCGCGTCCTGCCGTCCGAGTCCGAGACCATGGCCGCGGCGATGCGTCGGGCGGGCAAGCAGGTGCGTCTGACCATCCTTCCGGACATGGAGCACACCATCAACACCTGGACGCCGGCGAACTTCGCCGCCGTGCTGACCTCGGTGGAGGAGTTCCTGGAGACGGACTGCGGCATGGGCTGATAGGCCGTCGCATTCATGAATTGGGGGCGGTCCTGCGGGGCCGCCCTTTTTTCTGCGCCGAACGTCCGGCCAAGGTTCATTTTCCCCTTACCAGCACTGCGACTCGGCCTAGTGCGTAACCTCGCGTTAACGCATGTCGCGTTTTCCTTAACAGGCCCATAACCATCGTGATTCGACGGGGCGACACGGTGGGGTTTCCGGGCAGGTCGGCAAGGTCGGAAATCTAGAATGTCTCTTTCGCTGGTGCGTCCGCAAACCACGGAACTGAAGCCCCGGATCGTCGTGTTCGGCGTCGGCGGGGCCGGCGGCAACGCCGTCAACAACATGATCGACGCCGGGCTGGAGGGCGTGGAGTTCGTCGTCGCCAACACGGACGCGCAGCACCTGTCGTTCGCCAAGACCGACCGTCGCATTCAGCTGGGCGAGACGATCACACAAGGGCTCGGCGCGGGCGCCCACCCCGAGGTCGGCATGAACGCCGCCGAGGAGTCCGCCGACGAGATTCACGCGCACCTGGAAGGCGCGCACATGGTCTTCATCACCGCCGGCATGGGCGGCGGCACCGGCACGGGCGCCGCGCCGATCATCGCCAAGTGCGCGCGCGATCGCGGCATCCTGACGGTCGGCGTCGTGACCAAGCCCTTCACCTTCGAGGGGCGTCACCGCATGCGCCTGGCCGACGCCGGCATCGCCGAGCTGCAGCGCTACGTCGACACCCTGATCGTCATTCCGAACCAGAACCTGTTCCGCGTCGCCAACGAACGCACGACCTTCGCCGACGCCTTCGGCATGGCCGACCAGGTGCTGCACTCGGGCGTGCGCTCGATCACCGACCTGATGATCCTGCCCGGTCTGATCAATCTCGACTTCGCCGACGTCCGCGCCGTCATGTCCGAGATGGGCAAGGCCATGATGGGCACGGGCGAGGCCTCGGGCGAGGACCGCGCCCTGCTGGCGGCCCAGAACGCCATCGCCAACCCGCTGCTGGACGAAACCAGCCTGAAGGGCGCCAAGGCGGTCCTGGTGAACATCACCGGCGGCCTGGACATGACCCTGCTGGAGGTCGACGAGGCCGCCAACGCGATCAGTGCGGAAGTGGACGGGGACGCCAACATCATCTTCGGCGCCGCCTTCGATCCCGCCCTGGAAGGCAAGATCCGGGTGTCCGTGGTCGCCACCGGAATGGACCAGGGCGAGACCGTGGCGGTCGAGCCGCCGGTCTCGCGTTCAACGGCCCCGCTGCGCCAGCCGGCTCAGTCGGCGCCGCCGCAAGCGCCGGTCCGCGCCCCGGAGCCGATCGTCCCGACCTTCAGCCGCCAGCCCGAGCCACTCCGCTCGCCGGAGCCGGAAATCCGCCCCGAGCCGGTGATCCACGCCGCCGAGCCCGCGCCCCGTGCGCTCGAACCGATCGTCGATCCCTGGGTCGAGGCGTTCGAGGCCGGCGAGGTGAAGCCCGCCGCTCGTGCGCCGCAGGAGGAGGAGCAGGGCGACCTCTACTTCGATCGTCCCGCCGCCCAGGAGCCGGCCTATGAGGCCGACGATCGCGACCACAGGAAGAGCGGCTGGAGCCTGTTCGGACGTGGCCGCCGTCAGCCGCAGGCCGCCCAGCCGACCTATGCGCCCCAGCCCGCCCAGCCGCCGCGCGCCAGCGCGCCGGTCGCCCGGGGCGGCGCGGCGGCGCAGCCGGTCTATGACGCGGCGCCCGAGGCCGAGGACGACGACCTGGAGATTCCTTCTTTCCTGAGGCGCCTGGCCAACTGACGCCTTCCAGAGCCTGAAGCTCCAACGGCCCGGGCTCGCCCGGGCCGTTTTCGTTTGGCCGTAGGCCAGGCCGTATCGGCGCCGGTTTCGCAGCGCGAAACAATCCGAAACGGGAGTTTCATTTATCGCTGGAAAGGGGTCGTTTACCTCGACGACGGGGCGGACCTCGCGCGCGAGCCGGGGTCGCAAAGTCGAGAGTTTCACGCGTGCCGCAGCCGTCGAGCGAGCATCTGGAGAAGACCGTCGTCGCGCCGGCGATCTGCGCCGGCGTGGGCGTCCACACCGGGCGGCGGGTGCGTTTGGTCGTCCGTCCGGCGCCCGTCAACACCGGCATCGTCTTCGTCCGCACGGACATCCGCGACCGTGACAACCGCATTCCGGTGTCCGGCGAGGCGGTGGTCGAGGCGCGCCTCAACACCATGATCCAGAACGCCGACGGGGTTCAGCTGTCCACGATCGAGCACCTCATGGCCGCGCTTTGCGCGCTGGGCGTTTCGAACGCGGTCATCGAGGTCGACGGGCCCGAGCTGCCCATCCTCGACGGATCGGCCCTGCCGTTCGTGCGCCTGCTGGACCGGTCCGGCTTCCGTCGCCAGGAGGCGCCGGTCCGCTACATCGAGATCCTGGAGCCGATCCGGGTCGAGGAAGGCGACAAGTCGGCCGTCCTGCTGCCCTGCGACCGCTACGAGATGCGGTTCGAGATCGAGTTTCCGACGCCGGTGATCGGCCGCCAGGTGGTCGACTTCGTCGTTGACGAGCCGACGTTCCGCAGCGAGATCATGTCCGCGCGCACCTTCGGCTTCGCCCACGAGGTCGAGGCGCTGCGTCAGGCCGGGCTCGCGCGCGGCGGCAGCCTGGAGAACGCGGTCGTGATCGACGGCGACGAGATCCTGAACCCGGGCGGCCTGCGCATGGAGCGGGAGTTCGTGCGGCACAAGGCGCTGGACGCCATCGGCGACCTGTATGTGCTCGGCGCGCCGCTGATCGGCCGCTACGAAGGCGTCAAGGCGGGTCACGCCCTGAACAACAAGCTGGTGCGCGCGCTTCTGGACGCGCCCCGCGCCTGGCGCGACGTCGTGCGTACGCCGGAACTGGCGATGGTGGGGTGATCGCATCCTTCTCCCCTCGTGGGAGAAGGTGGCATGCGGAGCATGACGGATGAGGGGGATGTATCCGCCCGCTCATTGTCCGAAGGTTTGCTCGCTGAACCCGCCCCCTCATCCGAGCGCCTCCGGCGCCCACCTTCTCCCACGAGGGGAGAAGGATCAGGAAATCGAGATCGCGCTCATGAGGCGGCCGAAATCCGGCTCGCCGCGCCGGTACGCGCGCCGGTTCGAATAGAAGCGCGTCTCGTCCGGGCAGGTGTCGTGTCCGGTCCAGGCCGCCTCGCCGACGCCCGCCTGCTCCAGTCGCCACAGCACGAAGCCGGGCAGGTCGAACAGCCGTTTGTCATCAGCGGCGCCGGGACGGAAGAACCGTTCCGAGCCGGGATCGTGGTGGGCGAACTGGTCCATGAAGTCGGCGCCGACCTCATAGCTTTCCGGGCCGATGCAGGGGCCGACGACAGCGACCATGCGCGAGGCCTGGGCCCCCAGCGCCTCAAGCGCCTGAACCGCGCTGTGAGTCACGTCGTGAAGCGCCCCCTTCCAGCCGGCGTGCACCGCGGCGACGAACGGACCCTCGGGGTCGCAGATCAGGACCGGAGCGCAATCCGCCGTCAGGACGCCGCAGATCACGCCGGGCGTGGTGGTCGCCACCGCGTCGCCCTCCGGCCGGTCCCCGCGCCAGGGGCCCTCTGCGACCCTGACGATGGCGGAATGCACCTGGTAGCAGGTGGCCAGGTCGTCAGCCTGACGCCCGAACCACGCGGCGACACGGCGGCGGTTCTCCGCGACCGCGGCCGGATCGTCCCGAGAGCCGACGCCGACGTTCAGCCCGGCGTAGAGGCCCTGTGACACGCCGCCCTGGCGGGTGAAGAAGCCGTGGCGCACGCCCGCGCGGTCGAGAAGCGGGTGGGTGATGGGGGCGAGGTCGGTCATGCGTTGAAGGCGGGCAGGTCCAGACTGCGGGGCGAGAAGATCGCGCACGCCTTGAACAGCTCGCCCATCTGATCCGGCGCGACGAGCCGCGAGAGCTGGCGATCGATGACGGGCGCCGCCTCGGGCCGCGACGCCTTCAACCGATAGGTCCGGGTTTCGATCCCTAGGCGCTTAAGGAACTCGCCCTGGGCGAGGCACCCCGTCACGTCCGCGCCCGCCCGCACGGCGGCTTCGAGCACCGTGGGGAAGTCGGCGCACTGCGTCAGGTCGCAGGCGCCGGGCTCCGCCAGGGGATCGACCTTTCGGTGTCGCTGCAGGGCCTGCAGCGTGTCGCCCGCTTCGGGGCGGGCTCGGCCGTAGTCGATGAGCAGGGCCGCGCCGCCCGACCGTCGGATCAGGTCGCCCAGGTCGCGGCCGAAGGCGGCCTGCTGCTCGGACACCTCAAGCACCTGACCCACGCCCACCTCGGCCGTGGTCTCGATCAGGCCGCCGGTGAGCGCCGACAGGCCGAACGTCAGTTCCCCGTCCTCGGTCACCCCCACGCGGCGCTCCGCCCAGCCGCCTTCGGTGCGGACGAATTGGCGGGCGGGCAGGCAGTCCAGCACCTCGTTGGCGACCAGCAGGATCGGCGCGTCGGCGGGCAGGGCGGCGACAGAGGCGACCCAGCGAGGCTCCAGCGCGCTCTCGGCGAGCTGTCGCGCCTGCGCCTCGCGCAGCGGGCGGCTGGGTTCGATCAGAACGAGGTCGGCGGCCTGGAGGAAGTCGGGCGCCACATGCGCCGCTCGCAGCAGGTCCAGCATCAGGGTTCCGTCGCCGGGGCCCACCTCGACCAGCCGGAACCGGTCCGGCGCGCCCAGGCGACGCCAGGTCTCGATCATCCACAGGCCGATCAGCTCGCCGAACATCTGGCTGACCAGGGGCGCGGTGATGAAGTCGCCGCGCGCGCCGAGCTCAGGCCGGGTGGCGTAGTAGCCGTCGGCCGGATCGTGCAGGCAGCGGGTGACGTAGTCCGCCACCGTCATCGGCCCCGTAAGGGCGATCTCGCGCGCCAGTCTCGCCTTCAGGCTCATTCGGAGACGGGCGGCCGGCTCCGCGCGCGGTGGATCAGCCAGGCGCCGGCGATGATCATCGGGATCGACAGCAGCATGCCCATGGTGATCACGCCTCTCAGCGCTTCGGGCATGTGCAGGTCCGGCTCCCGAACGGTCTCCAGCAGCGCCCGGCTGAGGCCGTAGCCCAGAAGGAAGATGCCGGTGACGAAGCCGGGCTTGGAGAACAGCTTCAGCCGCCACACGGCGAACCACAGCAGCACGAACAGCAGAAGACCCTCCAGACCGGCCTCATAAAGCTGGCTCGGGTGGCGGGGCTCGTTGCCGGCCGGGCAGAACTCATAGGTCTGAAGGATGCGCTCGTTGCAGAAGCGGATCGCCCAGGGCACGTCCGTGACGCGGCCCCACAGCTCGCCGTTGATGAAGTTGGCCAGCCGCCCGAAGAACAGGCCCAGCGGCACCACCGGCGCGACGAGGTCGGCGATCGACAGCAGTCGCACGTCGTTCCGTCGCGCGAACCACAGGACCGCCAGCGCCACGCCGATGAAGCCGCCGTGGAAGGACATGCCGCCGGTCCAGACCTGCAGGATCTCCAGCCGTTCGCCCCAGGACTGGCCGCCGAAGATCTGCAGGAACAGCGACGGCTTGTAGAACAGCGCGTAGCCCAACCGGCCGCCGGCGATGATGCCGACGGCGATCCAGAGCACCAGATCGTCGAGTTGGGTCGTGGTGATCGGCGGCTTTCCGGCGGGCCAAACGCCCGGCGTCTTGATCAGCCGGGCGGCGTACCACCATCCCAGGCCGATGCCCGCGACATAGGCCAGCGCGTACCAGCGCAGGGGGAAGGGGCCGATCTGGATGAGAACGGGATCGAACTCGGGAAACGGCACGGGACCTCCAGCACGAGCGTCGCTTTGACCGGGCGTTTAGCAAGCCGCCGGGCCCGCGTCGCCTGTCGTTTTCGCCCGCTTCGCTTGCGGCGCGCGACGAACGGGGGCATCGACCGTTAGGCTTTCATTCACCATGTTCGCCTGAGCCTGACGCGACCCGCGTCGGGGCCGGAGCCATCGAGACGCCATGCAGACCAGGAACCCCTTCCTCGACGAGTTCGCCAAGCTGACCACCGGCGCCATGGGCCTCGCCCAGGCCGCCGGCGAGGAGGCGAAGGCCGCCTGGCGCGCCCAGGCGGATCGCATGGTCGCCGAGCTGGATCTGGTGCGGCGCGACGAGTTCGACGCGCTGCGGGCCGAGGTCGCGGCGCTGCGCGCGGAACTGGCGACGCTGAAGGCGGTGAAGAAGCCCCAGAAGGGAACGTCCACAGGCCAGACTCCCCCGCAGGACGCAGCCGGTTGAGCCGAATCCGCGAACACGCCTACCGTTCCCCCAGAGGCCGTGAGTCGCGGCCATTGAGGCTTTCATGGATGCTCTGAGACCCGACGAGGTCGATGTTCCGTTCGATCCCCTGGATGTGGTGGAGCATGTCCTGACGGCCGAGAACCTGCCGTTCGACCGCAACAACGACGGGGACCTGGCGTTCGCGCTCGCCGGAGACTGGAAGGACTATGAGCTCTGGTTCGCCTGGCGGCCGGAGGGCGACTGCCTCCAGGTCAGCTGCGCGCTGGACCTGCGGGCCAAGAAGTCGCGCCGCGCCGCCGCCTACGAGCTGGTGTCTCTGGTCAACCAGCGGAACTGGCTCGGCCATTTCGAGGTGATGAGTGAGGACGGCGAGATCGTCTATCGCCACTCCCTGGCCCTGCCGCTCGGCGAGCGGCCGACGCTGGCCCAGGCGGCCACCATGATCGACGCGGCGGTGCAGGCGGCGGACCGGTTCTATCCGGCCTTCGACTTCCTGGTGCGGGGGGCCAAACGGCCCCAGGACGCGCTGGACGCCTGCATGTTCGAGACCGTCGGCTCGGCGTGAGCGGGCGCGACGTCGTCCTCGTCGGCTGCGGTCGGCTGGGTTCGGCGATCCTTGAGGGCTGGCTCAAGACCGGCGCGGTTCCGCCCGAGCGCCTGATCGTGCTCACCCCGTCGCCGAAGCCCGCGTCCGAGATGGCGCGGGCGAGCGGGGGTCGGGTCAATCCACCCCTGGATCAGCTGGCGTCGGCCGGCGCGGTCGTCATCGCTGTGAAGCCGGCGATCTGGCGGGCGGCGCTGGCCCCGCTGCTTCCCCATCTGGCCCCCGACGCTGTGATGGTCAGCGTGATGGCCGGCGTATCGGTGGCGGCCACGTCGGAGGGAAGCGGCGGTCGCGCGGTCGTCCGGCTGATGCCGACCACGGCCGTGGCGCAGGCGCGGGGCGTCGCGGCGCTTTGGACGGACGACGCGAACGCGGCGGCGGTCGGGCGCGCCCTCTTCGCCCCGATCGCCGATCTGGTCGAACTGGCGGATGAGGCGGACCTGCATGCGGCGACGGCGGTGTCCGGCTGCGCCCCGGCCTTCGTGCAGGCGTTCGTCCTGGCGCTGGCCGAAGCGGGCGCGGCGAAGGGGCTGTCGCTGGACGCGTCGCTCAAGCTGGCGCGGGGGGCCCTGAGGTCGGCCGCCGCCACGGCGGAGACGGGCGAGCCGCTGGAGGCCCTGATCGACCGGGTGGCGTCGCCCGGCGGCGTGACGCGCGCGGGATTGGACGCGATGGCTTCAGGCGGCGTGTCCGATCTGGCGGCGGCGGCCGTGGAGGCCGCGATCCGACGCTCCAGGGAGATCGGCTGACGTTCAGGGCCGGACGTGGCCCCGGCCGCGCACCACGTATTTGTAGCTGACCAGCTGGGCCGCGCCGACCGGGCCGCGGGCGTGCAGGCGCGAGGTCGAGATGCCGATCTCGGCGCCGAAGCCGAACTCGCCCCCGTCCGCGAACTGGGTCGAGGCGTTCCACATGACGATGGCGCTGTCGACGCGGTTCAGGAAGCGGGCGGCGGCGGCGGCGTCCTCGGCCACGATCGCCTCGGTGTGGCCGGAGCCGTGGCGGACGATGTGCTCGACCGCCTGATCGACGCCGTCGACGACGCGCACCGCCAGGACGGGGGCCAGATACTCGGCGGACCAGTCGGCTTCGTTCGCCTCCGTCATGGTCGGAACCAGCGCCCGGGCGGCGACGTCGCCCCGCAGCTCGCAACCCGCGGCGATCAGGTCCCCGGCGACCGGCGGCAACAGGCGCTCCGCCCCGGCCCGATCCACGAGCAGGGTCTCGGTCGCCCCGCAGATCGAGGTCCGTCGCATCTTGGCGTTCAGCACCACCTTGCGCGCCATCTCCAGGTCGGCGGAGGCGTGCAGATAGGTGTGACAGACCCCCTCCAAGTGGCCCAGCACCGGGGCGCGCGCCTCCTTCTGCACCCGCTCGACCAGGCTGCGGCCCCCGCGCGGGATGATCAGGTCGATCGCGCCGTCCAGGCCGCCGAGGATGTGGCCGACCGCATCCCGGTCGGGGGTGGCGACCATCTGGACGGCGGTCTCGGGCAGGCCGGCGGCCCGCAGGCCCTCGGCGACCGCCGCGTGGATGGCGAGCGCGCTGTTCAGGCTGTCGGAGCCCGCCCGCAGGATCGCCGCGTTGCCCGAGCGCAGGCAGATGACGGCGGCGTCGGCCGCCACGTTCGGGCGGCTCTCGAAGATGATCGCCAGAACGCCCAGCGGGACGCTGACCCGCGCGATGTCCAGGCCGTTCGGCGGCGACCAGCGGGCGGTCTCCGCGCCCAGCGGGTCGTTCTGGGCGGCGACGGCTTCCATGGCGCCGGCGATGGCGGCGATGCGGGTGGGATCGAGCCTCAGCCGGTCGACCATGTTGGCGGGCGCGCCTCGGCCCTCGGCGGCCAAGACGTCCTCGGCGTTGGCGGCCAGCACAACGTCGACGCGACGGCGCAGCGCCACGGCCGCCTCGCGAATGGCCAGGGTGCGCTGATCGGCCGGGGCTTCGGCCAGGGGCCGGGCGGCGGCGCGGGCGGCCCGGCCCATGGCGACCATGTGCGCCTCAAGGTCGCTCACGCGCGCGCCTCCAGCACCATGTCGTCGCGATGGACGGCGACGCCGGGGCCTCGATAGCCGAGGATCGCCTCGATCTCCCCGGTCCTGCGGCCCGCCAGTCGACGGAGTTCGTCGGCGGCGTAGGCGGCGACGCCGACGCCCAGGCGGACCCCGGCCGGGTCCAGCAGGGCGACGCTCTCGCCCTTGTCGAACTGACCGTCGACCCGGGCGAGGCCGGCGGGCAGCAGGCTCCTGCCTGCCTTGAGGGCTTCGCCCGCGCCCGCGTCCAGCCACAGGGCGCCCGCCGGCGAGACGCTGCCGGCGATCCATGCCTTATAGGCCTGAAGCGGCGTGTCCGGCGCCGTGATCAGGGTGCCGGCGCCTATCGCCGCCGCGGTGGTCAGGGGCGCCGCGACCCGTCCGTCCAGAATCAGGGTGGCGCAGCCGGCGGCGCGGGCGATGCGCGCGGCCTCCAGCTTGGTGCGCATGCCGCCCGACCCGACGCCGTCGGCGGCGTTGGCCTCGCCCGCCATAGCCAGGATTTCGGGCGTCAGGCTGTCGACCCGGGCCAGCCTGCGCGCGGACGGATCGCGACGGGGATCGGCGGTGTAGAGCCCGTCCACGTCGGACAGCAGGACCAGCAGATCCGCGCGCGCCAGTTGGGCCGTGCGCGCGCCCAGCCGGTCGTTGTCGCCGTAACGGATCTCCTCGGTGGCGACGGTGTCGTTCTCGTTGACGATGGGGACGGCGCCGAGCTCCAGAACCGCATCAAGCGTCGCGCGGCCGTTCAGCCAGCGGCGGCGGCGCTCGGTGTCCTCGCGGGTCAACAGCACCTGGGCTGGCGTCAGGCCGTGGGGCCGAAGCGCGGCCTCCCAGGCCTGCATCAGCAGCGACTGGCCGACGGCGGCGGCGGCCTGCTTGCGGTCCAGCGTCGTTTCGCGGGGCAGGCCCAACCGCGCCCGCCCGAGCGCGATGGCGCCGGACGACACCACGATCACCTGCACGCCCTCGGCGCGCAGCCGGGCGATCTCGGCTCCCAGGTCTTCGAGACGGCCGCCGGCCACGAGGGCGGAGCCGACCTTCAGCACCACGCGGCGCGCGGCGCTGAGCGCTGAGGCGATGGCGGCGGACGCGGGCTGAACGGCGATCATCCCGCCACCATGACCGACCGTGTGCGGCGCAACAAGATCGGCGGTCAGAGCCCCTGGAAGGTGTCGCATGCCGAGGGATGGCCCGCCTCGTAGCCGCGCCGCAACCAGGTCATGCGCTGTTCGGACGAGCCGTGGGTGAAGCTCTCGGGGGAGACGCGGCCGCTGCGGCCCTGGAGCGCGTCGTCGCCGATGGCGGAGGCCGTCTGCAGCCCGGCTTGGAGATCGCCGGCCTCGAGCGCCACCTGCCCGTTTGACACGCGCGCGGCGTTGGCGGCCCAGACCCCGGCGTAGCAGTCGGCCTGAAGCTCCAGCGCGACGGAATAGCGGTTGGCCTGCGCCTGGCCTGAGGCGCGCTGCCGCGCCTGGCGCACGCGATCGGAGGCGCCCGTCAGGGTTTGGACGTGGTGTCCGTACTCGTGGGCGATGACATAGGCGCGGGCGAACTCGCCGCTCGATCCGCCGAGCGCCTCCAACTGGGACCAGAAGGACAGGTCCAGATAGACGCTCCGGTCCGCCGGACAGTAGAAGGGGCCCATCGCCGCCTGGCCGAAGCCGCAGCCGGTGGATGTCCCCTGCGTGTACAGCACCGTGTTCGGCGGCGTGTAGCCGGGCAGGGCCTGGGCCCAGACGTCGTTCAGATTCGTGCCGATGACATCGACGAACTGACCCGCCTCATCCTCGGGCGTGCCGCGCTCGCCTTCGACCTGACCCTGGGCTCCGAACTGGCTGGCCAGCTGGGTTGTGGTCTGCGGATCGATGCCGAAGACGAAATAGCCGATCGCGGCCAGCACCATCACGCCGATCCCGCCGCCGGCGACCGCCCCGCCCGCGCCCCGCCGATCCTCGATGCCGCCCCCGCGACGTCCGCCCTGCCAGCGCATCCTTCGGCCCTCCCTGCAAGCCTGATCAAGCTAGGCCGAAACTCGCCGGCGCGAAATCGGTTCAGGCGACACCCGGCGGCGGGGTCAGGCCGACCAGGGTCATGACCAGGGCCTGGACGCTCATGACCACCAGCCAGTGGGCCGCGTCCCAGCCGGCGGTCCTCAGCGGAACCCGGCGGTAAGCGTGGGTGACGACGATCGCGGGCGCGACGAAGCCGATCCAGATCACCACCGGCGTGGCCATGGCCATGACCCACTCGGGCGCCTCGGGCGGGGCCAGGATCAGGGCGCCGGCCAGGATGCAGGCCAGCCAGAACTCGCACAGCGCGGTGATCGCGATCAGCTCGGGCCGGCCGGCCACGGGGGCCGAGGTCAAACGCCCGGTCAGCCGGTGATGCAGGGCGCCGACGGCGAGGCCGGCCAGCGTCGCCAGCGCGATCGGCCACAGGTTCTGCACGATGTAGATCATCACGTCGCTCCGGCTGTTCGAGGCAACCTAGACCGGAGGGCGCCCGCCGCGCCATCGCTTGCTCCAGATGGGCGCATCGCCTACCGGTCCGCGCAGGATTCACGGACAGGACCAACGCCTTATGACGCTCGCGCTTCTCTTCCCCGGCCAGGGCAGCCAGTCGGTCGGCATGGGCGTGGCGCTCGCCGACGCCTTCGCCAGCGCCAGGGAGGTGTTCGCAGAGGTGGACGAGGCGCTGGGGCAGAAGCTGTTCGACCTGATGCGCGAAGGGCCGGAGGATAAGCTGACCCTGACCGAGAACGCTCAGCCGGCCCTGATGGCCGTGTCGGTCGCCGCGATCCGGTCGCTGAAGGCGGAGTTCGGCGTCGATGTGACGAATGCGGCCTTCGTCGCCGGGCATTCGCTGGGTGAGTATTCGGCGCTCGCGGCCGTGGGCGCGATCAGCCTGTCGGACACCGCGCGCCTCTTGAAGCTGCGCGGGCAGGCGATGCAGCGGGCCGTGCCGGTCGGCAAGGGCGCGATGGCGTCCCTGATCGGGCCCAAGACCGACCTGGCCCTGGCCGAGGCCGCGGCGCGGGCGGGCGCCGAGGTCGGCGTCTGCGTCGTCGCCAACGACAACAACAAGGGCAACGTCGTCATCTCCGGCGAGAAGGCGGCGGTGGACCGCGCGATCGAGGAAGCCAAGGCGCTCGGCGCCCGGGCCATCCCGCTGAACGTGTCAGCCCCGTTCCACTGTCCGCTGATGCAGCCGGCGGCCGACGAGATGGCCCAGGCCCTGGCGGCGACGACGATCTCGGCGCCGGTCGTGCCGGTGATCGCCAACGTCACGGCGCGGCCCGAGCAGGACCCGGAAGCGATCCGCCGACTGCTGGTCGAGCAGGTCACCGGCCGAGTGCGCTGGCGCGAGAGCATGGAGTGGATGGCGGGCCCGGAAAGTGCGGGAGGGGGTGGTGTCACCCGCTTCGTCGAGATCGGCTCGGGCAAGGTCCTGACCGGCATGGCCAAGCGTATCGCGCAGGACGCCGAAAGCCTGGCCCTGAATACGCCCGAGGAGTTGGAGGCCTTCGCGCGCAGCGTCTGACGCCGGACATTGATCTGAGCGCCAGCGAAGCCATATCGAGGCTTCCCGCCGCAAGGATTCACCCTCTGCCCCGAACGGAGCGCCGATGCCGCATGCCGACAGCCTGATCCTGACTCTCGTCGCGGGCTTCGTGCTCGCTTTCGTGTTCGGGATGCTGGCCAATCGGCTGAAGCTGTCGCCGCTCGTCGGCTATCTGGTCGCCGGGGTCGTGGTCGGCCCGTTCACCCCCGGATATGTCGCGGACACCGAGCTGGCGCCTCAGCTGGCGGAGATCGGCGTCATCCTGCTGATGTTCGGGGTGGGGCTGCATTTCTCGCCACGGGACCTGATGCGGGTCCGAAAGGTCGCGGTGCCCGGGGCTTTGGTGCAGATCGCGGCGGCGACCGTCATGGGGTGGGCGCTCGGACGCTTCATGCTGGGTCTGGGCGACGTCGAGTCCCTGCTGCTCGGCTTTTCCCTGTCCGTCGCCTCGACGGTGGTGTTGCTGCGCGCGCTGGAGGAGCGCGGGCAGGTCAAGGGCGAGATCGGCAAGGTCGCGGTCGGTTGGCTGATCGTGGAGGACCTGGTCATCGTCGTAGCGCTGGTGATGCTGCCGCTCCTGGTGTCCTCCGCCGGCGAGCCTCTCAGCCCTGGCGCGCTCGGCGCCAATATCGGCTGGACCCTGGTCAAGGTCGCCGCCTTCGTCGGCCTGATGCTGATCGTCGGGGGCCGGGTCCTGCCGTGGCTTCTGGTCAGGATCGCCCACACCCGCTCACGCGAGCTGTTCACGCTCGGCGTGCTGGCCATCGCGCTGGGGATCGCCTGGATCGCCTACGGCGTCTTCGGCGCCTCGTTCGCGCTCGGCGCCTTCGTGGCGGGGCTGGTGCTGAACGGCACACCCCTGGGCCACAACGCGGCGGAGCGATCGCTGCCGCTGCGGGACGCCTTCGCCGTGCTGTTCTTCGTCTCGGTGGGCATGTTGTTCGACCCGACCATCCTGTGGCGAGAGCCGCTGGCGGTGCTGGGTGTCCTGTTCATCGTGGTCGTGGGCAAGACGCTCGCGGCGCTGGCCATCACCTCCGCCTTCCGGCTGGATCGGGCCGCCAGCCTGACGGTGGGCGCGAGCCTGGCCCAGATTGGCGAGTTCTCGTTCATCCTGGCGGCGCTGTCGGTCTATCTGGGCGCCATGAGCCGCGAGACCCACGACCTGGTGCTGGCCGCAGCGCTTCTGTCGATCACGCTCAATCCGTTCGTGTTCAAGCTGATCGACCGGATGGGGGCCAAACCCGAACCGCCCTCCGCGCAAGACAAGGCCGCCGCCGGAAATCCGGCGACGGCCTGATCCGCCGCGATCAAGGATCCTACAGAACGCCGATCATCGAGGCGACCAGCGGGTGACGGACGATGTCGCGCTCGGCCAGCTGGACCACCGCGATCTCCGGCACCAGCTTCAGTTTCTCGGAGATGTCGGCCAGCCCCGAAACACCGGGCAGCAGGTCGGACTGATGCGGGTCGCCCGTGACCACCATGGTCGAGTGCCAGCCCAGTCGCGTGAGCAGCATCTTGAGCTGCACGTAGGTGCAGTTCTGGGCCTCGTCGACGACCACGAAGGCGTTGTTCAGCGTGCGACCCCGCATGTAGCCGATGGGAGCGATCTCGATCAGGCCCTCGGCCATCAGCGCCTTGACCCGCTTCATGCTGAGCCGGTCCGACAGGGCGTCGTAGAGGGGACGCAGATAGGGCGCGAGCTTGTCCTCCATGTCGCCGGGCAGGAAGCCGATGGACTCGCCCGCCTCGACGGCGGGACGGCTGAGCACGATGCGGCCGACCTTGCCCGCCTCCAGGGCCTCCACGGCCTTGGCGACGGCGAGGTAGGTCTTGCCGGTACCCGCCGGGCCCAGGGCCATGACCAGGTTGTGCGCGTCGATGGCGTTCAGAAGCGCGGCCTGCCCCTCGGACTTGGGCTTCAGGGTCTTGAGGTAGCCCTGGTCGCGTTCGTCGTTGGAGGGGTAGGGAGACCAGCCCGCATGGGTCGGCAGCCGCCGCACCTTGGCGTCGTCCGAGAACTGATGGGGATCGAAGACCGCCTCGCGGGCCTGACGCTTGAGGGCTGAACGCTTGGTCATGAACGCCTCCAGGGCATTAAAAAAGGCGAGTCCGGAACGGACTCGCCTGCGAGCGACGTGGTTGGGGAGGAGAAGACGCCTTCGGATGCGACGGGACCGCCGGGATCGGGAGACAGGCCGACTTCATGCGGGCGAACCCGCGGCCTTACCGAACGCGACAATCCACGTCCTCCTTGGCCAGGCCGGACCGGGATGGACCGGCTTCAGAAACGAGACCCGCATCCGGTTCTCGAATCGTGCTGACACCTTGATGCTAACGTGGTTTCTGAATGCTTAAAGCCTGCATTTGTTCAGAAGAGAAGCGCCGCACATGACGATTCTGCGACTTGGCGACAAGCAACCCCAGCTCCCGCCGGAAGGGGAATACTGGATCGCGCCGAATGCATTCGTCTTAGGAGACGTGATTCTGAAGCCGGGCGCCAGCGTCTGGTTCGGCGCGGTGCTGCGCGGCGACAACGAGCCGATCACGCTCGGCGAGGACACCAACGTCCAGGACGGGGCGGTGCTGCACACCGATCCCGGCTCCCCGCTGACGCTGGGCCGCGGCGTCACGGTGGGCCATCAGGCGATGCTGCACGGCTGTGAGGTCGGCGACCACAGCCTGATCGGCATCGGCGCGGTGGTCCTGAACGGCGTGAGGATCGGCCGGAACTGCATCATCGGGGCCAAGGCGCTGATCACCGAGGGCAAGGTGATCCCGGACAACAGCCTGGTGGTCGGCGCGCCGGGCAGGGTCGTGCGCGAGCGCGACCCTGCCGACGAAGCCGTACTGCGAATGTCGGCCGAGCACTATGTTCAGAACTGGAAGCGCTACGCGCGCGACCTGACGCCGGTTTAGGCAACGGAAACGCAAGGGTTTGCTGGTCCCATGGCCGGATAAGCGGCCCGGACCTTGCATGTCGGGCGGCGCGTGTCTCGACAGGAGCCCGGCCCATGCGGTTGCGGATCAACATCTGGCTGCCGGCGGCGATCGCCTTCTTCGCCCTGACGGCTTCAGCCGACAAGGCTTCCGCCCAGTGCGGCACAGGCTGCGAGCCCCCGCCCCCGCCGTGCTGCGAGCCGCCTCCGCCCCCGCCGCCTCCGCCGCCGCCCCCGTGCTGCGAGACGCCTCCGCCGCCCCCGTGCTGCGGCGGGGATGTGAACATCAACGTCAACGTCAACGCCGGCGCGAACGCGTCGGCCAGCGCGCGGAGCTATCTGAACGCCCGCGCGGGCGCCTCCGCCGGTGGTTTCGGCCGTGGCGGCGGCTACGCCCACTTCAGCGTCGATCAGCCGTATCCGACGGTCATTCAGGGCCTGAACGTGGAGGCGGCCTCGGTGGCGCGCACGATCCGCGTGCCCTATTCAATGACGCGCCGCGTCTCCAAGCGGGTCGTGATTCAGGCCTTCTGCATCGACGACCGCAACGTTCCGCACCCGGCGTCACAGGTGCGGCCGGATCGCGATGTCTATGAGGACTACGAGGGCGAGCTTTATCGCTGCATCGCCGGAACCCGGCTGCAGATCACCATCGCCGACTACGAGGGCGACATCCGCTTCGACGGCGGCGAGACCCTGCTGTGCCAGAAGGGCGAGGCCCTGTGGCACGGGCGCGGCGGCATGATCCAGTGCCGCGTCCAGCGCGCCGAGCGGGACTGCAATGAACGCTCGCTGCTGCGCCGCTATGGGGCGGGGGTGAAGATTCTGACGATGTACCGCGAAGAGACCTACACCGAATACCGCGAGGAGGTGGTTCACGAGGCCGGTGCCGTCGTGGTCGGCTCCTCGATCACGCTGGACGGCGGCGTCGGCGGACGGGTGTTCTGAACCGGCCGTTCAGCGTGGCGTCAGGCCCCCGGGCCTAGGGTTCCGGTGGGTCGAGTCTCCGTCGACTCCTGACAGACTGCCCCGCTCCGGCCATCCGGAGCGGGGCTTTTTGCGTCCGCCTTACTCGGTCGCGCCGGCCGAGACGACCGAGGCGCGCCAGGCGCGGTCCGCGACCAGATAGCGTTGCGCCAGCGCCTGGATATCGGCCGCGGTGACGGCTTCCAGGTCGGCGACGTGACCGACGATGTCGGCCACCGCATTCGCGTCCCCGGCCGCGTCGCTGAGCTGGCTCAGCCAATACTCGTTGCCGGCCTGGGCACGGCGCAGGCGCTCGATCATCGGTGCGCGCGCACGGGTCAGCTCGTCCTCGTCGACCGGCGTATCGCGCAGGGAGGCCGCGATCGCGTCCATCTCGGTGAAGAACACCGACTGATTCTCCGGCGTCGTCTGAGCCGAGGCGAAGATCGAGCCATAGCCGCGATAGACGTCCGACGAGGAGGAGCCCGCATTGGGGGAGTAGGCGATGGCCAGCTCCTCACGGATGCGGTCGGTGATGCGCAGCTCGAGGATCGCGGCCAGGACCGCGATCTGGCGGGCCTCGGTGGCGTCCGCGATGGCGTCCGTCGTGGGCCAGGCGATGTAGCCCAGCGCCTGCTCCGCCGGCCCGGTGTGGGTCAGACGGACCGGCTCGGGCGTGCCGGCGGGGAAGCGCAGCACCTCGGCGCCCGGCGCGGGGGCCGGACGGGCCGAACGCGGGGGCAGGGCGCCGAAGGTCGAGGCGGTGGCGGCCACCGCGTCCTCGACCGTGACGTCGCCGACCATGACGATCTCGATGGGGCCCTGGGCCAGGCCCGCCGTGACGTCGGCCTTGAGCTGATCGTTGGTGAAGCCGGCCACGGCCTCCGCGGACGGGAAGCCCTGACGGGCGTCGCCCGACGCCAGAAGACCCGGCGCCTGCAGGCCGAAAGCCCCGCCCGGCGTCGCCGACTGTTGGGCGACGATCTGCGGAAACAGCGCCTTGATCTGCTCGAACGGGGCCGGGCGCACGCCGGGGTCGGTTAGATAGGCGGCGAGCACCTCCATCTGCAGCTCCAGGTCCTGGGGACGGGTGGCGCCGCTCAGGCGGTAGGCGTCGCCCTCGATCCCGAAGCCGACGCTGTAGATGCGCCCGGACAGAACGCGGTTGAGCTGGTCCAGGGTCAACTCGCCGAGGCCGCCCTGGGTGAAGGTCAGGGGAGCCAGCAACTGCGCCGTCGGCCGATCGGTCGGCAGACCGAGCTCGCCGATGCCGGTGCGGACGCTGACCAGGATCTGCTCCTCGCGGAAGTCGGTCGGCTTGACCGTCAGGCGCACGCCGTTCGGGAAGGTGACCACCGTCGTCTCGATCTCGCCGATCACGCGCTGGTCGCTCGGCGCGGTCGACGCCCCGAACTCCGCGTAAGGCCATTCCAGCGCGGCCTCCTCGGCGCGCGCCGTCACGGGTTGGGCGCGGGAGGCTTCGAGCCAGCCGGTGACCGCCGCCTCGCCGCCCTCGATGGGCTCGGGCGTGACGACCAGGACCAGCGGGCCTTCGCCCTGGAAGGCCTGGGCGACGGCCGCGTTGACCGCCTCGGGCGTGAGGCTCTCGACCGTCGTGTTGAACAGGTCGAGGTTCGTCTGCGGGCTGGTGAAGACGGCGTCGGCGTTGGTGGCGTTCAGCAGGCCGGACGCCAGGGCGGGCGTGGTGCGGGTCGCCGCGGCGTTGACCGCGTTCTCCAGCGCCGTGCGGCGGTCGGTGATCTCGCGCTGAAGCTCCTGGGCGGTGACGCCGAACTCGGCGAGGCGACGCGTCTCCTGCTCGATGGTCTCCAGCGCGCGCTTGAGCCCGCCCGGATTGAAGGCGGCCGAGACGCTGGTCAGGTCCAGGCTGTCCACCAGGGTGTCGACCGAGGCGCCGGCCCCGATGAACGGCGGATCGTCCGCCCGCGCCAGCTCGCCGAGGCGACGGTTCAGCACCGCCAGGCCCAGGCCGACGACGGTGTTCTCGCGCCGCTCGGCGATGCTGTCGGGGTCCAGGTCGGGATCGCGGGTGAAGTTGATCTGCACGTTGGACTGCACGCCCGGCTCGACCAGGATGCGAGTCTCGGGTTCGCGGTCCGCGACTTCGCCGAGGTCCGGCTCGGGCCCGTCGGGGCCGCGCGGCTCCCAACTGGCGAAGGCGTCGCGGATCTTCTGCTCCATGACGTCGACGTCGAAGTCGCCGACCGCGATCATGGTGGCGCGCGAGGGCCGGTAGTAGGCGTCGTAGAAGGCGACGAAGCGTTCGCGGGGCGCGGTGCGGATGACCTCCAGGTCGCCGATCGGCAGGCGGTTGGCGATACGCTGGCCCGGGGCCAGCAGCGCCAGCTGCGCCTTCAGCGATCGCAGCTGCGGCGTGTTGCGGGTGCGCTCCTCGCCGACGATGACGCCGCGCTCCTCGTCGATGGCGTCGGGCGCCATCAGGGCCTCGGACACCTGTTCGCGCATGATGCGCAGGGCGGTGTCGACCGTCTCGTCGTTCGTGCGCGGCAGCTCCAGCATGTAGAAGGTCTGGTCGAACCCGGTCGCGGCGTTGGTGTCGGCGCCGAACGCCAGACCGAGCCGTTCCAGAATGCGCAGCAGGTCGTTCTCCGGGATGTTGGTCGTCCCGTTGAAGGCCATGTGCTCCATGAAGTGGGCGAGGCCCAGCTGGTCCTCGTTCTCCATCAGCGAACCCGCATCGATCCGCAGCCGCAGGGACGCCTGGCCGGGCGGGGTCGCGTTGCGCAGGATCGCGTAGCGCATGCCGTTCTCCAGGGTGCCGAAGCGCACCGCCGTATCGACGGGCACGTCGCTGGAGGCCTGGGGCCAGGGATCGGACGGCGCCACCTGGGCGAAGGCGGGCAGGCCGGCGGCCCCCAAGAGGGCCACGCTCGAGGCGCAGACGAGCAGAAGACGGCGAACGCGGATCATCGGAAAACCCCCTGAAGGCAAGGATGCTTTACATGGCAGAGGGCGGCGGGGTCGCCAAATGACGAAAACTTCATCTTCGGCATGCGTCGGGCGGCTATGCTCCGACCAGCGAAGGGAGGGACGACAATGAACAGGTTCGCTGCGATCGCCGCCGGTTTGGTTCTCGGCGTCACGGCCGCCGCCGCCGCGGCGCAGACGTCTCAGGATGTGGAGGTTTCAGGCCCTTCGGGACGGCTGGGCGGGTCCTACATCGCGCCGTCGCAGGACGGGCCGGTGGTGGTGATCATCCCGGGCTCCGGCCCGACCGATCGCAACGGCAACAGTCCGTTGGGCGTCGCGGGCGGGGCCTATCAGAGGCTCGCCGAGGCGCTCGCCGCACGCGGGATCGGCTCCATCCGCATCGACAAGCGAGGGATGTTCGCCAGCGCGGCGGCGGCGGTCGATCCCAATGCGGTGCGCATGACCGACTACGCCGAGGATGTCCGCGCCTGGACCGCCGAGGCGCGGCGGCTGACGGGCGCGCCCTGCGCCTGGGTGCTGGGCCACAGCGAGGGCGGGCTGGTCGGGACCCTCGCGGTTCAGACGGACCCCAACGCCTGCGGGCTGGTGCT
Source organism: Brevundimonas balnearis (assembly GCF_042434805.1). Taxonomy (NCBI): domain Bacteria; kingdom Pseudomonadati; phylum Pseudomonadota; class Alphaproteobacteria; order Caulobacterales; family Caulobacteraceae; genus Brevundimonas; species Brevundimonas balnearis. The sequence goes on along the minus strand of NZ_JBHLSW010000004.1, from coordinate 14,226 downwards.
GGTGTCGGCGCCGGGACGGCCGCTGCAGACGTTGCTCCGCGAACAGCTGACGGCCAACCCCGCCAACGCGCCGATCATGAGCCAGGTCGATGCGATCATCGCCGCCCTGGAGGCCGGCCAGACGCCGGATCTGACCGGCGTGCATCCGGGTGTCGCCGCGCTCTTCAACCCGGTTCTGAACACCTACTTCACGAGCCTGTTCAGCCACGACCCCGCGGAGGAGCTGGGCCGCTACGGCGGCCCGGTCCTGGTGGTGCAGGGCGAGACCGACATCCAGGTTACGGCGGCCGACGCCGAACGCCTGGCGGCCGCCAGGGGGCTGGAGCCCGTGATGATCCCCGGCATGAACCACGTCCTGCGCGATGCGCCGGCGGACCGGGCGGCGAACGCGGCCACCTATCGGCTGACCGACGCGCCGCTGTCGGACGGCCTCGCCGATGTGATCGTCGACTTCATCAAGGGGAGCCGAGCCGCCTCAGTTCCCTGAGCCGGTGACGTAGAAGGTGGCGCGGTTGCCCACGGCGTTCGCGCCGGCGACGGTCGTCCGCCCGGCCCCGCCGACCTGCACGTTCGCGGTGGCGGTCACGGCGGCGGCGTTGGTCTGCGTATTGGTCGCGACCAGGGTGGCCTCGCACTCGGCGCACGCATAGCCGACCACGACGTTGCCCGAGGCGTTGGCCCCGACGTACGCGTCATAGCCGTAAGCCCCGGCGAAGGTGGCGTCCGCCGTGATCACCCCGCCGTTGAACTGGGTGTTGTCGATCTCGACGTAACGGTCGTTGTTGCCCACCTCGACCGCATTGCCGGCCGCCTCTGCGGCGGCCTCCGCGCGCCCGTAGTCGTAGGCGGTGACGAGCGAGGCGGCGGCCACGGCGGACTGGCTGGTCTGGTCGATGCGGCTGACCACCGAGCCGCCCGCGTTGTGGATCACGGTCTGGTTCGCGGCGGCGCGCGCGCGGCCCGCGAGGTCCCAGGCGTTGCCGGCGTTGGCGCTGGTCGCGGCGGTCACGAGGGCGCCGCTGGAGGTCTGGCGCACCTCCAGGTTCGCGCTCGAGGCGCCCGTCCCGGTCGACTGCACCGCGTTGCCCAGCGCCTGGGCCGTGAAGTCTGCGCGGGCGGGGATGTACTGCGTCACCCCCAGCGTGCCGGCGTCGACCGAGGCGGCCGCCGAGGTCTGGTCGATCACGCCCGTGATCCGGCCGCTGGTCGCGCCGAGCGCGGCGACGTTGCCGTTCGCCGCGCTGGCGATCGTCCCGCCCTCCAGCAGCCGCGCCTCGTCATCCTCCAGCCGGGCGCGCGCGATCATCGAGGGGGCGCCGACCGTCTGACGAGCGTCGACGTCGACGGCCGAGGCCTCGGCGGTCGCCGCCAGATAGTTACCGCTGGCCTGGACGCGGGCGTCCACCGCGCCGGTGTCGCCGCCCAATGTCATCTCCAGCGTGGCCCGCGACCCGCCTTCCGTCGTCTGGTCGGACACGATCGCCGCGTCCACCCCGACGAAGGCGGCCGTCGCGTCATTGCCCTGGGCCGAGACGTCGACGTCGACGCTATCGGCGTCGACCACGTCCAGCGTCACGTTCGCGACGCTGTCGTTCAGGTTGATCTGTCCGTTCAGGACGGTCGAGCCGTCCTGCGCCAAGGCCTCAGTAGCGGCCGCGACGCACGTCATGGTCGCGGCGATCATGCCAGCGACCCGGATCCGCGCGGGTGTCGCCATTGTTCGTTTCCGTGTTCGCATAGGCCGGGTAGTAGCCGCCCGTGGGGCCCACGGTTCCGAGCGGGTCGTTCCGGGCGTCGAGGCACACCTGGGGGCCTGGCGCGCCGTAGAGGTTGGCCATCATCTCCAGGGTCGCACGCTCGACAAGCGCCCGCACCGCCAGCTGCACCGGCTCGAACCCGCCCGTGCCCGCCGACACGTCGAAGACGTTGCCGTTCAGGAAATCGAAGACGCCCGCCGAGATCTCCCGGCCGATGATCTGCTTCTGGTAGGAGATGACGTCGACCACCTCCAGCGTCTGGGTCTGCACCAGCCGCAGGTCCAGGGCGACGTTCATGACATAGACGCGGCCGGTGAAGATGCCGGAGCCGCCGTTGTCCTGGACCTCGCCGCCGGCGATGTCCACGCCGGCCGAGCGGATGTTGTAGTTCACCTCGGTGATGCCGCCGACGATGTAGAAGTCCGAGCCGGGCACCTGGCCGGCCATGATCCGGCGGAACTCGGTGTCGCCGGGGGCTTCCGGGTTGGTGCTGTCGTCGCCGATCAGCCGGTTGTTGGCGTAGCGCAGTTCCAGCTCGGAGACCGAGGTGTCGTAGCGCTCCACGATCCGCGCGCCCGACTTGGCCAGGGCCGAGGTGGCCATCAGGGACGCGCCTTGGGTGATCTGGCGTCCCCCGTCGGAGGAGATGGTGCCGGTGTAGTCGCTGATCCGGCCGACCGCGATCCGCGGCGAGGGCAGGTTGTAGCGCCGCGCGTAGTCCGCGAGGCAGTAGAGCGCGGTGGAATAGGGGGTCGGGTTGGCCGTGACCGGCGCATTGCCGATCGGCCGGGCGTAAAGGCCGCCCGGGCCTGCCGTGCCGCTGACGGCGCAGGCCGACAGCAGCGTCGAAGCGGCGGCGAGAACGCCGATCGGCCGCGCTTTCTTCAGGGCGATCATCAGGCTCATGGCAGGTTCAGGGTCCCGTTCAGCACCGTGCCCGCGGAGACGTCGCCGGAGTTGGTCTGGTTGGAGTTGACGATCACCGTGTTGCGGTTGCCGGTCACCACGACGTTCAGTTGGTTGCCGATGGCGGTCGAGCCGCCGACCTGCGTCCCAGACTGCGTTCCGCCGGCCCCGGAGTAAGACCGCGCCACGCCGCCCGACGAGGATGAGTACGAGCTCGCGCCCGCCTGGATGATGCCGTTGACGATCAGGCGATTGCCGTTCGCGTCGCGGGTGGATCCGGTGGCCGGGGTCGCCACGGCCGAGCGCGCGTCGCCGTATCCGGACTGGAACCGGGACGCGCCGGACGAGGTCGCCTGCTGTGCGGCGGCGGGCGGGACCGCGATCACGGTCAGGAGGAGGGCCGCGAGCGCGGCGGGAACAGGCGTCTTCATGGTGCGTCCACCAGACATTTCAGCGATCATGGTTAAGCAATCGCCGTGCCAAAGTCGGACACGTCTCTTAAGAACCGCTTGATGGCCGGGGCGGAGCGACCCCATTTGAGGCCGCATGCATCCCGAGCCGGACCGATTCGATCGTCGCGAGCGCGTCTTCAACGCGCCGACGGTGGCGTTGCTGCTGGCGTTGTCGATGCCCGTGCTCTTCTGGTTTCAGCGGCAGCTGCCGGATCAGGGGCTCGGCTACGCGCTTCGGCCGGCCGAGATGCTGAACGGCGCCTGGTGGCAGGCGATCACGGTCATGCTGCTGCACGGCGGCTGGGCGCACGTCGCCATGAACGCCGTCGGCGCCCTGACCTTCGGCGCCGCGGTCGCCCGGCTCATGCCCGGCGTGCGGGGCGTGGGGGCCTTTCTCGCCTTCTATATAGTGACGGGCGTGCTGGCCGGGGTCGGCTACGCGCTGATCCATTCCTCGAGCGGTCAGCCGCTGGTCGGCGCGTCCGGCGCCGTGTTCGGCCTGATCGGCGGGGCCACGCGACTGCTCGGAGGGGAGGGGCGGTTGCTGCCGCTGCGGGACGGGCGGGTGATGTCCGCCGCCCTGGCCTGGATGGGGCTCAACGCCTTCGTCGGCCTGATCGGCTTCGCGCCGGGGGCTGAAGGGGCGGGAATCGCATGGGAGGCGCACGCCTTCGGCTTCATCGCCGGCCTGATTCTGATCGGACCCTGGGCGCGGCTGTATGGCCCGCCGTTTGATTCGCGCGCCGAAGTGAGCGACGCTCCCCTCTAGAGAAGCGGTCCGACCGCGACCGCCTGGTCGAGGAGCAGCGCATGCTGGTGGCGGAGATTCTCAAGGCGAAGGGCGGGGCGGTGCACTCCGTGGCCCCGAAAGACAGCGTGGCCGACGCGGCGCGGACGTTGGATGCGAGAAAGATCGGGGCCCTTGTCGTCTGCGACGGCGACCGCTGCGTCGGCGTGCTGTCGGAACGCGACATCGTCAGAGCGATCGCCAGGGACGGCGCGGACGCCCTGTCCAGGCCGGTCTCCGTCTATATGACGAGGAAGGTGATCTTCGCGGACCCGCGGGAATCGACCGCCGAACTGATGACCCGCATGACCGACCGCCGGATCC
>NZ_JBHLSW010000004.1:0-5000 GCF_042434805.1 Brevundimonas balnearis | reverse complement strand
TCCGGTCCCGGGACATGGCGTGGTGGGTAGTTTGACTGGGGCGGTCGCCTCCCAAAGTGTAACGGAGGCGCGCGATGGTGAGCTCAGAGCGGTCGGAAATCGCTCGTCGAGTGCAATGGCATAAGCTCGCCTGACTGCGAGACTGACAAGTCGAGCAGAGACGAAAGTCGGCCATAGTGATCCGGTGGTCCCGTGTGGAAGGGCCATCGCTCAACGGATAAAAGGTACTCTAGGGATAACAGGCTGATCATGCCCAAGAGTCCATATCGACGGCATGGTTTGGCACCTCGATGTCGGCTCATCACATCCTGGGGCTGGAGCAGGTCCCAAGGGTATGGCTGTTCGCCATTTAAAGTGGTACGTGAGCTGGGTTCAGAACGTCGTGAGACAGTTTGGTCCCTATCTGCCGTGGGTGTTCGAAGCTTGAGAGGATCTGTCCCTAGTACGAGAGGACCGGGATGGACATACCTCTGGTGGACCTGTCGTGGCGCCAGCTGCGCAGCAGGGTAGCTAAGTATGGAATAGATAACCGCTGAAAGCATCTAAGCGGGAAACTAACCTCAAAACAAGGCTTCGCTGAGGATCGTGGAAGACTACCACGTTGATAGGCCAGGTGTGGAAGCGCGGTGACGCGTGGAGCTTACTGGTACTAATAATCCGATCGGCTTGATCGTTTCTCAGCAAAACTCATTCGGTTTTACGCCGCTCAAGGCGATGTCTTCTCACTGTTCTGTCTGATCGGTTGACCTGGTGACTATGTCGGAGGTTCCCCACCCGATCCCATTCCGAACTCGGTCGTTAAGCCCTCCAGAGCCGATGGTACTTCGTCTTAAGGCGCGGGAGAGTAGGTCGTCGCCGGGTCTACCGATCAGACAGCAGTCAGCTTGCCTCAACCGGCACGTCTCGAACATTTTCTTCCTTCACACCCCAGCTTGCCGCGGGATGGAGCAGCCCGGTAGCTCGTCAGGCTCATAACCTGAAGGTCGCAGGTTCAAATCCTGCTCCCGCACCCAACAACCCCTCACACTCGTGAGCCGCATTAGAAACCCCGCCCGAAACGGCGGGGTTTTTGGNCGCTACGATCGCTGTCCGACCGTCTTCCTGTCCGCCATAGCCCTCGCCGCCACCGTCCTGTTCTGGCTATGAGTCCTGAGCCTAGGTTGAGCCCGTCTACCGGCCCCCAAGCCGACGGCTGGTCTTGGCGCTCAACGTATAATTCCGTTCTCGCCACAACAGGCTTCAGGTCCAACATTCTCTGTCGGGGTCCAACCTTATGTGTCGTCCGACAGAAGTGGCGCCCCGCACCGGATAAACATAACGAATACGTCTCGCCTTTCGCACTACGATAGCGCCGCCTGGAGGCAGCGCATGCCGCACGTTCGCCGACGCGAGCACTACCAGGACCGTCCATCAACTCTTCCCATTGCATTAGGAGGCCAACCTAGTTCCGCCTCGGATTCATCAAAGCCGGGCGGTTCCTGGCGCGACTGCCCGATGTCAGTCTTGCTGCAACAGTCGGGCACGATCAAAGATTCGGCTGATATCCGGTAGGGCGCGTAGCAATGTTGTTACCTGCTCGTCTTCTACAGCGTGTGCCAGCCGCTCCACCAGGCGCCTAACGATAGTCTGGAAGAGGCTCAATCCGCGATCGGTCGGCATCAGCACCGTTGTGCGGCGCTCGCCGGCGGCTTTCCGAACCAAGCCCATTCCGGTCAACCGCATCACCAGAATCGACGCCGTTGGTTTGCGGACCCCCATGCCCTCCGCGAACGCAGCCAAACTGATGCCGGAGTCAGCAATGATCAGTTCGAGCGCACGCAGTTGCGGCGGCGTGATCCGCTCGCTCGGCGGCAGAGAGCGCAATTCGGTCAGTAAGAAGCGCGTGAATGCGGGCGACAGCGTCAGCAGTGTCGCTGCGACAACATAGGCTTGTTCTGATGGTTCTTTTGGTTGGGACATAACCCTTTCTTACTGCCCACGCTTGACGGATCAACACACGATGAGTATATTAGCTAAGCTAACGACAGCCTGGCGAGGTGGCTATGCGGTATGGTCTTGTCCTTAGTCTGATGGGGGTGGCCACCGTTGCTGCCGCTGCGGTTGGATCACGGAGCGCGGAGGGCGTTAGGGTCAGCCTGCCCGAAGCTATGACGCCGCCTTTGCCATCTCTGGTCCGGGCGCCGGCGCGCACCGCGTTCGAGTCACCTGTGTTTTCCTCCGCTTCGCCAGTAGCGACTGGCGGCTTCGATGATGAGCCGCCGCCGAACCCGTGGGCGGCGGATTCGCCTTGGCCGCAGTTTCATCGCAACAGCCATGCACAGAAAGCCAGCCCGTTCGCTGGACCTGAAGCTGGCGACGTCCTGCTAGCACAGACCATCCGCACTCCCGTGGGGACAGGCACGCCGACGCAAATGCACCTATCTGAACGGTATCCCGATGGCTCGCGCACCGCCTGGAGCACGACGCTCAACAGCATCGTCAAAGCGCGGATAGCAGGCGACCGCTTCGAGATTGCCGACGTTGTTCGGTTGCACCGGGGCCTGGGCCTGGTCAGCTATTGGAATATGCAGCTCGCGCGCAGCAACAAGGCGTTCGTGCCCAATCCGCGCGAACGCTCCATCATGCGCTTCGGAGACATGAATCCGAGAGATGCGATGTCGCCCATCGTGCGTGAGGCGGAGTTCGCCTTGCCCGCCTCGGTGCCGGGCAACCCGATTGTGCTCAACTTAAGCCATGACGGTTGGGTGATCTTCTTGACCGATGCCGGCTGGCTCGGTGCCGTGAAGCAAGACTTCTCGGATGCGCGCTACTTTGATCTGTCGGGCGAGATCGCCGACGACACCATCCACAATAGCTTTCCGCTGGACGAAAACGGCGTCGCCTACTTCGTATCCTTCGAGGCATTGACAGCGGTGCAGTGGGACGGCGATGGGTTTCGCGTCGTTTGGCGCGCGCCATACGACTTCCGTGGGTCCAACTGCCCAGCACCTAGTCGATCGAAGCTCCGCGAAGTGCTGCGCGTGTTCCGCGGGGAGCGATGCACCGGCTCGGGGACGACGCCCACGCTACTCACCGTTGGTGACGATCGGTTGGTTGCTGCGGTTGACGGCCACGACCGCAACAATCTTATCTACTTCTGGCGTGACGCAATCCCTGAGAGTTGGCCCGGCTTGCCAGGCCGAGACCGCCGTATTGCTGGTGTCGTGCCGTTACCTCTCGCCACCAGCGAAGGCGAAGGGTTCACAGTAGAGAACTCGCCAGCGGCTGCCTCCGGTCTGCTTGTCATCGCTCAGTTCGCAGGCTTTGAACCCGACTGCACGCCGCCGATGGGCGTGCAGGCGGTGCGCTGGAACAGCACTGCAAATAGTGGCGAGATAGCTTGGCAGCGGCCGGACGTCCACTTCAACGGCATCCCGACAATCAGCCGTGCGAGTGGCATGGTCTATGGGGTTGGGCTAAGCGGCGGGGGCGGATGCGATCATGTCTATCGTGGTCTTGATCTCACGACCGGAGCGACCCGCGTCGAAGGCGTTTTGGGCCGTGGGCGGGAGTATCTCGACCAAGGCAATACGCACGCTCTCAATGATGATGGTAGCCTGATCTACGGCTCTCCGATCGGCATGGTCCGCATCCGCGCAGCCCCGCGCTGACTCCCATGTTCGGCAACCATCTGATCGGCGAGGCAAGACTACATCACCTCCTTCAGAGCGTCGATGGTTTCGCTCGAATTCAGCTATGCACGCTGACCTGCCCCCTTCCTGATCCCTCGGTTTGAGTGAGAGTCCGTCACCCTGAGGAGACGGACGTGAAGAAGAGCAGGTTCAACGAGGCGCAGATCATCGGCGTGCTGCGGGAGCAGGAGGCCGGGAGCCCGACGGCGGAGGTTTGCCGGCGGCATGGGATCAGCGAGCAGACCTTCTACCGGTGGAAGGCGAAGTACAGCGGCATGAACGTGTCGGATGCCCAGAAGCTGAAGACGCTGGAGGACGAGAATCGGCGACTGAAGAGGCTCTTGGCGGAGTCCATGCTCGACGTGTCGGCGCTGAAGGACCTGCTGGGAAAGAACTGATCGGGCCTGCAGCGCGCCGGGAGGCCGTGCTTCGCCTGATGGCGGAGCGCGGCTTCTCGCAGAGGCGCGCCTGCGGGCTGGTCCAGGTCGATCCGAAGACAGTGCGCCGCGTGGCCCAGCCAGGCGATGCGGAGGTACGCGCCCGGCTGCGGGGCCTGGCGGCGGAGCGACGCCGCTTCGGCTACCGGCGGCTCGGCATCCTGCTCGAGCGTGAAGGCGTCAGCATGAACAAGAAGAAGCTCTTCCGGCTGCACCGCGAGGAGGGCTTGGCGGTGCGAAGGCGGCGCGGCCGCAAGCGCGCCACCGGCACGCGGGCGCCCATGGCGCTGCCGGACGGGCCGAACCAGCGCTGGAGCCTGGACTTCGTGGCCGACACGCTGAGCTGGGGCCGGCGCTTCCGGATCCTGTGCATCGTCGACGACTTCACCCGCGAGGCGCTGGCGCTGGTGGTCGACACCTCGATCGGCGGCCATCGCATGGCCCGCGAGCTGGACGCCCTGATCGCCCGGCGCGGCCGGCCGGCGACCATCGTTAGCGACAACGGGACCGAGATGACCAGCCGGGCCATGCTGGAATGGACCAACCGCACCGGCGTCGACTGGCATTACATCGCGCCCGGCAAGCCGCAGCAGAACGGCTTCGTCGAGAGCTTCAACGGCAAGCTGCGCGACGAGTGCCTGAACGAGGAGGTCTTCGCCAACCTCGCCGAGGCCCGGGCTGTCATCGAGCGCTGGCGGCTCGACTACAACCACGTCAGGCCGCACTCGGCGCACGGCGGACTGACCCCGGAAGCCGTGCGTCTGAACCCCGCGGCCGGCCGGCTGCGCAACTTGATCAGCTCCACCGCCCGGCCGCTACCGCCGGCGCTGGAGATCAGCTACCAACCCCCTGGGCTCTCATAATGATCGAGGGACCGGCGGGGGGCAGGTCA